>NZ_CP151080.1:2295000-2997500 GCF_050821495.1 Ottowia caeni | reverse complement strand
CACGCGTATCGAACAGTCCGCGTTAACCCGTTCGAACACGTTCATTAAGGCCTGCAAGTCCTCATTGTGCAGGCGGTTGCGATGGGCAGGGCGGCTGAGCGTGATGGTGGCAATTCCATCCCTTGCGCTGAATCGCGGGGTGTCGTCTGACATTGGATTCATTTTGTGGGTTTCTTAGAACTCGAAAGCATGGAGTGGAAATGTAGCGAGAAGCCCATGGCTTTTAGCCATAATCACTTATATGATTGAAAATCACATACGTGTATGAGTTCGCCTGCGGTAAAGTCAGCGCGTCGCGCAATGGAGCTTCTGGAATTTTTCGCGGAGGTGCGGCGTCCGTCCACGATCAAGGAAATTTCGCAATCGCTTGGATATCCTCAGTCCAGCACGTCGGTTCTCCTGCGCGACCTGACGGAAGCTGGTTGGTACGATCACGATGAGCGCACCGGCATGTATACGCCCAGTGTCCGAGTGCTGCTGACGGCAGAGTGGATTGGCGACCAACTATTCAGCGAGCAAAGCCTCATGCGCTTACTGGAGGGCGTGCATCGCGAGACAGAGCACACCGTGATGGTAGGCATGCAGCAGGGTCTGCATGTGCGCTACCTGCACGTACTACAAGCCACAAGACCCAACCGATTCACGGCCAAGACGGGTTCCCTGAGACCGCTATTTCGCAGTGCCACGGGAAAGATGTTGTTGACACTCAAGACTGAACGTGAGGTTGCCTTGCTGCTGCGGCGCGTAAATGCCACTGAGCCTGACCCCAACCTTGTGCTTTCACTTGAAGATGTTTTGCGTGAGCGCGAAGCATGCCGTTCTAAGGGCTACGCACTCTCGCTTGGTACATCGGTCGCAGGTGCCTCGGCGCTTGCGATTCTGATACCTGTGCCCCGTCACACCAAGCCAATGACCCTCAGCATTGGTGGGCCGATGCAAGAAATTGTGCAAGACGAAACGCGACTGGTAGGCATTCTGAATGCCTCAGTGGAGGTCCTGCGAAAGGCCGTGCTTCGTTAGACCAGACCTCTGCACTTTTTGACTATCTTCGGAGTCTGATCTATAGGGATTAGTCCGCGAAAGTCAACGAAAAAGCGCGGCAATTGGGCGAGGGTATCCGTAATCGAACCCTGAGAGTTTCCCGTCAGGTGCGAGTCGGGTCACAAGGCGCGCGTCGCCCCGCAGCTTTTTGAACCCTCGCTCTCTTGTGCTCTGAGACGAGGAGAGTCACAGAAAATAAAAATGAAACTCAACTGACAGCAATGTTTCTGCGGGCTTCCAGGGTTTTTCCCTCGTCGTCCTTCCAGAGCATGTGCAGTTCGCCGCTCTCGCGGGCCAAGAAGGTGAACTCGACATAGGGATTTTGTGCCACTGAGACGCCCGGTTCCCATTTGAACAGCAGTGATTTTCCGAGACGGGCTTCAAAGGTCGTCACGATATTGCGGGGCTTTGGTCGGCCGTCTGAGTCGCGGCGGAATCCGCTTTCCATGATGTGTTCAATCTGAGCGCGAACGCGCAGCACATCGCCTTTTTCGGCGAGGTACTGCTGATCCAGATACGCGGTGGCTTGGTCATAGATTTTTCCTGGGCGGCCATTACATACCGCAGCCGCTCACGGCCACCGTGACGGATTGCTTGGCGGCGAGGATCTTGCCGCTTTTCATGCGCGCCAGGGCATGAACATTTTGCGACTGCGAAAGTCGCACGCGCACCGCAGCCTCCGCTGTGCCGGTGTCCGCGGAAAAAAACAGCCGACAGGCCAAAGGGGATGGGTTGAGTTCGGCCAGCACAATGATTTCTTCGCACCAGTCTTTCTCAGTGATCGGCAGGGTCACCTTGACCTTGACCGGCACTGCGCTGGGGTTGTCAGCCAGAAGTGGGACATCCAGAACCAGCCCTTCTCCGAGCGGCTTGGCGCCCCCGGTGAAGCGAGTCATTGTGTTATTGAACTCGACGGGGTTAGGCGCCAAGGGGTCGTTGGCCGGTAGCTTATTGGCTTGCGCCAAGGCGGGCAGAGGCAGGGCAGACGCAGCGCCCGCTACTGCCGCGCCCATCACCAGGTGCCTGCGCGTTTTCATGGAGGATGAGCTCATGGGTATCAAATGGCCAAGAAATCTTTGAAACGGTCGTTGATCCAAGCGAAGTCCTCCTTCACCAGATCAGCCGTGCGCACATCCATGTCGATCTGTTGCTGGATAACTTGGCCCTTGGCGTCAACCTCGTATTCAAATTTGACCGAGATCTCTTCCTGAGGTTCCGTGTTGACCATCATGTAGCAGAGATTGTCTGGCAGCATGGGGGTCACTTCCTGCCCTGCGATTCTCTGAGCTATGTTTTTGGCTACGATTCTGCCGATATAGTTGGCAACGTGGCCGCTCTTCGGATAGTGGCCAAACTGGGGCGAGATCGCTCCCATCAAGTCGCCCACGAAGTACACACGGTCATCAGTATTGGCGTGGAACAAGCGCGGGTGCATGTCGGCCCAACCTGTGGGTTTGCCTGCCGCATCCTTGCCGATCAGGTCTGCTTGCCAGACCATGCCCGCGGCTTGGTGGGGTGGCATGAGAATGGCGTCATCAAATTTGAATTCTCCCGCCATCGTCTTGATACGTTTGTTGAACGGGTCGACTTCCTGTACGCGTGCGTTGGGTACGTGGGTAATGATGTCGGGGTACAGTTCATCGAAGGCCTGTTTGTAGCCTACTCCGATGGGTGCAATCTTCGGTTTGGGATCTAGAATGACAATTTTTCCGGGAATCTTGTTCTTCTTGATGTGCGAGGCAATCAGGCACGCACGCTCATAAGGGGAGGGTGGGCAGCGGTGGGGCGGCGGTGGCAGCGTCATTACCAGCGTGCCGCCTTTGAAGTCCTGGACCTTGCGCTTGAGCGAAAGCATCTGCTGGTTGGGAATGTAGGCGCTGGCGTAGTGCGCACGCGTGTAGTCGATCGCACGTTCGTCGTCGCCGAACCAGGCGTCCCAGGCATCGCGAATACCGCCTGACAGAATCAGGTAATCGTATTCAATGAGGCCATGCGCGGTTCTAACCAAGCGCTTGTCGCGCTCGAAACCGATGACGTTGGTATTCAGCAGCTTGTAACCGTAGCGGTTGGCTGGCCGAAGCATGTCGTGGTTCACGAAGTCCGTATTCACAATGTCAACGAGCCACTTGTTGCTCATCGGCCCGGACCAGAATGTGGCGTTGCGCTCCAGCAGCACTACGTCGGAATTGGGAATCAGTTCGCGCAGGTAGCGCGCGGCAGTCATGCCGCCCCAGCCTCCGCCACAGATCACGATTCTGGGCTTGCTGCCCTCTCGCGGAAGAATGCGTGTCTGAGCGTTAATGATGGTTGGCGCCGCCATGGCGGAGGTGGCGATAGCCCCTAGGGCAAGTGCGGGCGGGGCGATCAGGAAACTGCGGCGTTGCATGGCAAACTCCTTATGACAGTGGGTGGCATGTTCAGGACTTGGTTCAGATGACCAATTACTCAGATGACCAAATCCTCAAATGGCCAAACCTTCAAATGCGGGTGAATCCGGTTTGAATAGGACCGGGCAAGAAAATTGATTGGACCTGCAGTGTGATCAGTGCCCCAACCACAATGCCGATACACGCTGGCGCACTGGCCAAGGCCAGGCTTGAAAAGCCAGAGAGTCCTTGGCCTACGGAGCATCCCACGGCCAGCACACCTCCAAAGCCCATCAAACAGCCGCCTAAGGCCGAGGCGGCCAGCCTGGCAGGATTATCGAAGCCTTCCCAGCGGGCGCTGCGCGAGATCAGTGCAGCAACAAATGCCCCGGTGAGCGTGCCGGCCACAATGGCAGGCCCGAGGCTAAGCTCTCTACCTACCGACAGTTGAAGATAAAGCAAGCCTTCCGCGACAGGCCCGATGAAGCTGAGCGAGGTAAGCGGTGCGGGTTCGAATGGATCCTCGTTCATGGTGGCGGTCATCCACCAGCCTGCTGCAACCAGCGCCCCAATCGCGGCAGCGCACAAAAGCCCCGGAGCATTCCCGCGTCGGGCAGACCGCCGCAGGGAAAAATGCAGTAGCGGGAGGGCAAGAGCAATAGCGATTCCGAACGATGCGCCGCCACTGGGTACGCCGAGAGTTTGCAGCCACTGCGGTAGCGTGGCATGCGATAGGCTGATCGTTCCCAGGCTCTGCGCCCACTGCCGTGCCGGCGCCAGCACGCCGGTGAGCGTGGCCTGCGCCGCCAAGCCGAGGCACAGCAGGGTGACCAATGCCCGCAGGTTGCCGCCGGCCAACAGCACCAGCGCCCGTGCGCCGCAACTGCGTGCCAGTGTCATGCCGGTGCCGAACAGCATTCCGCCAATTAGCACGCCACCCGCTGAAAACTGTGTACGCACCACTTGCGCGGTGCTCATATCGACAATGCCACGCCATGCGAGTGCCTGTGTGGTTAGCAACGCTACTGCCATGGCGAGCGCGAAGGCTCCCAGTGCGGGGGCTTCCCGGCCGGCGTGATATTCACTCAGCCCGCGCGTAAGGCAAAAACGGCCCAGGCGAGCCGCTACACCGAAGGCACAACCCAGCAGAAACCCAGCCCAGATCAGAGTCATGGTGTCAGCGGTCCCAGATGTCAGCGCTCATCGCTGCGTACCAAGCCTCGCCGTAGCGCGCTTCGGAGGCACGATAAGCTGCATTGCTATCAAGTGGGCTCACGCCCCCGGAGCCTGCTGGTTCTACGATTTTTCCGTTCTCTGTTCGGTAGACCCCCGCCACGGAGATGCCGTAGCCGGGGCCGATGAGGCTGTAGCAGGTGTTGGCGTACGATGGCACTGGTTTGTCGCGGCCAAGCAGATCCGCAGCGATCACGGCAGCGGCCATTTTGGCTTGCGTGTTGGCTGCAAAACCTGACTTTGGCATAGGGGCCGCAATGGTGGCGTCGCCTAGAACAAAGATATCCTTCACCTGCGTGGACTCAAAGCTGTCTGCCTTCACCGGGACCCAGCCACTGGCATTGGCCACGCCAGCACGTTCAGCGATGAAGCCGGCCTTCTGAGGCGGAATGACGTTGAGCACATTAGCCTTGTGGCGCGTGCCAAATGCGGTTTCAACCTCCAGCGCCTTGGCATCTACGCGCATCACTTGGCCGTCATCCGATTGCTTGACCCACTCAATCATGTCGCCGTACAAGGCCTTCCAGCCTTGCTGGAACAGCGCCTGCTTTGAGAAGTTGTCTTTGGCATCAAGTAGCAAAATTTTGCTGCGCGGCTTGTGCTGCTTGAAATAGTGAGCGACCATAGCTGCCCGCTCGTAGGGGCCAGGCGGGCAGCGGAAGGGGTTTTCTGGAATGGCCATGACGAAAATGCCGCCATCTGGCATGGTTTCGAGTTGCCGGCGCAGAAGTCTGGTTTGCTCGCCTGCTTTCCAGGCATGCGGGGCGAGTTCGGCGGCTGCCGCGTCATAGCCTTCCAGTGCATTCCAGCGCATGTCAACGCCGGGCGAAAGCACCAGGCGGTCCCAGCGTAAGGTTTGCCCGGTCGAAAGTTTGATGGTGCGTGTACTGGCGTCCACGTTTTCCGCAAGAGCGTGCACCACCTCGATGCCGGCAGCGCGCAGACCATCGAAGCTGTGGCCGATGCTGTCCCAAGAGCGGAGCCCGGCCAGATACATGTTGGAAAATGGGCACGTGTAAAAGCGCTTTTCCGGCTCGATCAGTGTGATCCGGACTTGTGGCGCATGGAGCCTCAGGTAACGTGCGGCAGTGGCTCCGCCAAACCCCCCGCCGACAACGACCACATGGGCAGCCCCAGCTTGCGCGTGAACCAGTGAGGGCAGCACCAAGGAGGAGAGCCCCGCGGCCGCTCCACTGAGAATATTGCGCCTTGTGAACGACACCGACATCACTTGGTCTCCCTGGCAGAGAACCATTGGGCCAGTGCCTGGATCTGGTCGTCGTCGTAGCCTTTCATGAGCCGTGTCATCACGGTTGCGTTGGCTTGTTCACCGTTCTTGAATGATTGCATGAGCATCAATAGACGATTGGCCGGTTGACCCTGCAAGCTTGGTATCGCGCCAGTGGATCGCCCATTCGGACCGTGGCAGTTGACGCATGTGCCGGCCAGTGCGGTCACATCTTGCGCGGCAAGCTTGCCGGCCGCGAGCGCCGTCGGCAAGGCAAGCATTGCAGCGGCTAAAAGGAGCAGCCCTTTTGCAAGGGCAGAAAGCTGTGACATGAGGGGACCAGATGGCAACGCGATTCTTGCGTTGCGTGCAAATAACAGGCCGGGCTGGCGTGGCTTATCTATTGACTTTGGGTTCTCGCAAGAATTTGGCTTTGCACACACGAGGGGAACCACTTGGTAATAAAGCATTTTAGTCGCACGACAATTGCTCAGTAATGCATCTCTGAACTAGCTATGAAACATCCAGGCCGGTCACGGATGCTTAATCAGAAAGGCCACATGCCCTCGAAGATCGCTGGTTTCAAAGTGTTTCTGTTACGTCTGAATGCGACATGATTGTGGCGAAAAGTAATGTCGTTAGTGCAGGCCTCATAGCATGGCGGGCAATACGCGCACTACGGTCTGTAACTTCGAAGTCGACACGTCCGCCCTACGATGAAACTATCTCAATAGCCGAGTAGGTACCCTTATGAAGCCGACAAGAAAAATTCTTTCTTCCAAAGTGGTGCGATTGAGCTGCCTTGCGTTGCTCACTTCTGGCTTGGTAGCCTGTGGAGGAGGGGGAGATGATGGCGGAGCAAATTTGGGTACGCTCAAACTTGCCATGACCGATGCGCCAGCTTGCGGCTACGAGCACGTTTTTGTCACGGTAACCAAGATCCGCGTGCATCAGAGTGCGACCGCAACTGAAAGCGATGCAGGCTGGAGCGAACTGGCCATCGAACCTCAGCGGGTCGATTTGCTTGGATTGACCAATGGTGTGTTGCAGGAGTTGGGCACGCTTCCGCTTGCTGCCGGCAATTACCAGCAGATTCGCTTGGTATTGGCAGACAACCCGTCAAACCCAACGCCTGCACAGCCGTTGTCGAATGCTTTGGTGTTGTCGGGTTCGGGCAATGAGGTTCCGTTGCGCACTCCCAGCGGTCAGCAAAGTGGGTTCAAGTTGAAGGCCAACTTTGACGTAGTTGGCGGGCAAGTGGCCGATATGGTGTTGGACTTCGATGCCTGTAAATCCGTCGTTCGGGCCGGAAACTCAGGCAACTACAACCTCAAGCCTGTGGTGTCGGTCATCAAACGATTGACCACAGCGATAGTCGGCTACGTCAATCCGGCATTGGCTTCCAGTGTTGTGGTTTCTACGCGAGACCCTGACAACAACCTGCGTGCCACCGTGCCCGACGCGGTCAGCGGCAAATTTGTCTTGGCCTATTTGCCAGAAAATACAAACTACACCGTGGTGGTAGCCGGCAAAGACCTGACCACCGCAGCCATTACGGGCGTTCCGGTGTCTTTGGCAGCCGGCACAACAACGCTCAACTCCGCACTTCAACCCATTCCATTGGTGGCTTCGCCATCAGCCATTGTTTCTGGCGTCGTGACAAATGCATCCAGTCTCCCTCTGACGGAGGCTGCTGTGAGCGTTCAGCAGATGTTGAGTACCGGTCAGAAACTGGACGTGGCTTGGATGCCCGTCGATC
This sequence comes from Ottowia caeni, assembly GCF_050821495.1. Lineage (GTDB taxonomy): Bacteria > Pseudomonadota > Gammaproteobacteria > Burkholderiales > Burkholderiaceae_C > Ottowia > Ottowia caeni. The sequence goes on along the minus strand of NZ_CP151080.1, from coordinate 2,989,873 downwards.
CGCTCAGCGCCGCATACAGCCTTTCCTTGCCTCTGGCGGCGCCGTTAAGGGCACCCTATGTGGCGACTGGTCCAATGCTATTTGCCGCTGATACGGCATCGGCTGGCAAGTACGACGTGTGGGCCAGTGCACTGGGTTACTCAACGCAGAGCACTCCACCAGCAGTGACACTGACGACGGCTGACAGCATCACAAGCTTGAACCTGATTCTCGAGCCCTAATTGACTCTAATTCTGGCCCTTGATCATTGGTCTGCCGCCAGGACAGCTTGAAGGGAGATTGAGTAGGTTTAGCTGAGCGCAGCCATGCCCAACACGATACCCCCAGTTCATTCATGCCGGTTTGAAGGAAGCAAAGTCTTAGGCCCGCCTCACCGTGTGGCTCAGGTATTCCTTCGCAGGCATGTCGGTCTCAGCAAGATGGTGTTGCATCCAGTCTTCAAAATAGGCCGCTATGGCTGGTCTGTCCAGCCTGCACGACTTTGCCGCGTCTATCCATCTCTTTAGCTCTTCTTCTGCGGTACGGTGTGTTTTCGTGTGCTCGTCAAGCGTCGGGCACTGATTCGCGGCCAAAACACCCTCTTCAAGCTCGTAATGTCGCTTGGCATAGCCCGCAAACTCCTGTAGCACCTCAAGAATTCGCGTATCGGTTAACGACTCGTCTCTGGCGAGACTTATTAATTCCTTGGACAACTCAGTCAAGATGATGTGTTGCTCATCAAGCTGCGCGTTGCGGACGCTAAGTGCATGGCTCCAATGAGGAATTTTTGACATTGTCTCCATCCGTTTAGGGGCAGTTCAGTGGCAGGCCGCGCCGTGCCTTCGTGTGCGGCGAATTGCACATGGTTATCCCCATGCTTGTCCACGATTTTTGTGGATAAGTGGCAAGGAGCCTGTCGGACTTGGAAATCGCCGGCTGCAAATGGGCCGCAGCGGTCCATTTTTCGCAGTCTTCTTGACCCATAGCTGGGCTATGGGCCTGCGAATCCTGCAAAAACTGTCCTCGCTGGGTCCCATTTTCGCTTTCGGCGCTCCAAGTCCGACAGGCTCCAGGGCGGTTTGACCAGAATCAGGCGGCAGGGTAGTGCCCGGCGTGGATTCAGTCACGTGGCTTTTGGAAGATTGACGCGCTCTGACAGCTTCTCCGCCGATTCTTTACGCTCGCTGTAGCGGTCTACCAGGTACGGAGAAAGGTCCCGCGTGAGCCATGTGAACTTGACCAGCTCTTCCATGACATCCACCACACGATCGTAATAACTTGAAGGCTTCATTCGGTTGTCCGAGCCAAACTCCTGGAACGCCTTGGCGACGGAGGACTGATTCGGGATGGTGAGCATACGCATCCATCGCCCCAGCACACGCATCTGGTTTACAGCATTGAACGACTGCGAGCCGCCCGAGACTTGCATCACAGCAAGCGTCTTCCCCTGCGTGGGGCGCACGGCCCCTGAGTACAGGGGAATCCAGTCGATCTGGGTTTTCATGATGCCCGTCATGGCGCCGTGGCGTTCAGGCGAACACCACACCATGCCCTCAGACCATTGCGCGAGGCTGCGAAGCTCCTGCACCTTTGGGTGGCTGTCGGGAGCGTCATCCGGCAAAGGCAGCCCGGTGGGGTTGAACACCTTCGCTTCAGCGCCCATGGCCTGGAGCAGGCGTGCTGCCTCTTCGACCAGCAAACGGCTGAAAGAACGCTCACGGAGTGAGCCGTAAAGCAGCAGGATGCGCGGCGGATGAACGGAATGAACGGGTTGGCTGAGATCCTCTGGGGCTGGTGCGCGGAAGTGCTCCACTGACACGGCAGGCACATCGGTCAGTGGGTGGGAGGTGGAAGTCGAGCAGGGCTTAGACACGTTAGCCAGCATTTCCTATCTAAACTCCGATTTCTTTCCCACCAAGATTTGCACGCTTTTGACACTTTGGAAGGGGGTCAATGGCTCTGACGGTCATGCTCGATTTGGGAGGGTAGTGTTGTTTTCAGACTCGGGGCGCCAGGCGTTGACTATGGCCACCAGCGACAGCATGACGGGCACCTCTACCAGCACCCCCACCACAGTAGCCAGGGCCGCGCCTGAGTTCAATCCGAACAGCGAAATGGCCACGGCCACTGCCAGTTCAAAGAAGTTGGAGGTGCCAATGAGGCAGGCGGGCCCGGCTATATCGTGAGGCAGTTTCAGCATCCGCGCACCCCACCAGCCGATAAAGAAAATTCCGTAGGACTGCAGGACAAGTGGCACCGCAATCAGCGCGATCACCCCGGGCTGCGCGACGATGGTCTGGGCCTGAAACCCGAACAGCAACACCACGGTGGCAATCAGGCCCAGGACCGACCAGGGTTTGAGCCTTGTCACGTAAGAACTTACCGCCTGAGCTGATCGTTTAAGCAGAAGATGCCGCGTGAGCATGCCCGCCATGAGCGGCAACACCACGTAAAGCACGGTGGACAGCACCAGCGTCTCCCATGGCACGGTGACATCAGTCACGCCCAGCAAGAGAGCCGCAATGGGTGCAAAGGCGAACACCATGATGAGGTCGTTCACTGACACCTGCACCAGGGTGTAGTTGGCGTCGCCCTTGACGAGCTGGCTCCACACAAACACCATGGCGGTGCAAGGTGCCACGCCCAGCAAAATCATGCCAGCAATGTATTCGCTGGCCGACTGCGGGTCCACCCAAGGCGCGAACAGGTACTTGAAAAACAGTACGCCCAGTGCAGCCATGGTGAAGGGTTTTATCAGCCAGTTGATGACCAGTGTCAGCAGCAAACCTTGCGGGCGCTTGCCGACGTCTTTGACCGCATGCCAGTCAATCTGAATCATCATGGGGTAAATCATGACCCAGATGAACGCGGCCACGACCAAGTTGACCTGGGCGTATTCCATGGCCGCCACGGTCTGAAACAGACCGGGCCACCAGAGACCCAAAGCGACCCCGGCGCCAATGCCTAGCGCCACCCACACGGTCAAGAATCGCTCAAACAAACCCATGAACTTGTCCCTTTTTCATCTTGAGTTCAATCCCAATACTGTTCATTTGTTCACTTGTTGACTTTTGATCCACCCTTAGGAGCGGCTTTAGCCTCGATGGGCTTATCTCTGCCAAAGCAGTTCCTACAATGAACAAAGCCAAGCCTCAGCGGGCTTGGCCAACACTGAGGCTCAGCTGAACCTTAGCCGCGCTGCTTTGCAATGCTGTGCAACTCCGATTGGAGTGAAAGCTTGTCCAGCTTTTCAATCGGCAGGTTCACCAGCAGCGCAACGCGGGTTCGCAAAGTCATGAAAACAGAAGTGAAGGCCCTGTTTTTTTGCTCGTCCGTTCCCTCAACCTCAGCCGGGTCTTCTACACCCCAGTGGGCCGACATGGGTTGGCCCGGCCACAGGGGGCAGACTTCACCGGCGGCTCTGTCGCACAGGGTCAGAATGAAATCCATCGCAGGTGCGTTGGAATGCGAGAACTCGTCCCAGCTCTTGCTCCTGAGTCCCTCCACGCTGAAGTGATTGCGCCTGAGAAGATCCAGGGCATATGGGTTGACCTTGCCTGCAGGATGGCTGCCGGCGCTATAGGCGCGAAACTTGCCGGCACCCAGCTGGTTGAGCACAGCTTCAGCCATGATGCTTCGCGCCGAGTTTCCGGTGCACAAAAACAGGACGTTATAGACGTGAGAAGACATTTTGAGTCCTTAACAGGAGCGGGTGGGTGAGCAGCTGGTTGAGCAATTTGTAGAGGCGATCGAAGTCAGGCAAGGTTCGCCCTGGCAACATTCGGCGGTCAGGAAGGCGAGCAACTCGTCCATGGCAGAAAACTCTGCCCGGTAAATGAGGTTGCGGCCATCGCGCTGGGCACTCACCAGACCTGCGTGGTTCAGTTCTTTAAGGTGAAAAGACAAAGCTGCGGGCGCGACCTCCAGACGCTCGGACATGTGACTGGGCGTGAGCCCTTCTTGCCCAGCCACCACCAGCAGACGGAATAATTTGAGCCTGGTTTCTTGCGCCAGAGCGCCTAACGCCTTGACCACATCGGGTTCGTTCATGCTTTCTCCTGAAACCTTGGCTACGATGCCGCCAAGGCAGTTTTTTGTACTTTGATCGGCAAGTACAGCGTAATCAACCAGCACAGCACCAGCATGACCGCCGAGCCCAGCAGGGCATACATCAAGCCGCCCCATTGATAGAGCAGGCCCGACATGAGCGTGCCAAAGAAACGGCCCAGGGCGTTGGCCGCGTAGTAAAACCCCACGTCTTCTGCCGCTTTCTCGGATCCCGCGTAGGCCAGGATCAAGTAAGAGTGCACTGACGAGTTGACCGCAAAAGCCACGCCGAACAGGGCCAGGCCTCCCACCACCACCCACTGCAAATGCGGAATGTTCAAAGCAACGGCAGCCGCAATGCCCATGGGCACCAGGGCCAGTATGGCCGACCACAGTCGCGCAGCCGGCACCTCGGCGCTCAAGCCATCTGAGCTGCGCCTGACAATCTGCGGCGCCAGCGCCTGAACCAAGCCGTATCCAATCGTCCAGGCAGCCAGGAAGCCGCCCACCATGGTGAAGCTCCAGCCTTGCGAGTACAAGAACACGGGCACACCCACCACAAACCATACGTCTCGGGCGCCAAACAGAACCACCCGCGCTGCAGCGAGCCCGTTGATGCCGGCGTTCTTGGCAAATAACTCCTTGGCCGACTTTGATGCCGTGCTCTTGCCCATCATCTTCGGCAGCGAGGTCACCACGCCCAGCAGGACCAGAGCCAGTAAACCTGCCATCAACCACAGCGAGCCCTGGAAGCCCAGTGTTTGCAGCAGCACGCCGCCCAGGAAGAAGCCAAAACCCTTCATCGCGTTTTTGCTGCCGGTGAACCAGGCTACCCATTTGAACAACTGGCCGTTGTCTTGCTCCTTGGCGGCAGCCTGTGTAACCTTAATCGCTGATTTGCTGGCCGTCTTGGTTAAATCCTTGGCAACACCACACACGCCCTGCGCCAGAACCACCCAGGCTACAGACATGGCTACCGTCCAGGTCGGGTCAAGCTGCGATAGTAAAGTGAAGCCGACGATCTGTGTGAGCAAGCCGACGGTGAGCATGCGCGTAATGCCGTAGCGAGTTGCCAGCCATCCGCCGATAAGGTTAGCCAGCACACCGGCCGCCTCATAAAGCAGGAACAGAAATGCGAGGGCGAACGGAGAGTAACCGAGCCGATAAAAGTGCAGCAGCACCAGCATCCGCAGCGCGCCGTCTGTGAGGGTGAAGCCCCAATAGGCGGCGGTGACAATGGCGTAATTGCGCGCGGCGTTCTGCATGCTCAAATGCCAACCTGTTCCATGTGGCAAGCCAGGTCCACCATGCGGCAGGCATAGCCCATCTCGTTGTCATACCAGGCATAGACCTTGAGCAAGGTGCCGTCGGTCACCATGGTCGAGAGCGCATCCACAATGGATGAGCGTGTGTCGCGCGCGTAATCAGCGCTGACCAACGGGCGCTCTTCGTACCCGAGAATGCCCGCCAGGTAGGTATCGGCGGCCTGCTTGAACAATGCGTTCACCTCTTCGGCCGTGGTCGGGCGCTGCAGTTCAAACACGCAGTCGGTCAGCGAGGCGTTAAGAACTGGGGCGCGCACGGCGTGGCCGTTGAGTTTGCCCTTGAGTTCAGGGTAAATGAGTGCTATTGCAGTGGCGCTGCCCGTCGTGGTGGGCGCCAGACTCAGCATGGCACTGCGGGCACGGCGCAGATCCTTGTGCGGCGCATCGACCACCAGGTTAGTGTTCGTCGGGTCGTGAATCGTGGTGATTTGGCCGTGCTTGATGCCCAAATGTTCGTGCACCACCTTCACCACGGGCGCAAGGCAGTTGGTGGTGCAAGAAGCGGCGGTTACTATGTGGTGCTGTGCGGGGTCGTACAATTCGTGGTTCACCCCCACCACCATGTTCAGCACACCGCCCACTTTCACGGGTGCCGCCACGATCACGCGCTTGGCGCCTCGATCCAGGTGGCCTTGCAGGGTTTCCGGGCTGAGGAACTTGCCGGTGCATTCCAGAACCACGTCCACACCCAGTTCGCCCCAGGGAATCTCGTTGGGCGAAGCATGGGCCGTGAATGACAATTTATGCTGGCCAACCATCACCGCATCTTCGCCGTCGGCACGTATGTGCTCGCGCCATTTGCCTTGCACCGAGTCAAACGCCAGCAGATGTGCAGTGGCCGCCGCACCACCCTTGATCTCATTCAGATGCACAACCTCCAGCCGATGGCCGGCGCGTGGGTCTTCGCTCGGGCGTTCGGCTGCGCCAAATGCCGCACGCAGTGCCAAGCGGCCGATGCGTCCCATGCCATTGATGCCAACTTTCATGATCTTCGTGTATTCGATAATTAAAAGATTATTGAATTGTTGTATTGTATTGTGTCAAGCCTATGACAGGGCAGGCCGGGCACAATGCGCCAGCATCACGGTTTAAGGCGACGCTGAATGAGTCTCCGCGATGCTTCGCGCCCTGGATCGGGATGGGGTGCAAGGCGAAAACCGCAGCGATGCCGGGCGGTATCGGGAGGATTTTCAACGCGGCAGACCGCCCAAGTCCGGGGATGCGCCGCATGCGAGGATTTATTCAGCGTTGCCTTAACCCTAACGCCAGGAATCAGATGAATCGATCAGCAGTCATTGACACTATCAAGGCGTTGGCTTCACAAGTCATCGTGCTGCACCACCTTTCGCTTTACACGCCGATGACCGACTGGATCGCAATGGCCTGGCCGCGGCTCGTGGAATTCATAGAAGAAGATGGGCGCTTGGCGGTGCAACCGTTCCTGGTCATTGGCGGCTTCCTGGCGGCGCAATCGGTCAGCAAGCAACGAGGCGAGGCGATCGCACCGCTGATCTGGAAGCGTTATCTCAGATTGGCGCCCCAACTGGGCGTGGCATTGATTCTGGTCGTACTTGCCACGCTATGGCTTGGCAGCGAATTGTCCAATGAAGACTGGCTCTCTCCGCTGCCCAGCATAGGGGTGTTTCTTGCGCATCTTTTTTCTGCAAGATGTGCTGGGCATTCCATCCATGTCCGCTGGCGCATGGTATGTAGCCATAGACATGCAGTTGTTTGGGCTGTTCGTAATGCTCGCTCACGTTGCTCACAAGTTCGAACGTCCGTTGTCCGAGTCTTTCGCGCCTGCCATTGTGGCGATAGCCACTATGGCATCCATACACGTCTTCAGTCGCGAGCCCGCGCTGGATGTGTGGGCCATTTACTACCTGTCCGCCTACGGGCTGGGGGCATTGGTGGCGTGGTCACGCGACAGCTCACGTGCTCGTAGGTGGCTGGTGGTTACTGTGGTGCTTCTGTTGCTTGACTGGTTCTCCGACCCGAGGGCGCGGCCTGCGCTGGCGCTGATCACCTCGTTCAGCTTGCATGCTCTGTCTCACATCAAGTGGCACCACACCGTCAGTTTCATTCGCAAGGGCATTCAATACCTCAGCGATGTCTCCTACAGCATGTTTGTCAGCCATTTTGCCGTGATCATTATCGTCAGCGGCCTCTGGGAAAAGTTTGACCTTGAGGGCATGGCCGTCGCGTGGCTGTTCGTGGCGCTTGCCTGGCTCGCTGCTCTGGCGGTGGGTGTCGGTGTGCAATGGGTGTGCGACACGTCCAGACGCCAAGTGGTGGCGCGTTGGCTGAATCGGCGCGCGGGCGACCGTGTTGGTTCGACCTAGGAGTCGGGTGAGGGTGCGCCTTCATGGGCCAAAAAAACCGGCTCAGGAGAGCCGGTTTTTTTGGGGGGTTGCCAGGTTTAGTAGCGACCGCCGCCGTAGCCGCCATTGCCATAGCCAACGTCTGAACGACTTTCTGAGCTTTTGTAGCCAGCGGGGCTGTAGCCACCCGAACCCCTGCCTTCTTCGCGAGGGCGGGCCAGGTTAACAACAATAGAGCGGCCATCGACGGACATGCCGTTGAGAGCGGAGATGGCGGCTTGGGCGACTTCGGCAGAAGCCATTTCCACAAACCCGAAACCTTTGGAACGGCCTGTTTCGCGATCCATCATGACCTTGGCGGAAGAAACGTTGCCAAACTCGGCAAAATTGCTTTCCAGGCTGGAATCAGTGACGGAGTAGGGCAGGTTGCCCACATAAATCTTGCTGCTCATGGTAGAGCCTTTCTGAAAAATAGCGTGCAACGAATAGCACACCGTTGGGGTAATTGGGCGCGGCTCGGGTTTCCGAAGCGCCAGAGTAGGGTTAGTAGGATCTGAGCTAATCAGATCATTAGCAAACGGGGGGTGAGACATGCTCGTTTGCAGCCAACCTTGGGTGACTGCAAAGACTTTGGCAGCGTTGCGCGAAGCAAAGACCTTGTCAAAGCGGACTACTCGGCAGTAACTGCCGTTGCCCTGGGATCGATGGACTGAAAATGAGGCGCGGAAGCGGCCACAGTCTGTCTGGTGTGTCGCGGGCGAAACGACGTACTTGCCCATGGAAATAGCGAACTTTGGAATCTAGTGCATTCAGGAACGCAGACTTGAATCAGGCTGCGTGAGCATCAGGGACTTGGTTGGCTGCAGCTCTACAGACCAACTGAGCGAAATGAATCGCCAATTACAACCACCATGACGTTTTTTATCGCATCAGATGGATGTTGGGGTGACTGCGAAAACCGCATTTCACTACCGCAACCGCGTTAATTATATATCAAATTGCAATTTAGCTGTGAATTTATATTTTCCCTGGTTTTAAAGACGTGCACGTTTTGCAGTTTTGCCCTGCAGGTCGCCTCAGATTGAGACTCTGTGGTTCTGGGGTCGTGCCCGATGCCGGGGTGTTCGATTTTTGACAACCTGTCGCCCACAAGGGCGTACCATGCACTCATTTCCTCTACACCAGTCTAGTAGGCTACCGCCATGAACAACTCACTCCTTGATGAACTGCTGAGTCAGCTCCAAGACGGGCCCACAAGCCAGATTGCCCAGCAATTGGGCACTGATCAAGACACGACCGCCAATGCAATCGCGGCTGCGGTGCCGATGCTGGTGGGCGCGCTGGGCAACAATGCCGAGCAGCCTGGCGGTGCGAATGCACTGCTCAATGCGTTGCAACGTGACCATGCTGGCGCCGGGTCGATGGACCTGGGTGGCATGCTCGGGGGGTTGCTGGGCGGCGGGCAATCTGCCAGCGCGGGCGGGTTGGGTGGCTTGGGCGGAATAGGCGACTTGCTGGGCGGCCTGTTGGGAGGCTCAGCACCCGCCAGCAAGCAGTTGGACGCCGGCGGGATCCTGGGGCACATTTTCGGGGACGCTCAACCACGCGCAGAAAGCGGCCTGGGCCAAGCCACCGGTATGAGCAGTGGGCAGGCTGGCAACCTTCTTAAAATCCTGGCACCCATCGTGATGGCTGCGCTGGCGAAGCAGGTGGCAGCACGCAACATGGACGCCGACAGCCTGGGCAATGTGCTGGGCCAAGAGCGCGCGCAAGTACAAAACCAGGGCGGCCTGGGTGGCGGGCTATTGAATGCCGTGCTGGATCAGAATGGCGACGGCAAACTGGACATTGGCGATCTGCTGAAGATCGGCGGTAACCTGCTGGGCGGGCGTCGCTGAACGCTGATCCCTACCAATGAATGCAAGCTTTGTGAGCCGGACTAATCATCGCGGTACTGCATTTCTTGCCTTCTTGAAATCGTTACGCATTCTGATTTCTCATGCATGCTAATGAAGTTCACCGCCCCCGAATCGGGCTGGCTCTGGGTAGCGGATCGGCGCGGGGCTGGTCGCACATTGGCGTGATCCGCGCGCTGGAGCAGGCGGGCTACGCCCCTGACGTTGTGTGCGGCACCTCGATTGGTGCACTGGTCGGCGCGGTCTACTCCGCAGGACACCTGGATTGGCTCGACGACTGGGTCCGTAAGCTCAGCTGGCAAGGGGTGGTTTCTTTGCTGGATATCAGCATGGGTGGCGGCTTAATCGAGGGTTCGAGGCTTACAGCGTTTTTCCGGAAGCACTTTAAAGATGAAGGCATTGAGGGCTTGGCTCGTCCATTTGCCTGCGTGGCGACCGAGCTGAACTCTGGCCGCGAAGTGTGGCTGCGCGAGGGGTCTGTGATTGACGCGGTACGTGCCTCTATCGCGCTGCCGGGTCTGTTCACACCGGCTCAACTGAACGACCGGCTGCTGGTAGATGGCGGCCTGGTGAACCCGGTGCCAGTCTCGCTATGCCGAGCCCTGGGGGCTGAGGTCGTGATCGCCGTGGATCTGAACTGGGATCTGATCGGACGCCGCGCACGTGCCGAGGTTCACACTGAAAGTGGCCCACCCTCATCGGATGAAACGCCGCCTTTCCTCTCTGCACCCTGGGCTGCGTTGCTTCAGCGTTTCAAACCCCAGCCTCGCGCGGCCCGAGGAGATGCCCTGCAATCACCTTCCATGCTGGATGTGCTGGGCACCAGCCTTAACATCATGCAGGTTCGTATCACGCAGAGCCGGTTGGCCGGTGAGCCTGCAGATGTGTTAATCCGCCCGCGCCTGTCAGACATCGCGGCCATGGACTTCCATCGTGGTGCGCTGGCCATGGCACAAGGTGAGGCCGCCACAAAATTTGCTCTCAGTCAGATTGCCGATGCATTGGGGGAAAGCCTCGAATTACCAGCGGCGACAGACGCGATCACTGTGCAGCGATGAACTTTCCGCTTGATGCGATACAGGACACCCTGGCTGGTGTCAGTATCGCAAAAAGCCAGGTCGTTTCGGTCAGGTGGTGGTGGAGCCAACAGGTTCTCAAAAGCTGTACGCCAATGCAACTACTGCTGAGGCGCCGCCTTTCTTGCGAACGATCGGGCTGCGCTTGGCATCGCCAAGAAGCTCAGAGTAGCTCACGGACCCCACCAGGCTCCATTGTGGAGTGATGCTGTAGATAAGCGATGCGCTAAGCCGGAGGTCTGTGAAACCTCCGCCTGGAGCAAACTGGGCGTAGCCGCTGCGCGATGCCTGGTCGGAGGTGATCCCAAAGTACTCTTGCGTGTAGTTTGAGTTAGTCCAGGAGGTGGCCAGCGAGCTTCCGAAACGAAGGCTGGGGCTGATGCTGGTGCTCCATCCAGCGCCCAGGTCTACGATGAGGCCCTTGCGGTCGTTGCCGCTTCCATAGCGCAGCGAAGAGCTCAGCATGATGCTGGGCGCCGGACTGAAGTTGAAGAACGCGCCCAGCTCGGGGCGAGGGTCAATGTCGCCCAATCCTCGGAGAGCGTCGCTGCGATTTTCCTTGCGACCGAAGTCTGCTGTAACACGAACGCCATAAGCCAGGTCAGGCCGGGTCGATGCGTTGTAGCCGATGCCGTTCATGACTCCTGCGAAGAACCCGTTGCTCCACTGGTATTCGACGTTCGGGAGCACTCGCACTCGCGATTCATCGGAGCCCTGATACTGACGCCCCACCAGCACTGCTGCACCAACGGCTCCGCCCTCGGAAACGTTTGGAGGCGTTACTCGACGATAGAAGTCAGATTGCGCATGTGCGAGGCCGCACATGCTTGCAAGTGTGGCTGTCGCTAAAAAGGCAGAGATGCGTTTCATGGTGGGTGCCTGGAGTTTTTGCGGGTAGATCAGGTGGGTGGGGTTCGGGCGTCATCATGGGTTTTGAACACCTTCCCCAGGGTTTAGGCTGTCAGCAATCAAGATATTATTTGCAAAGAACTATGGTTGGCATTGCCAAGGGCTACGTAGGGCTACTTTAATTTTGGGTACTTCGGCGTTCGACTTGCCATAATCGTTGGCGCTTGAGGTGCTGCTGTTCAGGCATTGTGAAGAACATGTCGCAGCGCCGTGTGCATGTTCCGCCCGACACCTGGCCTCGCCTTGCTCGACAAGACCTTCAGGAGACAGATCCATGAGACACATCACGTGCGTGCTGACTGCGCTGACGGCTATCACGCTGGCTGGTTGCGCAGGCAACACTGGCCTCCTGGCCGAGCGCGGCGTCACCATAGAGCGCACTGCCTACGGTATTCCCCATATCACTGCGCCGGATGCGCACTCGTTGGCCTACGGTGTTGCCTACGCTCACGCTCAGGACAACCTATGCCTGGTTGCCGACCAGTTGGTGACCGTGCGTGGGCAGCGCAGCAGCACCTTTGGGGGGAAAGCCACAGGGCTTCTGGGTAGGCGCTACCTCCCCAACGAGCAGATCGATCTGTTCATGGCAGCCCATATGGATGACGCCGCACTAGAGCGTGCCTGGGGCCAGGCCAGCGCTGAATCCCATGCGTTGGCGCGCGGCTATGTGGCCGGCTATAACCGTTATCTGGCTGACCATGCTAGCCGCCTGCCCGAGGCCTGCAAGGGTAAGTCATGGGTGAAGCCCATGACCTTGAATGAATACCGGCGTATGGCCGAGATCACTGCAGTTCAGGCGGGAATTGCTGCGCTGGCCGATGGCATGTTGGGCGCGCAGCCACCCCAGCCTGGCGCCAAGACCTCGCGATCAAGCGCCGAAACCGTCGATCTGGCAGAGGCCGCCCAGGCAATGCGCGCTATCGGTCTGCTCGACTCGCCTCTGGGCTCCAACGCCTGGGCGTTTGGCAAGGACGAGACTGCCAATGGTAGCGGCATGCTGCTGGGTAACCCACACTTTCCTTGGAGCGGCTCTAACCGCTTCTATCAACTCCACCTCACTATTCCTGGGCAGATGGATGTGATGGGCGCAGGCCTTGGCACATATCCAGTCGTCTCCATCGGGTTCAACAAGGACGTCGCTTGGTCGCACACTGTTTCGACTGGCAAGCGCTTCACGCTATACGAACTTCAGCTTGCGGAAGGCGATCCCACCACCTACTTGGTGGACGGCAAGCCAGAGAAGATGAGGGCGCGTACGGTCGGAGGCCGCACCTTATGGTCCACGCGATGGGGACCAATGGTCGTCATCCCTCGCGCGGGCCTGACCTGGAACGCCAAGACCGCCTACGCACTGCGCGATGCGAACATCGGTAACGCCCGCATGATGGACGCCGCCTTGGCTTTTGCGCGCGCTGGTTCGGTGGAGGACCTTCACAAAGCACACGCAGGCCTGGGCCTTCCATGGGTCAATACTCTGGCTGCTGATCGCAGCGGCAAGGTGATGTATACCGACGTGAGCGTGGTGCCCAACGTCGATGCCGCTCAACTGGAACGTTGCTCCCCCAGCAAACCTGCCGCGGCACTACGAGCTGCAGCAGGACTGATCGTGCTCAATGGCGCTCGTGCCGACTGCACTTGGCAACTTGACCATCGTTCGCCAGTGCAAGGGCTGATCCCCATCGAGCGCATGCCGGTGGCGCTGCGCAGCGACTGGGTCCACAACAGTAACGATAGTTTCTTCTACACGCATCCTGAGCAAAAGTTTGAGGGGATCTCGCCGCTGGTGGGCGATGCCAGCCTGACGCGCCCCCGAACTCGCGCTGGACTGACTGAAATCCCGGAAATGCTGAGTCGTGGCAAGGTCACATTGCAGGCCATGCAGGAGCAACTGTTCCAGAACCGAAACTTCATGGCTTCGGTGATCTTGCCAGACTTGCTGGCCGCGTGCGCCCAAGCACCCAGCAGCGAGGCTCGTGAGGGTTGTGCGGCCTTGCAGGGCTGGAACATGCGCAACGAGCTTGACGCACGTGGCGCTCATGTTTTCCGCGAGTTCTGGCGCAACGCGCGCAACATTCCAGGGGTGTACCGAGTGCCTTTTGATGCGAAGCAACCCGTTGCGACGCCTGCGGGCCTCAAAATGTCCGATGCGGCAGTTGCTGCCAAGGTATGGGGTGCCATGGAAACAGCGGTCAAGACAATCAAGGCTGCAGGATTTGCCTTGAATGCCCCGCTGGGCAGCGTGCAGCGCCCAGCCATCACTGAAGCTCCTATTGCTTTGCATGGGGGCGAAGAGTTTGAGGGTGTGCTTAACAACTTGGGCCGTCAGGAGCCGGCGCCCATCAATGCCCAGGGCCTGCGTATCGACTACGGCACCAGCTATGTTCAGACGGTGACTTTCGATCCCCGTGGCCCCGTGGCGCATGCCATCTTGACCTATGGCCAATCGACAAACCCTGCCTCGCCTCATGCGACGGACCAGATGGAGCTGTTCTCGCGCAAACAGTGGCATGTGCTTCCATTCCACCGTGAAGATGTGCTCAGGGCACGCGTCGGTGAGCCGCTGAGACTTAGCGTCAATCCATGAGGCGGGTCTGTGTACACGGTGCGGTCAGCCAGTTGGACCCGGGCATTCAACACTGGAAGTGAGCACTCGGTCCAAACCGTTGGGTAAGACTCGGGTGTTGACGCACCGCCTTGAGCCTCATTTGCTTCCTGTGTTTCTTCATCCGCAGCAACTTCTGGCTTGCCGCCATCATCGCGCAGTGCACCTTCCTGCTCGGTTGCATGGCCGGACATGTCATGAGCCTGCGCACCCAGGGTAATGTGGCCGAGTACAACATCGGCTTCCAAATAATTGTTGGCGACCTTATATTTCCGCTGATCGTGATTGGTCTCTATCTCGCCTACAGAAGGCTTCATAGATCAATCAGTGGCCAATGAAGCGACGTACTCAAGATCGGCTTGCAATTCACAGAAACCGGTGTGTTCACCAACCAGCAGGAGAGAAGACGTGTTTCGTTCCAAGAATCCAATCTTGCAGGCGCGGACAGGACAATTCTGCACCTGCTCCGACAACGCCTCCCTACGCCAATTTCGGGGGCTTGGTCATCGGGTCTACTTTTAATGTGAAACCGTACTACCAGAACTTTCCTCCGTTATTCTCAAAGTGAACGTGGCGGTTCAAGGACACCTTGCACCTGAGTGCGTATGTGCAGCCGTAGGTTGGTGCTGAGCGCAGCGAAGCCCAACAAACAGCGCCACCCATCTCACACGCCCCATGTTGGGCTTCGCTGCGCTCAGCGCCAACCTACGGGAGTCAAGGCGGATTGTTCCAACGCGCACGGCTTAGTTAACTACCCGGCTAAGGGATACGGAATCCGAGGGCAAGGTCACTTCGTTGCGCGCTGACCTAGCTGCGCTGCCGCTCCAAGCGAGCGCGGTCATGGTGGGCCTGGCAGATCAGCCCTTGCTCGAAGAGAAAGACCTTACGGTGATATTGGACGCGTGGAAGAGTAGGGCGCCCGGTGTCCAGCTGATGGTGCCGTGTCTTCGGGAGCAACCAGGCCACCCGCTCATCTTCCCCCCGGCGTCAGAATAGTTGTCGCCTCCATAGAGTCAAGAACCCGGGGGCGGCGATGAAGGACGACAGTGGCTCGATACGGACAATCATTCAAGGACAAGGCGGTGGCCAGGCTGCTGCCGCCGGAGAGCGCGGCGGTAGAGGTGGTGGCGCGGGAGGTTGGTGTTGGAGTAGCAACCCTGGAGCGCTGGCAAGCCTTGCTGATGCAGCGCCTTGGGGCTCACAAAGCTCATGTGCGGCCGGGAGGCGGCCTCGCAGACGGCTGCCGCATCGTTGGCGTCGTTCTTGCCCGTGCGACCTTGCAGGCGGTACGGGGCCACGAACTGCGGCGCAATCATGCGCGCATCCAGACCCAGTTCTGCCAGTTTGCGGCACCAGTGGTGCGCGCCGCTGCACGCCTCCATGGCCACCAGGCAGCCTGCCGGCAGCTGGGCACACCAGGAAAGAAAGTTATCGCGCCGCAACGCCCGGTTGGTGATCACTTTGCCAAGCGCATCCACTGCGTGAACCTGGATCAGGTTTTTGGCCAAATCAACGCCAACTCGTGTAATCTTGCTCATGGGACTTCTCCTTCCAAAAGGGTTCAGATTGACTTTCCAAAACGCTAATCTTGGCACTTTGATGCCGTGCCCGGAAGTGAGAAGCCCCTTCGTATTCAGTTGGGGCGGACCAATCAGCTTGGTGATGCCCTATGAGTTGGAGCAAATGCGCGCCGCGTGGCCCAGGCATCTGGCCCGCGGCACTTTGGTGCGTTTTTCGATGGGGTTGGAATCAGTCACCGACTTGCAGTCTGATTTATCGCAGGCGTTGATTACGGCACTCCCCACGTGAGGGGTTTTATTGACCTATGCGGCCTACACGTCAAATGAAGGAGTTCCGCTAGGTGCGCGAACAGACGCGAGGGGTGGTGGAGGGCCAATGTCCCGGGAAGCCTCGGCAACCCCACACGAGACTCCGACTCGTCCGGAGGCGACGCGATGTATGCTTTTCAGCCGATAGCGCCCGCGATCGACCGCAAAACTCTCCCAGTAGCACCATCGACCCGAACGTTCGGTATTCACAATGTATTTTTCCGAGGTTCCGCAAAGGTGACCAAGCGACAATTCGAAGTGCTCGTACCCTTCGGCTGCTATACCGAACTGCGGTGAAACTCAATTCGCGCTCCAAGAGGACTCCCACAAAAAGGCACCATGTGACGTGGAATTGCGCAGCTGCCTTGTCGATTCCCGCACCCGTCATTCATTTCCACTCAGCGAGTGAGCGCGCATGTTAAATGATCTCGCCATGAACATCCGGCAATTACGGGCGTTCTGCCACGTGATGGAGACTGGCTCGATGTCTGAGTCGGCTCGTAAACTAGCTGTTTCCCAACCAGCTATCTCGAAATCTATTCGCTTGCTAGAGGAAGCACTCGAGCTCCGCCTCTTCAAGAGATCGGGAGATAGGCTTTATCCCAGTATGGAAGCTCAGCGGCTATACCCCAGCGCTAAGCGAATTTTTGATGAAATTCAATCTACTGGGGACTTGGCAAAGAGGCTTCGGTCATCGGAGATGGGCACCGTTAAGGTCGCCGCCACGTATGCGATTGCAGCCTCTCTGTTGACTGAAGCGATACAAAGTTTTCATCAGGTTCGACCGCTCGTAGATCTTCAAATGATGGCGCTTACGCCTGCCGAAGTGATTGAGCGTGTGGCAGCGCGCCAATTGGATGTGGGGTTCATCCATGAACCGACACAGAATTACGAAATCGAGCAGATTCCCTTGTGTGAGATCGACATCATCTGCGCTTTGCCAAAAAATCACTGGTTGACGGAAAAGGAAGCGATAGGCCCAGAGGACCTAATCAACGAGAAAATAATCTCATATTCCGACGGCGCGTACGTTGGAAAAATTTTGCGCCAGCGATCTCAGGAGTTGGGAGTTCCTTGGAAAGTTTCTATCGCCATCAATCAGACATCGGTTGCCCTTTCTATGGCATCTGCCGGTATTGGTGTGGCTGTTGTAGATTCAGTGGCATTGGGTAAATTTAATTTGGATGAAGTCAATGTCAAACCGTTTAGGCCCAGAGCTACCATGACCTTGAGTTCCATTTTTCCCTCTAATCGGCCTTATTCACCGCTTTGTGAAAGCTTTGTAGATATTGTCTATCGGCTCATTGCGAAAAATGCGGAAATGTTTGCCGAATACCATAGGGTTCACCGATAGTATTTGCAGGTTCGGGGGGTAAAACGTGGCATCACCGCCGCGACCCTAACCTCCAGAGACAAAAAGGCCTGTTTGGCCTGGGCTGCGCCCACCATTGTGGGCCTAACCAGGCGTGCATTAAGGGCGGTATTGCGCAGGCCGTCGCTTACGTAAGGCGATCCAATACCCAAGTACTCTCCCTCAGACTTCTTGAGGTCCGCGCGCGTTTCCTGGTGCATTCGGCAAGGTGATCGTTGCTGGCCACCGGACTTCGACGTGCGCCATGAAAAGGTGGCGCTTTTGCAGTGGGTGCGAATCCCACCCGGCTAAATTTGCTCCGGCCGGTAGTAATCGGAGCAGTCATGGAGGTAACGAAATGGCTGAAGCCTTCGGTGTAGAGGGTCACTAGGTGACTTGACGAGCATGCAGGCCGCAACGTGAGTGAACGCTGAGCAAGCCTCGAAAAGGGTGATGTACAGGACGACCTGCCGGTCGATGCGGGGAAGTCTGACACTGCTGACGGTTGAGAGCAGAGAGTGCTGTCAGTGGCTGTACCGGGGTATTGGCGGCGGCATGTATGAAAGTGCAAGAGCGCGCGCAACATGGGAAGTCCCAGGCGGTGGAGGTGGGAGTCTCCAACAGAAGGAGCTGGTGACAGCTGGATCTGGCGGCCTGGGATGGCGGATGGGCCTGTAGTACCGAAGAAGCCGGGTAATGCCGGTGGAGGAAAGGGGCCCTGGTTCAAAGGCAATGCAACAAGTGGTGAGGTCAGGAGATTGGGAAACCTATCAACTCCGATAAAAGTACAGAAGCTGCAGAAGGCATTACATGCGAAAGCGAAGGCTGAGCCTGGCTATCGTTTCTATGCGCTGTATGACAAGCTGTATCGCCAAGACGTGATGATGCACGCCTATGCTCGCTGTCGCGCCAACAAAGGCGCGGCGGGCGTAGACGGCCAGACATTCGAGGTGGTAGAGCAATACGGCGTGCTGAAATGGCTGGGGGAGCTGGCGCACACGCTCAAAGAGGAGAGATACGAACCGCAACCGATAAGACGTGTCCATATTCCGAAGGCAGATGGCAAGCTTCGACCATTGGGCATATCCACCCTGCGGGACCGGGTATGCATGATGGCGGCTGTTCTGGTGCTGGAGCCGATATTTGAGGCTGACTTGCCAGAGCAGCAGCACGCGTACCGTGCCAACTGCAGTGCGCATGACGCACTGGCCAAGGTCAAGGTAGGGCTCGACAGCGGGTACTGCGAAGTCGTTGATGCCGACTTATCGGCATACTTTGACACCATACCGCATCGCGAATTGATGCTGTGCGTCGCAAGGCGAGTGGTGGACCGGCGTGTATTGCAGCTGATCCAACGCTGGCTGGACTGCCCGGTGCAAGAAAGCGATCAGCGGGGAAGACAGACCCGCACGACGTCAAGCCGTGACACAGGTCGTGGCATACCGCAAGGTGCGCCCATCAGCCCACTCTTGTCAAACTTGTACATGCGTCGCTTCATCCTGGGATGGCAGCGATGGCAGGCAAGTCGGCAACTGGGGGCGCAGATCGTCAACTATGCGGATGATCTGGTGATTCTGTGCAAGCCTGGTCAGGCGCAACACGCGCTGGCTGCCATGCGCACGCTGATGGACAAGCTCAAGCTGACCGTCAACGAGGAAAAAACACGCACCTGTCATGCAGGGCGGGAGCATTTCGACTTTCTGGGCTACACCTTTGGTCCCTACTACTCTCACAGGACAGGCGGCGCCTACTTTGGGCTGCGCCCGTCCAGAAAGAGTATGAGAAAGCTGGTTGAGAAACTGCGCGATCTCACGGACCCGAGGTTGGTGTGGCTTGATGCCACGACGACGGTAGCGGCGATCAACCGGACACTGCGGGGGTGGGCAAATTACTTTTGCCTGGGTACTACCAGCGGTGCCTACCGGGCGATTGAAGCGTACACCACGTCGCGGCTGCGCCGGTGGTTGCTGAAGAAGCACAAGTCCCGAAGGAATGGTTTACTCGCCTATTCCTACGAGTACCTGTTCGAGACCTTGGGTCTTGAACGCCTGTCGGGGCGACGCAGCAAAACGCCGTGGGCGAATGCATGAAGCCCTTTGTCCGAGAGCCCGGTGCCGGAAATCGGCACGCCGGGTTCGATGAGCGGGATGTGGAAACGCAGCTAGGGTGAGGGTATTGGGGCACCGCCAGACGAAAGGGGCGGACAACAGACAACCCGAGCCTACGGCCAGCGCGCCACATCTCGACTCTACAGTTAGCGCGGCATTTAGATCGTTTTCGCTGGGCCGCGGTGTTACGAATCCGCCCAGCCAATAGCCCAGCTATTGGCAAGAAAAGCAACGCAGTAGATTGCCCGAGGCCGTGCTGCCACAGACCGCAGGGAGTTATGCAGGACATCCTTAAGCCTCTTGTAGTGGCAATTTGAAAACGATTTCCAAGGAAATCAACCGCTTACAACGTTTCGTGTCGAACTCGGGTGGCCAAGCCGACATATCTCACGCAGGCTGCCGGGGTATAACTTTTAGTTTCTTATTTTGAGACAACGAGCTATACCGTCGACAACTGCCGCGTAATCGACTTAAGCTCTCGCTACCCCTCCTCGTCCCTCGATGACGGTTTGCTGAGAGAGGGCCTTGCGGTGATATTTCTATAAATAGGAGTCAAATCATGAAATTGCTGAATTTTGTAAAGCGATTTGTTTGCGTAGGGGTTGCCTTTATTCCGCTTGGTGCGATAGCTCAGACAGATTACCCTAATCGACCTATTCGTCTCATAGTTGGTTATCCCTCGGGGGGAATACGGATATTATTGCGAGGGTGTTTGCAGAGGAAATGACCAAGCGCTTGAATCAACCTGTAATTGTTGATAATCGTCCAGGCGCAAGTGGTCAGATTGCGGCAACGAGCGTTGCGCGGTCCGCACCCGACGGATATACGATTTTGCTAGGGGCTTCTCCCGAACTGGCTATATCAAAAAGTCTCGGACGGCAGCTGGACTACGATATACAGAAAGATCTGCAGCCGATTACATTGGCATCCCTCATATCGTTTGCGGTAGTGGTCAATCCTGACGTGCAGGCCAAATCATTAAAAGATTTCATTGAATTGGCCAAAGCAAAGCCTGCGTCGATGAATTTCGCGTCCTTCGGTTTGGGCTCTTCCAACCATCTCTTCGGTGAATATTTCAACAATACTCTTGGTGTAAATATTCAACACGTCCCCTTCAAGGGGAGTAGTGCGGCGTTACCAGAGCTTGTTGGAGGTCGGGTTCAGCTCATGTTCGAGAACGTCGGTGTCGTTCTGCCACTCGCTCAGTCCGGCAAGTTGAAAGTGTTGGCGGTAACGTCTCCCGAAAGGTCCCCTCTCGCGCCGGATGTGCCTACGGTGGCCGAACTCGGGTTTCCCAAGCTGAATGGCGGCACCTGGACAGGGTTTGTCGCTCCCAAAGGTACTCCACCGAAGGTCATCGAGAAGCTCAATGAAGTCATTCGCTCCGCTGCGAAGGCAGAGACTGTGCAATCCCAGTTGGCCAAGAAAGGTATCACTTCGACCACCAATTCGCCAGACGAATTTGGGAAATTCATGCTTGAGGAGATGAATCGCTGGAAGGATGTCGCAGCAAAGGCCAACGTCAAGCTGGACAACTGAAGAGAGCTGCAGCAAGTATCTGAAGGCGGTCGTTGATCTGAGTGCTCGACATCGCCTTTTGTCAAAATCATTCAGAGGGATTGAAATGAGTGCTCCTAATACTTACACCGTTGGCGAGCTGGTTGCAGATTGCTTGTACTTCAACGGCGTAAGAACCGTGTTCGGGATGATCTCGGTCCACAACCTGCCGATCATGGATGGCATTGCGAAGCGCCGGGAGTTGCGCATGGTCATGACTCGCGGGGAAACGGGCGCTGCGCACATGGCTGACGGTTGCGCACGTGTCGGCAAGAGATTGGGTGCAGTGGTCACTAGCACCGGTCCAGGGGCGTCAAACGCCGTTCCAGGTTTGGTCGAAGCGCGGTTTGCGAACACTCCTTTGCTGCACATTACAGGTCAAACGCTGACCCAGTACGTGGACCGGAATCAGGGCACTGTTCATGACATACCTGATCAACTTGGGATGTTGAGGTCAGTGTCGAAAGCGGCGTTCCGCATTCGCTCAGTCCAGGAAGCGTTGCCTATATTGAAGCAGGCGATCCTTCTGGCAAATACTGCACCTTGCGGACCGGTCAGCGTAGAGATTCCCATTGATATTCAGCGTTCTCAGGCACACCGGCGCTATGCAGAACATGAGTTCCGGGCACCTCAACCTCAGTTACAACAACCAGTCGACACGGATCTGGATCGGTTGGCAGAACTCGTTCTCAATGCAAAGCGTCCCATGTTGCGCATTGGCAGGGGCGCACTAGGAGCCACTGCTGAAGTGTCAGAGCTCTTGGAAATGGGATTTGGGCTCACCACCAGCTGGGGCGGCAGAGGTGTAGTTTCGGAAGAGCATCCTCAGAATTTGGGATCACTCAACGGTGTGGGCATCCCCATTGTGGAGGCCCTCTACGAAGAGGTCGATCTCATGCTTGTGGTGGGCTCGGGCATCCGCAGTGCAGAAACACTGGATATGAAAGTGAAACTGCCCGCGCGACTAGTGCAGATCGATATCGAACCTCAGGCAGACGGTCGTACCTATCCCACACAGCATTTCATATGCGGAGAGGCAGCCGCAGCACTTTCTGGGTTGATCCATCGCATTAAGGGTCGGATGAACGTCGACCAGTCGTTCGTTCAAAAATTCAAGCAAGTCAAAATCGAGGCGCGCGCCGAGTTCGCCAAAAGCCTGGGGCCCTATGAGACATTCTCAGCCCAACTTCGCGAGGCGATGCCCAAAGATGTCATCTTTGCGCGCGACATCACGCTCAGTAACAGTACCTGGGGCTATCGCCTTTTTCCTATGCATTCTCCAAGGGAGAACGTCTATCCGGCAAGTTCCGGCCTGGGGCAAGGAGTCCAGTTGGCGATCGGATCCGCGCTTGAAGCCGGAAGCAAGGTGGTCACTCTCACTGGTGATGGCGGCTTCTTCTTCAACCTGGCAGAGCTGTGGACTGCCGTTCAGGAGAAGCTGGAGATTGTCTTCATCGTGATGAACGACAGCGGGTATGGGGTGATCAAGCACATGCAAACTGCCATGTTTGAAGGACGTCATCAGTTTGTCGACTTGGCTGGACCCGACCTAATGGGTTTGGCCAAGCTGGCAGGAATGCCGGGCTGGCGCGTGACCGAGGCCGACAAGTTTGGAGCGACCGTAGCGCAGGCTATGCAAGTCAAGGGCCCGTCAATCGTGGAGGTCGACATGCACGCGGTTGGCGCTTTTCCTCCTTACTATCCCCACTCTGAGATGATAGCGAAGTCTCAGCATTCGTCCGCTACGCGGGTTCAATCCGGCGAAGAGGCACGTTCATGAGTAATTACCCGGCTCTGCACATGATCGTGGATGGGCGAGCCATCGACTCATCAACGGCAGGGGAACAGGCGGTTTTCAATCCTGCGACTGAAGAGCGGCTGGGCACACTGGCGTGGGCGACAACCGAACATCTAGATGACGCCTTGGCTTCCTCTGCCAGGGCTTACCAAACTTGGAAATTGGTCTCCGCTCAAGATCGCGGCGCGTTGCTCCACAAAGTTGCCGACCTTCTTATCGAGCGCATTCCGCAAATCGCCCCCGTTCTTTGTCTGGAACAGGGCAAGAGCATTAGGGAAGCTGCCGCTGAGCTTCAATATGCGGCGGACATATTTTCCTACTGCGCGGAGGAAGGAAAACGCACCTATGGGAGGATCATTCCGTCCAGAACCGAGGGGCACCGGCAGATGGTGTTCAAACGCCCGATCGGCCCTTCCTTGGGGCTTTCGCCGTGGAATTTTCCTGGCTTGGTTCCTGCTAGGAAGATTGCCATGGCTTTGGCTGCCGGTTGCACGTGCATCCTCAAGGCATCTGAAGAAACACCGGCAACTGCAATGATGATTGTTCAGGTGTGTCATGACGCCGGCATTCCAGCGGGCGTGGTTAACCTCGTGTTTGGTGATCCGCCAACTGTATCTAGCCACTTGATGGATTCGGATGTCATTCGAAAGATCTCTTTCACCGGATCGATCCCTGTTGGTAAGCACTTGGCTAAATTGGCATCCAATCGCTTGCAGCGCTGTACTTTGGAGCTCGGGGGACATGCGCCGGTGATCGTACTGGATGATGCTGATCCGATTTACGCCGCCCGAGTGGCCGCCAGCGCCAAGTTTCTCAGGAACGCAGGACAGGTTTGTGTGGCACCAACGCGTTTTTTTGTACAGGAGGGTGTCTACAAGGCCTTCTCCAATGCCTTAGCGGAAATTGCGTTGTCGATCAAGGTCGGAAATGGCCTGGATGCCGACACGGAAATGGGCCCGCTGGCGAATGAGCGACGCGTGGATGCGATGCAGCGGCTGGTGGAAGACGCACGTGCCAAGGGCGCCAAGGTACTGGCTGGTGGACATAGAGTGGGGCAAAAAGGTTATTTTTGGGCGCCTACTGTGCTCAGTGATGTCGATAGCAGTGCCGTGATGATGAACGAGGAGCCCTTCGGGCCATTGGCCCCAATCGTGCCATTTTCGCGAATCGAAGAGGTGCTCGTAGAGGCGAACCGTCTCCCACAGGGATTGGCTGCCTATGCGTTCACGGATTCGATGACTCGTGCATCGGAGATCGCCGAAGGCATTGAAGCGGGGGTGGTGACTTTCAATCACGTGACTGCTGCATTGCCGGAAACTCCGTTCGGCGGCGTCAAAGAGAGCGGCGATGGGCGAGAAGGGGGGCCAGAGGGGCTAGACGCCTTTATGGTCACCCGGTATGTGAGCGAAGCGCGCCGGTAAGGGGTGCTGCGCATATGTATATATCCCGATAGCTCGTAACCATTATGCTCTTCGCTATTGTTGAACTCCCCAAGCCTTCGCACCATGAGACCTGCTAGCAACTCAGTCGCCGTGATTGGCGCAGGCATTGTAGGGCTGTGCGTAGCGCATGCTTTGCGAGAGGCTGAATATGATGTGACCGTCATCGATCCTGAACCCCCAGGCTCCCAATGCTCATCTGGTAACGCAGGGGCCCTTTCTGGCGGGTCGGTGGCTCCACTGGCCATGCCGGGAATCTGGAGTCAGGCTTTCTCGATGTTGTTGGACAGTTCCAGTCCACTTCACATACCGGTCAATTACTGGCTGCCGGCACTGCCTTGGCTCCGTCGATTCACTGCGTCTGCGAAGCCGGAACGAGTGGCTCAGATTGCACAAGCACTGAAGTTTCTCCATACCGACGCAGTGGCACTCCACCGTAAGATGGCAGCCCAAGTGGGCTGTCCGGAACTCGTTCGGGACACAGGGCAGCTTCATGTGTACCCCGATGACGCCTCCTTGGCGCAGGATGCCGGATCTTGGGAGCTTAAGCGCGCGCACGGACAAGTTTCAGAGCTTGTGAATGAGCAGGCGATTCGCGCTTTGGAGCCGGCCTTAAGCGGCAGGTACAAAACAGGGATGTTTCTGCCAGAAGACACTTGGGTCGCTGGACCATTACGGTATGCCCAATCGATAGCCTCGAGTCTGCAGCGTATGGGGGTGACCTTCGTCACCCGCAAGATTTCTGATCTGGCGAGGGATGGAGCTCAATGGACATTCAGGAGCGGGGATTGGAGCGGGTGCAGTGAACACGTGGTTCTTAGTGCCGGAATTGGATCCAGAGAGCTGCTCAGGACGTTGAACCGGGATGTTCCGCTTGAGAGTCAACGAGGCTACCACGTGCAATTGCCGAATCCGGGCATAGAGCTTTCGCGTGTCGTGGTGCTAGCAGATAAGAAAGTCTTTTTGAATCCATTGGAAGGTTCTCTGCGCGTGGCGGGTACCGTGGAGTTCGGCCGAGCAGGAACCGCGATGAACGAGCGAAGAGCCTTGCTACTCAAGGACCATGCTGAGCAAGGCTTGAACGGACTCAATACCCAAGGACTGGAGCTTTGGATGGGTGAACGCCCCTGCCTTCCGGATTCGCTTCCTGTTCTGGGGCCCGTGCCGGATGCGCCGGGTCTTTGGTGTGCATTCGGTCACGGCCATCTAGGACTCACAGGGTCAGTCAATACCGGGAAACTTCTCGCAAGGGCCATTGGGGGCCGCGGTGATGCTGGGGAGTTGACAGCGTTTTCGTTGGACAGATTTTGAAGGCGGCCGCGGAGCGATCCATTCGGCTTTCATGTGTTAGTTGTCGATGATGGGGTAAACCTTGATGCGAACTATTTTTTCTCATTCCACTCTCATCGATGCGCTCAATCCAGGCAGCCGACCCGGAACTTCCGTGGTGGTAGAGGGTAAGCGCATCACGCAGATTATTCCGGATGCTGTGTTTGAGTCTCAGCCCGGAGATCAGGTGATTGATTTAAACGGCGCCTATCTTCTT
Source organism: Ottowia caeni (assembly GCF_050821495.1). Lineage (GTDB taxonomy): Bacteria > Pseudomonadota > Gammaproteobacteria > Burkholderiales > Burkholderiaceae_C > Ottowia > Ottowia caeni. Next base: position 2,964,070 of record NZ_CP151080.1, on the reverse strand, counting down.
CCGGGGCTGTGGGATGTTCACGTTCACCCAGACTACCATTCCCTGACTGACATGCCGCTTCCCGAGCAGGTTGCCCTATTTGGACACCGCTTACAAACGGCTCTGTTGGAATCGGGAATCGTCGGGTTTCGCTGTGCAGGCGCGCACAACTACATCGACGTCGCATGGAAGAGGAGTTTTGATGCAGGCCATTTCATCGGCCCGCGGCTATTTGCAAGTGGCTATTTTTTAACCACTACGGGTGGACATTTTTTGACATCCGGGCACGCCCGTGAATGCGATGGTCCGTATGGGTTTGTAAAGGCCATTCGGGAAGGTATCAAAGCCGGGGTGGATCACATCAAGCTCAATCTTTCTGGTGGGATATTGGGCCCAAGCTGGGACCTTCATACGGATTCGTTTCTGCTAGATGAAGAACTTAAGGCGGCCTTTGATATCTGCAGGTTGCGCAAATTTAAAGTCATGGCGCATGCGACACACCCGGACGCAGTGAAGGCTGCGATACGCATGGGCGCGCATAGTATTGAACACGGGTATATATTGGACGACGAGTGTATAGACCTGCTTCTGGAACACAACGTGTGGTTAGTACCCACGCTTGCAATCAGCCACCTGACACCCAAGCAAGCCAGTAATCAATGGGAGAGTAGGTGGACCAAGCAACGAGCCATGAGCGACGCCCTCTGCTGCCGAGCGGATGCGGCCAGCGACACACACGGGGAATGGTTTACGAAGGCCTTGAAAGCTGGTGTCAAGATGGCGCTGGGGTCTGATATTCGTCCGCTCAAAGATGCGGCTCTCCTTGAGATGGGCTTGTGGGCTCGGCATGGCGCTTCCAGTTGGCATACCTTGCAAGCTGCCACCAAAAATGGCGCAGCCATCTGTGGCGTAGGACACGAGACAGGCACCGTCGAAGTAGGGAAGGTCGCGGACCTGATCGTGGTAGGTCAGGATCCATTGCAAAACATCAATAATCTGCGTGAATTGCAATTGGTGATCAGAGACGGTGTGGTGGTCGCGGACAAACGACGACCACTGCACGAGCGATGAAGCATTGATCCTGTCTCGAAGTTTCTGGGACAGGCGGCTTACACTTTCCGAGTGGTTAGCCGGCTCGGCCTGCTGGAGGAAGTCCATGATCTGCTCGTCGGAGAAGCAGCTCCAATCCAAGCCCGTTCCTCCTTGAACAACGGACTATAAACAGTTAGAACTGGCCGCCCCCTGTGGGTGGCATTGGTGAAGCCGCTTTTTTGGTGGCGAAATATCCCCACACAGCGTTTGCATCAAGTCTGACTAGTTTCAGAGAGTGATCTCAGGCAAAATGATTTCCCGAAGGGGGCGCGCGGATTTCTTCAATCTGCGTGTCGGCGATTTTTGACAGGAATGGGCCTACACCGCCAACAATCCACATCGCCACGCCCCCGGCCAGGTCTGGTGCTGGGACATGAGTTACCTGCCGGCCAATGTGATGGGCCGATGGTTCCACCTGTACCTGATCCTGGACATCTACAGCCGCAAGATCGTGGGTGCCGAGGTGCATGACAGCGACGACTCCGGCCATGCCGTGCACCTGGTACGCCGCACGGCGCTGGCCGAGGGCATTGCCACCATGGCCACCAAGCCGGTGCTCCACGGCGACAACGGCTCGACCCTGAACGTGCACTGGTACAACGTCGATCACCGCCACAGCGGCATTCGCTACGTCAGCCCGGCCCAACGCCACGCAGGCAACGATCGCGAGATCCTCGCGGCCCGGCATGACGTCTACCTACAGGCCCGCGAACGTCACCCGGCCCGATGGTCGGGGCGCACACGCAACTGGACACCTATCGGGGCCGTAACGCTCAACCCGGAACGCGATTCGGTGGTCACCATGGCATCCCAGCTCACAGATATTCAGCCGTTGGCTGCATGACCAAGGCGACAACTACCTTGATACGCGCTGGGCGCACGGGGGCGCCCAGAATGTCTTCCTTGACCTGGCGCCCGATGTTCCGCACACCAATCCGCTACAGATCAAGAATGAGGCGTCTGAGGTGGTTTACGCCGGAAATTATTCTCTTGAGCTTAACGCTTCTGGACTCGATTCTTTCGAGATCACAAGAGGCTTTCTAGACTTCGGACTCACGGCCATAGCGCCTGCTCCGACAACGCCCCCGTACGCCAATTCGGGGGGCTTGGTCATCGGGTCTACTTTTAATGTGAAGCCGTACTACCAGTACTTTCCTCCGATATTTTCAAAGTGAACGTGGCGGCTCAATGCCAGTATCCGTAGGCTGATTTCACGCCGTCAATGGAGTCGAGTCAAATTTATTTCGGCAGGAATGCCTCGTCAATGGGAACGCCATAACCAACGGCCAGCCGGTTGGTCTCGTTGGCTAGGCCAATCACGGCCATCAATTCACCGAATTGTTCCTCACTCATGCCTTTGGCCCGTGCGCTTGCCGAATGGGATGCAATGCAGTAACTGCAATTGTTGGTGATGCTTACTGCCACGTAAATCAGTTCCTTGGTCAGGGGGTCAAGGGCGCCGTTGCCCATGACCTGCTTGATGTTGTTCCAGAGGCGTTGCAGGTTGTCAGGGTGATGAGCCAGAACTTTCCAGAAATTGTTTACCCAGTCGGTCTTGCGGGTGGCCATGATGTCGTCGTAGACGGCGCGCACGGTGGATGAGGCTTGTTCGTATTCAATGGGGTCAAGATTTGCCATGATTTGTATGTCTCGGTAGATCGGTCGATGAGAGGTTGAGATTTTGACGAAGGTTGCCATCTGCGCCCTCGGAATCAGGTGCACCGCCTGGGTTTCTCAGCCCATGCTCCCCGGGTTGCCCTGCTGATTTCGCCGTTAATCGCGATGGCGATGTTGTGATTCACAAGGTCGGTGCGCGGCCCAGCCGTAAGCCTGATCGCTTCGAGGCTGCCCGGGGGCAAGGCCGACGTGAGGTGGCGCACCGACGAACTGATAGCCCTGCTGCGCGGCGAGGCCTGATTGGATGCGGTGAACCATCACTCAAATCGACGGGCTGGCCAGGCCATAGCAATGTCTTGGCGTGCTTCAAGGAAAGAGCAGCTTGTACTGGATGCGGGACTTTTCGAATGCATGGCAGGCTTTCATTTGAGCCAGCACGCGGTCCAGATCGTCGTAGTTGAATGCAGCTGTCCAAGCGTGGATGTGCAGCATGGCTTGTACAAAGGGCGCCGGATCGCCTTGCCGGGTGAGCACACGCAGACAGTCCAGGTACTCTTCCCGAAACAGCGTTGGGATGATGATGCGACTGGCCCCCACCACCGAGAGTTCGGCGTTCATCACGAGTCGCGCCAGTCGACCGTTGCCATCGGTGAAGGGGTGCACCTCTGCGACGAGAAACATGGCCAGCAGTGCGCGGGCTATGCCTGCGGGTACCGTGGGCAGCAGTTTTGAGCCTTCTACGAGGCTGCCTCGCACCAGTCTAGGTGCCACGAACTCGGTGTTGCCGGCGCGGTTGGCTTGCGTCTTGAACTCCCCGGGCCCCACCTCCGGACGCTCCGCCATTTGGTCGCGGTGCCTGTCTCGCAATTGGTGAAGCACGGGCTCGCCAACGCCCAGGGTCTGGTTGGCCCAGCCCTGGTTGACAGCCTGGCGAAACACGCCCAGTACGTCATGCGAGTCTTTGGGGCGCGTGGTGATGGGGAAACCTTGAAGGACAAATCCCCGGGCGTCCTGGACGTCAAATTCGGTGCCTTCGATGAAATTGCTGAAGAACGACTCCAAGAAGGCAAAGTTGACCCGGGCTTGGTCGGTGGTTGCGACAGCCGCGGGTTGCTTCAACGGAGTGGCCCGCAGGTGGGCGGCGAGCTTTTCCAGCAAGGCCAGGCGGTTGGCGTCATAGGGCGGGGCGGCGGCAAGAGCCTTGCCGGCTTTTGTTTGCATGTCGGCTTTTCGAGTGCCCAGAATGGTGCCGATGAGTTCGTCGAGCAGAGCTTGTTCCCGCTGCAGGCCAAGGCCTGGCGCCAAGTCGCGAGCCTGTTCGCGCAGCTGGTTCAGAACGTCTTCTCCGCGTGCTTCGCAAGTCTCGATGAGGCGCCTCTCCACTTCGACCTTACCCACGGACTTCTGAACCTGGCCGCGGGTGATGGACAGGTTCTCCAGCAGCAGGCGCGGCAGCGACGGATAGTAGAACTCGCGCCCCATCATCTGCGTGTCGCCTTGACTGGCTCCCGGCCCATGGATGAGTTGTACGGTCATCCCGGGCAGCGATACACGCTTGGTGTAGGTGTAGGTCAGGTACATCACCCCGTCGCAAGGAACACCGCCATAGAAAGCGCTTTTGGGGCCCACCACGGCCCCGGGGTACAGGGCAGCGAGCAGTCGGATTCGCTCGCGCGCAACGAGGCCTGGCCAGCTCTCTTCTGGCCATGGGGTCAGCACGCCTGCGGCGATGCGGTGTAGCCGGCCGGCTTTGAGTTGGCGCTGTGCCGCACGCACTTCAGCAGGTGCCATCTCGGCGTAGAGCAGCAGGTCGTCTGTCGGTTTTTTTGCAAGGGAGGCCATGGTTAGGGTAGTGGCTGTCGTGATTTATTGAGCCATGATGGATGTGTCGTTTTAATTGATATTTCGCTTGGGGCCAGCCGTGGTTTCGTGTCGGATTTCTTGGAGCAAAAGGACAGATCGACTCGTTGTCGACGTTTATATTGTAGGTTGAATGCAATTTTGTCGTAAATATTCGTTTAATACCTTGTTGATCCAACCCCATCACTTGAGGTGGCTTATGCCGGAAACTATTTCCTTGAACTGAATGCTTCTGGCGCTAATTCATTCGAGATAAAAAGGGGCGTATCGAGGAGCCTGTCGGACTTGGAAATCGCCGACTGCAAATGAGCCGCATCGGTCCATTTTTCACAGTCTTCTTGACCCATAGCGTGGCTATGGGCCTGCGAATGCTGCAAAAATTGTCCTCGCTGGGCCCCATTTTCGCTTTCGGCGCTCCAAGTCGGAAAGTCTCCTAGACTTTGGACTGACGGCTATAGCACCTGCTCCGACAACGCCCCCGTACGCCAATTCGCGGGGCTTGGTCATCTGGTCTACTTTTAATGTGAAACCCTACTGCCAGTACTTTCCTCCGCTATTTTTAAAGTGAACGTGGCGGTTCAAGGACACCTTGCACCTGAGTGTGTGTGTGCTGCCGTAGGTTGGTGCTGAGCGCAGCGAAGCGCAACAGACAGCGCCACCCATCTCACACACCCCATGTTGGGCTTCGCTGCGCTCAGCGCCAACCTACGGGAGTCAAGGCGGAATGCTCCAACGCGCACCGCTTAGTTAACTACTCGACTAAGGGATACGGAATCCGAGGGCAAGGTCAGTCGTGCTTTGGACACATGCTGAGTTCGTCTTGTGCAGATCTGCTGGCTTTGACAGCTTCTTTGACAGCTTCTGCCATAACACATAAAATGTGTACACACTGATCCACAATTAAGGAGTTCAGCCATGGAAGCTACAAAAGTAGGAATTCGCGAATTCCGAGCCGACTTGGCCGAGTACATCGCGGCCAACAATCCTGTCGCGGTGACTCGCCACGGTCAGACGGTTGGCTACTTCATTCCTGTGCACGGTCAAGTTGAAGCGGATTTGGTGGCACTTCAAAAAGCCAGCCAATCGCTCGATGAATTGCTATCTGCGCAAGGCGTCGATGCCGAGGACATCGTGGCTGACTTCAAGAAAGCACGTAAAACGATCGCTACGACCATCAAAGCCAAGACCAGATGAGCAACGCGGCCATCGTTCTGGATGCCAATATTCTGATCCGAGCGGTACTTGGTAGGCGCGTCCGAGAACTGATTCAAGTGCATGCCTCTTCGGTAAAGTTCTTTGCCCCTGACGTGGCGTATGCGGATGCGCGCAAGTACTTACCTGAACTGCTGGAGAAGCGCGGGATAGAAGCCATCTCCGCACTTCGTGTGCTCGACGCGTTGGAGCGAGTCGTTCATTCGGTGGACTTGGAAGTTTATGGCGGGCTGCAGCAGCAAGCATTGCGGCGCATCGAGATACGGGACGCCGACGACTGGCCGGTGTTGGCTTGCGCCATGGTGCTGAATTGCCCGGTTTGGACCGAAGACGCCGACTTCTTTGGAACGGGCATCGCCACGTGGACAACAGATCGCGTTGCCCTTTACTTGAGCAACGCATAGTCCGTCCGCTGACGTCTGGCGGTTGCGTTGTAGTCCAGATCGATGCCGCTGCTTTGCCGGTTTTTCATAGAAGCTCAGTAGAGTCGATTTGGTGCGCGGTCATGCAAATCACTCTGCTGAAAAAGTGGCAGTATCGTAGTCGTGCGGTTGATTGGCTGGCAGTAGTGCAGCACCTCTATGCGCCCGTCGGCATAGTGGACGATGTCCACCTCCGGCACATTCCCGGCGCTGACTCCCGGAAAGCTGAACGTGGGAATGAATATCAATCTGCCCGACGCGCCCAAAATTCCCGGCATGACTGCATTCATCAACGGCAGTCTGGTGCGCACAGGGGAGGGCGCTCAGAATGTCTTTCTGAACCTGGCACCTGATGTGCCGTACACCATTGCGCTTCAGATCAAGAATGCTGCTTCCGAGGTGGTTTATGCCGGAAATTATTTTCTTGAACTGAATACTTCGGGCACAGATACATTCCAAATAAAAAGAGGCTATCTTGACTTTGGACTGACGGCCACAGCGCCTGCTCCTACAACGCCTCCGTACGCCAATTCGGGGGGCTTGGTCATCGGGTCTACTTTCAGTGTGAAGCCGTATTACCGGTACTTTCCTCCATTGTTTTCAAAGTGAAGGGGCGGCTCAATGCCAGTATCAGTAGGCGTGATTTCGCGCTGTCACTTGAGCCGAGTCAATCCTTGGAGTATTTCGGCAGGAATGCCTCGTCAATCGGAACGCCGTAACCAACGGCCAGTCGGTTGGTCTCGTTGGCCAGGCCAATCACGGCCATCAATTCACCGAATTGTTCCTCACTCATGCCTTTGGCCCGCGCACCTGCCGAATGGGATGCGATGCAGTAATTGCAATTGTTGGTGATGCTTACTGCCACGTAAACCAGTTCCTTGGTCAGAGGGTCAAGGGCGCCGTTGCCCATGACCTGCTTGACGTTGCTCCAGATGCGTTGCAGGTTCTCAGGGTGATGAGCCAGGACTTTCCAGAAATTGTTCACCCAGTCGGTCTTGCGGGCAGCCATGATGTCGTCGTAGATGGCGCGCACGGTGGGTGAAGCTTGTTCGTATTCAATGGGGTTCAGATTTGCCATGATCTGTATGTCTCGGTAGATCGGTAGATCGGTCTATAAGAGGTTGAGATTTTGACAAGATTCGGAGCGGCCCTACGCCGCGATCATGCGCGCGCGCCCGCCGATTGCGCGTCGCGTTCCTGCGCCCGGGTCAAGGTGTCATTGAAATCGGCGGGCACTGGATAGTGCCGATCCGAAGGCCCGGCCATCAGCAACTGCCCAGGGACGCCGTGGCCCACCAGGGACGGCAGACCACGTGCGCACGCAAGCAAGGCACTTAGGTCCACGCCCGTGTCATAGCCCATGTTTTGCAGCATGTGCACCAGATCCTCGGTACAGATGTTTCCACTGGCACCTGGCGCGAAAGGGCAGCCGCCCAGCCCGCCAAGCGAGGCATCGAAGTGGCGCACGCCGGCTGCAAGTCCCGCCAGGACGTTGGCCAGCCCCATGCCGCGGGTGTTGTGAAAGTGGAGCGTGACCGCGGTCTTTGACCAGCGTTCCCTCAGGCCCTGACACGACTGGTACACCTGTGCGGGATTGGCCATGCCGGTGGTGTCGCACAACGTGATGCCGTTCACCCCCAGCGAGACAAATGCGTCGCCGATGGCCAGCACCTCCTGCGGCGCAACTGGCCCCTCCATCGGACATCCGAAAGCCGTGGAGACCGAGATGTTCACCGCCATCTTGCCCCGCACCTGCTCGACAATCGCGCGAAGCACCTGCAGCGACTGCGCACGCGTCATCCGGGTGTTGCACAGGTTATGGGTTTCACTGGCAGACACGACTAGATTGATCTCGTCGACCTCGCAGGCCAACGCCCGTTCGGCACCGCGTGCATTAAGCACCAAGGCCACATAGGTCACACCTGGCACCCGTTGAATCTGGCGCATCACCGCCTCTGCATCGCGCAGGGCGGGGATGGCCTGGGCTGAGGTAAAGGAGGTGACTTCGATTTTGTGCAGGCCAGTGCGGGCCAGGCCATTGGCCAGCTTCACCTTGTCGTCGGTGGGAACAAACACGGGTTCAATCTGAAATCCGTCGCGCAGCGCAACATCGTTGACAAACACGCGTTCGCCCACCATGGGCAAGATCCATTGATTCATGCGATGACTCCCTTGTCGCGCAGATCGGCCAGACTGCTCTCGCTCAGGCCGGTGCTGCGGAGCACTTCGTCGGTGTGCTCCCCCAGGCCCGGCCCCCCACCGTCGAATCCGCCGGGTGTGCGGCTCAGCTTCGGGACCACGCCCGGCACCTGAAGCTGGCTGCCGTCGCGAAGCTGGATGGTGCGCAGCATGTCACGCTCCTGGTAGTGCGGATCGCCCGCGATGTCCTCGATGGTGTAGATCTTGCCGGCAGGTATCCGCGCTGCGGCGAGCGCGTGCAGGGCTTCGTCGAGCCCACGCTGCCGCGTCCAACGCGCGATGGCAGCGTCAATCGTCGCCATGTGCCCCACACGCCCGGGGTTGCTGGCAAGTCTCGGATCACCGCCCAGGTCTTCGCGTCCGATCAGGTGCATCAGGCGCCTGAAGATGCTGTCGCCATTTCCGGCAATCAGCACGTAACGTCCATCCTCACAAGGATAGGCGTTGGTGGGAGCCACACCAGGTAACGTACTCCCGGCTGGCTGGCGCACCATTCGGTAGCGGTCGAATTCAGGCAGTGCGCCTTCCATCATGTTGAAGACCGCTTCGAACAGGGCAACGTCCACTACCTGGCCGCAGCCTCCCCGTGCGTCGCGGTGGTAGAGAGCCATCAGGACGCCTATCACACCATGCAATGCCGCCAGTGAGTCTCCAATGCTGATTCCTGGACGTACAGGTGGCTGGCCGGGGTGCCGGTGATGTGGCGCAGACCACCCATGGCCTCGGCAATGACACCGAAACCCGGCAGGTCACGCAGCGGGCCAGTCTGCCCGTAGCCCGAGATGCGCAGCATGATCAGCCGGGGATTCAGGCTTGAAAGTGTCTCGAAGTCCAGTCCCCATTGTTCAAGCGTGCCAGGGCGAAAGTTCTCGATCAGCACGTCAGCCTCTGCGGCCAGGCGTCGCACCAGTTCCTGTCCCTCGGGCTGCCTCAGGTCGAGCGCAACCGACCGTTTGTTGCGCGACTGTACGTGCCACCACATGGATTCGCCACCGCCCGCCGGAGTTCGCCAGCTGCGCAGCGGGTCGCCCATACCGGGAGGCTCGATCTTGATCACGTCGGCACCAAACTCGCCCAGCGTCTTGGCCGCGAACGGCCCCGCGATCAGGCTGCCCAGTTCGATCACGCGTATGCCCTGCAACGGGCGTGGACTGCCTGCGTTCATTGGCTTTGCAGTCCGCGGTTTTCGTAGACACCGAGCTTGCGGTGCAGAGGGCTCTCATCTGCGATGAAGACGAAGCTGGGCTGGTCTGGCTGGCGGTTGTTCAGAGTGACAGACGTGTACCCTGGCGCACAGCAGGTGTCTGACTCGGCCAAGGCAAATGTCTCCCCACCAACGAGCGCGTCCACGCACCCTTCGATAAGGTGGAACACACATGCGGGCGAACGCACGGGCAAGCACAGCGACTGGCCCGGGCGCAGCATCAGCGCATAGAAGCCGAGGTTGTTTTGCGGGTCGTGGCCGTTCTCGGGGTTGACGTAGCCGACCTGCACCGCCTCCAGCGCAGGCTGATCGGCACCGAGGGCCAGCAGCGCGGCACGCGCGTCGGCCCAGGGGTAGCGCAGCATGGGATAGGCCCTTGGGCTCCTCTCAAACAGAGGCGTGGGCACAACTCCGCCACGTATATATGCCTGCTCGCCGTGGCCCGGTGTGATGGCCTGGCGCTGACCTTCCACGCCGTACGAGGCCTCGGCGTAGTAGATGATCGGCAGGTCCAGCACATCCAGCCACACCACCGGCTGGTCGCCGGTGTGTTCGTGTTCGTGCCAGAGCCCGGTGGGCGTGAGGATCAGGTCCCCACGCTGCATGGGGCATCGCTCGCCGTCCACCGTGGTGTATGCCCCCTCGCCCTCAATCACCATGCGCACGGCGTTGGGTGTGTGTCGGTGGCTGGGTGCCCATTCGCCCGGCAACAGCAGCTGCATGCCGAGGTAGATCGCCGGGCTGACCTTCATGTTCTCCAGCCCGTGGCCAGGATTGGCCAGCACCAGCACGCGACGCTCGGCCTTCTCCATGGGTGTCAGCTCGCCAGCCTGCATCAGCAGCGGCCGTAGCGCGGCATACGCCCAGTGGATAGGACGGGTGTTGCGGCTGGGCACATGGGGTGGCAGCACCGCGCGCAGGCTGGGCCAAAGGGGCACCAGGTTCTGGGCGGTGAGCGCTTCACGGTAGGCCTGTGGCAGGTCTTCAAGTCGTCCGAGTGCTTGCATGATCTTGCTCCTGGTTCAGCCTTGCTGGAGGCAGTTGCTCTGGTTCCAGCCGTAGAGCCACTCGATGGCGTCGTAATAACGCTCCTGGCTGCGACCTTTCCAGAGACTGTTGCGCACCAGGCGCTGAACACCGCTGGCGTGGAAAAGGCGGCCCATTTCACGCCCGGACAGAACGATGCGCGCGGTGCGGGTGATGCGGTTTTTCTGGTACAGCTGCAGGGCCTGGTTCCAGTCGTTGCCGCAGGCGCGCAACGCTTCGCCCAGCGTGACGGCGTCTTCCAGCGCCATGCAGGCGCCCTGGGCCATGTACTGGGTGGTTGGGTGGGCGGCGTCGCCCAGCAGCGTGGCGCGGCCGAAGACCCAGTTATCAATAGGTTCGCGATCGGCCGTGGCCCAGCGTTTCCAGCTCTTGGGCAGTTCGATGAGCTGGCGCGGCAGGGAAGCAATGCCCTGGAAGTAGCTCTCCACCTCCTGCTTGCTGCCTTCGGTCACGCCCCACTCCTCAGTTTTGCGGCTGTGGAAGGTCACAACCACGTTGTATTGCTCGCCACCGCGCAGCGGGTAGTGCACCAGGTGGCAGTTGGGACCGACCCAGATGCTGGCGGCATTCCACTTCAAGTCCTCGGGGAAGTCGGCTTTGTCTACAACAGCGCGGTACACCACGTGACCCGTGACGCGCGGCGGGTCGTTCACGTACTGGCTGCGCACCACCGACTTGCCGCCATCGGCCGCGATCAGACCCAGGCCAGTCCAGCGCTTTCCGCGCTGGTCGATGACTGTCACAGTCTTGGTGGCCTCGTCCTGCTCAACCCGTTCGATGCGGGTGTCGGTGATGAACGAAACCTGCCCTGAGGCCTCGGCGCCGTCAAGGAGTGACTTGTGGATGTCCACGCGGTGGATCACCGCATAGGGGTTGCCGAAGCGCTTGCGAAACGCCTCACCAGTCTCGATGCGCCCCACAGGGGAGCCGTCGACAGCGTCGTGCATCACCATGCTGTCGGTGTACACAGCGAGCGCCCGGGCACGCTCGCCCACACCCAGTGCATCAAAAGCGTGAAAGGCGTTCGGCCCCAGCTGGATGCCAGCGCCTATTTCACCAATCTGGGGCGCTTGCTCAAAAACCTGCACCCGAAAGCCCTGGCGCACCAGAGCCAGGGCAGAAGCCAGGCCCCCAATGCCGCCACCGGCAACCAGAACGGGCAATGCGGTATCACTCATGTCAACGTCTCCAACAGGTTCGGAAAAAGAAGCGCGACCACGTGCACGCCCGCCGAATCCGGTTCGCAGCGGGAGCCATGGCGCGGCCTAGGACCGCATCAGCGGGAATCAGACCCGACGCCTATACGCGCCAGGGGCCGGCATCACTCCGGCCGGATCTTCAGTTTGTCGAGTACCGACTGCCAGGTCTTGCGGTCCTCATCGATGAATTGGGCCAACTCCTGAGGCGTTCCCGGTCGCGGGTAGGTGCCCAGCTCGTGCGACTTGGCCACGACGTCGGGCAGGCGCAGAACGTCGCCCACATCCTTGTTGACCCGAGCCACAGTGGCCGGGTCCAGGCCTTTCTTGCCAATCACGGCGAACCAGCCGCCGGCCACAGCACCTGGCACCGTTTGTTTGGCGAGCGGGAATTTGTCCAGCCCGGGTTCAGGGCGGTCGGCCATGGAGGCCAGAATGCGCAGCCGTCCGCCCTGGACGTTGCTGGCCACGACGTTGTAGGAGTCCACCATCATCTTGACCTGCCCGCCCAGGGTGGCCTGGATGCTTTGCGCGCCGCCTGGGTAGTGCACTTCCATGAACTGCACGCCAGCCTGCATGCCTAGCAGGGCCTGCGCCAGGTGAGGTGCGGTGCCTCGACCTACGTCGGCCACCTCGATACCTTGCGGGCTCGACTTGGCAGCTGCAATGAGGTCAGCCAGGGTTTTGTAGGGTGAATCGGCTGGCACCGCGAGGACAAAAGGCAACACGGCTGCCAGTGTGATGGGCACGAAGTCGCGGTGGAACTCGTACTGCACGCCCTTGATGAGGCTGGGTGCCACCGAAATGGCCGAGCCCTGCACGAACCCGAACACCGAGCCGTCGGCCGGGGCATTGAGGATGGTGTTCATGCCAATGACACCACTGCCACCCGGTTTGTTGTCGACCACCACCGACTGGCCCCACTTCTCGGCGAGCTTGACGCCGATGAACCGGATCAGGACGTCGGGTGCCGAGCCCGCAGGGAAAGGCACGACAAAACGCACCGGCCCTGTGGGCCATTTGGCGGCGTGTGTTGGGGCTTGAGCTTGCGATTGCGCTTGCGCCAGCGGTGCCAGGGCGAAGGTCGCAGTGGCCAGGAAGAGGGCGCGGCGGATGCGGGATGTGTGGGTCATGTTGTCTCTCTTGTGTTGTGGATTCAGATCGGGCGTTCGCGGGAATGCAGTCCATCTTTCTCGTTCGGTCGCCGGGTATCACTCCGTGGATGTCCGAGGCGAATCGACGCGCTGGACTCAGTCGTCGATGTCCACCGTCATGCGGCCCAGGCCGCTGATCTGCGCGACCATGCGGTCACCGGGGAAGACCTGTGACACGCCTTCCGGCGTGCCGGTCATCAGAATGTCGCCGGGCTGCAGGGTGTAGAAGGACGAGGCAAACTCAATCAGCCCGGCAACGCCGATGATCAGGTCGCGCGTGTTGGCCCGCTGGCGCACCTCGCCGTTGACCTCGATCAGGAGATCGAGCGTGCCGACGTCGGCCACCTCGTCGGCCGTGGTCAGCCAGGGGCCAAGCACGGTGTAGCCGTCCGGCGACTTGCGCATGCTGCGCTCCTCGGGGCCGCGCACCGTCATGTCCAGTCCAACGCAGTAGCCCGCGACGTGTTCGAGCGCCTGCGCGGCGGGGATGTTGCGCCCCGCTTTTCCGATGACGGCCACCAGTTCAATCTCGTGGTCGTTGCGGCGGTCGGGGCGAGCGATGCGCAAACCCTCGCTGGCGCCGACCACCGAGCTGCTGGCTTTGAGGAACAGACCCACGCGCTGGATCTCGCCAATCTGGTTCTGGTGATGAATGGCCTGGTCATCGCGCGCTTCCGCCAGGTGCTTGGCATAGTTCACTGGAGCGGCCACCACCTTGCCAGGGTTGGCCACTGGGCTCAGCAGCAACACGTCGGTCAGGGCATGACGGAGCGGCGCACCCTGGATCAGCTGTTCAATTTCGGCACGCACGGTGTCCAGGTGAGCAATCAGCAGGTCGTGTTTTGGCAGCGGGTAGCTGCAAGGCGGCAGGACCTTGAGCGCAGCGGTGACGTCAATGACCTCGTCGCCACGGATGAGGCCCAGTCGGTCATCGTTGAATCGGCAAAGTTGCATGCGGTGCTTCCAGAAAATCATCGAAGCCCGCACTGTAGAGATCGCCAAGTATCAATACAATGGAACAGAATTCATTCGACCAATCGAAATTCTTAATAGTTCATGGCGACGACAAGCGAGATTGACCTGCGTCACCTGCGCATCTTCACGGCGCTCTATGCCGCCAAGAACGTGACCCGGACAGCAGAAGCCGTCGGACTGAGCCAGTCGTCGGTCAGTGTGGTGTTGGCTCAGTTGCGCGAGCACTATGGCGACCCACTGTTCGTGCGCACCTCGGGCGGCATGCAGGCCACCCCACGCGCGGAAGCGCTCGTGCCGGTGATCCGCCAGGCCCTGCAGTTGCTGGAGCAAAGCCTGGAGCCATCGGCGGTCTTCGACCCCTCCAGCATCGCCCGCAGTTACCGCATCTGCATGACCGACGTCGGCCAGGTGACGCTGCTGCCTCGTTTGCTCTCACGCGTGCAGCAGATCGCGCCCCAAGTGCGCATCGAAGTCGGAAACCTCACCCACAACACCCCGCAGCAACTGGAGTCTGGCGAAGCCGACCTGGCCATGGGGTTCACCTTTGGCATCCGGGCTGGCTTTTACCAGCAGAAGCTCTTCGACGAGGGCTTCGCCTGCATTGCCTCGCGCACCCATCCGCGCACGGGGCAGCGCATGACGCTGTCCCAACTGGAGAAGGAGCGCCACGTGAAGATATTGCTCTTGGCCACAGCGCACTCCATCATCGACAAGTTTCTCGAGCGCCGTGGCGTGCACAGGACGTTCGCACTCGAAGTGCCGACCTTCCTGGGCTTGGGCCAGTTGGTCGCCAACTCGGATCTGTTGGCCATCGTCCCGCTGCGACTGGGCAACATCTTTGCGGCCGAAAGCGGTGTGCAGATCGTCTCTCTGCCGGTGCGTTTTCCAAGCTACGCGGTCAACCAGTACTGGCACGATCGTTACCACAGAGACCCCGGCAACCTTTGGCTGCGTTCGGTTGTGTACGAAACCGCCAACGCCCTACCGCTGAAGACGGGGCAGTTCAATCAGGCAGAGATGACGCGCACGGGAGCCGAGTGACTGATGTTGATGTCTTTTGCGATGCACGCATCCTGAATATCTTGAAGGCGTTGCTGAAATCCAGGCGCAGGGGGTGTGACCGGGTATGTTGGCGCGCTAAGCCAAGGGCAGCGCGGTCTTGTAGCGCACCTGCTTGAGCGCAAAGCTGGACCTGATTTTTTCCACCTGCGCGATGGGCGAAAGCTGCTCCAGAATGAAGCTCTCCAGCGCGGGCATGTCGGGCACGGCCACCCGGATCAGGTAGTCGGCATCACCGGTCATGAGGTAACACTCCATCACCTCGTCACGCATGGCGATGCGCTGCTCGAAGGCCTCCAGCGCCTCGCGGTTTTGCTGCTTGAGGCTGATGGAGATGAAAACGTTGAGGTGCAAACCGAGCTGCTTGGCGTCCAGGAGCGCCACGTACTGGCGGATCAGGCCACTGGCCTCCAGCGCTCGCACGCGCGCCAGACAGGGCGAGGGCGACAGGTGTACCCGCTTGGCCAGCTCCACATTGGACAGGCTGGCGTCGTTTTGCAGCTGTTCAAGAATCCGTTTGTCGGTCGCGTCTAGGTTCATTGTGCTGTGAAAGCTTTAAATTTCGGCGGATTATGCCGTGAAGGGCGTCTTTTACATGAGGATCAGGCAGCACCTGCCAGCGTGTCTTGTCTACAGTCCAGGTATCAGGAGCCCCCATGACAGACGTTTCTCAGCAGCTGTTCTTCAACGCGGAACAAGCGATCGACACCGACCCCGCCGAGACCCAGGAATGGCGCGACGCCTTCCTCTCGCTGGCCGCATCCCAAGGGCCAGAACGCGCCCGCCAGATCCTCAACGAACTGGCCCGCCTGGCGCGCAGCCAGCGCGTGGGCTGGACGCCCGAGCTCAACACGCCTTACGTCAACACCATCGCCGTGGAAGGTCAGCCGGTGTTTCCGGGCGACCTGGCCATTGAAGAGCGCCTGGCTTCGCTGATGCGCTGGAACGCGTTGGCCATGGTGGTGCGGGCCAACCAGGCCTACGGCGAACTGGGCGGCCACATTGCTAGCTATGCCAGCGCCGCCGACCTGTTCGAAACAGGATTCAACCACTTCTTCAAGGCCGGGCGGCAGGGTGACCTGGTTTTCTTTCAGCCGCACAGCGCCCCGGGTGTCTACGCCCGCGCCTTCCTGGAGGGCCGCCTGAGCGAGGCGGACCTGCTCCACTACCGCCAGGAGATCACCGCCCCCGGAGAAGGCGCGCGCGGCCTCTCCAGCTACCCCCACCCGTGGCTGATGCCCGACTTCTGGCAGTTCCCCACCGGCTCCATGGGTTTGGGGCCCATCAGCAGCATCTACCACGCGCGTTTCATGCGCTACCTCAGCCACCGCCAGTTGCAAGACTGCAGCGCGCGCAAGGTCTGGGGCGTGTTCGGAGACGGCGAGATGGACGAGCCCGAGAGCATGAGCGCGCTCACCCTGGCCGCACGCGAGAAGTTGGACAACCTGGTCTGGGTGGTCAACTGCAACCTGCAGCGCCTGGACGGCCCCGTGCGCGGCAACGGCCGCATCATCGACGAGCTGGAAAAACTCTTTGCCGGCGCCGGCTGGAACGTCATCAAGCTGGTGTGGGGCAGCGACTGGGACGGCCTGTTCGCGCGTGACACCAACGGCGCGCTCACCCGCGCCTTCGCCAACACCGTGGACGGCCAGATGCAGACCTTCGCCGCCAAGGACGGCCGCTTCAACCGCGACAACTTCTTCGGCCAGAACCCCGAGCTGGCCGCCCTGGCACAGGGCATGACCGACGAGCAGATTGACCGCTTGAAGCGTGGCGGGCACGACCTGGTGAAGATCCACGCCGCCTACGCCGCTGCGGCCGCTCACACCGGCCAGCCCACCGTCGTCCTGGCCCAGACCAAAAAAGGCTACGGCATGGGCAGCGCGGGCCAAGGCAAGATGACTACCCACAGCCAGAAGAAGCTGGACGAGACCGACCTGATCGAATTTCGCAACCGCTTCAACCTGCCGCTGACCGACGCGCAGGCCACCGGCCTGGCCTTCTACAAGCCCGCCACAGACAGCGCCGAGATGCGCTACCTGCGGGAACATCGCGAGCGCCTGGGCGGCAGCTTGCCCCAACGCGAGACCGCCTGCGACGTGCTGCCCGTGCCACCGTTGACCGACTACGGCCAGTTCGCGCTGGCCGCCGACGGCAAGGAGATGAGCACCACCATGGCCTTTGTGCGCATGCTGGGCAACTTGCTCAAGGACAAGGCGCTGGGCCCGCGCATCGTACCCATCGTGGCCGACGAGGCGCGCACCTTCGGCATGGCTAACCTGTTCAAGCAGGTCGGCATCTACAGCAGCGTGGGCCAGCGTTACGCGCCCGAAGACATTGGCTCGGTGCTGAGCTACCGCGAGGCGCTGGACGGGCAAATTCTGGAAGAAGGCATCAGCGAGGCCGGGGCGATTGCCAGCTGGACGGCAGCGGCCACCAGCTACAGCGTGCACGGCTTGGCCATGCTTCCCTTCTACATTTACTACTCCATGTTCGGCTTCCAGCGCGTGGGCGACGCCATCTGGGCCGCAGCCGACCAGCGCGCACGCGGCTTTCTGCTGGGTGCCACGTCAGGGCGCACCACGCTGGGCGGCGAGGGCCTGCAACACCAGGACGGCAGCAGCCACCTGATGGCCGCCACCATCCCCAACTGCAAGGCCTACGACCCGGCGTTTGCCGGCGAGCTGGCCGTCATCATCGACGCCGGTATGCGCGAGATGCTGGTCGAGCGGAAGGACGTGTTCTATTACGTCACGCTCATGAACGAGAACTACGCCAACCCCGACTTGCCCGAAGGCGCGGCCGAAGGCGTGCTCAAGGGTGGTTATCACTTCGGTAGCTATGGCCCACAGGACGGGCAGGGCGGCCAGCGCGTCACGCTGCTCGGCTCAGGCGCCATCCTCACCGAGGTGGTCAAAGCCGCGCAGCAACTGGCCGAACATGGTGTCGGCGCCGATGTGTTCAGCATCACCAGCTGGAGCGAGCTGGCCCGCGAAGGCGAGGCCAGCCACGATGCCCAGCGCAGCCCCTACATTGCGCAATTGCTGGCAGCCAGCAGCGGCCCCATCATCGCCGCCACCGACTACGTGCGCGCAGTGCCCGAGAGCATCCGAGCCTACCTGCCCGCTGAGCGACGCTACAAAACCCTGGGCACCGATGGCTTTGGCCGCAGCGACACTCGGGCGGCGCTGCGGGCGTTCTTCCAGGTCGATGCCGCCAGCATCGCGGCGGCGGCGACTTCGATCTTGGGAGCTGCGGCATGAGCGCAGTAGAAGTGAAGGTCCCGGACATCAGTGATTTGAAGGACATCGCGGTCATCGAAGTGTTCGTCAAGCCTGACACCGTCAACAAGCCATCGGTTATTCTCTCCGAGACATGAGTACCCTTGGCTCCCATTCCCTTGCGGCGTTCGATCCTGGCCGTGTTCGCGCGATCACGCTCGACCTGGACGACACGCTCTGGCCCATCTGGCCGACCATTGCCCGTGCCGAGGAAGTGCTGCAGGGCTGGCTGGGCGAGCACGCACCGGCCACAGCGGCTCTGGCCACCGACCGGTCAACGCTCCGGGCCGTGCGTGAGCAGGTGGGGCGGGAGCGGGCCGATCTGGCGCACGACCTCAGTGCCCTGCGGCGCGAGAGCATTCGCGTGCTGCTGCAGCGGGCCGGTGACGATCCGGCGCTGGCCGAACCTGCGTTCGAGGCGTTCTTTGCGGAACGCCAGCGGGTGGAGCTGTTTGAGGACGCCCTGCCGGCGCTGGAGCGCCTGAGCGCCCGCTACCCCGTGGTGGCGGTGTCCAATGGCAACGCGGACGTCCACCGCGTAGGCATTGGCGGGCACTTCAGGGCGGCCATCAGCGCGCGTGAGTTTGGGGTCGGCAAGCCTGACACCCGGATCTTTCTCGCGGCGGCCGATGCCGCCGGCGTGGGCCCCGGGCAGGTGCTGCACATCGGAGACGATGCTCACCTGGACGGCGTGGGCGCCCTGCGTGCCGGCATGCAACTGGCCTGGGTCAACCGCTCGGATCACCTCTGGGAGCACGAGCCCTTGCAGCCCCACCTCACCATCAACGATCTGCGTGACCTGTGCCGCGCCTTGTCCATCTGAACAAAACCAGTCAGGGGCAGTCGGTTCGCGTGCCGCGGCTGGCTGCCCGGCAGGCTTCCCGGAACTGCCGAAGCTACCCCTCGCAGCGGCTGAGCACGCTGTCGGCGGGGTAGGGGCCTTGCGTCGTCACCGGATCTTCGATGCCGCTGGGCATGCCCGTCAGCAGGGCCAGTCCCTCGCCATGCTGGTTCAACGCCCCCGTGACCGCGATACCCTGACGCAAGGGCACGTTCGACGGAATCTGGTGTCGCGCTCGGTTTTCCTGAGGGTGAATCAATAGGACGTATTACCGGAATAAGCGGTTAAGTTCAAATAGTGGATTTTCCGGTACTTACATCCCGGTGCCCGTATCGAGCATGGGGGTGCTCGATCTGACGGCAGTGAGCCGCGTGAGGACGACCCTTGGTGCATCAATGGCATCCAAATCGCTGGCGCGCAGAATTCCTCTCTGGTCGGCCAGGTCAAGGACGCGCTGGGTTTGGGATTCGGAAAGCAGGCTGCAGCATGTTCCGTTATTTCGTCGAATGCAAGCAATCGACGTGAAATTGGAACAAACGACCTTTGGGTTTGATTTAGTCCAAAAATACGCTCTGACATGCGCCAGATGGCCATGGGTCAGGTTCGGCGTGGGTGCATTGACAGACAGGCGTAAGTCGTCAACGCAAACGGATCACGGAAACGACTTGAGACGCTGCCGCTTGAGCTTGCGCCAACCCGCTTGCGAGCATCGGGCTGCACAGGGCTTCACGTTGGCTGGGTAGTGATCCGCGGTTTCCGGACTCTCAATACCCGTTAATGTTAGTGAGTCTTAACGTTGGGTGTGTAACGTGATTGGGCAAAGGAGAAGCCGATGACACAGCCCATTGAAGAACTGTTCCCTGACCTGACCCGAGGCATGACCAGCCCGTGGCACCATGCCAGCCTGCGTGAGCGCATCGGCGCGCTGCAAATGGTCTTTTCTGACCGCTTCGGTCTTGTGCTGGGGTGGCTAGAGCTGGAGCGGGCAGGGTGGCCCGATGACGCCCGCAGGGTTGAGCTACTGGAGTGGAGCTTGAGGCATGGGCGCCCGCACATTGACCTGTGGCCGATAGCAACACCGCTCGTTGATGCGTCGCTGTTGGAATTCTGGCGTGAATTGGAGTGGCGCGAGAACCCGGCCACACCGATAGAGCTGGTGTGCCCAGAGTTGATGGACTGGCCGCCAGCACGCGGTCACTGGGGCACGTTGGACACCCCTGCCAAACTGCGACGCCTGCGGCTGGTGTTCTATGAGCAGTTCAAAGGCTGGTACCGCTTGGGCACAAACGCGCACCTCACGCCGGAGAAGCAGATCGAACGGCTGGAATGGAGCTTGCGACATGAGACCCTGCACACCGGGCTTGAGGCATACACACTGGCCGTGTTGCCCGACCAGGTGCCAGAACGCGTGCAGGGCAGAAAACCCAATGCCGCTCCGCGTACGCGGCGAAACGTTGTAATGCTTCGGTTCGTCAGGGAGCTTTGACGGCGCGGGCGCAGATGATGGATGGCAAGCTGCTGTTGGTCACCAACGTGGCGGACCTCAGCCCTGCCGAGATTGTGCAGCGCTACAAGAGTCTGGCCGACATCGAGCGCGGCTTCAGAGTGCTGAAGTCCGCAATCGAGATTGCGCCGGTGTACCACCGGCTGCCCGAGCGCATCCGTGCGCATGCCAGCATCTGTTTCATGGCCCTGATCCTGTACCGCGTGATGCGCCTGCGGCTGAAGGCCGCTGGCCACAGTGCGTCACCTGAGATGGCCCTGACGCAACTGCGGCGCATTCAGCGGCAAAGCGTGTCAATCAACGAAGGCGCGCCCATCGCAGGCATCTCCACCATCCACCGAGATCAGGCCAGCGTGCTGGCCGCACTGAACGTCAGGAGCCCGAACCCAGACACCTAGTTAAGCCTCTTGTAGTGGCAATTTGAAAACGATTTCCAAGAAAATCAAACACTGACAACGCTTCGTGTCGAACTCGGGGGCGCCAACTGGCTGCCTGCAACGATGGTTTTGATAGTTGCCAGTGCTTGACGGACGTCGGCTTCAGGCACTTTCACCCAAAAAAAGGCAGCCAGCGCTGGAGTCGGCCCTGCTGCCCATCAAGTGCTGACCCCGCCAGTCACTGGCGACCGCACATCGGTTTTCTGTCCGGCTCGTCAGGCGTCCAGCTGGATGCCTTGCTTCTCGATCAGGTTTTTCCATTTGATGGAGTCTTTCTCCATCTTCGCCTTGAATTCGGGCGCCGTCATGCTGACGGGGCTCCAGGCGTTCTTGTCCAGACGCTCGATGAACGACGGGTCGGTCGACAGCGTGTTCGCAAACTGATTAATTTCGTTCACGATCTCGGCCGGCATGCCTTTGGGCCCCAGGAGGCCCACCCAGGACGTGGCCTCATATTGCTCGAAGCCCTTGGTTTCCGACACGGTGGGCGTGTCCGGCAGAAACTTGGTGCGCCTGGCGCTGGTCACTGCGATGGGTTTGAGCTTTTTCGACGCGATGTGCGGGAGCACGATGCCCAGCGGCGACGACAGCACGGGAATCTCGCCCGCCATCACCGGCACCAGCGACGGGCCGGAACCCTTGAAAGGGACGTGTGTGAGGCTCAGGTCGGAATTCGTCTTGATGAGCTCGATCACCATCTGTGTCAGCGTGCCCGCGCCGCCGGAGGCGTAGGCCAGGCCTTTTTTGTCCTTGCGAGACAACTCGATCAGCTCGGCCAGGCTGTTGCACGGAAAGTTGGGGTGCACGGCAATGACCTGCGGGCCGGAGGACAGGCAGGCAATGGGCGTGAAATCTTCCACCGCCCTGTAGGTCAGCCCTTTGGCGAGGTGCGGGTAGATCAAGTGCGCGTCGGCCGCCATGAGCAGGCTGTAGCCATCGGGCGGTGCCTTGGCCACGCCCACGGCGGCAATGGCGCCAGACGCACCGGTCTTGTTTTCCACCACAAAGGGCTGTTTGAAATGCGTTTCCAGCCGCTGGGCAAACAGCCGCGCCAGCACGTCGGTGCCACCGCCTGCCGCAAAGCCGACAAAGATCTTGCTGGCCTGCGTGGGATAGCCGGGTGATGCCGCCAATGCACCCAGCGGAGCACACAGGGGGCGATGCCCAACATCGAAAGAATCTGACGTCTCGTGTTCATGATTTACTGCGTTCTATGAAAAATTCAGGATTTGTGAAATGGCACACCGGTGCCCACACCGGGAGGCACGTGCATGCAGCCGTTCACGACTACCAACGAAGGGTCCAGCCCGTCGGCGAAAAAGTCGGAGGTGGCCAGCCCGGAATCGAGCCCGGGCGTTTGCACGACTGCGGCGCAATGCAGGCCCACGGCCAGGCCGACATTCGCTTCCATGTTCGAGGTCAATATCGAATCGACCTGCCGCGATTTGGCAAAACGCGCCACGTCGAGCAACCGGTCCAGGCCACCCAGGCGCTGCAGCTTCAGCACGAAATAATCTGCCGCCTGTTTTTCAATGGCGAGTTCGGCCGATTTCAGGTCGATGATGCTTTCGTCCAGTGCGATGGCCACACCGGCGTATTCGCGCAGGCGCCGGTATTCATCGAGCGACGTGCCTGACGGCAGCGGTTCTTCGCAATACTGGATCTGAAACGGCTGCAGGCTGCGCAGATGCTCTGCGGCCCAGGCCACGTCCCACGACTGGTTCGGGTCAATGCGGATTTTCAGATCAGGAAACGTGTCGCGAATCGCCACAATGCGCTCGCGGTCAGCTTCCAGGTCTTTGCCGCATTTCAGCTTCACGGTCGAGATGCCGCGGCCCACCTGATACTTGGCGGCGTCGACGCACTGCTGTGGGGTTTGTTCGGTGATCAGGGCATTCACCGGCACGGTGTCTGACACGCCTGTCTGCCCGGCAAGCAGGTCGCATAGCCGCAATCCTTTTTTTGCTGCGGCATGGCTGAACCAGGCCGACGAAACGCCGCAGCGAATCGCAGGCGGGCATTCGCGCTCATCCAGACGTTTCAGGAAATTTGCGTCTAGCGGATCAAGTCCATCACACAGCAATTCGCATTGCTGGGCAAATTTCACTGGGTCGTGAATCACGTTAGGCAGCATCGCAGCCTCACCCAGGCCGATGGCGCCTTCGGCTTCGATTCTTACTACAAAACCAACCCGGTGCGTTTGCACACCTTTTGCCCATCGGTAGGGCTTTGCCAGTTTGATTTGATAGGGGTAGACGCTGAGGGGGCTCACCAACAACTTAATTCTGCGATTATGACTTGGTGGTTTATATCTCAGGTCTTGGTTGCGAGGGTATTCCCTAAGAATTGCTTTCTGTTTTTGTAATGCGGGCGCAGTGCTTGGAGGGTTTATCCGCGCCGTGTTGCCAGCGTTTGCTCTGTCGCGGCGACCGGCGCACACGCTGTGCTAGTACCCAGCGGAGATGAGCACGCTTCAGGCATTGCACGCGAGCAGCTGAGGGGTGGGATGGACAAGCCGGACCAACTGGCTGAGCGGTGACCCGTGTACCAATGTCTGGTTCGGTGTTGTATGTATTGCCGGTGTGAATGCGAATAATGTCATCCGATTCATCTTACGTAGCCTGTCCGTAGAGTCCTCAAGCGTCTTTGATTGAGTCCCTCCGCTGTGGGATTAGGCTGGCGGGCCAAGCGCCGTTACAGGCTTCGCGGCGTTTACCCATTTGTTTACCCATTGGGCACGGCAACAAAAAAGGACTTAGCCCCTTTCGAAGCTAAGTCCTTGATATAAATGGTCGGCGTGGCGGGATTCGAACTCGCGACCCCTTGCACCCCATGCAAGTGCGCTACCAGGCTGCGCTACACGCCGACAAGCCTTAGAGTATACCGCGTTTTTTTAGGCGTTTTCAGGCAAACTTCAGGATTCTTCGCTTGATAGTGAAACTACGGGCCGTTGCCTCCTTCACCATTCATCTTTAGCCAGGCTTTGCGCGGTGCAAGCGCTCTCCGTTCATGTGGGCGCCTAAACTCAGAAAACGGCATCGATGACGGGTAGTATCACCTTTGAGATCCCCACAACTGAACTACAACACTACAGGAGACCCGCATGGACATGCAAGGTAGTCGTCAACTCGCCGTCACTCAGCAGCAAGCCTGGGAGGCCCTCAATGACCCGGAGGTGCTGAAGGTATGCATTCCCGGTTGCGAAAAAATCGAGGCCACGGGCGAGAACCAGTATGCCGTTACCAACGCGATCAAGATTGGGCCGGTGTCGGCACGCTTCAACGGCAAGATCAAGTTGACGGATATTGACGCACCCAACGGCTACTCTCTTCTGTTTGATGGGCAGGCAGGCGCCGCGGGTTTCGGCAAGGGAACAGCCAAGGTAACGCTGGTACCGCAAGGCGAGGGCTGCGAACTTGGCTACACCGTGAATGCTCAAGTGGGCGGAAAAATCGCTCAGGTAGGGCAACGGCTGATCGACGGGGTGGCCAAGTCGATGGCGGAAGATTTCTTCAAGCGCTTTGATGAGGAAATGCAGCGGCGCTATCCGCCACCAGCAGTTCCGGAAGATTCAACGGCTTCAACAAGTCCAGCTGATGCGCAACCTGCTTCGAAGGCAGTGCCCTGGTGGGTTTGGGTTGCGGCTGCTGCGGTGATCGCTGTAGGCTATATGTTCATGAAGGATCTGGGTTAGGCATTCTCTCGTCCCATGGAGGGACCAAGGAGGCGATCATGGAAAACTTGGACGTTACCGTCTTGCGTGCCCTTCGCGATTGGAGGGCAGCAGGCCAGCATGTGCTGATGGCGACCGTCGTCCGAACCTGGGGGTCTTCGCCGCGCCCGGTGGGCTCGATCATGGGGCTCGCGGAGAATGGTGCGGTGGTCGGCTCTGTTTCGGGGGGTGTATTGAAGACGATCTGATCGTTCGTTACACCCAGGCCGCAGCGGCAGATGCGATCAAAGCGGGCGATAGTGGCGCACCCCAATTCGTTAAGTACGGCATTACCGCTGACGAGGCTCATCGCTTCGGCCTGCCGTGCGGTGGCACCCTGGAACTGCTGCTGGAGTTTGATCCCGATGCGGGCACTCTGTCTGAACTGGTGAGCGCTCTGGAGGCGGGGCGGTTGACGCATCGCAGTGTGAACCTGCTTGATGGCACGGTCACACTGGAGGCCGCGCAGGCGCCAGCAGAACTCAGCTTGAATGAAACGCGGCTGGTCAACACTTTCGGCCCTGAGTACCGCATGCTGTTGATCGGCGCTGGCCAACTGGGCGAGTATTTGGCCACCATGGCGCTGTTTTGCGGCTTCGAAGTGACCATATGCGATCCGCGCGAGGAGTACAGAGCTGCATGGAGTGTGGCTGGCGTTCGGGTACTCTCGACCATGCCAGACGACACGGTGATCGACTTCAAGCCCGATCGCCGCAGTTGCGTGATTGCACTCACGCACGATCCCAAGCTCGATGACCTCGCCTTGCTTGAAGCCCTGCAGACCGAAGCTTTCTACATTGGCGCTATTGGCAGCCGACGCAACAATGCCGCACGCCGTCAGCGCATGATCGAGCATTTTGATCAGACTGAAGAGAGTCTGCAAAGGCTACGGGGGCCGATTGGGCTCTATATTGGTAGCAAGACCCCGCCTGAAATAGCGGTGAGCATCATGTCAGAGGTGCTGGCGGTGAAAAACGGCGTGCCATTGCCGCCTGCCTTGAGTGTGGAGCATATGAAGAATGCGCAAGGTGGAGATGCTGGGCAAGTGAGCGGGGATCAGGTGGCTTGTTTTACAGGTTGAGTTGAGAATTTGCTTCAGAAGCGGATTTAGCCGCGAGATGCTTCCGCGCGGTGAATAGCGATGTTTCTAGCACGGGCTTTTCGCCGCCAAAGAGGTTGTCGAAAAAGTGGTTCTTTGAACGATTTCCTGAATAGCCCTCCCTCGCTGGGGGGTGGGGGCTCTCGGGGTATGTCATAGTCAGTGTCTCATTTTGGCGCTGTGCGTGCCCCCATCCCAACCTTCCCCTACGCCGGGCGCCCCCAGTGGGGGAAGGAGTGACGAGAAGCAGGCAGAAGAATTCAGACCTCATGCGAACGGACCAATAGCCGAGTGCTTTTGAGGTCATGCGCGCGCTGGCAGGATAATCCTAAGCCCCATGAATGATCCCCGCACGCCCTTGAAGATCGAATTTCCCCCCAATCTGCCTGTTTCCGAGCGGCGTGCCGAGATAGAAGCGACGCTGGCGCAGCATCAAGTCGTCATTGTTTGCGGTGAAACGGGATCGGGCAAGACCACGCAATTGCCCAAGATGGCACTGGCGATGGGGCGTGGCCGCATGAACGCGAGGCCGGGCGAGCGAGGTAGGCTGATCGGGCACACGCAGCCGCGCAGGATCGCCGCCAGCAGCGTCGCCAAACGCATTGCAGAAGAGTTGAACACCCCGCTGGGTGAGGTGGTCGGCTACAAGGTGCGCTTTCAGGATCGCTTGTCGCAAAATGCCTCGGTCAAGCTGATGACAGACGGTATTCTGCTGGCGGAAACGCAGACAGACCCACTGCTGAAGGCATACGACACACTGATCATTGATGAAGCCCATGAGCGCAGCCTGAACATCGATTTTCTGCTGGGCTACTTGAAGCAGATTTTGCCCAGGCGCCCGGACTTGAAGCTGGTTGTGACGTCTGCCACGATTGATGCGGACAGGTTCGCCAAGCACTTTGAAAGTGCGCGCGGCCCGGCGCCGGTGCTCATGGTGTCGGGCAGGACCTACCCTGTCGAACAGCGCTACCGGCCTTACGAAGAAAGCCGCGAATACGACCTGAACAATGCCATTGCAGATGCAGTCGACGAGCTTTGGACTGGCCGGCTAGTGGGCGATATTCTGGTTTTCCTGCCCGGTGAGCGCGAGATTCGTGAGGCCGCAGACCACCTGCGCAAGCATCTTTCACACCATGCCGGTACCCGTGGCGCGGAGGTGTTGCCCTTGTTTGCTCGTCTGTCGCAGGCCGAGCAAGACCGCGTATTTGACACGCATGGTGCGCCGCGTATTGTGCTGGCCACCAACGTGGCGGAAACATCCCTCACGGTGCCGGGCATTCGGTACGTGGTGGATGCCGGCACGGCGCGGGTTAAGCGCTACAGCTACCGTAGCAAAGTGGAGCAGTTGCTGGTGGAGCCCGTGAGCCAGGCGGCGGCCAACCAGCGCGCAGGCCGATGCGGCCGCGTGGCAGAGGGCATTTGCATTCGCCTGTACGACGAAAAGGATTTTGCTGGCCGCCCGCGCTTTACTGATCCGGAGATTCTGCGTAGTTCTCTGGCTGGTGTGATCTTGCGCATGAAGAGTCTGCACCTGCTGGGTGAGGGTGGACGGGTTGAGGATTTCCCATTTCTTGAGGCGCCCTCAGGCCGCGCCATTGCAGATGGCTATCAGCTGCTGAGTGAGCTGGGGGCAGTGGATGATTCGGGCGAGTTGACTCCCCTGGGTAGCGAGTTGGCCCGGCTGCCGCTTGATCCGCGTGTGGGCCGCATCATCATTGAGGGGCGCGAGCGCGGCGCTTTGAATGAGGTGTTGATCATCGCCTCTGCTCTGAGTGTGCAGGATGTGCGCGATCGGCCCATGGAAGCGCAAGCTCAAGCCGATCAGGCACATGCGAAGTTTGATGATGAGAAAAGCGAGTTCAGCGGTTACCTGAGGCTCTGGAAGTGGTTGCAGGACGCTCGGGGTGGGCACGCGGCCACTACACGCCGGGAGATGGTCGCTCAAGAAGCCAAGGCACCCCGCAAGCCGGCCAACGTGGCGGCGCTGCCAATTGCGCAGCGCGCGGCATTGGCGATGGAGGCTGCAAGACAGGCCTTGAACGAACCCAACGCTTCGTCACCCGAGGCGACTGCTTCGGTCAGGCAGGGCGGTCGTTCACCTCAGGTCAACGTGATGGGCCGTGATGGTGGGGCAGCTTCGCACAAACTAAGCAATCGCCAATACGAAAACCTGCTGCGCCAGAATTTCATCAGCGTGCGCCGCGTGCGCGAATGGCGAGACATTCACACCCAGCTTCACACGGTGGTGGCGGAGCATAAGTGGAAGGTGAACACGCAAGCAGCGGGCTATGAGGCACTGCATAAGTCCTTGCTATCCGGGCTGTTGGGTAACGTGGGTTGCAAGCTGGAGGATGAGGGCGGCGGCAATTCGGCAGAGTACCTGGGGGCGCGCAGCATCAAGTTTTTCCGGCACCCCGGCGCGCATTTAAGCAAGAAGCCCGGTCGCTGGATAGTGTGTGCCGAATTGGTGGAAACCACGCGCCTTTTTGGGCGAGGCATTGCCAACATTGAGCCGCAATGGCTGGAGGAAGTTGGTGGGCATCTTCTGAAAAAGCAGTTGCTGTCTCCTCACTGGGAGAAGAAGGCGCAAGATGTGATCGCGTTGGAAAGAGCCACGCTCTATGGTTTGCCGGTGTATGTTGGCAAGCGCGTGAGCTTTGGAAAGGTAGACCCGCATTCGGCCCGGGAGATTTTTATTCGCGAGGCTTTGGTGGGTGGTGAATGGCCTGAAGATTGGGCGCGCCGGCTTCCATTTTTGTCCGCCAATGAGAAAACCATTGCCAAGGTCGAAGAGCTGGAACACAAGAGCCGCCGCCAGGATGTTCTGGTTGACGATGAACTGATCTACGCGTTCTATGATCAGCAGGTTCCACAGGGGATCTGCAACGGACGAGATTTCGAGGCTTGGTGGCGCGATGCCAGCAAGGCGCGTCCGGAGCTGCTTCGCTTGACGCGCGAAGAATTGATGCGGCACGATGCCGCCGGCATTACGACCAGCGCCTTCCCAAAGGTTGTGCGAATGGGAGGTGTGGACTGCGCGGCCAACTATTTGCATGCGCCGGGCGATGCGAAAGACGGCATTACGGTCACGGTGCCGCTTTTCGTGCTGAACCAGGTGAGCGAGGAACGTGCTCAATGGCTGGTGCCGGGCATGCTGAAGGACAAAATTCAGGCGCTCCTGAAAAGTCTGCCTCAGAGGCCGCGCAGTCGCTTTGTGCCTTTGCCAGAGAGTGCAGCGCGCCTCAACGAATCACTGGGGGCGCCTGATGCGTTCGGGCACGGTGACTTGATAGACGCACTACTCAAGCAGGTAAGGGACATTACCAGCCTTCAGGTGGCGCGGACCGACTTCAAGGTCGACATGCTGCCGCCGCACATGTTCATGAACTTTGTGGTGGTCGACGAGCACGGGCGGCAGCTCGGGGCTGGCCGCAATCTGGCTGCCCTGAAGTCGGAGCTGGGCTCAAAGGCTCGTGGGGCGTTTCAGGCGTTGGCTGCGTTGAAGACCAAAACCGCCACACCAGCGGCAACTCCAGTCTCACCCTCGATGACGCCAGGGAGCGCAGGCAAATCCGCAGAGTCGGGCAAAGCGCGCGCGGTGCCCCCTAAGAACGAAGTTGATGAGAGAACATCCGGCCAGCGTTATACAGCGTGGACTTTCGGCGAGCTGCCTGAGTTGATGGAGATTCGCCGGAAAGGACAAACCCTGATTGGATTTCCCGCTTTAGTCGATGGCGGTGATTCCGTCACCATAGAAGTGTTTGACGAGCCAGAGGTGGCAGCGGCCAAGCATAGGGTCGGGTTGCGCCGCTTGCTGGCGCTGCAGATAAAGGAAGCGCTGAAGTATCTCGAAAAAAACATCCCAGATCTCCAGAAAATGGGGGTGGCCTATATGAGTCTGGGCACCTCAGAGGAATTGCGTCAGCAGATCATTGACGTGGCGCTGGACCGAGCCTTCCTGCAAGAGCCGTTACCGCAGGATGCCGAGAGCTTTGCGCGGCGCGTGGATGAGGGCAGGGGCCGGTTGACCTTGATTGCCAACGAAGTGGCGCGTTTGGCGGGGGTCGTCTTGACCGAATACGCAGCGGCAACCCGGAAGTTGAAAGACACCAGGAATGCCCCTGAAGCCGTGGCCGATGCCCAGCAGCAATTGCAGCGGCTCATTGGCAAGCGCTTTCTCCAGGAGACGCCGTGGGCGGCCTTGCAGCATCTGCCGCGCTACCTGAAGGCGATACAGCTTCGGATGGACAAGCTCCGCGCGGACCCGGTTCGAGACGCTCAGCGCATGGCCGAGGCGAGGGCGCAGGATCAGAAGTTCTGGCGCCTCGTGGCAGAGCGCAAAGGTGTGCAAGATGCGCGCCTGCAGGAGCTTCGCTGGCTCCTGGAAGAATTGCGTGTCAGCTTCTTTGCTCAGGAGCTTCGTACGCCTCAGCCCGTGAGCGTGAAGCGGTTGGAGAAAGTCTGGGGGCAGGTTCGGGGGTAATATTTGATGAGCGGATAATGCGGCCGGTCGAATATTCCTGCACTACAGAAATGCCTACCTTCATTAACTGTTTGAGTTCGATTTGGCAGCATAGAATCTGTCCATTCACTCAACTGAGAGTAAAAATGGACGCGATTCTGATCAAGCGGACGTGGCGGTTTGGCCTGCTGGCAAAAGTGCTCGCAACAAGCGTTTTTCTGGCCTCTTGCGGCGGGAGTTCAGACGAGCAGGGCGCTGGGGGGGCTACCGGAAATGCAGACCCGGCCACGCGCGCCAAGATCGAAACAGTTGCTCAGCAAGTGATCAAGGAGCACAAGCTGCGCTCGCTGATCATCCGCATCACCAAGGATGGTCAGGACGTCTATACCTCGGCTATGGGGGAGTCCATCACCGGAGTACCCGTCACGCCGCAAATGCACATTCGCAATGGGGCGTTCGCGTTTACCTACATTGGGCAAATATTCGCCAAACTGGTCGACGAAGGGGAATTGACCCTTGATCACAAAGTGGCGACATGGTGGCCTGAATTGCCGCGCGCCGATCAGGTCAGCGTAAAGAACCTGCTGAATATGACGTCCGGCTACGCTGACTATGTTTATCAGCCGGAATTGATTGCTGCCGTGTACGCGGATCCCTTTCGAGCGTTCACAACCGACGAATTGGTTGCCATAGGGGTTGCTGCACCTGCAAAGTTCGCGCCCGGCACGAATTGGCACTACTCCCACACCAACTATGCAATTCTGGGCAAGCTGCTAGAGAAGATCACTGGAAAGCCGCTTGATGAGGTGATGGAAAAATACATCATCAAACCGATGGGCTTGACGGACACCAGCAGCAACGGAAATACACCCGCCATACCAGAGCCGGTACTGCACAGTTTCTCTTCGGAGCGCAGAGATTACCTGCAGATACCGGCAGGTACTCCCTTCTACGAAGACGCCACCTTCTGGAATCCATCGTGGACGATTGCTAATGGTGCTGTGCAAACCACCACCATCTATGACCTGACCAAGTCAATGGAGATCGTGGGTTCAGGGGCTCAGGTTTCGCGCGAAATGTATGAGGAGCAAGTGCTCCCCAAGCTGATAGGTTTTGGCGATCCGAGCACTTGCGACGGGTGCCAACATCTGACGAAGGATATGTCGTACGGGCTGGGGGTCATGCTCACAGGAGAGTGGATTTCTCAGACAAAGAACTTCGCAGGATCAGGTGTGAGTAGCGGATACTTGCCCTCCAAGAAACTCACGATTTCAGTCTCCACCACATACCAGCCAGAAGCTTTTGATGACAAGGGTGAGTTCCGCAACGCCAGCGGCCCCATTCTCAGGAGCTTCATTGAGGTGGTGGCCCCTGATTCGGTCCCACGGATTATTCCGTGAGTTATTTGTTTTGATCTGCCTTCGCGACTGCCTCAGTGTCTTGCATTGACGCTGGAACTGCAGACAGATCACCTTGACATTACAGAGAACAAGAACCATGAATGCTTTCATGCATGATCGTCGTCGTTTCCTCGGCGGGGCGCTGGGTGCGCTGGTGGCCGGCTGCGGGGGAGGGGACGCAAACTCCGAAACCCCCGTTCCTGCTCAAAACATTGATCTTGCCTTGTCACAAATCGACAGGCTCACCACTGAGCTGATGGCGAGTTTGGGTGTTCCTGGCGTCGCTGTGGCGGTGGTGCGCGGCGAAGAAAAAATCTACTCCAAAGGATTCGGTAAGCGGGATTTACGCAGACCAGATCCTGTTGATGCTGATACGGTGTTCCAGCTGGCATCCATGTCGAAATCGCTCGGTGCCACGGTGGTCGCGCACGAGGTGGGGCGCAAGCAGGTTCGTTGGGATCAGCCGATGAGCGAGTTGCTGCCGTGGTTTGCTTTGTCAGACCCTCAGGCTAGCCGGCTTCTGACCGTGGGCGATTTGTACTCTCACCGATCCGGGTTGCCGGAGCATAGCGGCGATCACTTGGAAGACATGGGCTACAACCAGCGCGAGGTGTTGGAGCGGTTGCGCTATATGCCGCTTGACGGCTTCCGCACCAAGTATGCCTACACTAATTTTGGGCTGACGGCGGCAGGAGTTGGCGTGGCGGCCAAGGCGCAAACGGATTGGGCCACGCTGAACGAGAGGGTTCTTTACGAGCCTCTCGGTATGAGCCGCACCAGTTCGCGCTATGAAGATTTCACGAAGCGTGAAAACCGGGTGGTCGGCCATTGGAAGAAGAACGGGCAGTGGCAGGTCAATGCGCTTCAACGCATGCCTGATGCTCAGGCACCTGCGGCCAGCGTGACGTCTTCCGTGAACGATCTGGCCAAATGGCTTTCGCTGGTGCTGGGCCAAGGTGCTTTCAAGGGGCGGCGCATTGTGGATGCTGCAGCACTGGGGGAGGCTCTTTCGCCGCAGATGCAAACCTCTCCAGACCGGCCGAACAGTCATTATGGGTTTGGATTCAATGTGGGCTTGACTTCGGGTGGGCGCAGGCTCTATAGCCATTCGGGTGCATTTGAACTTGGCACCGGCACTGCATTCAACGTGTTACCTTCCGCTGGCTTGGGCATTGTTGTGTTGACCAATGGCTACCCGGTGGGATTGCCCGAGATTCTTTGTGCGCAGTTTATGGACCTGCTGGAGCACGGTGCCATTCAGCGGGACTACGTCTCACTGATTGGGTCGTACTTCGTGGGATTGAACGCGCCGCTGGGATCACTGGTGGGAGTATCACCGCCTGCATCGCCTGTTCCCTCGGGGCCGCTGTCTGCTTACGCCGGACAATACAACAATGATTTCTATGGTCCGGTGCAGGTGGATGTGGTTGGCAACTCTTTGCAATTGACCCTGGGCGCTTCACCGCTGCGGCTGCCCTTGCAGCACTGGGATGGAGCGGTCTTCACGTTCACTCTGGAGACCGAAAATGCGCCCCCTGGAACGATCTCCAAGGTGACGTTTGCTGATAACCGCGTAACACTCGAACTCTATGACAGCCAGGGGCTGGGAACGTTTGTGCGCTGAGCGAATGGAGATGGCGTGGACGTCGCTTCCTGTAGCCAAGTTGAGCGTCAGCGAGTGCGGCGGAACACGTTAGAGAAAACCGGTTTAACACTCGTAGGTTGGCGCTGAGCGCAGCGAAGCCCAACAGACAGCGCCACCTGTTTCACGCCCCATGTTGGGCATCGCTGCGCTCAGCGCCAACCTACGGCAGTGCGCGCACTTGCTCGAGGCACTCTGCCATTCAGCCTAGCCCGTTTCGGTGCTACGAGAGAGTCTCGATGTGTGCTCCAATGATTTTCATGTCGTAGGAGGGCCAAATTATGTCGACTCTGGTTTTCCGTGGTTCGGTGGCTGCAAGCCTCCTGACGGCTTTTTTGACTGGGATGCTGATATCAACTGCTCAGGCCGGTGAGGCATCAGGCACGCTGGTGCATCAGGCTCGGTCAGGGCCGATTGAAGTCAAGCCGAAGCACGCTTATCTGGTGGTTGGCCCTAATTTTGAGAATAAAACGGTACGCTTGCTGGTGCTGTCTGAAGCCGATATGACGGCAGCCATTAAAGGCTGTGATCGCCTGGGCTGCGTGGCGGGGGAGTTGATGGCTGGCACTACGGTGGAGTTTGATGCCGGCTCGCGGATGGGTTACTGGTTTGTGGCGAACGGGCAGCGGGTGCAACACTCGGACACTGCGCGGCCAGAAACCATGAACCTGTCCCAAAACACTCCGCAACGATTGGCTGGCCAGTGGTCACTGACCGGTGGTGTTGGTCCGACTGGAAGCGTGAAGTTTGACGCCACGCTGGTGAAGACTTTCAGCAAGCCGTGATGTAAGCTGCGGGTTTCGCTCTGGGTGTACCGCAGAGTGTCAATTGATCCGTTCTCATGATGTTTGCACCCGTGTTTTAGGAGCGGCTTCAGCCGCGAAGGGTTACCGTCATCAATGGCGTCATGTGCTCCGAAGGAAACCCATCGCGGCTGAAGCCGCTCCTACAAGGAAACCCGCTGGTTTCTACATGAACGCCGAGCGCCGATAGCGGCGTGGGAAGCTCTGAAGACGCTCCAAGGGGAGTAGGCACGTCCCTCATGGTCACGTCAATACGTTGAATCAATTGGACGGCTGACCAAGCAAGTTGAGGTAGTGGGCGCCGGCCTGTCCATAGACAAAATAGTGTGCGCCCACGGCAAGGGCTGCAAGCACCGCGGCAAAGACGATTGTCGACATCAGGTTTCCGGAGGCTGTTGCTGCCGGTAGGCCGCGTCGGATTTCGTGCTGAGCGCCCTGGATGCTGGTACTAGTGCCTATGTCAATCCGAGGGGGATGGTCATGAAAGGTGCCGGTGACCGTCACTTCTTCTCCAGGCAACAGCACCCGTTCCCGGTAGAACCAGCGACCCATGCGGAGCATCTTGAGGTAGTGCTCCGCCGAGTAGGCCTGTCCCTCGACGGCATCAAGATGTTGACGACCCGACCGGTTGATCAGGTGCAGTGGCACCGCAGAAAAATTCATCTCCGCGTCTGCCATTGAGAAGTTCACAATTTCAGGGGCCGTGGTCCACGATGTGCTGGCCAAGTGGCGTGCCGCCTCCTGGTTTTTTTCTTCGTCCTGAAAGGACACCTCGGGTATGAGATGGCGCGGGTTGGGAACCCCCTCCAGCTTAATGCTCCGCGCTTCGGTTACCAGTTCCATGAGCGCCAGATCCATGCCGCGAAAGCCCGGCGCGTTGGCGCCCGCCTGTCTGGCAGTATGCCGGGCGGATGCGCTGTACCAGTAAAAAAGTACTTCCCGGCCCGTCCAGGGTGCTCGCTTCAATACGTTTCCTTTCAGCCGCCCTCCCGCCAGAATCAACTGGCCATCTTTCCACTGCGACGGCGGTGTTTCCGGTGAGGATTTGCGTTTTATCGCCTGCCAAACGCCTTGAGCACTGCCAAGAGCAAGCGTGACCGCCAAAGTGAGCAGCACTGCGGTTATGCCTGCGAACGGTAGCGACAGCGCGTGCATGGCCTGTCTCTCAAAATACAGGGTTGCAGCAAAAACGATCGCCAGTACCAGTGCTGATGTCCACATGCGGGTTTCTCCGTGGCGGCTGGAAACGGGCCGGGATAACCCGGCGATGACGAAACTGTGCTGATGTTATCGAGACATCTTCATCGACGTATCAAGGGTAACCCGATGCCGACTTCTGTCACTGGCCCTGATCATCACCGCCCTGAGGCGGGGTTTGAGTCGAGAGCCGTGTCGCTCTCGATGTGGCCATCTACCAGCGTGATGGTTCGGTCGCACTGCTCAGACATTCGCGGGTCATGGGTGACCAGTAGAACTGCGCAGCCGAATTCTCGGTTGAATTTTCGGAAAAGCTCGAACACTTCGGCGGCAGACTTGCTGTCCAGGTTGCCGGTAGGTTCGTCGGCCAGGAGAAGAGCAGGGCGGGTCACCAGCGCCCGGGCGACAGCCACGCGCTGCTGCTGGCCACCAGAAAGCTGATCGGGCTTGCGTTTTTCGAGCCCTTTCAATCCTACTTGCCCCAGCAGGCTGTGTGCCCGCTCAAGATGTTCTTCGGTCGGTTTTCCGTGGGCCACCATGAGCGGCATGAGTACGTTTTCTAGGGCGGTAAAGGCTTGGATCAAGTGGTGAAACTGAAAGACGAAGCCAATGGCACTGCCTCGCAGTGCGGTTCGTCCGGCGTCTTCCATGTCCCGCGTCGGTTGCCCAAGCAGGAATAACTCGCCTGCAGTGGGTCGGTCGAGCAGGCCGATCAGGTTCAGCAGCGTGCTCTTGCCAGACCCTGATGCACCCACCAGAGCCGCGAAATCTCTGCGCTGAAGGCGCAGATCCAGCCCGTGCAACACTTCTACTTCGGTGGGCGTGCCAACGTTGTAGCTTTTGCGAAGCCCCTGCAAGCGTACGACCTCCTGGGTGGCATCGTGCTCAGACATGTCGAATGGCCTCCACCGGATCCAGTGAGGCGGCACGTCGTGCGGGTATGGCGGCAGCGATCACGCCAGTCAGCGTTGCCAGCACCGCAGCGTATAAGGCCAGCCACGGATCCAGCGGGATGTAGAACAGTTTGGGTCCGAAGGTATTGAATGCGGCGACCAGGCCATAGCCAGCGAGGACGCCCAGAACCGAGCCCGCCAGGCCGAAAAGTGCGCCTTGAATCAGGAACACCAGCAGCATCTGTTGCCACGTGGTTCCCATGGCGCGCAGTATGCCGATCTCTCGTGTTCGTTGAACTACGCTCACCGACAGCACGCTAGCGATGCCCAATGCCACACTCAGCGCCACGAATACGCTGATCATTTGTGTAGACAAGCTCTGAGAACGCAAGGCGTTCATCAACTGGGCGTTGGTTTCCATCCAGCTTTCGGCCTTGAGTCCGGTCAGGCGGGCGATACGACCGGCAATGGTCTGCGCCTCGAAAATGTTGTTGACCGTGACGTCGATCACCGTGGAGGCGCCGGGTAGGTTAAGTAGAGCCTGCGTCTGCTTCATGTCCAGGTAGACGTAGCGCGCGTCTAGCTCGCGGACCCCCAGTTCGAAGATGCCGGCTACGTTCACGACGCTTTCCCTCTCCTGGCCGCCGTCTAGCCGCAGCTTGTCGCCTACGCGCAAGCCGAGGTCGATGGCAAGCTGCTTGCCGATGACAGCGTCGCCGGCACCGATGCGGAATGCACCGGCGATGATGTCGTCCTGGATTGGAATGATGCGCTGATACCGTGGTGGATCAATACCCACCAGTGCCACAGATTGAATGGCCTCGCCGCGCCGTGCAAACGCAGGCCCCGAAATGATGGGTGACACTGCACGAACGTCGGGCAAAGTGTCCAACACATCTCGAACCTGCTGCCAGTTGTTGATGGAGCGCAGGCGTTGCGCCCGCTTGTCTTCAAGCAGCAACTGTGTGAACCCGGATGGCGGCGGCAAAATGCGGTTGAGTTCTTCGGTCGGTAGCACTCTGATGTGGGCCTGCGTGCCCAGTGTGCGGTCGATGATGTTGGCCTGCAGCCCGTTAATCAGGGTCGTGAGGAAGACGATGACCGCCACACCCACGGCTATGCCCACAAGAATCAGCGTACTCTGCGCTTTGCCTTCGCGCAGGAACCCGATGGCAATGGTTCGCTCAATCCACATGGGGGTCAGTTCAGCTTGGCTGGTAGTTCTCTGCGGGTGGATGGATCCGCCATACCAGCAGGCAGAGCGGTGGGCACCACACGCAAGCGAACGCGATCATCTTCGGCCACGGCAGCACGCCCGTTGGCCAATATTTTGTCGCCCACTTGCAAACCGGCCGTGACCTCGGTCTGGGCCATGCCACGCAGGCCAAGCTCCACCTGCCGCCGCGTGACGCGATCGTTGGCGACTACCCAAAGTAGTGCCTTGTTGCCCTCGGTGCTGATGAATGCATCGTTGGGCACAGCCATGGCCTGATCGCGGCGGCCTGTTTCAATGTTTACCGTGACCGTCATGTCCTGGCGCAGGAAGTCTGCCGGAGAAGACACTGCAAGGCGAATGTCGACGGTTCCACGCTGGGCGTCAACGCCGGGTGCGATAAAGCTGACCTTTGCCTGAAATGGCTGGGCAGGATAGGCATCGGTCACGCACATGGCTGGCTGCCCGATGGCGAGCACTTCCAGATTCTTTTCATCCAGCGGCACGCGCACTTCGGTGTCGCCCTCTTCAGCGATCTCAAACAATACACGGCCGGGCTGCACCAGATCGCCTGGTTCGGCGTTTCGTGTGAGCACGGTGCCGCCGACTTCGGCGCGGATGGTGGTCTTGGCCAATTGAGCCTGTGCGCTTGCCAGTCTGGCGCGGGCCGCAGTCTCGTTCGGATTGCCGGCCACCAGGGACTGGAGATTCAGTCGCGCTTGCTCAGCGGCGGCTCGCGCAACGGTTTCAGCCTGTATGGCCCGTTCCATTTCTTCCCGGGAGATGGCCTGCTGATCAAAGAGCGCGCGACGCCGCTGGACCTCGCGGCTGGCCTGCGCGGACTGAGCCTCGGCCTCGCGGAGTGCGGCCTGAGCCTGTGGCCGTGTCGATTGCTGAAGTTGAGCGAGCGCCGCTTGGGCTTCCCGCACGGTGGCTTCCAGGTCGTCGGCGCGCAGTACCACCAGAACGTCACCGGGTTTGACCACGTCACCTTCGCGCACGCGCCGCTCAACCACCACGCCTGTGACAGGGCTGCCTACCTGCGCGCGCGATACGGCGGTGACCCGTCCGGTCGCCACGACGGTCTGTACCAGCGGCCGCGCCGTGATTTCGTAGCCGGGCAGGGAAGGGCCGAGTGTTTTAAGTGTCAGGACCCATGCCAGGATGGCCAAGAACAATAAGGCAATGCCGACAAAAAGCGCGCGGCGTTTCATGAGGTTGAGAATCTTGAGCTGGCTGAGTGATCGCCATGGTAACTGAGCCTGGATTTGGATCCAGGCTGACGGCAGTGGCGTCTTGACTGTGTGCTTGACTCCCTCTCCTTTCGGGAGAGGGTGGGGGTGAGGGAGCGCTGTCCCGCGCTGTCCATTTTTTTATAACGCCGAGCGCTTCTATTGGACGTGCAGGCCACAAAACAATGCCAGTCGCAGATCAAGCGCCGCTGCCCTCACCCTGACATCTCCCGGAGGGAGAGGAGATGAGATGAGATGGGAGGAGAACCACGGCATTTTGCGCCAGCCTGTTTTGTCGTGGGAGGCCTTTCGCGGCTGAAGCTGCTCCTACAAAGATAGCGTTGGCACACCTAAATGGAGGGTATTGAGCCTAACCGAGTGGTTGATTGGCAGTA
Organism: Ottowia caeni; assembly: GCF_050821495.1. Taxonomy (GTDB): domain Bacteria; phylum Pseudomonadota; class Gammaproteobacteria; order Burkholderiales; family Burkholderiaceae_C; genus Ottowia; species Ottowia caeni. The sequence goes on along the minus strand of NZ_CP151080.1, from coordinate 2,924,943 downwards.
TCACCAACGAGCCTTTGAAGCCGATCAGCCACCCATCGGAAACCGATATGCTCCTGCTCCAGCCGTAGCCCTGGCCGTTTGCGGTTGTCGCGCAGATCATCGTAGAGACTGCGCTCTTCAGGCGTCAGGCGATGCAAGTCGGCCATCAAGGGTTTGTCTTCGGTTCCCCAGGCGGCGGTGTGGGCATCAAGGGTTTCCCTGTCCATCAGGAACGATGTTACGTGTTCAAAGCGGCCTCGCAGTTGATCCAGAATACCGAAGCCGTGGGTATCAATATCCCCCCAGTAATGGATGGAACAATTCTTTAGCCAGTCACTGCGGGACAGCGCATCCCAGCCGTAACCCGCGCCAAATATGACGATGGCATGGCGAGCTTGCGGAAATGCAAGGAAGTTGGTTTCGTTTTCGGTAATGAACACGCGCTGTACCGGAAGCTGCAGCTGACTGAAACTGTCGGCATCCAGCGTGACGTCCGGGTAGGCTGAGCCGGGCACTACGCGTATGCGTGAGTCAAGCACCCTGAATCGAATGCGGGTTGGCTTTTCCAGGAATCCATAGCGGGCAGAAAACTGGCTGATGCCCGCTTTTTCTATGTCTACGGCGCTTGCTGGCAGGGCTAAATCGAGCAGCTCAGTCAGCACGGCGCGGTGAGTTTCCATGAACTTGCTGTGCACGCCGGGCAAATCTACCTGCCGCAAGTAAATGCCTGGGCGAGGGTGCTCGACCAGCCAATCCACCACGGCTAGCAATCGAGACCATTCGGCTGTAAGCGAAAGCGCCTGCAGCGGTCGTCTCTCAAGCCAGGGAAGCAATGCAGCGTTGGCTTGGCGGGTGCTGGCGACTTGTGCCGAGAATCGGTCCCATTCCTTGCGTTTTCCCAGCCAGGTCAGGGCGTCCTCAAGGGTCTCGATCCACACGGAAGTCGGTAGCTTCTGGGTGCCCTGAACGCGGTGTCGAAGTTCCTGCCATTCGACACGAATCGATTCAGCGGCTGCCAACTCCGTCGCCCATGCGCGAACGTCCTGAAAACGATCTGTGATGTCTGTGGAACTTGGGAGTTTGAGTGACAACCTTAACGGAAAACGCACGTGGCCCGTGACGGTGTCTCGCAGTAGTTCGCCTCGCTCCCACAGGCGAATCAACTGTGCCTTCAATTCTTTCGGGCCGGTCCAACTCACTGCAGCAGTTCCTGTGCGGATTCAGTGGATGCTGAAGCCTTCTGCGCCCGGTATTCTTCAATGGAAAGATTGCGCAGCTTGGAGGCTCGGCCACCCTCGTTGTGGACGAAGCCTACGCTGGAAACGTAGGGTTCGATGATGTGAATCTTCTGCAGTGGCGTGACGATCAGCAACTGCAGGTTGAGTTGCCGGAACAGCTTCAGGCCGTACTGCGCGGATTCATCTGAACCCCTTCCGAAGGCCTCGTCGATCACCACAAAGCGGAAAGAACGGGAGCGCACAGCTCCCCACTCCAGGCCAAACTGATAGGCCAGACTGGCGGCCAGGATGGTGTAGGCCAGCTTCTCTTTTGCCCACCAGACTTGCCGCCGGAATCTGAATAGTGCTCATGTTCGCTATGGTCTTCGCGCCAACGCTCGCTGGCGGCGAAAAGGAACCAGTTGCGCACATCAGTGACCTTGCTCGTCCAGCGGCGATCTTGTTCAGACAAACCCTCTCGCCCGCGGAAGCGGTCGATGATAGCCTTGACCTGCAGGAACTTCGCCTCTGAATACTGGGCGTCATCGGAGCCCGTGACGGCGCCCTCAGTGCAGGCACGCAATTCTTGCTGAAAATCGCGGATCTCGGCATCAGGACTGGGCTGTGATTCGAGGACGATGTAGCGCCCAGGGTTGTAGTCAATCTCGCCTAGGGACTTGTTGATGTGGGCAATGCGCTCTTTGATGGTTTCGCGCTCCCGTGCCAGCTGGGCATTGAAGCTGGCGATTTCGTTGATCGTATTGACGTTCAGCAGCTCTTTGAATCGCGCGACAAAACGCGGGAGGTCGTCGCGGTTCAACTGCGTCAGCAGGTTTTCGTATTCAAAGGCTGCTTCCAGGCTGGCGTCTATTTCGGCTGTTTCCAGTTTGAATGCTTCCTTGAAGGAGGCCATTGCCTTGATGATTTTTTCGGCTAGGCGCTTGAGTTTGGCGTCTTCTGAATCGATCTTGGTCTGCAGCCAGGTGCGCACATCCTGTTCGCGGTTGTCGCATGATTCCACCGTCAGTTGATGTTCGCCCAGTGCCTCGGCGCGCATGGATTCCAGCTTGGCTGATTGCGTTTCGTCCACTACGGCGCCAGCGAGCATTGCTTCCGTTTGCCGGTAAAGCTCGTTCGCATCCGAGCGTCTTTGTTCCACTTTGGCGCGCTTGTCACGTGCAAGCTGTAGTTCTTCGCCTGTTTCCCTCAGCGCCTTCTGCAGCGCGCGCAGGTTGTCGTTCAACTGCTTGAGCACATCGGAGGCTGCTTCCAGCCGGCTGCGCTCATCTATGAGGTGTGCAATCTCTGTGGCAACTGTGCTCCAGTCCAATTCCTCGAAAGCCGTGAATTCTTCAAGTCGAGTCAGGGCGTCAAGCTGGCTGCTCAGCACAGCACGTTCTTTCTGAATTTTGCTAATCTGGCTGCCAATGTCTCCTAGCTGAGTTTCGATCTGGCGGCGTTTGGCTTCAAGCGCCGCGATCTTGGCACTATTGCTCCAGCCGAGCACATAGCGGCTGCGATCATCAATGCGGTGGCGGTCGTCCTTTTCATGTCGACCGCTGGGGTCTTTGATCTGGCCTGCCCGCGTGATGGGGCGCGTTTCGCGACGGAACTGTTCTTGCGTGGCGCAGCACGCTACATCAAAGCGATGAGCAAGCTCGCGCTCCAGCCAATCGTAATGGGGGGAGTCGGGTTTTATGGACAGTTTTCGAACCAGGGAGTCTCGGTGCAAGTCTGGCAGTTCGGCGGCCTTGCGTGGCCGCACATGGAAGTACACCAGGCGGCCACGCAGATGGGCGCCATCGAACCATTCGGCCACCGCCTTGTAGTGAGCATCAGGCACCAGAAGCGCCAAGCCGAAACCGCGCAACAGGCGCTCAGCTGCACCTTCCCAGTCGCGCTCATCTTCACGCACCTGGATCAATTCACCAGCGAAAGGCATGTCATCCACATTCAGGCCCAGTGCGGCACACATGGCAGCGCGAATCTGGATTTGCTGGTCATCAATGTTGCTGCGCCTGCGCTTCAGGCTGTCGATTTCGGCAGTTTGCTGGTCATGCTCCTGCTTGCCTTGTCTCAAGCTGACACTGTGCTCTGTCAGTGCATTCTGAAGATCAGCATCGCGGTTACGCGCATCCTCGCGCCAGCTTTGATACTTGCCGCGTTGCGCTGCAAAGGTGGGCGCGTCTGTGGCCTGTGGCTCGCCCAGCACGCGTGCCAGCTCGCCATATCGATCTGCCTTGGTTTTGCGCGTGTCTCGCAGTTGCTCTTTCTTGCGAATATCTGCAGCAAGGCGTTCCAACCGGTCGCCACCGTTGTCATGGATGGCCTGCTTCAGTTCATCAACATGAAGGGACTGGGATTCATGAGCAGCTTGGAGTCTTTGCGCCTGAGCATTCAAGCGTTCCCATTCTTCTGCCAGCAAGCCTGTACGCTTTTCGATCAGGCCAAGCTTCAGGCGCGCAAACCTTCAACTTCGGCCACCAGTGCTTTGTGCCTGCCGCAGTCCGCAACCATTGGCGTGAGTAGTTCAACCTGCTGCTGAGTTTTCAGCACAGCCTGGTGGGCGCGGTTGAGGTCGTCGAAGTGACCGATTAAGGCTTGCAGGCGAGGGCCGACGTCGAAGGGTTCGAGCATGTGGCTGCGCACGAAATCTGTGAGGTTGCCCACGGACTTCATCGATACGGTCTGGTGAAAAAGCTCCAGGGCCTGATCGTTTTCTATGCCGAAACGACGGCGGAACCAGGCCGCATAGGGAGGGAAGCTGTCGTGCACATCGGCACCCAGCCCGCGCAGTTTCTTGCGAAGCTGGGCAATGTCCGATCCGAAATGGGCAAAGTCAGAAGCGATCGACAGCGGACGCTCGGCTCCGAGGAAGAACCGTGCCGGCTGCCCCTGTGCGTCTTTCATCCAGAACACCTGGGCCAAGGTCACTGTCTGGTCGTAGCCTGCGTTATGGAAAACGCCAAGGATCACCGAATAACTATTGTGGTCGCGCAAGCTTACGGGCTTGGCCGCGCCCGTGACTTCGTTGCGTTCGGACTTGTAGTGCCCGAGCACGTAGGAGCGGAGTGTTCGTTCTTTGCTGTCTGCACCGGCGGCCTTGTTGTAAGCGATGCGGTTGGCTGGCACCAGCAAGGTGGTAATGGCGTCCACCAAGGTGGATTTGCCCGAGCCAATGTCGCCCGTGAGCAGACCGTTTTTCCCGTCGAGCTGCAGTGTCCACACCCGGCTGTCGAAAGTGCCCCAGTTGAACACCTCCAGGCGAGTGAGGCGAAAGCCCGACAGCGTGTCGTCGGCGCAGAAGTCCAGGCCCAAGGATTGGGGGTTACTCATGGCCTGTTCCGTTCTTTGCATCGCCCACCCCTGCCAGTTGTACGTGGTAAGCGGCCAGACGTGCATCAAATTCGGCCAACCACTGGGCGTCGACAAAAGCCTTCAGGATCCGGCGCACCTCAAAAGTGGCTGGGCCAGTTGCAGCGCCTCCTGAGGGTTTGAGTTTTTGCAGAAAGCCAAGCTCTGCCACCTTGTTGATTGTGGTTTCGATTTGATCAATTTGCTTGGCCTCATTGGAGCCATCTGGCAGAAACACACGGACCAGTTCCACGATGTCATCGCGGGAGAGCACCAGCCGGGTATCGCCGCCACCTGCGTCGAACTCGGCCAACTTCTTGCGCAGCAAGGCGAGCATGAGGCTCACGGAAAAGCTCAGGGGCCGACGTGCCACCAAACGAGGCATACGGGGAGCGGGGTCGTCTTCGGCCGGTTCGGGGCGGCTCTTCAGGAAGGCATAGCCCTCCGCCTCGTCGAGCATCAGGTCCAGATTCAGCACTGCCACATAGTCGCGCACCCGCGCTTGGAGATTCAGCAATGCCGCCCATTGGCGTTCGTTGTCATCGCGGTAGAGCACGCCTTTGAGCAGACTGACCAGAAGCACTGATAGATCAGGAGCCGCGCCCACCATGGGGTCTGCTGCGGTGAAGGCGTTAGAGGATTCTTCTCCCATGGTGTTTCTAGAGTTATGCCGTTGGCTTTAAATTTTGTTGTTGACCAGCGCATGAATACTCAGCGCATAAAAATGACACGGGGCAAGCTTGCGCTGCGAATGATTGGTCCATTTGCACTTGATGCTTGCCAGGGGATTGGTTCGGGCGTGTCCTCATCTACCACGGTGCTGAAAGTATCACTTCCCAACTGCAGGTAGGCAATCAACTCCGCCAGTCCGTGCTGCAAAGGCTGATTGGTGACCAGTTCGCTCAAGGTGATCTGAGCTTTGTCCTGCAGAGCATGACGGATATGGCGGGTGAGTCGCGCTTTATCGACCACCACCTGATCGAAGAGCGCCGACGGGTCAATGTCTTCGTCACCTGCCAGCATGTCCAGGTTTGCAATGACCGGCTTGATGCTTGGTGTGAACAGGGGCCGTTCCATGGCTAACTCAATATCGGCGCTGGCCTCGGGCATTTCCATGACCGTGCCGGAAGGGGAGCATCACGGAGAGCCAGCGACTTGCTCTCGATGCCGTGCAGAATGTCCATGATGCGACGATTTTCCAGCCAGGCTTGGTCATCCAGGAAGCGCCGCAACTGCTGCGACAAAGCGGCGACTGTGCGCTGTGTGTGCTCGCCAGCTTCCATCCAGTCGTAGTGCACGCGGCGGGTTCGGGTGTCGGGTTTCAGGTCGGTCACGGCGGGCAAGGTCAGCACGCGATCCAGAAGTTCGGTCAGCTCCTCTTGCCGGCGGCTGGAAAGCAGAAAATCCCAGAAGGCGCGAAAGCTCTTGCCCTGATCGGAGTCGGCAATTGCATCGCGCTCGCCCATGATTTCTTCCAGCAGCGCGCCCTTGCTGCCCTCCCACAGAGCAATGCGCTCACGCACGCGGCGGTCCAGCTGCCGAAAATTGTGCTCCACCTCCCGAAAATCCCCAAGCAACTCGCGTGCTCCCTGCATGAATTGCTGGAAGCGATCCTTCAGCGCTGTATCGTCAAGCATGGGCACATTGCCCGAAAGCACTTGCGCAATCTCGGCGTCAATGTCGTCGCGTTTCTTATGTAGTTCGGCGATGCGTTTGGCTGGGTCGGCTTCGCTGCCTTCGCTCATCTGCTTGAGCAGGTCGAACAGCGTGAGCAATCGAGATTCTGTGCCTACAAATTGCCGCTCATTCAGTTGTGTCAGCCAGGCAATGGCTTTCTCGGTAGAGGGTGTCAAATCGAACTGGGCTTCGTCTGTTCCGGGGCGGTAGTATTTGCGCAGCCAGCCCTTGTCGGGCGCGGCCCAATCGTTCAGATACTCCAGCGCTGGCTTTGGAAACGCAGTTTCTCCCAGGTGCAGGCGCAAAGCATACAGTTCATCTTCTAGCGACTCCGCCAAATCCGCAGCTGACATCACCCGCACATTGGGCACCACGAACACGCGGTGCAGAAAGCTGGCCACCAAAGGGGCATGGTCCGAACGCAATAAGCGCCACGCGGGGTGGTAATTGCGCAAGGTGTCAAGGGTGGCGAAATCGATGCTCAAGGCGTTGTCGGTTCAGGTAAGGTTGTCCGGGCGATTCCAGCACTCGATAGTGCGTCAGCCAAGAAACTCCATGACTATCCGGTTGAATGCCTGTGGCCGTTCCCAGTTGATAGAGTGGCCGGCATCACCGATTTCGGCGAACTGGGCGTTTTGCAGATGCCGCGCCCAAGTCTTCATGAGGGCTGGTGGCGCCAGTAGATCGCTGCCGCCCATGAGTATGAGCGCCGGAGTCGCAATGGTCGCTATCTTTGCGTAAGTGTTGGGGGTGCGCAGGGGTTGTTCCGGCGCGCCTTCTTGCCGAGCCGTGTGTTCCATGTCGATGAAACTCTGGAAGCCCTCCGGGTTTTCCGAACGGTAGGCTACCCCCACTTCGAGGTAGGGGCGCACTTCCAGGCGCCCGGTCAGGCCCGGAACTGCAATTCGTGCCGAGAGCGCTTGCATTTCAGGCTCGGTGAATTTTCCGTTGCTTCCGGCGATGATTAGTTTGAGCAGGCGCGACGGCTGCCATGCGGCGTAATCCAGCGCAGCAAAGCCGCCACCGGCAATACCCAGTAGGCAAAACCGCTGCAGCCCCATTGCATTGGCCAGGGCATCAAGATCTTCTGCGATGCTTCCTGGCTGGGGACCGGTCTCGGGGTCAGCAAAACTCTGACCCCAGCCGCGACGGTCAAAGGCGATTACGCGGTAACCTGCGGCATGGAAGGCCGGAAACTGCGCATGCCAGCTATTCACGGTCGATGTGTTGGCGTGCAGGAGCACCAGTGGGGTGCCATTACCGCCGCTGTCGACCACCCAGAGCCGGGCGCCGGGTACTGGGATGTGCTTTGCGGAGAATTCCGGCAGGCCGGGCGGTTGAAGCAAAGTCGATGTGGTCATGCGTGAGGGAAGGGAGCTTTTATTTTTTCAGAAACGAAAGTCTAGTTGACCGTAGGTTGAATCAAAGCAGTTATGCAGCTTACTGGCAGGGGGTTAATTATTGGGCGGTTCAGCTCAATAGTTTTTTTACTGATCGGATAGTTTGCGACAATATCGCTACTCATGTTACGCCTAGACGATGCCCACTGTGACGCCATGCCCGACACGCAATGGCTTGAACGCATGTACAACAACCGCATGCGGGTGCCCGAACACGCTGATTATTTTGTCAGGTGGGCGGCAGAGTCTGCACGCGTTCGCAAGCATCTGACATCTGAGCTGGACGTTCCTTACGGAAACGGTCCCCGGGAAACTCTCGATGCGTTTGAAGCACCCCGCAAGAATGCGCCTGTGGTTGTCTTCATTCATGGGGGTTACTGGAAAGCGCTCGACAAGTCGCATCACAGCTTTGTAGCGGCCGCAATGCATGAGGCCGGGGCTGCTGTGGTGGTGCCCAATTACGGGTTTTGCCCGCGTCTCACCATTCCTGAGATTACGCTTCAGGTAGCACGTGCAGTGGCTTGGGCCTGGCGAAATGCTTCGCGGCTGGGCGGTGATCCGCAGCGCATCACGGTCATTGGACATTCTGCGGGTGGCCACATGGCGGCGATGATGCTCGCCTGCGCATGGAACGTGTTCGATGGCGATTTGCCTCCTGATGTGGTCAAAAGTGCGCTAGGCGTTTCGGGTCTGTACGATTTGGAGCCGCTGATGCACACCCCCAGCCTGCAGGAGGTTTTGCGCCTTACATCTCATCAGGTGCACACTGCGAGCCCCGCCCGTTTGCCGAGCCCCGCGCAAGGGCTTTTTTACAGCGTGGTGGGTGGGCAAGAGAGCGGCGAGTACTTGCGGCTAAACCGGCTTATCCAGCAGGCTTGGGGGCGCGAACGTGTGCCGGTGGCGGCTACCCTGACGGGCTTGAATCATTTCAGTATTCTGGATGCGCTGGCTCAGCCAGGGCATCGGCTGAATTCACTGGCGCGGGAGCTCCTTGAACGTTGACAAAAATAGGCGCATGCTTGAGCCATGTTGCCTATCAAAGATATAGATCACTTGGTATTGAGAGTGGCTCAGCTGGAGCCCATGTTGCACTTTTATTGTCAGGTGCTGGGCTGTAGCGTTGAGCGTCGCCAGGAGGCGCTTGGGTTGGTTCAACTGCGAGCTGGCCGGTCATTGATCGATCTGGTGCCGGTCGATGGTCAGATTGGCCGAGCAGGCGGCGCGGCGCCGGGGCGGGAAGGGCGGAATCTCGATCATTTTTGCCTGCGCGTTGACCCGTTTGACGAATCCGGCATTCGCGCTCACCTGCAACTACATGGCGTTGTCGCGGGCAAAACCGAGTTGCGCTACGGTGCGCAAGGGTTTGGCCCTTCGATCTACCTGCACGACCCCGAAGGCAACATGGTTGAGCTCAAGGGGCCGCCGCAAGAAGCTGATCAGAATCAGTAAAACTTACATCAGCAGGTGTTCGCCGGCGTTGTCACCCCCCAGGATGACGTAATTCACCTTGCGGATGTCGAGCAGCTTCTTGCCGCCTGCGTAGCTTATCGAGCTCTGCACGTCCTGTTCCATTTCGATCAATGTGTCAGCCAGCTTGCCCTTGATCGGCTCCAGAATGCGTTTGCCTTCGACATGGCGGTATTCGCCTTTATTGAAGTCGCTGGCAGAGCCGTAATACTCCTTGAAGAGCTCGCCGTCCACTTCAACAGTGCGGCCAGGAGATTCTTCATGACCGGCGAATAGTGAACCGATCATGACCATGGTGGCGCCAAAGCGAATGCTCTTGGCGATGTCTCCATGGCTTCGGATGCCACCGTCAGCAATGATGGGCTTGGTGGCCACGCGTGCACACCATTTGAGCGCTGAAAGCTGCCAGCCACCCGTGCCGAAACCGGTTTTCAGTTTCGTGATGCAGACCTTGCCAGGGCCCACGCCCACTTTGGTGGCGTCGGCGCCCCAGTTTTCCAGATCGATTACAGCCTCTGGAGTGGCTACGTTGCCGGCGATGACGAATGAATCCGGCAGCTTGGCTTTGATGTGGGCGATCATGTCTCGCACGGTGTCGGCGTGGCCGTGGGCGATGTCGATGGTGATGTACTCTGGGGCAAGGCCTTCAGCCGCGAGCTGATCGACGGTGGCGTAGTCAGCGTCCTTGACGCCCAACGAAATAGAGGCGAAGAGGCCTTTCTTTTTCATGTCGCGGACGAAGGCAAGGTTGTCGAGGTCGAAGCGGTGCATGACGTAGAAGTAACCGTTCTTCGCAAGCCAGGTGCAAACTTCCTCGTCCACTACCGTCTTCATGTTGGACGGGACCACCGGGAGTTTGAAGCGTCTGCTGCCAAACTCAATGCCGGCGTCGCACTCGCTACGGCTTTCCACGCGGCACTTGCGCGGCAGCAGCAGTACGTGATCGTAATCAAAGATTTCCATGAGGTCCAAGCTCCATTCAGATTTGAAAAGGTGGGCGCTTGGTCTGGCAGCCGGCATTTGTGGCTTGGCCACAAAAAAACCGGGTCAAGAAAACTTGGGCCCGGTGATTGATTCTACGGCGTTAGAAGTAACCATGCAAAGTTACGTGTCGGGATGGACTGGACAACACGTGTCCTACTAAAAAATTGGAACTTTAGATTTCGTTTTGTGACTCAGTCTCGGTGACATGCCTTGCCGTTTGCTTCGCCGCTGGATGAAGCTAAAAAAATGGCAGGTCTTCCTTGAGCACTTTTCTGATCACATTTACCAAGAATACTTATGCTGGGCCGTTCTAGTACCTCCAATGCACCATCCAACAACATTCCGAATCTGAACCTGCAGGCTAACGGCCAAGGTGCTCTCACCCAGGTTCGGGCAACTGGCAGCAGTCAGATCATCAACTCCAGTTCCGGCATTGGTACGTCTTTGCAAGACGGCAGAGTCGAGTGTTTGCAAGGCCTGGACGACGAGCTTTCTTCCGCTGTCGGAACTTCGTCTCCTCAGGCTTCGGCCACGAATGCAGGCACACATGACAGCACCCTTAGCGATCTTAAGTCGGTGATTGAGTCTGGCGATGTGGCCGCGGTGCGAGCGATCATCGGCGCTACCGCGGACTTTAGCTCATTGGATCCGGCTGGCGACAGCGCCCTGATCCTGGCGGCAGAGCGCGGACAGGCAAAAATTGTGGGAATTCTGCGCGATGCCGGGGCGCGCATAGGTGGTGCCAATCAGGGTGTCGCCTCGCGTTCGCTCAGGGTGGCGGCTTCCGAGGATTCTGCTGCTGGCGTGGCCGCATGGGTTGCAGCTGGGGTCGATATCAATGCCACCAATCAGAATGGCGCCACGGCTTTGATGCTTGCCTCTCAAAGGGGACACATCAATGCAGTAAGGGCTCTCATCGAGGCCGGGGCGGTCTTGAGCGTAGTCAATAAGCAAGGCGAAACAGCTCTGACGCTTGCAGCAGAACAAGGGCATGTGGCGGTGGTCAGGTTGTTGCGGATTTCTGGTGCTGCCATTACCCCCTCTCAGGAGTTGAAAAGCTCCCAGAGGCTTGATGGGGCGATCAGGTCCGGCGCATGGCAAGTGGCGGTCGCATGGTATTCGACTGCTCTTCAGAAATTGTCAGCATTTGCTTCTGCGTCCCCTCTGAGTACAGTGGCCCGCGGGATGAGGGGTTCAATTGGTGAAATGGAGGTGTCGATGCTCGTCAGCGGCGCTTTCGTGGCCGCTTTGGGTGCGAATCGACCTGCGGCTGAACAAGATCAACTATTGCTCAATACCCACTTGGTCTTCAATGCAATCGCCGGAAGGTCTGAGTTGGTAGGGGCGTTACGCTCGTCAGGGGCGAAAATTCCGAGCGAATTCCTTGCCTCAGCGGGGCGCGCCCTCAGGGATGCGGCGCGCGAGGGGCGAGAAGCGGGGGTGCGCGCATGGCTTGCTGCGGGGGCAGACGTCGATGCGGCGAATGAGGATGGCTGGGTTGCACTGATGTACTCAACTCAACTTCCGAATCACAGTATTCTCAGCTATTTGATAGCCGAGGGGGCCGAACTTGACCTTGCTGACAAAGACGGTGAAACCGCGCTGATTCTGTCAGCCAGAACTGCAAACTTCCGGGCGGCAGAAATATTGCTGCAACACGGGGCATCCAGGGAATTGCAAGACGGACAGGGGCGAACGGCCATGAATTGCGCAGTTGAAGCAGGACATGTGTTCGTGGTTGAGCCGCTACTTCGGGCAGGAGCGCAGATTTCTCGATCAGACGTGCACGCGGTTGCGCTGAGGCTCACGAGCGATCTGCCGGGAGTCGAACGCTCTGGATTTTTTCTGTACGGCACTGCTGCGCTGAGCGCCAGGCGTCTGGGCTTGCCTCTGTTGGAGGCCAGGCTGAAGGAAATGGTGCTGCCCGTCCATGAATCCACCGTTTTGCACTATTGATCTTTGAACCTAAATCCGGCGGTTGGACGCGCCCGATGACGCCCTGCTCGGGCGCGTCCAACCGCCGGACCAAGGTTGAACCCTTATTCCTGAGAGCGCTTTTCAGGCGAGCGCTCTACACAGTTTGTGAGAGTGTTTCTCTTGAATTTGGATGGGGGTTCATAGAATGCGGTAATGCCTATTTTTTCAATGTCCACTTCCAGCGCCGATCTGCCTCTTCTCAATGGCCTGAACCCTGAGCAACGCGCGGCTGTTGCTCTGCCTCCGGAACACGCACTGATTCTGGCTGGCGCAGGCTCGGGCAAGACTCGTGTGTTGACCACCCGCATTGCCTGGCTGTTGCAGACGGGGCAAGTTTCCCCGGGCGGAATACTCGCGGTTACGTTTACCAACAAGGCCGCCAAGGAGATGCTCACGCGCCTGACCAGCATGCTGCCGCTTAACGCGCGTGGTATGTGGATTGGCACTTTTCACGGTCTCTGTAATCGTTTCTTGCGAGCTCACTACAAGCTCGCGAACCTGCCTCAGTCGTTTCAAATTCTGGATTCGCAGGATCAGCTTTCGGCCATCAAGCGTCTGTGCAAGCAGTTCAACATCGACGACGAGCGTTTTCCACCTAAACAATTGCAATGGTTCATTGCGGGTTGCAAGGAAGATGGCGAGCGGCCCTCGGATGTGGTGGCCCGCGATGAGGAAACGCGTAAAAAGGTAGAGATCTATCAACTCTACGAGGAGCAATGCCAGCGCGAGGGGGTAGTTGATTTTGGCGAGTTGATGCTGCGCAGCTTTGAACTGCTAAGGGACAACGATGCAGTCCGGGACCATTACCGCAGGCGCTTTCGGCACATCTTGATTGATGAGTTTCAGGACACCAACCGGCTGCAGTATGCCTGGATCAAGATGATCGCGGGTTTGCCATCCGAGGGCGGTGGGGCCGTGATGGCGGTGGGTGATGACGACCAGAGCATTTACGCCTTTCGCGGAGCGCGCGTGGGCAATATGGCTGATTTTGTGCGCGAGTTTCATGTACAGCACCAGATCAAGCTGGAGCAGAACTACCGAAGCTATAGCAACATTCTGGACAGCGCCAACCATTTGATCGGCCACAACACGAAGCGGTTGGGCAAGAGTCTGCGAACTGACCAAGGCCCGGGCGAGCCGGTACGCGTCTATGAGGCTCCGAGTGATTTTGCCGAAGCAGAATGGGTTGTGGATGAGCTACGCCAGCTTGTCAAAGGCGATGGTTTGGCGCGCAGCGAGGTGGCCATTCTGTACCGCAGCAACGCGCAAAGCCGGGTCATTGAAACGCAGTTGTTCAATGCCGGCGTGCCGTATCGCGTTTACGGCGGCTTGCGTTTTTTCGAGCGGGCTGAGATCAAACATGCGCTCGCGTATCTCCGGTTGCTGGAAAATCCGAACGACGACACCAGTTTCCTGCGTGTCGTGAATTTTCCGCCGCGAGGCATTGGCGCGCGGACCATCGAGCTGCTGCAAGATGCAGCACGTGCTGCTGGGTGTTCGCTCCAGGATGCCGTGAGTTCCGTGCCGGGCAAGGCTGGCACCAACTTGGGTAGCTTTGTTGCCCAGATTGATGTTCTTCGCGAGCAGACGGCAGGCTTGACGCTGCGCGAGATCATTGAGGCTGTGCTGGATGCCAGCGGCTTGATCGATCACTATCGGATCGACAAAGAAGGCGCGGACCGCATAGAAAACTTGGAAGAGTTGGTGAACGCGGCCGAGAGCTTTGTCACTCAGGAGGGCTTTGGGCGCGACGCAGTCGCGCTGCCCGTCGACGAGCATGGCACGCCGCTGACGCAGAGCCCGGTCAGTCAAGGCCTGGATCCAGATGCCGTGGTGCTGAATGAACCAATGCCGGCGCCGATTGATGCGGAAACAGGTGAAACCCTTTCTCCGCTGGTGGCGTTTCTGACCCACGCGGCCCTGGAAGCAGGTGATAACCAGGCGCAAGCAGGCCAGGATGCAGTCCAACTCATGACGGTGCACGCCAGCAAGGGGCTGGAATTTGATGCCGTGTTCATCACGGGGCTGGAAGAGGGCTTGTTTCCCCACGAAAACTCGATGAGTGACCATGAGGGACTGGAGGAGGAGCGCCGGCTCATGTATGTGGCGATCACGCGTGCGAGGAAGCGCCTTTATTTGAGCCATGCACAGACACGAATGTTGCATGGACAGACACGCTATAACGTTCGCAGCCGTTTCTTCGAGGAACTGCCTGAGAGTGCGCTGAAGTGGATCACACCCAAACGTTCAGGATTCGGTTCAGGCTTCGGCTCTGTGGCCACGCCTTCAAGTGCCAGGCATCAACAGCCGGCTTGGGGTCGCAGCAGCATTGGGGTGGAGACATTCGCCAGTCCTCCCGTACCGCCGCAGCGTGCGGCGCCAAGCCACGGCATCAGGGCCGGGATCAAGGTTTTTCACACCAAGTTTGGCGAAGGCAAGGTTCAGGCGGTTGAAGGTGTCGGTGACGATGCTCGTGCGCAGGTTAATTTCCCGCGCCATGGCGTTAAGTGGTTGGCGCTGGCTGTGGCTAAATTGACCGTGGTGGAATGAGGCTGGGTTAGGTGGGGGCTGATCCCTGGTCATGCCGGCGCGGGTCGTAATGCTGCGCGCTCTGGAGCGGCTGCAGTGGATCCCCGCTTTCGCGGCGGCCGGCGATCCGGGGATGACGGGGATGACGGGGATGACGGGGATGACGGGGATGACGGGGATGACGGGGTGCATGGCAATGCGAGTCGTCCCCTCTGGTCGAGGTCAATTCAGCTTTACGCCGGCCTTGGTGATGACCGACTGGTGGGAGTAGTCGTCAGCGGCGGGGCGGCTGATGGTTCTGTTGGTGCGGATGTAGTTGACGAAGGTCTGCGTGTACAGCAGGTAGTTGTTGACGTAGTTACCGCTGTCATAAATGGGCTTGAATGCCGCATAGCCGTCCTGACCTTTGGCGATGAAGTCGTTGGTCGCCACGATGTAGGTCTGCGCGGGGTTGATGGCCGACCAACTTCCCGTTTGACGATTTTTGACCTCGATGCTGGTGAAGCGCTCACCCTTGGCTTTGCTCATGTCCAGGTTCCAGCGCAGGCCTGCTGCGTAGGGGTGGCCACCGCCGGTGGCCTGGCCCGCGTCGAGATAGGCAGATAAGGCGTCTTCAAGCACGGCGGCTACTTGCTGGCCTGTAAGGGGTAGTTCCACCAGGACGTTGGTGAACGGCAGCACCGTGAAGGCGTCTCCCATAGTGATGGTGCCCGCTGGCAGAGGTACGCGCACCCCACCGGCGTTCTGAATGGCTATGTCTGCACGCAGGCTGGCATTCAGAAAGGCTTGAGCCACCACTTGTGCTGCGTCGCTGCCGCGGGCCAGTTGGTTAGCGCTTTCGCATCCGACGACTCCTGCGCTACGGTTGGTGCTTTCGCCTGGAGTGCGCACCAGGCAGAGCGCATCGGCCGTGGAGCCGATGGGTTCCTTCTTCATTTCGTCCACCTGACCCGAATAAGATTGCAGCAGGGTGCTCACAGCCGCGTCGGGGGAGAGCATCTTAAGGCTCTTGTCGGCGGCCACTGCGGCGGCGATTTGTTGCTGGGTGGTGGCGTCCACGGCGGCCCAGGCGCCGTCAGTACCCTTGCGCTTGAAGCTGTCACCGATGATGAGAGAGGCTTGGCCCGTGCAGGAGGCGACTTCACCCTGGTCGTTGAAGCTCACGCGCATCTCGCCCAGAGCTTTGGCGTACTCCCAAGCGTGTCCTATGCAGACAGGTTTGCCGTCTTTGTTGATGGCTTGTGTGGGGTAGGCGCCCGATGCTGTGTAGCCAGTACCTTGCGCAGTGAAGTCTCCCAGCAAGGTGTGGGAATCACCACCGATGATGACGTCTACGTCGGTCAGCTTGGACGCGAGTGCCTTGTCGGCTTCGTAGCCCATATGTGTCAGCAGCACGATGTGGCGAATGCCCTCGGTCTTGAGCTGTTCAATGGCGCGCTGGGCGGCTACCGCTTCGTCTTCGAATGCCGTTGTGGGGAGGGGGCTGGAGGCGTTCTGGGTCTTGTTCTTGATGCTTAGACCGACGATGCCGACTTGAACCCCCTTGATGGATTTGATGGTGTAGGGCTTCAGGTAGTCGTTCTGTGCCTTGGGTGCCAGTGGTGTGCCAATCTGCGGACGAATGTTGGCAGCCAGCACGGATGTCTTGCAGGCGCCAGCGTGCAGATGGTCTATGAAGCTCTTGAGCTGGCTGTCGCCGTCGTCGAATTCGTGGTTGCCGACGGACATGGCGTCGAAGCATACGGTATTCATCATGTCGGCGTCTGCCTTGCCCTTGAAGAGGGTGTAGTACAGAGTGCCGGTGTTGGCGTCGCCCGCGTGGAGCTTCAGAACGTCATCGCGGCCCGCATACTGCTTGAACGCGCTCGTAACACGTGCGAAGCCACCCAGTTCCACCTGTGTTTCCACTCCGCCGATTTTCATGGCCTGGGCCGAGAACGGGGCAAGGTTGGAATGATGATCGTTGATGTGCGCGATCGTCAGATCCAGAGGGAGAACTTGTTGCTGTCGTCATCGCTTCCGCCGCAGGCCGCCAGGGACGCGGCGAGAGCGATAGGTGCCAGGAACAAGGCGTGGCGGAAATAGATTCTTTGGGTATTCATCTCAGCATGAGGAGTTCGGTTTCAACCGGCTCATGCTGCATGGCATTGATGAAAATATGCTGACGGTGGTGTGACTATCCGATGACTGTTTAGGATGGCTCCACCCACTGCCCTTGCGCGCAAGCGGACTCGAAGCTACGTAGCCAAGGCTGGATGTCGTGACCATTGGCATGAAGCCATTCGTCGTTATAGAGAGTGTCGAGGTAGCGCTCGCCGCCGTCGCATGCCAGCGTGACGATGCTGCCCTTTTCGCCGCGCGCGCTCATCTCGCAGGCCAGGTGCAGTGCGCCATAAAAATCGGTGCCGGTAGAGCCGCCAAAGCGTCGCCCGACCAGCCGCTCCAGGTAGCGCGCTCCGGCAAACGAAGCGCCCGTGGGAACGCGCATCATGCGGTCGATCACACCGGGCAGAAAAGAAGGTTCCACGCGGGGGCGGCCAATGCCTTCAATGGCTGAACCCCGAGGGCTGGTCAGCGTCGCGTCGCGGCTTTCATAGTAATCAAGGAAGACCGAGTGCTCGGGGTCTACCACGCACAATTGTGTGCTGTGGCCTTGGTAGCGCAGATAGCGCCCGATGGTGGCAGAGGTGCCGCCGGTGCCTGCACCCACCACGATCCAGGTGGGCACTGGGTGAGGTTCAGCACCCATCTGCTGAAAGATGGATTCGGCAATATTGTTGTTACCCCGCCAGTCGGTGGCCCGCTCGGCGTAGGTGAACTGATCCATGTAGTGACCATTGCATTCGCGCGCGAGACGCTCGGCCTCAGCGTAGACCTCGTCGCCCTTGTCCACGAAGTGGCTTTGGCCGCCATAGAACGCAATTTGCGCCACCTTTGCCGCCGACGTGCTGCGAGGCATGACGGCGATGAAACGGAGCCCCAGCAACCTGGCGAAATATGCTTCGGAAACAGCCGTGCTGCCCGAGGAAGATTCGATTACCGTGGTGCCTTCGTTGATCCAGCCGTTGCACAGGGCATAAAGGAACAATGATCTGGCCAGCCGGTGCTTCAGGCTGCCGGTGGGGTGCGTGGATTCGTCTTTCAGATAGATCTGCACACCCGGAAATGCCGGCAGCTCTATGGGGAAAAGGTGTGTGTCTGCCGAGCGATGAAAGTCACGCTCGATGCGCCGAATGGCATCTGAAACCCAGGGAGAATGCATAAATAATCAAGGCGCGGTGAAATTGGAGTCGTCGTCCGCGCTGAAGCTGTCGCGAAAGGTGAACCAGAGAGAATTGAAGAACATGGAGGCGATCATGACCGCTACGGGCATCAGGCCGAAGGAGGCAATCGAGGCACTGCCTGTCAGTACCGACAGCAACAGCAGAGCCAGGCCGGCTGCGAAGGCCATACCCATCCACATCAGGCCATAGATCAGGAAGGCGCCCACGTTACGCAGAACCGCCACGGCGCTGAAAAACAGACTCTTGACCGGGGGCACGCCGTGCCAGTGAACCAGCGCAGGAGCATGCCAGAAGGCGAGCGAGAGTGGCAGGTAGAGGAGGGTCGAAACCCACATGGCTGTGCGGAAGTCGGGGTCGGTCACCATGTCTTGTGTGATGCCGCCGCCGTTCACGTACAACTGCGCGAAGCGGCCTCCGTCGATCAGCGCGGAAATGCCGATCACGATCAGGACGCCCAAGGCATACAGAGCACCCAGCATCAGCATGGCGCGAAGACGTTGGGGCCCTTGGCGGAGCGCCACGAATAGCGTCAGCGGCATCGGGAAACGGCCCGCTTCGGATTCACGCGTGGCTTCCATCAGGCCCACGGTGGCGGCCGGAACCAGAACCAGTGCCAGTACACCGCCGACGAGTGGAAGCATGGCCACCACTGAAATGCTGACGATGAACATGAAAAAAGGCCTGCAATGGCCAGCGGCTGCTTGAAAAAGGTGCGCACGCTTGCGCGCACCCATTGGGTGCCGGTGCGGGCTGGAACGATGTTTAGTTTCATCCTGAATCAGGTCAGCTGCAGCGGCTCGGCTATGCGAGCCTGTAGCACGCGCTCAAAATGAGCCGGGTCGTGTGCTTTCAGCATGGCGGCTTCTCGGGGTAAATGGTAATCCCACAGCCTGGAGATCCAAAACCGCAAGGCCCCGCCGCGCAACATGGCTGGCAGAAGCCGGCGCTCAGGGGCAGTGAGCGGGCGGACGGATTCGTAAGCCTGCAACAAGGCCTGGGTGCGCGCAGGATCCCCTCGGCCGCTAGGCAGGTCAATGGCCCAGTCGTTCAGGGTGATGCTGAGGTCCAGCAGCCAGGTGTCGATGCCGGCGAAATAAAAATCGAACACCCCGGAGAGGACTGGTTGCTCGCGGGTGCCCTCGAACATGGCGTTGTCGCGGAACAAGTCGGCATGCACCGGCCCGCTTGGGAGTGCGGCATAGGCGGAGCTGGCTGCGGTGTGGTTCTGGAAGGCCAGCTCCGATCGGATCAGATCGGATTGCTCCTCGGTCAGATAGGGAAGAACCACTGGCACCGTTTCGTTCCACCATGGCAAGCCGCGCAAATTGGGCTGTCTGCCTTCGAAGTCGCGCCCGCCCAGATGCATGCGTGCCAGCATTTCCCCCACGGCTGAGCAATGTGCGGGCGTGGGTGCCAGCTCACTCTTGCCGGGCAGGCGGTTGACGACCGCCGTGGGTTTGCCATTCAGCGTGTGCAGCAGATCGTCCTCGCCTGCCCGAATGGGCGCGCCGGGGAGCTTGGCACGAGGCTCTGGCACTGGAATGCCGTGCTGGGCCAGATGCTTCATCAGGTGCAGGTAAAACGGCAGCTGGGCGTGCGTAAGTCGCTCGAAGAGGGTGAGTACCCAACGGCCATCCGTGGTGGTGGCGAAGTAGTTGGTGTTCTCGATCCCGCCTTCAATGCCGCGCAGTTCGGTGAGAGTGCCCAGGCCCAACGACTGCAGCAGCCGGCCTGCCTCTTCCTCGGAGACTTCAGTGAAAACCGCCATGGGGAGTTAAAAATTCAAGACTTTCCACACACGCTTGCCTGCGGCGCCAGGGCTGGCGTCCGGGCTTCCGGCGCCAGTGCTGTCTGCCGGCTGAACCTCATAGGAGGGAACGCCGGCTTTGGGTTGAACGGTAATGCTTTTGGTTTCGCCGCCAGAGCGCACTTCGTCTACCCGGCTACCGGCATCTTCCACACGGATGTGTTCGACGCGTTGGGTTTTCCTGTCGTGTTGTACCGGGCTTTCGCGTGTGACGGGGCCGCTGGGCGTGGGGGAGGGCGCTTGCGCCAACGCCGCGACGCCGCCGAGGCATGCGGCCGCCAGTGTGGCAGCCTGGAGAATGTTCGAGGGTCGCATGCGAGCATTGTAGAGGCCGCAGCACCGAACACGCGGCGGCGCATGCACAATCATGCCATGACCGAAATCGCTCAAGCGCCTGCCGACGGAGCTTCCAGCCAGCCCATGCTGTTGCTGGTTGATGGCTCCAGTTACCTTTATCGTGCCTTTCACGCCTTGCCAGACCTGCGTGCAGATCCCAATGACCGAGAGAGTCAGCCCACCGGGGCGATCCGCGGCATGATCAACATGCTGACTGTGCTTCGCAAGCAGTATCCCCGCGCTCAGTACGCAGCGTGTGTATTTGATGCCCCCGGCACTACGTTCCGCGACGAGATTTTTTCCGATTACAAGGCAAACCGGGCGCCCATGCCTGACGATCTGCGGAGCCAGATCGAGCCTATTCATGAGGTGGTGGATCTGCTGGGCTGGAAGGTGCTGGCCGTTCCGGGTGTGGAGGCAGACGACGTGATCGGTACCCTTGCCAAGGTTGCGGAGTCGCAGGGTATTGAGGTTATCGTCAGTAGCGGCGACAAGGACTTGGCGCAGTTGGTGACTGAGCACGTTACCATTATTGACACCATGAGCGGCAAGCGCCGTGACCTGGCTGGTGTGCAGTCGGAGTTTGGCGTACCTGCCTCGCTTATGGTCGACTACCAGGTTCTCCTGGGCGATACCGTGGACAACGTGCCTGGTGTGCAGAAAGTTGGCCCCAAGACCGCTGCCAAGTGGCTGACCGAGTATGGCTCGCTGGACGCCATTGTGTCGAACGCAGACAAATTCAAGGGTGTAGCCGGAGAAAACCTGCGCAAGTCGCTTGACTGGTTGCCTACCGGTCGCCAACTGCTCACGATTCGTACCGATTGTGACCTGGCCGGATACGTCGACGGCTTGCCTCGCATGGACTCGGTGGCCGCCCGTGACGTCAATAAAGAGGCCGTCGCCCGCTTTTATAACCAGTACGGCTTCAAGACGCTCGCGAAGGCGATGCAAGCTGGCCAGCCCGAGGCTCCTGCGCCGGCGCCTGCTTCCGCTACCGGCGACCTCTTTGCCGATGCGCCGGCCGTTTCACGTGCTACAGAACTGAAATATGAAATCGTGCTGGATTGGGCCACGCTGGATGCATGGCTGGCGAAGATCGAAGCTGCCGAGCTGACTGCACTGGACACTGAGACTACTTCGCTGAACGAGATGCAGGCCCGTATTGTGGGCATTTCGTTCAGCGTGGTTCCTGGAGAGGCAGCCTATGTGCCCGTGGGACACACTGGTCCCGATACACCGACTCAGCTACCCATGGATGAAGTCCTCGCGCGTCTGAAGCCTTGGCTGGAAAATCCCGATAGGAAGAAGCTGGGTCAGCACATCAAATACGACCGCCACGTGTTTGCCAACCACGGCATTGAGGTGCAGGGCTACGCGCATGACACTATGCTGCAGAGTTACGTGCTGGAAGTGCATAAGCCACACGGGTTGGCAAGTTTGGCGGAGCGGCACCTTGGCCGGCAGGGCATTCAGTATGAAGATCTGTGCGGCAAGGGGGCGCACCAGATTCCATTCGCGCAGGTGGCCTTGGACAAGGCCGCAGAATACTCCTGCGAAGACTCCGACCAGACGTTGGACGTTCATCTGGCGCTCTGGCCACGTCTTCAGGAGGACGACAAGCTGCGCGCCATTTACGAACTTGAGATCGAAAGCAGCGAAGCGCTTTATCGCATAGAACGCACTGGTGTTCTGATTGACACACAGGCGTTGAATGCACAGAGCCATGAACTGGGCCAACGCATTCTGACCTTGGAAGCGGAGGCGCATGAATTGGCGGGGCAGCCCTTCAACCTAGGCTCCCCCAAGCAGATCGGGGAGATTTTCTTTGTCAAGCTGGGCTTGCCGGTGGTGAAGAAGACGGCTACTGGTGCACCCAGCACAGACGAGGAGGTGCTTGAGAAACTGGCCGAAGATTACCCGCTGCCCGCGCGTATCCTGGAGCACCGGAGCCTCTCGAAGCTCAAGGGCACCTATACGGACAAGCTGCCGCTGATGGTGAACCCCGCCACAGGCCGTGTGCACACTCATTACGCTCAGGCGGTGGCAGTCACGGGGCGGCTGTCGAGTAATGAGCCGAACTTGCAGAACATTCCGATCCGCACCGCTGAGGGGCGGCGCATTCGCGAGGCATTTGTGGCGCCGCCGGGCAGCGTGATTGCCAGCGCAGACTACAGTCAGATCGAGTTGCGCATCATGGCCCACATCAGTGGTGACGAAGCGCTGCTGCGTGCTTTTACCGAAGGGCTGGACGTTCACCGCGCCACGGCCGGGGAAGTGTTCGGTGTGGCGCCAGATCAGGTGACAAGCGAGCAGCGGCGTTATGCCAAGGTCATCAACTTCGGGTTGATCTACGGCATGAGCAGCTTTGGCCTGGCGCGTAATCTGGGCATCGACAATACCGCGGCGCGCAATTACATCACCCGCTATTTTGAGCGCTACCCTGGCGTAAAGCAGTACATGGACGACACGCGCCAATCCGCCAAGGATAAAGGGTACGTGGAAACCGTCTTCGGGCGACGCCTGTACCTGCCCGAAATTCGGTCACCGAATGGTCCGCGCCGAGCTGGCGCCGAGCGTGCGGCCATCAATGCGCCCATGCAGGGGACCGCAGCGGATCTGATCAAGAAGAGCATGGTGGCGGTGCAAGCCAAACTTGACGCCGAACTGCGCAAAACAAAAATGATCATGCAGGTGCACGACGAACTGGTATTTGAGGTGCCTGAAGGCGAGGTCGATTGGCTACGCGCAGAGATCCCGCGTTTGATGGCCGGCGTAGCCCAATTGAAGGTGCCTCTAGTGGCGGAGGTGGGTGTAGGGTCCAACTGGGAACGGGCGCACTGAAAACACCGGATTGAGCTCATCTTACAAGGGCGCCTACTCAAGGGCGCCTTCTTTCTGTGATAAAACCCCCTCGTAATGCAAGGTATCAAGCGCAAAGTTGTTTATATTGGTCTGTTCGAGTTGATCGCCATTGCGGTCACCACCGTCGGTTTTGCCTGGTTCTCGGGCCAGGGGGCGGAACGTGCAGGGGTGGTTGCTGTTCTAACCTCGGCCGTGGCTGTGGCATGGAATCTGGCCTACAACACGGCATTCGAAAAATGGGAGTCTCGCCA
Organism: Ottowia caeni; assembly: GCF_050821495.1. Lineage (GTDB taxonomy): Bacteria > Pseudomonadota > Gammaproteobacteria > Burkholderiales > Burkholderiaceae_C > Ottowia > Ottowia caeni. The sequence goes on along the minus strand of NZ_CP151080.1, from coordinate 2,901,819 downwards.
GACAGTGCGAGGGCGTAGCTTCAAGCGCCGCATGGCACACGCCCTGGGTTTTGAGGGCGGTTTGACCGTCATATTGGTGCCGCTTCTGGCTTGGCTGCTGCAAGTCTCGCTGTGGCAGGCATTGGTTCTCGATTTCGGGCTGATTGTGTTTTTTCTGGCCTACGCCTTCGTTTTCAATCTGGCCTTTGACCACGTGTTCGGCTTGCCCGCATCCGCGCTGCCTGTGCACGTCGAGTCTGCGACTTAAGACCAGGTTCGCGATCTGAGAGCCTGGCTTTGCCTTTGCCTGTGCACCAGGCGTGTGCCCAGGCCCGGACGGCTGATGCCGTCCGTAGTCAAGAAACTCTCTCAGGTCTTGCTGGTTTCCGCTGTCCGTGCCGCATGCTCAAGGTGGTATGCAGTCACTCGCTCCACCTCGTTCTTGCTGCCCAGGATGACGCTCACGCGCTCGTGCAGCTGAGTGGGTTGTACGTCAAGAATGCGTTCGCGGCCGTTGGTGGCAGCACCGCCGGCTTGTTCAATGAGCCAGCCCATCGGATTGGCTTCATACATCAGGCGTAGTTTGCCTGGCTTGTTCGGCTCGCGCTTGTCCCAGGGGTACATGAAAATTCCGCCGCGCGTCATGATGCGGTGCACGTCGGCCACCATGCTGGCAATCCAGCGCATGTTGAAATCTTTGCCGCGTGGGCCATCCTTGCCCTGGAGGCACTCGTCAATATAGCGCTTAACAGGCGCGTCCCAATGGCGCATGTTGCTCATGTTGATTGCGAATTCCTGGGTGTCGGCGGGAATGCGCACATCATCCTGGATCAGCATGAAGGAACCCTGTTCGCGATCCAGCGTGAACATGGCTACGCCGTCGCCCACGGTGAGTACCAGCGTCGTTTGCGGGCCAAAGATGCAGTAACCGGCCGCAACTTGGCGATTGCCGGGTTGCAGGAAGTCGCCTTCATCCACTCCACGGTCATCTTCAGGCATGCGGAGCACGCTGAAAATGGTGCCCACGCTCACGTTGACATCGATGTTGCTGGAGCCGTCTAGCGGATCGAACAGAAGCAGGTACTCGCCGCGCGGGTAGCGGTTGGGCACGACATAGATCGCGTCCATTTCCTCGCTGGCCATTCCAGCCAGGTGGCCGCCCCATTCGTTGGCCTCGATCAGCACTTCGTTGGCGATGATGTCGAGCTTCTTCTGCACCTCGCCTTGAACGTTCTCGCTACCTGCGGAACCGAGTACACCGCCTAAGGCGCCTTTGTTCACGGAATGGCTGATTTGCTTGCAGGCGCGCGCGACCACCTCAAGCAGCAGGCGCAACTGCGAAGGAATGTGGCCGTCAATGCGCTGCTTCTCGACCAGATAGCGGGTAAGGGAAATACGTTTGTTCATGAAAGGAGGTCCTTTACTCGATGCTGGGTGAAGAGTTGGTGCTTTCCTGGGCTGGCACAGAGGAGGCCAAAGAGCGAGTGATGACCTCGCGTACGTCGTTGCTCAGGTCAGGCTTGGCTGCCACGCGTTCGATGGCGGTGCGCGCAGCGGTGCGATAGGGTTCCGCCAGACGGGCCCATTGATCCATGGCTCGTGCCAGGCGTGCGGTCACTTGCGGGTTGAGTTTGTCGAGTTCGATGACGCGGTCCGCCCAGAAGGCATAGCCCCCGCCGTCGGGCCGGTGGAAGGCAGCCTGGTTGCGGTGGCAATAACTAGAAAGCAGGCTGCGCGCCCTGTTGGGTGTGCGCAGGTTGAAATCCGGGTGTTGCGTGAGCTTGCGGACGATGGGCAGCACGTTGCCCTCATGATCCGGGGCCAGTGCCTGCAGGGCAAACCATTTGTCGAGCGCGAGTGGCTCGGCGCGGAACAGGTCATAGTAACGCGACAACGCAGGTTTGGCGAGCTCGTGGCCGCTATTGATCAAAGCGGTGAGGGCGTTCAGGCGGTCGGTCATGTTGCCGGCGTCCTTGAAGCGCTGATAGGCCTTGCCGGGCCATACGATGTCACCTTGATCGCGCGCTGCCAGGCACAAGGCCTGCAAGGCGAGGCCGGCCAGGGCGCGGTGTCCGCTGGAGATGGGGTCAGGCTGGTAAGCACCGGTGTCTTTGCATTGCTCATAGGCCCATACCCAATCGCTTTGCAGCTCTGTCGCCAATTGAAGCTTCATGGCCTCGCGCACGGCATGTGTACGCTGCGGGTCGACTACGCTGAGCTGCTCCGCTATGTATTCTTCGTCGGGCAGGCTGAGTACCAGAGCCTTGAAGGCAGCGTCCAGTTCAGGGTGGCGCAGTACGGCGCGCAGCGCGGCCAGGTAGGCGTCGTTCAGGGGCCTGGAAGGCAGGGGAGCTGGGCTTGTGATCAGATCAATCGCGATGCGCAGGCCAAGCTGCTGTGCAGCTTCCCAGCGGTTGAAGGGGTCGCTGTCTTGCGCGAGCAGGCGCATGAGCTGATCTGGGGTGTAAGCGCAATCGAGCTTTACAGGGGCGCTGAAGCCGCGCAGCAACGAAGGTACCGGTTCGCTGTCTACATCCACGAAAGTGAGGGTCGCCTGCGACTCCGTCAGCACGTAGGTCATGCTGCCTTCGTGGCGGCTGTTTCCATTCTCTGGCTGTAGCGGCAGGTCGCGTCCGTCTTCGGCAACCAGGCCGAGGCGGATGGGAATGACGAAAGGCTCTTTAGCGGGCTGCCCTGATGTCGGGGGGCAACTTTGCGAAAGTCGGAGGGTATAGGTACGAGCGTCGGCGTCGTAGCGCCCTTCGGCTTTCACGACAGGGGTCCCAGCCTGGCTGTACCAGCGCTTGAACTGGGGAAGCATGCGCGCCAAGTCACTGCCGGGGTTGGCGTCGGACATGGCCTGGGCAAAATCGTCGCAGGTTACAGCCTGACCATCGTGCCGCTGGAAATAGAGATCCATGCCTTTGCGAAAGCCTTCGCGGCCTACCAGGGTCTGGTACATGCGCACCACCTCCGCGCCCTTTTCATAGACGGTGGCGGTGTAGAAGTTGCTGATTTCCAGGTATTCGTCAGGCCGCACGGGATGCGCCATGGGGCCAGCATCTTCCGGGAACTGCGCGGAGCGCAGGCCGATGACATTCTCGATCCGCTTCACGGCGCAGGCACTCGGCGTACCCGCCAGGTCCATGCTGAACTCCTGGTCCCGGAAAACGGTGAGGCCTTCTTTCAGCGAAAGCTGGAACCAGTCGCGGCAAGTAATGCGGTTGCCGGTCCAGTTGTGAAAATACTCGTGCCCGATCACGCTTTCAACCGCGTCGAAGTCGCTGTCGGTGGCGGTAGACGGTTTGGCCAGCACATACTTCGTGTTGAAGATGTTCAGGCCCTTGTTTTCCATGGCGCCTGCGTTGAAGTCGCCTGTGGCCACGATCATGAAGCGATCAAGATCCAGCGAGAGTCCGAAGCGGGCTTCGTCCCACAGCACGGAGTTGACGAGAGACTTCATGGCGTGCTCGGTCTGGTCGAGGTCGCCAGGACGCACATAGACCTGCAGCAGGTGCTCACGGCCTGAGCGAGCGACGATACGCTGCTCGCGCGCTACCAGCGGCCCCGCCACCACGGCGAACAGGTAGCAAGGCTTTTTGTGTGGATCCTGCCATTTGGCGAAGTGGCGGCCCCCTTCAAGTTCACCCTCGTCGACCAGGTTGCCGTTGGACAGCAGCACCGGGTACTTGGCTTTGTCGGCGCGCAACGTCACGGTGTAGCTGGCCATCACATCTGGCCGATCCAGGAAGTAGGTGATGCGGCGGAATCCCTCGGCTTCGCATTGCGTGAAGAACGCGCCGTCACTCAGGAACAGGCCCATGAGCTTGGTGTTCTTCTCAGGGTTGCACGTGGTGAAGATCTCCAGTTCGAAAGGAGCATCGCCTTCGGGAAGGCTCTCCAGCACGAGCCTCTCGCCCTCAAGGCGGAACGAGGTGCCCTGTCCGTTCACGAGGACGCGTGCCAGGTTCAGCTCGTCTCCATCCAGCTTGAGTGGCTCGACCGGCACCGCGGGGTTGCGGCGCAGAGTCATTTTGTTGAGCACTCTGGTCTTGGTGGGGTCCAAGTCGAAAGTGAGATCGACGTTGTCGATCCAGAACGCGGGCGGGGCGTACTCCAGCCTCTTGGTGACAGTGCTCTGTCCTTCACGCATGGGAATTCCTTTTTACTTCAACTTCGATTGCGTTCTAGGAGCCTGTCGGACTTGGAAATCGCCGGCTGTAAATGGGCCGCAGCGGTCCATTTTTCACAGCCTTCTTGACCCATAGCCGGGCTATGGGCCTGCGAATGCTGCAAAAACTGTCCTCGCTGGGTCCCATTTTCGCTTTCAGCGCTCCAAGTCCGACAGGCTCCAGGCATTCTTGACAACGCAGGGCTTGCCCGAGCTTATACGTCCTCTTAAACGCCCTGCTTCAGGCTGGCTTCAATGAAGGCATCGAGATCGCCGTCCAGCACTTTTTGAGTGTTGCTGATTTCCACGTTGGTGCGCAGATCCTTGATGCGGCTGTTGTCCAGGACGTACGAACGGATCTGGTGGCCCCAGCCGACGTCGGTCTTGCTGTCTTCCAGCTTTTGCTGCTCTTCCATGCGCTTGCGCATCTCGTGATCGTACAGGCGTGAGCGCAGGCGGCGCCAGGCAACGTCGCGGTTCGAATGCTGGCTTCGGCTGTCCTGGCACTGCACCACAATGTTGGTGGGAATGTGTGTCAGGCGCACGGCCGAGTCGGTCTTGTTAATGTGCTGACCACCCGCGCCGCTGGCACGGTAGGTGTCGATGCGGACGTCTGCGGGGTTGATGTCGATCTCGATCGAGTCGTCGATCTCGGGATAGACGAACACGCTGGCGAAGCTGGTGTGCCGGCCACCGGAGGAGTCGAACGGGCTCTTGCGAACCAGCCGGTGCACGCCAGTTTCGGTGCGCAGCAAGCCGTAGGCGTATTCACCCTCAATCTTGATGGTGGCGCCTTTGATACCCGCAGTGTCGCCTGGCGTTTCGTCTTCTATTTCCGTTTTGAAGCCCTTGCGTTCCGCATACTTCAGGTATTGCCGCAGCAGCATGCTCGCCCAGTCCTGGGCCTCGGTGCCACCGGCGCCGGCCTGGATGTCGAGGAAGGCGTTGTTTGGGTCGGCCGGCTGGTTGAACATGCGGCGGAACTCCAGATCCTCCACCAACTTGGCGAGCTTGGCAGACTCGGCTTCGATGGTCTGGAGGCCGGCTTCGTCTTCTTCTTCTCGACTCATCTCGAAGAGCTCGAGGTTGTCGGCCAGCTCGCGTGTGAGCGTGTCGATCACGGCAACGACGCCGTCAAGGGCTTTTTTCCTTGCCCAGTTCCTGGGCCTTCTTGGGGTCGTTCCAGATCGACGGATCTTCAAGCCATGCGTTTACCGTGCGCAGGCGGTCTGCTTTGGTATCGTAGTCAAAGATACCTCCGTAAATCCGAGGTGCGCTCGGAGAGGTCTTCGAGTTGCGCGCCGATCTGGTTGATTTGTTCTGCGTCCATGATGTGTCAGTCCTGATGTGTGGCCCGCGGTTGCGGGCGAATCCATCATTTTCTCACGGGTACGCACCTCGAAGGCGAGGGGCAAAGACACCCCTCTTACTTGCTGTGCCGCAATACTGGCAGTGGCAGTGGCCGATCAGGTCACTACACCCAGGAAGGCATCGTTGAGCTTGCGGTCGTGATAGAAAATGCCTCGGCCCACTTCTTCCCAGCCCCAGGTGATCGGGGGATTGTCCGGGTACCACTGATAGCCGCCTGCAAATGTCTCAAGCCGGTTGCCGGAGGGGTCGAAGAAGTAAATCGTCGTGCCCTGGGTAATGCCGTGCCGAGTCGGGCCGATGTCGATCGAGACGCGATGGCGGCTCATGATGTCGGCGGCGCGCAAGACCTGTTCCCAGCTTTCCATCAAGAAGCTCACGTGATGAAGCTTGTTGTCCTCCGAATGGCGCACCATGGCGATGTCATGGGCTTTGGTGCTGCAAGTGAGCCAGGTGGCCAGGTCGGTTTGACCGTCTTCAAGTTTGACGCGTTCGACCAGGCTGAAGCCGAGTAGCTCGGTGAAGAGCTTGAGGTTGCCGTCGATGTCTCCCCCATAGATCAGCGCGTGGTCCATGCGCACAGGGCGGATGCCTGGGCCATCGATCACATCGACCTCGGGGTCGTTGTAGCCACTGATGCTGCCGATGCATTTTTTCTCGGCGTACAGCTCGATCGTGTGGCCGGTGGGTATTTGAAAGCGCACGCGCTCGCCAGTCTCAAGCATCTCGCCTGCGGGCACGCGCTCGGTTTTTACCCCCGCTGCCTGCAGCTTTTCATTCAACTTTTCCAGGGTGGCTTTGTCTAGCACCTTGAAGCCGAAGAAGTCCATGCCGGCCCGATCGGCCTGGCGCAGCACGATGCTGTGGTGGTCATGTTCCTGGCGGCACTTGAAGTAAACGCGACCTGACGGGTCGCGTCCGGTCTCCATCAAGCCCATCACCTGAGTGTAGAAATGAACTGATTCTTCCATGTCCAGAACTCGGATCTGGGCATGGCCCGGGCGCAATACTCCTGTCATTGCCATTTTGAAATCTCCTAGGGTCTTCTTCAGGTTGAGGATAGGGGTGAGCTGTTCGCCGGTTCAATGGTTCGGCAAACGCTCTTTTTCATGTTTCCGAGTACCGCAATGCGCAGGTCGCTGGTGGGTTTGATGCGGCAAGAAAGTACGTAGCCTTCGGCTTCCTCGGCCTCACTTACGTGTTCCCGGCTCATCACGCGCCGCACGTACTGGCCTTCAAGCACTTGAACCTTGCAGACGCCACAACCCCCGTTGCGGCAGCCCACCGGAATGCCTTTTTTGCCCAGCGCTTCCATGCCTTCCAGCACGGAACGCGATCCGGCGCAGCGGTAGCTTTCGCCCGTTTCATTGAGGGTGACGGTGTACGTGAGCAAACTCATCGCATCGAAGTCAATTCTTCCGCCGACTGCTTGTGTTCTCAGATGGCTGCCGTGCCTTCAAGGCAGACACGCATGTCTATCTGCATGGAATTCTGAAAAATATCGATAAATACGAAAGATTTCATATGGGAGGCAGTGGGCTATAGGTGATGGAACATCTGGATTCTAGAGATAAATTATTGATAAATTATTGATTTCAAGCAATAGAGCAGCAGAGATCGGAGTGTGGCCGACCCTGATGGAAGTTGGGCTCTTCTTGGGGGGTGGGCAATATCGATAAAATTGGGCAAGGATGTGTCTGACTCTTCCTTGCCCGGTGCGCTATTTCCAGTCTTCTGGAGATTGGTCTTGAGTTGAGACGCTGCATGCACCCGTGCAGGCGTCTATTTCAGGGCTCGCACTCGCTGCGGCGTTATCTTCGCCGCTTGAGGGGGCCCTTGACAGGCCTTATTCGCCGAGAAAATCCACTACCAGGCGGGCAAGTTCCTCTGGCTGATCGTGGTGAAGCATATGACCTGCGTTCATGATCGTCGCGCGCCGCAGGTTGGGTACGTGGGCAATGCGCTCTTCGAACTCAGCCTGTGAGTATCGTTTTTGCCAAGAGGTTTTCAGGCTGCCGTCGTCGGCTTCGACCATCAGCGTGGGTGCGGTGATTTTCTTGTACAGCTCAAGCATTTCATCTACACGAAAAAGCTGTGCGTTGGTGATGCGGTGAGCGGGGTCGCCCAGAATCTCCCAGCGCGAGTTGCCGTCTGGTTGAATGCGCTGTTCAGACAAATGGCCTGCCAGCCAATCCGCTTTGGCGCTAGGTAGGCGGGGGTTGGTTTTGATCAGCCGAGCTGCCACGCCGCTGGCATCCTCATAGTTTTTCAGCAGGCTCTGGCCTGCATGTAGAGATTTGATTTCGTCGATCCATTTGGCATAACGGCCGGGCGCTTGCTCTGGTTTGGTGGATGGCATGCCGAAACCTTCGAGGTTGATGAGCCGGCGGATCCGTGTTGGGCGAACGCCTGCATACATCATTGCCACATTGCCGCCCATGCTGTGCCCGACGAGATCAATCTCCCGGTTGCCCGCGTAGTGGTCCAGCAAACATTCCAGGTCACCAAGATATTCGGGAAAGCTGTAGTGATCGGTCGCAGGCCCCGTGGAATGGCCAAAACCTCGCCAGTCGGGCGCAATGATCAGTCGGCCTTTGAGAAAATCCTCTGGCAATGAATCCACCATGAACTGGTAGGAGGCAGCCACATCCATCCAGCCATGTACCAGCACCACAGGGGGAAGGTCGGTGGGGCCGGAAGTATCGCCCCAAAGGCGGACGTGATAGCGGTGCAAGCGAACGGGAACGAACTCACTGCGTGAAGGGCGGACGATTTGGTACATGGGGGCATTATCAAATCAAGCGGTCACGGTTACGATTCACCTTTGTGACAACGCTCCTTCGCAATACATGAAAACTATTACTCTCGGGCGCAGCGACTTGCGCGTGACTCCAGTCTGCCTTGGCACCATGACCTTTGGTGAGCAGGTGGACGAAGCCAATTCCCATGCGATCATGGATCGTGCGGTTGAGCGAGGTGTGAATTTTCTCGATACGGCAGAGATGTACCCCGTGCCACCTAAGGCCGAGACGACCCACCTGACGGAAATTTACATTGGCAACTGGCTGAAGGCGCGGCCAGGCATGCGCGAAAAGATCGTCCTGGCCAGCAAGGTGGCGGGGCCTTCGCGCGGGATGCCGTGGATCCGTGCGGGGCATGGCATGACAGCGGCCGATATTGAAGCTTCCTGCAACGCCAGCCTGAAGCGCCTGCAGACCGACGTGATCGACCTCTACCAGATCCATTGGCCGGAGCGCAACGTTCCCAGCTTTGGCAGCATCTACTATGAGCCGGCTCGTGAAAAATCCGCTACGCCAATCCGAGAGCAGCTGGAAGCGCTGGCCAAACTGGTTCAAAGCGGCAAGGTGCGAGCCATTGGCCTTTCCAACGAAACGCCTTACGGTGTACATGAGTTCGTTCGGCTGGCCGAAGAGCATGGGCTACCGCGCGTAGCCGCCATACAAAACCCGTATTGCCTCACGTCTCGCACCTATGACAACGGGCTCGACGAAACCTGCCACAGGCTGGAGGTGAGTCTGCTGGCCTATTCGCCACTTGGTTTCGGCGTGCTGACCGGTAAGTACGATGCCACGGGCATTCATTCCGCGGAGGCGCCGCAAGGCCGCATGAGCATGTTCGACCGGATGAAGAGCCAGCGCTGGGGCCGCTTGAGCGCGCTGGAAGCGTCACGGCGCTACAGCCAGTTGGCTCGCGATCACGGCCTGACGCCCACGCAGATGGCCCTTGCGTTCTGCTACCGCTCATGGCGTGTGGCCAGCACGATTATCGGCGTGACGACGCTGGCACAACTGGATGAAGATCTGGACGCCTGGGACACTCAGCTCTCGCCCGAGCTTCTGGAGGCGATCGACGCAGTCCGCCTGGAGCTGCGCGATCCGGCGCAGTAAGGGGTAGGCCAGCGCATGAGCAAACGCAACCACGTGAGTGAAACCCCCGCGACAGCGCTGCTCCGCAGCCACGGAGTGGCTTTTACTGAACACCCCTACGAATACGTGGAGCATGGCGGTGCCGAGTACAGCGCCGAAGTGCTGGGATTCGATCCGTTCACGGTGGTCAAGACCTTGGTCATGCAGGATCAGGATGCCAAGCCGCTTGTTGTTCTGATGCATGGCAACCGTAAAGTGTCGACGAAGAATCTGGCTCGCCAGATCGGTGCCAAATCGGTTGAACCCTGCCGTCCGGAAGTGGCCAACCGGCACAGTGGCTACCTGGTGGGAGGTACATCGCCTTTCGGCACGCGACGCGCCATGCCGGTTTTTGTCGAGGAGACCATCCTCGAGCTGCCTCGCATTGCGATCAATGGCGGGCGCCGCGGCTATTTGATAGGCATTGATCCACAAGTGTGCTTGCAGGTGCTGGGAGCCAAGCCGGTTCGGTGCGCGATTGAAGATTGAATGGGTGGGGTGCCTGTTTCGCCTGCATTGTCTGCAGCGATGGGGTGAATCGATGGGGAGAAGCTATAGGATGCCCTGCATAACCCTCGCGAGTCGGTGGTAGTGCGGATCGGGATGAGGCGCAAGGCGTCTTTTTGCAGCCAATAGCCCAGCTATTGGCAAGAAAAGCAACGCAGCGGATCGCCCGAGGCCGTGCTGCCACAGACCGCAGGGAGTTATGCAGGGCATCCTATACGGGCGGTTATAGGTATTATTCGCCCCTGAAACTTAAGGATGCCTTGCATCACCCTCGCGAGTCGGTGGTAGTGCGGATCGCCCGCGGCCGTGCTGCCACAGACCGCAGGGAGCTATGCAGGGCACCCTTTAATACCTTTATATACTTTTGAGGGGGCTCTCGACACCGTGGAAACGATTTGGCCTTTGCTTGCGGCACTGCTTGCTTATCTGATTGGATCGCTCAGTTTTGCCGTTATCGTCAGTCGCCTCATGGGACTGCAGGATCCGCGCAGCTACGGCAGCAAGAACCCGGGTGCCACCAACGTGCTGCGTTCCGGCTCGAAGGCCGCCGCCATTGTGACTTTGCTGCTCGATGCGGCCAAGGGTTGGCTCCCGGTCATGCTGGTCAGGTGGTTTGGTCAGCAGTACGGGCTGGGGGAGGGTACTCAAGCCCTGGTGGGGCTGGCGGCATTTCTTGGGCATTTGTACCCGGTGTTCTTTGGCTTCGCGGGCGGTAAGGGGGTAGCTACCGCAGCCGGGGTGCTGCTGGCGCTAGAGCCTTTGTTAGGGGTGGCTGTGCTGGTCACCTGGATCGTCATAGCGCTCTTCTTCCGCTATTCGTCACTTGCCTCGATCGTCGCGGCAGTGTTTGCGCCTGCCTATTACCTGCTGGTCGATGGGGCCGCCTGGGATGCCTCTGGCGCCAAGACGCTGGCCATGGCGGTCATGGCCATCCTGTTGATCTACCGCCACCGGGAAAACATTAGCCGCCTCATGTCTGGCACAGAGTCGAAGCTTGGCAAGAAAGGTAAGAAATGAACGCCATCACGCGTCATGGCATGGGCCCGCGTTTGTCAGAGGCTGCTGTTTTCAACGGCGTTGTTTATCTGGCGGGCATGGTGCCCGAGAGCGGCGCCACCGACATACGCGGCCAGACGGCGGATGTCCTGGCACAGGTTGATCAACACCTGGCTGTGTGCGGTAGCGACAAATCGCTCATTCTTCGCGCACAGATTTTCTTGGCCGACATAGTTGACATCGTTGCCATGAACGAGGTGTGGGATGCCTGGGTGGCGCCAGGTCACGCGCCGCCGCGCGCTACTGTGCAAGCGGCACTTGCTGACCCCGGAATGAAAATTGAGATCGTGGTGACGGCTGCGCAACGCCAGGGCTGAGGATTTTGCTTTCTCCGCCCGTCAGAAGCTGCGGAAAGCAGCATTTATCGGCGGCTCAGAGTCAGCTGATCTGCGTCTCGTCGCATGTTGAATCGGTTCAGGAAACTATTGCCCAACAGAACTGCGGGCATGGGTAGCGGCGTAACTACTGCATCTACGTCGTACAGGGTTACTTCACCCACCTTTACGTTGCGTAGCTTTAGGCGCCAGCCTTGGGCAACCCCATTGGCGGTGTTCATTCGCACCGGAGTTGCCGACTTATAGTCAATGCCTAGGCGATCAGCTTCCGACTGGCCGAGCGCTACGTCAGAGGCACCAGTATCGACCATGAACTGCACGGGGCGATTGTTGATACTGCCTTGGGTGAAAAAATGACCTCGGCTGTCAGCGCTTAGAACGATGCGGTCCCCACCGTCTCCGGACGGTGCGCCGCCCACGCTGGCCGGGGCTTCTCCCAAGCGCAATGTAAGCTGTTTGCCGCCCACACTGACCACAGCTTGGTCTGCACTGGTGGACAGCACGCGCACGCCGCCAAATGATTCTCCCGGGGCCACGCTGCGCGGCCTGCCGCCGTCGATGATGAGGAGGGCGCGCTTACCCATCATGCCTTGCAGAGTTACGGACTGTGACCAGGCCGAGCCAGATCCCATCAAGGCCAAGGAGCAGGCTCCCAGAAGGGCGTAACGCGCAGCTTTCATCAATCGCGGAAGTTGTCGAACGAAAGAGGCAGATCGGTCATTTCCTTGCGCAACAAGGCCATGGCTGCTTGCAGATCGTCACGTTTCGTGCCTGTGACACGTACTGCGTCGCCCTGAATGGATGCTTGAATTTTGAGTTTGCTTTCCTTGATGAGCTTCTGGATTTTCTTGCCGTCTTCGGTGGCAATGCCGTTTTTCACCTTGACGACCTGTTTGACCTTGTCGCCTCCGACCTTGGCCACAGGGCCTTTGTCGAGAAAGCGGACGTCCACGTTGCGCTTGGCGAGCTTGTTGCGCAGGATTTCATCAACTTGCTGTAGCTGAAAATCGGCGTCGCCCAGCAGGGTAATTTCCTTGTCTTTCAGCTCTATGGCGGCTGAAGTGCCCTTGAAATCGAAGCGTGTTCCGATTTCTTTGGCGGTGTTTTCCACCGCGTTCTTCACTTCCACCATATCGGGTTCGCAGACGGTGTCGAATGAGGGCATGCTTGTTCCTTTCGCTTGACTAGGCTTGTGGGGGTGCGCATATGCAGTGTGCATATGTGCAGTGCGACAATTGTCCCATGTTAGTCGAGCAAAACGTCCCTCTGCAGTCACTCAACAGCTTTGGCATTGCTGCCCGCGCGGCAAGCCTCGTGCGGGTTCGCACCGAAGGCGATGTGCGGGCCGTGCTGTCTGATCCGGTGTTAGGGGGGCAGGGTAAGTTCGTGCTGGGCGGAGGCAGCAATATCATCCTTACAGGCGATGTAAAGCAATTGGTCCTGAAGGTGGAGACGCTCGGGCGTCGCGTGCTGGAGCAGACCGAGCGCCACACCATTGTGGAAGCAGGGGCTGGTGAAAATTGGCACGATTTTGTCACCTGGACGCTGGATCAGGGCTTGCCAGGCTTGGAGAATCTTGCGCTCATACCCGGCACGGTCGGAGCCTCGCCTGTGCAGAACATCGGCGCGTATGGGCTGGAGCTTCAAGACCGCTTCGATTCCCTGGACGCAGTTGATCTGGCTACGGGAGAGCTGTTCAGCCTTGATGCCGCGCAGTGCGGTTTCGCCTACCGTGATTCAGTGTTCAAGCATCCTCCCGCCGCGGCCACCTACCCGGGTGAGCTGCCGCGGAGCATGGGCCTTGCGGGCCGCGCGTTGATCTTACGTGTGCGCTTTGCGCTGCCCAAGGCGTGGAAGCCGGTGCTAGGCTACCTGGATCTTGAGCGGCGCATGCAGGAGGAGGGTGTGAACCGCCCCAGCGCCAGGCAAATCTATGATTGGATCGTGTCCATTCGGCGAGCCAAATTACCCGATCCAGCCGTGATTGGTAACGCCGGCAGTTTCTTCAAGAATCCCACGGTGACCCCTGAGCAATGCCAGGATATCATCGGCCGCGACCCCAAAGTGGTCCACTACCCGATGGCAGACGGAAGCATCAAACTGGCCGCCGGCTGGCTCATTGACGCTTGCGGCTGGAAAGGCAAGCAAGTGGGCAACGCGGCTGTGTATGACAAGCAGGCCCTTGTGCTGATCAACCGCGGTGGTTCGGAGCATCCAGCCACTGGCGGCGAAGTGATGACGCTGGCCAAGGCGATTCAGACCAGCGTGTACGAGCGTTTTGGCATTCGGCTGGAGCCCGAGCCGGTGGTGGTTTAAGGATGCCTTTAGAGAACCCAATCAGGAGGCTGTGGGAGCGCTCCAGCGCCTGCGGGCGGTGGTTCGCCAGTAAAGCCATCCTGCAATGCTCAAGTTCACGGCGTTCCAGGCAATGCCGTTGATGAAGGCCGCACGGTAGCTGCCCGTCACGTCGAAGATCCATCCGGAAAGCCAGCCGCCCAAGGCCATGCCCACCAGCGTGGCCATGATGACGGCTCCTACCCGCCCTCCAGCTTCTCTTGCGGGAAAGTGCTCTCTCACGATGATGGCGTAGGAGGGCACGATACCGCCCTGAAACAAACCGAACATCGCAGAAATGACATACAACGGCACCAAACCGTTGGCCGGCAGAAACAGAAGCAGTGCCACGCATTGCAAGGCTGACCCTAGCAATAACGTGCGAATGCCGCCGATGTGGTCACAGATCCAGCCAGACAGCAACCGGCTGATGATGCCAAAGCCTAGCATCAGGGAGAGCATTTCCGCGCCCCGAGCAGCGCCGAACCCCAGGTCGGTACAGTACGCGACGATGTGCACTTGCGGCATGGCCATGGCAACGCAGCAGGCTACTCCGGCCACGCACAGTAGCCATTGGGCATGAGCGGGGGGTAATCCGAAGGGTTTGCTCTTGTCGATGGAGGGCGTGCTGACGTTTGCAGCGCTGGGCGTGGCTTCCAGGGTTGCTGCCGGGGGCCGCTGGCGCATGCGTGTAGCCAGCAACGCCATGCCAATGCCGCAAAAAAGGCCCATGGCGATGTAGGTGGGGCGCCAGCCAAAATGTTCGACGCCCCATTGCGCCAATGGCGGCCAGATGGTGCCGGCGATGTAATTGCCACTGGCGCAGATGGCCACGGCAATGCCTCTGCGGCGGTTCCACCAGAGGCTGGTGTCCGCCAACAAGGGGGCGAACGTGGACGCGCCGCCCAGGAGCCCCAACAGCAAGCCGTGCGCCAGGCCGAAGCTCCAGATGCTGCCAGAAAACCCCGCCCACACGAACCCGCCAAGGACTGCCGCAGAGCCCATGAGCAGCACCGGAGTGATTCCATGTCGGTCCGCCAACTTTCCGGTATAAATGCCCCCTATACCCAGGCAGATCATCATGAGCGTGTAAGGCAGCGATGCGTTGCCGCGGCTTACGCCAAACTCTGCCTGCACGGCGGGAAGCACCACGGACACCACGTACATGCTGCTGTTGCCTAGCGTCACCAGCAACACGGTGATGAACAGGCGCCATGCGGCGGCACGAGAGTCGATCAGTGCCGGGTCTGCGGGAAGGGTGGAGGAGTTCACGTTAAAGGCGGGAGAGCGTCTGATGATGACCGTTGCGCATCATGCACGAAAGGCGCCGGATGTCATCTCCCATTCGCTGTCTTCGCCTTAAGCGTAGTGGCAGATGTAGTGGTAGGACTCAGTCACCCGGATGTCGAACGACGAGTTGGCTGGGATGCCGAACTTCTCTCCCGGGCTGGAAGTCTGCCAATCGCTGGTGCCGGCCAGCTTGTATTCGCAGCTGCCGCCTACGCACTCCATGATTTCGGCTGCGCCGGTGTTGAAAGTGAGGGTGGACGGCAGGACAACCCCCACACTCTTCTTTGTGCCGTCAGCGAGCGTGAAGCTGTGGGAGACGCATTTGCCGTCGAAATAAACGTTGGCCTGCGTGGTGAGCGTAACGTTGTGAATGCTTTGGGTTGTCATGGTGAGAAAGAGTTAAAAAACCCGCATGTTATCTCGCGCGACAATCATGGCCTGATGAAACGCTTTGACGCCATGAAAACCCGCTTTGTTTTAATCGAAACCAGCCACGCTGGAAACGTGGGCGCCGTTGCACGGGCGATGAAGGTGATGGGGTTCGATGATCTGGTGCTTGTGGCCCCGCGCTGGCCTGATGTGCTCACCCGTGCCGAGGCTATTGAGCGGGCGAGTGGAGCCACCGATGTGCTGGAGCGTGCGCGCATTGTGCAGACTGTGGAAGACGCTCTGACAGGCATGACGCACCTTTGTGCCACGGCCATGACGCCGCGAGACTTCGGCCCGCCGACTCGAAGCCCCAGAGCGCATTTTGACAGACTGCTCAATCCTGCGCCGGGCGCGCCCGAGGTGCCGGAAGGCGTCGCCTTTCTATTCGGTTCTGAGCGCTATGGCATGAAGAATGACGATGTCTATCGTTGTCATGTGGCGCTTTCGATTCCTACGAACCCTGATTATGGATCGCTCAATATCGCTGCTGCGGTGCAATTGATTGCCTACGATTGGAGGGAGGCGTTGGCGGCCCGCTTTGGTGAGGAAGGAGCCTCCCAATTGCAGAGGCAGGACCGTGAGAATCAGCAGGCCGATGCAGCACAAATCGCGGGAATGCTGGGGCATTGGCAACAAGCGCTTGTCGATATCGGGTTTCTGGATCCAACAGCGCCCAAGAAGCTCATGCCTAGGCTGACGCAGCTTTTTAACCGGGCCACGCTGACCCAGGAAGAGATTCACATCTTGCGCGGCATTGCCAAGGCGATGCGTGAGAGCGCAAAGCGCTGAGCCGGCTTTCAGCTCACTTCACCAGACTACCAGGAAAAAACGGATGAGCTGTGGGGAAGCTCCTGCCGTGTTCCGTCATGGGAAAGCCAGTCAGTTTAGACTTCACGCAACATGTTGAACCAGATTCGCTCCTATTCCCGCGCCATTCTCGAGCGTGACCCTGCTGCGCGCAGCGTATGGGACGTGGTGTTTTCTTACCCCGGCTTCCATGCACTGGTGCTGCACCGTGTGGCCCATGCTCTATGGGTGCGCGGCTGGTTGTGGCTGGCGCGATGGATTTCACATTGGGGACGCTTTCTTACCGGCATAGAGATTCACCCCGGTGCCAAGATCGGCGAGCGCGTGTTCATTGATCATGGCATGGGCGTGGTGATCGGTGAAACCGCAGAGATCGGCGACGACTGCACCATCTACCAGGGCGTGACGCTGGGCGGCACTTCCCTGACCAAGGGCAGTAAACGTCACCCCACGCTGGGCAAGGGCGTGATTGTGGGTGCCAGTTCGCAAGTTCTCGGTGGCTTTACGGTGGGAGACGGTGCCAAGATTGGCTCTTCGGCCGTGGTGACCAAACCTGTGCCCGCAGGCGCGACCGCGGTGGGTAACCCGGCACGCATCATCCTGGCAGAGTCGGAAGCCAAGCGCGAAGAAGCCGCTGCAAAAATGGGCTTTTCGGCGTACGGGGTGACTCAGAACGACGACCCTGTCAGTCAGGCGCTGCGGGGCCTGATAGACGGCACGGCAACACATGATCATCAAATCACGCTGCTGTGGCAGGCTGTTGAGAAGCTGGCCTGCAAGCTTGATCCCAATTGTGTTCCGGACGACGCGGCCCGGGAAGATAGCTTTGAGGCCAAGAAATACAACGAGCTCGTGGGGAAGTAGAGAAGCACCCCCTGAGGCGCTTACGCGCCTTCGCCTACGCCGGCCGCCCCCTCTCTCTGCGGGAGGGGGACAACGCCACTGGCCGGCGCAGGTCCGACCACGGCGTTTTGCGGGTTGGCCTGCTCCGCGGCCTTTTGGCGCTTACGCGCCCATTTCTGATGTGTTTCTGTTGAAGGGTGTCAGCGCCTCTGAGCGCTCTTGGGTCTGAAGGCTTTGCAGACGGCTTCGTTTGCTTCGAGGTAGGGGCCGCCGATCAGGTCGATGCAGTAGGGCACGGCGGCGAAAATGCCGTGTACGAGTTGCTTGCCTTCATCATTCTTCAGACCCTCAAGCGTTTCTGAGATCGCCTTGGGCTGGCCTGGTAGGTTGATGATCAGGCTCTTCGAGCGGATCACGGCGACTTGACGAGACAGGATGGCTGTCGGGACGAAAGTCAGGCTGATCTGGCGCATTTGCTCGCCAAAACCAGGCATCTCCTTGTCAGCGACTGCCATTGTTGCCTCAGGGGTGACGTCACGCGGCGCAGGCCCTGTGCCGCCGGTGGTCAACACCAGCGAGCAGCCTGCGTCGACCAACTCAATCAGGGTCTGGCTGATGCCCGGCAATTCATCGGGAATCAGGCGCTCTATGAAAGTGATCGGATTCTTGACTGCCTTGGTGAGCCATTCACGTAAGGCGGGCAGGCCCTGATCCTGGTAGCCGCCGCTGGAGGCGCGGTCGCTGATGGAGACGATGCCGATAGTGACGGGTTCCAGTTCTTGGCTCATGGTGTTGCTATTCCGCGCTCAACGCAAAAATATTCTCAAAAAATGCATCAGCCAGCGTGGCTGTCGTCGGTGTAGCCGGCATCCTCTGCATCAATGGGTTGAATGGTGGGCGCGTCTGCTTCGGCTTGAATCAACTGGTCGCGGACAAGCTGAAACAGTTCCCGCCATGCACGGGCCTTGCGCGGAGCGAGCCCTTTGGATTCGGCCACATTGGCTTCTGCGGGCGCCGGGGCGTCCTTGCGTGCCTGGCGAACCAGCGCGCGCAGTTGCTGCGTGTCTGTATCGGGAAACCGCGCGACCCAGTCTGCGACAGCAGCATCGTCTTCGACCAGACGCTCGCGCCAGGTTTCGGCCGAATGCAGCAGAAGGGTTTCTTTTGCAGAGCCCTTGCGCTGTTCCTGAAGGGCTGCGCGGACAGCGTCTATGGTTTCGCTCTCCAGCTGGCGCATCAGTTTTCCTACGAACTGGCTTTGTCGACGCCGGCCCTCGAAATTGCTGATCTTCTTGAGCTCGTCCAGCGCGTCGATAAGCTTGGTGGGCAGGGCTAGTGCCTCGAAGCGGTCTTTACGTAGCGTGAGCAACTCCTCGCCCAAACCTTGCAGTTCGGCGCTCAGGGCTTTCAGTTCGGTCTTGCTCGGTTCATCGCCACCTTTCAGGTCGCGTTTCAGTTCGAGGTCGAGTTCGCTGCCTTCAGCGACGAAGTGGCCACGTACGTAATAGCCTTTCTTGGGTTTGCGGGACATGAAATTTAGGTTCGGGTGGTGCCGAAGTTGGCAGTAAGCGGCAAGTATGATAGCTGGCATCATGAATCACACAACTGCGGGCACCCGTCAGGGTACTATTCAGGGCGCTACCCAAGGCGCAGAATCCGGCTTCAGCTACTCACGCGATTTCTTCGAAGAGCTGGTTGATACCGCTATCGCACATGCCAAGAGACTAGGCGCAACCGATGCCGGGGCCGAGGCCTCGGAGGGCGTTGGTCTTTCCGTCAGTGTGCGAAAGGGTGAGCTGGAAAACGTTGAGCGCAATCGCGACAAATCTCTGGGTGTCACGGTGTATGTCGGCCAGCGGCGCGGTAACGCCAGTACTTCGGATTTTTCAAGTGCCGCCATCAAGCAGACGGTGCAGGCGGCATATGACATTGCGCGTTTTACAGCCGAAGATCCGGTCGCTGGCCTGCCGGACGAGGACGATATTGCCACAGAGCACCCCGACCTCGATCTGTTTCACCCTTGGGCCGTTACCAGTGAAGAAGCTGCTCAGTTGGCCATAGCATGCGAGCACGCCGCATTTGCAACCAGCAAGCGCATTACCAATAGCGAAGGCGCGGGCGTTTCAGCGCAGCAAAGCCATTTTTTCAGTGCACACACGCATGGGTTTCGCGGCGGCTACGCGAGTTCGCGTCACAGCATTTCAGTAGCGCCTATCGCCGGCAAGGGCTCAGGCATGCAGCGCGATTATTGGTATAGCTCCATGCGAGATGCGCGCGATCTGGCCAGCCCGGAGGCGGTGGGCCGCTACGCGGCCGAGCGCGCGCTGAGCCGGCTTAAAAGCCGGAAAATCTCTACGTGTGAAGTGCCAGTGCTGTTCGAATCTCCACTCGCGGCTGGTCTGTTGGGCAGTTTTGCTCAGGCGGTGAGCGGTGGGGCACTCTACCGCAAGGCTTCTTTCTTGGTCGACTCGCTGGGCAAGAGGGTTTTTCCGACGCACATAGATATTTCGGAGGATCCCTTCATTCGAGGTGGCAAGGGTTCTTCTCCCTTTGACGATGAGGGTGTGCGTGTTCGTGCGCGCAAGGTGGTGAAGGCTGGACGGGTGGAAGGCTACTTCCTGACCACTTATTCCGCACGCAAACTGGGTATGAAGACCACCGGGAATGCAGGCGGCTCGCACAACCTGAGTCTGTCCTCCCGCCTCACTCAACCGTCCGACGACCTTGATGCTATGCTCAAGAAGCTTGGCACAGGCTTGTTCGTGATTGAACTGATGGGGCAGGGCGTGAACTACGTGACTGGCGACTATTCGCGCGGTGCAAGTGGTTTCTGGGTGGAAAACGGCCGCATTGCCTACCCCGTAGAAGAGATCACGATTGCGGGCAACCTGCGAGACATGCTGGCAGGCATCGTGGCAGTAGGAGCAGACGCCTATACCTATGGCTCCAAGACGGTTGGTTCGCTGCTCATTGATCGCATGAAGGTGGCGGGAAGCTAGTTCTCGCTCCGAGATGATGGTCCGCCGGAGCGCGGACCGCCGCCACGTTCCTCGCGTTGCCGCCACGAAGGCCCGCCGTCACGCTGCGTGGCGCGGTCTTGCCATTGGCGTTGGGGCTCCCGGTCGCGCTGCACAGGCGGCAGCATTTGCCGTTGCTGGTTCATCAGTTGCTGCTGTTCGCGTCGCTGTTCAAACTGACGTTCTTGTTGCTGAGCGCGCCGCTGATCGATTTGCCGCTGTTGCTCACGCATGTCGCGTTGCCTGTCGATCATCTGCTGTTGCTGCTGTTCGCGCTGTTGCTGTGCGGCGCGGTTTTGGTCGAACTGCTGCCGCTGCTGCAGTTCGCGGTCGCGTTCCCGCTCCCGCTCCCGCTCCCGCTCCCGCTCTCGCTCTCGCTCTCGCTCTCGCTGTTGACCCTGTTGGCGCTGCCATTCGTTCGATCGATCCAGCTGACGCTGAGTTTCCCGGGCGTCGCGAGGCGTCTGCCAACGCGCGTCTGGCGTCGTTATTTGCGGGCGCGGGGGAGGCGATGCTCCGCGATCACCTGCGTTGCGGGGATTGCGCTCACCCGATATGCCCGGGTTGTTCGGGCGAGGGGGCGGCGGCACCATCCGGGTTCCGGACCATTGGTCAGGCGATAGGCGCCCACCGTTGGTAAACCGGGGACGGCGGCCATCAATGGCGCCGAACTGATCACGTGGCCCGAACGTGATGGCGTTAGGGCGGCGCTGAAAATGGAAGTCGTTGCTTGGCCGGGGCGGTCGGGCGTTGGGCCATGGGTTCAGGGCATGTCGGTAGCGCTGACTAGCCCGATAGCTGGGCTCCCAGTACTCGCCGGGGGCGAGCGGAAACCATGCGGCGCCTGGTGAGCCAGAGCCGAGTGAGATTCCCCAGCTTGCGCCGCCGCTGGTGCCTCCTACAAACCCCACGAGGGCGGGGGCATATACCGGCCGCCGCACGATGGGGCCAGGCACCCAGGCCCAGCGTGGGCCAATCTGGGTCCAGCGGCCATAGTGAAACGGTGCGAAGCCCCAGGGAGCGTCATCTACCCAGGTCCAACCCCATGGGTCCACCCAGCTCCATTGCCCGTAGCGGTAGGGTGCCCAATCGTTCACGGTTAAACTAGGATACCAAACGGCGCCATAAGTTACATCTTGCGCCCAGTCTCCGTAGGTGTCGAGTTGCTGGTAACCAGGGGTGCCCGCCGATACGTAACGCACTGAGTTTGAACGATCTTCCAGTGCATCTCGTGAGGAAACCCATTGGTCGAAAGCGTCCCGGTAGGTTACCGTCGTTCGAGAAGGGTTGTCCAGCGAACGTCCGCTGAATAACCATTGATCCCGAGCCCCGACGGCAATGGCTTGCCCGGCATCGCCATAAACGGTAGCGATCCCGCTATGAACCGTCAGGCGGGTGGTGCCATTGTTTGGGTCTACGTCAAAGCGATACTCGCCAGGCTGTTTGGCCACGAGCGCAATGTTTGGGGTGTTGACCTCGAATCGCTCCCCAGGCTGCAGTTCACGCACTCGGGCCGAAAGAGTGCCTTCGGTCAGTGCCAGGCGCGTGCTGTTATCGTCCAGTTCGGTGACTTCCAGGGCCGATTTGCCTGTCAGCCGGAAGGCCGACCAGCCGCTATGCAGTTCCGTGCGTGAATTGCCTTCAGTGGCAAGGCTTACCCCGGTGGTTACCGGCATGTTGAGGGTGGCGGGGGTCCAGGATCCGCGGCCATCAGTGGCCATCAGGGCGGTTCCATCTTTCAGGCTAATGTAGGCCACCCGGCCCGGAGGGTCGATCTGCTCTGCTTGTTGCGTCCATGCCCAAGTTGGCGCAGTCAGCAGAACCAAGACCAACAGCCGCAACGCGGCCGCCGGCCAATGCCGGAAATCGAAGCGAAGGGCGGGAGCTTGCATGACTTGACTGGGGCGTTAGGGGTTCCCATTAAACGCTGCAACCGACCAAACGGTTTGCGCAAAAAAGTATCTCGTGTGCAAAGCTACAAGGATACTTGCGTCAAAATGCAATATTGAAATGCCCCATCATTGGGCTCGGCAACAGCTCGGGGGTAACTTAAAGCGACCGCCTTTCGCAGCCTGGTCGGAGAGGTTTTACCCTGCCAGCGCGGCCTTCACGGCGGCCGAAACCGCACCCATATCTGCTTTGCCTGCCAGGCGCGTCTTGACCGCTCCCATGACCTTGCCCATGTCGCCGGGGCCCTTGGCACCCAGTTCGGTCACGATGGCTTTGACTTCTGCTGCGATTTCTTCAGTGGAAAGGCGGGCCGGCAAGTAGGCCTCCAGCACCTTCAACTCGGCCGTTTCCTGGTCCACCAAGTCCTGGCGGCTTGCTTTGGAGAAGGCTTCGATGCTGTCCTTGCGTTGTTTGACCAACTTGTCGATGATGGCCACGATGGCGGCATCATCCAGCGTGACGCGTTCATCCACTTCTTTTTGCTTCATGGCAGCCTGCAAAAGACGAATGGTGCCCAGGCGGCCAGAATCCTTGGCGCGCATGGCGGTTTTCATATCTTCCGTGATTTGCTCTTTCAGGTTCATTTTTTCCTCTTTTTTCTGATTTGAAACAATAAAGGCTCGCCGAGCGTCCTCGGCGAGCCTTTATTTTTGAGAAGAAGTTACTCGACTCAGTACAGTTTCTTCGGCAGCTGCATGCTGCGCACGCGCTTGTAGTGGCGCTTGACGGCGGCCGCTTTTTTGCGCTTGCGCTCAGCTGTCGGCTTTTCGTAGAACTCGCGGGCACGCAGATCAGTCAGCAGGCCCAGTTTTTCGATAGTGCGCTTAAAACGGCGCAGGGCTACGTCAAACGGTTCGTTTTCCTTAACACGGATGGTGGTCATTCTTCAGAGATTTCCAGAAGGTGCGGTCAGAGGGTGAGAAGGAAGATCGGGCCTTCGCGCCATGCACCGCTAATATTGCCCCGCCTTTAACTAGTATTCGGCCGGCAGGGCTATTGCCAGCAAAGCCAAGGATTATAAGGGTTTTTTTTTGATTCGCGCAAGGCTGTTGCACAAGCGTGCGCACTGGCCCAGGCCCACTGGAAGTTATAGCCTCCTAGCCACCCGGTGACGTCTACGACTTCGCCAATGAAATACAGACCTGGCTGGTTCTTGGCTTCCATGGTTTGAGACGATAGCTCGCGTGTATCTACACCGCCCACTGTGACCTCTGCCTTGCGATAGCCTTCGGTGCCGGTGGGAACCAGCGTCCACCGAGTCAGTCGCTCGGCCAACTGTGCCAGTGCTTTGTCAGTGGCCTCGTTCACGGGGCGCTGCCATGCGGCGTCGAGCTGAGTCCATGCGTCTGCCAAGCGTGCCGGTAGCCATGCCGCCAGTTCATTGGCAATCAGTTTGCGCGAGCCGCGAGCCTTGGCGGCCAGCAGCTCTTTGGCCACGTCTACACCAGGGGTCAGGTTGATCACCAGGGGCGTGCCGGGTTGCCAGTAGCTCGAGATCTGAAGCACGCCTGGGCCGGAAAGACCGCGATGCGTGAACAGCAGGTCTTCGTGAAAAGTGATGTTTCTTTTTTCTCGCCAGTGCTGATGTCGACCGGAAGTGATATGCCGGCCAGTGATGCATAGGGGGCCCAGGCCGTGCCATCGAATGTGAGGGGCACCAGGCCAGGGTGAGGGTCGATCACTTTCAGCCCGAACTGCCGCGCCAGGCGCCAACCAAAATCCGTCGCGCCGATTTTAGGAATGGAAAGGCCACCCGTGGCCAGCACCAGGCTGGCGGCTTCGGCACGACCACGAGTGGTCTCGACACGATAGGTCTGCGCGATGGGATCATGTGTGACTCCGCCGACCTTGCATGGCTGCCAGCGCTCGACAAGTCCTCCGCGCGCTGACGCCTCATCGCATTCAGACAGCAGCATGTTGATGAGTTCTTGCGCCGAGCCGTCGCAAAACAGCTGGCCTTTGTGTTTCTCATGGAAACTGATGCCGTGCTTCTGCATCAGTGCGATGAAGTCCGACGGCGCGTAGCGAGCCAGGGCCGACCGGCAAAAATGAGGGTTGGCACTCAGGAAATGCTTTTGCGGGGCAGCTGGGTCGAGATCCCGATTGGTAAAGTTGGCTCTGCCACCTCCTGAGATACGGATTTTTTCGGCAACTGCCTCAGCATGGTCGATTAGCAGCACTTTCAGCCCGCGCTGCCCTGCTTGTGCGGCGCAGAGCAGCCCTGCAGCGCCCGCCCCCAGAATGATGACGTCAAAAAATGAGGAGTTGTTCACGCGTCTTGTCCAAGTCTGGCGTCTTGCAGGGCGTTGCACACACTGGAAATTTGCTCCACTTGCCTCGCAATCGGCTCAGGCACTACCATCGCACCCTCCAAAACGGCCCGGGTGTATGCCGCAGTGCTGGCCGCGTCCATGGCGGGTAGGTCTGGCATGTTGGTCAGCGCGCCTACTTGAGCGTCTTGCACACAGCGCGCTTGGCCGTTCATGATCACTTCCATTCGCGGCACGCGCCGTGCGTCCGCCACGGGTTCGCCCTCGGTGCCGCGCAGAAGGAGGGCTGCGGAGTGCGGCGCGGAAGCGCTGGTCAGTTGGAAGGTTGCAGCCATGGAGATGGCGTACTCCGGGTGGGTGTAGCTACCCACCACCAAGCTTGAGCCGGCGCATGGATTCATGAGTTTGACGAGGCTATGCGCCGGGTTACGCAGGCCGACTGTACGGCGCACATCCAGCAGCCGTTTGAGGCTGGGCAACAGGCGCTCAGTGGGTATCCAGTGCATGCGCCCGCTGGCAATAGGCGCCGTGGGGTTGCTGGCCTCAACGCCCATCGCCTGGAGCACATCCCACGAGGGCACCCGGCTGTCCTCTGTCGCAGTGCCGTGCAACAGGACTGGCCAACCCTCGCGCGCGAGCAAAAGGCCCAGAAGTGGGGTGAGGATCGCCTGCTTGCGGGCACCGTTGTAGCTAGGTAGCACAACCACGGGGCGATCGCTCGCGGGCACCTTTGTGATGCGCGAATCTACGGCATCCAGAAAGCCTGCGAGTTCCACAGGTGTCTCACCTTTGATGCGCATGGCGAGACAGAAGGCGCCAATTTCGAGATCGCTGCATTGGTCGTCCAGTATCTGACCGAGCATGTCCGCAGCGTGCTCCCGCGTAAGCGGCCTGGCTCCCTTCGCTCCGCGGCCGATTTCCTTGAGGTAATTGCTGATTCCCATGGAGAAGTGGTAGTGATGCTCGCTAAGGCGCTAAGGCGCTAAGTGGTGCGCTGGTTGAGGCGTGAATCTCGCCTAAAGTTCGAGGGCTCACAGCCCCAGGCTACGCAGGAGTCTAACTATCTGCCCGGCCTGAGGCAGTACCGGGCCGGCAAACCGAACTCCCGAGGCGTCACCGATCAGCAACGTGGGAAAGGTCTCTATATCGATGTCGCCCAGTTTGTCTGCCTCGTCTTCGATATCGACCCAGCGAAAAGCGAATTCAGGAAGTTCTCGGGCGGCTTGCTCGAAGCCAGGCCTGAACTCACGGCAAGTGCCACACCAGCCGGCGCACAGGCAAACCACGGCGGCACGGGCAGGGGTTTCGGCGAGGGTGTCCGCGAGCACGGCGCGGAAATCTGCATCGTCCATGAGCTTAGCTATTTTCTTGGCGCAAATCCGTATTGTGGCGGCTCGCTGAGTGCCAGTCAGGCCGGCTCCATGCCGTTTTCGCCTTTTGGCGTCGCAGTCTGGGGTGAGGCGAGAAAAGCAAAGAGATCGCGCACCGCCCCAGGCTGACTGGAGGCGGTTGCCACTCCGCAGGAAAAGACAGTGGCGATCTCTACGGGGGGGCAACTGACCAATTACGGAGATTCCGGGCAGATGCATCAACTCGCTCAATTGCTGGAAGCCCAGCGCTACTTCACCACTGGCGACCAGAGAGCCCACTGGGACCCCGGGAGGAGGAACAACGATTTTGTCCTTGATCTGGTCAGCGATGCCCCAGCGCTCGAAAAGCGCGGCAAGCTGCACGCCGCTGGGGCCGGTTGAGTAGCCCAGGGTGCGAGCCGAAAGCACTGCTTGTTTCACGGCCGCTTCATTGCTGACGTCTGGGACAGGTGCGCCTTCCTTGACGGCCATCGCAACTCCGGATCGAACGATATCCACGCGACTTGCGGGAAGTATGTGCCCACTGGCCATGAGCTTGTCAATAGCGTCGGAAGCAAGCACTGCGCCGTCGAGCGCCTCACCGGCTTGCAAGCGCTTGGCGGCATCAACCCCTCCAACGGACTCCAGCTGGATTGAAATATTCCCGTGTTGCTGCTCATACACTTGGATCAGTTCGCCGAGCAACTTCTTGGTGGCCATGGATGAGATGATCTTCAAAGCCGGTGGATTCATGGCAATTTACTTGATGATTTGCGAAAGTGGTGATTGTGGCGGCCTGTAGAACGAGCAGCTCGCCAGGGGGGCGATAGTGCCGCGAATGGCAGCTTGGAATTTACCAGCGGATAATCTCATCGTATGGCAACTTTGGTACTTGGCATAGAGTCTTCCTGCGACGAAACGGGCGTAGCCCTGGTACGCAGCGACGGAGACTCTGTGCCGCAATTATTGGCTCACGCTCTTCACACGCAGGTGGCAATGCATGCCGACTACGGCGGCGTGGTGCCCGAATTGGCCAGCCGCGATCACATCCGACGCGTGCTGCCGCTCAGCGAACAGGTCCTGGACGCAGCCCGTCAGAATCTTTCATCCGTCGATGTCGTCGCGTATACGCGGGGGCCGGGCTTGGCCGGCGCTCTGCTGGTGGGCGCTGGCGTAGCCTGTGCGTTAGGGGCTGCGCTTGGAAAGCCGGTGCTGGGTGTGCATCACCTGGAGGGGCATTTGCTCTCACCATTCTTGAGTGCGGACCCTCCCGAGTTCCCGTTCGTGGCGCTTCTGGTTTCTGGTGGGCACACGCAGCTCATGCGCGTTGATGGCGTGGGGCGCTACAGTTTGCTCGGGGAAACCATTGACGACGCGGCCGGTGAGGCTTTTGACAAATCTGCGAAGCTGCTCGGTCTCGGTTACCCAGGTGGCCCTGCGCTCTCCCGGTTGGCCGACTTTGGCGACCCTACGGCTTACAAGTTGCCACGCCCCTTGCTGCACAGTGCTGACCTGGATTTCTCTTTCGCGGGACTGAAAACCGCAGTGCTGACTCAAACAAAAAAATTCGAAGGTGCCCCGTGCGATCAGATGCGAGCCGATCTTGCGGCGTCAACGCAGGCCGCTATTGTCGAAGTGCTGGTAAAAAAGTCGCTCAAAGCTTTGGAGAAAACTGGTCTGAAGAGGCTGGTGGTGGCAGGTGGTGTGGGCGCAAACTCCCAGTTGCGGCAGCAGTTGAATGCTGCCTGCGCCAAGCGTGGCGTCAGAGTGCACTACCCGGAATTGCATCTGTGCACTGACAATGGCGCCATGATCGCAATGGCCGCGGCCATGCGCATTCAGGCCGGTATAGAAGCCCCGCGGCTGAATTACGCCTTCGACGTCAAACCTCGCTGGCCGCTGCATGATCTGGTGTCAGCATGCAGATTCTGAAGGGCCTGGATTACAGTTGAGCCAAGCGGCCAGAGCTTAATAGTTCAAGCGCACGATGCGCTCATTGTGTCGGTTGGCCCAATGCGTAGTCAAGGGGCACCAGCTGGTCCATCGGGCGTGAAATCCAGTCCCTTAAATCGTAAACACGTTCTTACGCTTGAGAGGCCTTTCTTTAGCAGGTCTGCAGTCACGGGCGGTATGATTAGTCCGATTTGTCGATGGTGCATTGACTCTGATGCTGTTTGATTTCCTCTCGCGTCGCGCCACTTGGTGGGTTCTGGCGCCCATGCTTGTATTGGGAGGTTGTGCGGGGTTGTCCCGGGCGCCTTCACCACTGATCAATTACAAACCGGAAGCTTTTGGGGCTTCTACGTTTTCGCGCCGATTTGCCGCAGAGCCCGCGCAGACCTGCGAGGCCGCGCGGCGTGCCCTGCTGGGTCAGGGATACATCGTGGTTGAAGCTACTGCCGACAAAGTGACTGCCCGCAAGTACTTCCAACCCAGTTCCGATCATCACGTGCAGTTTGAGTTTCGCGTCGTGTGCGCTCGCGAGGCCGGCGATGCGGGCGGAGGTACCATCGCTTTTGCGAATGGCCTGCAGGACCAATACAACCTTCGCAAGGTCAAGGAATCGGCTTCGCTTGGCGTTGGAGGGTTCGGTTCACTCTCGCTTCCTGTGGAAGGAGGCATGGACTCGATGGTCAAGGTTGGCAGTGAAACGGTCAGTGACGACGAGCTCTACGAGCGTTATTTCGACCTGCTGGCGCAGTACCTGGATAGCGTGATTCCTGCGGAAACTTCGGAATCCGTACGGCCTGCGCAACCCGTGCAACCCGTGCAACCCGTGCAATTGACGCCGTCTGAACAAGTTCCTGAACTGCCAAAGGCGCCCGCATCGCCAGAGCAGCCAGCATCGGCTGCTGCTGTGGCTAACCCCTGAATTTTTCTTCTGAAGTTTGCTGATGTCTATGCTTTCTCGCCGTTCCGTACTCGTTCATTCGACTGCTGCGCTTTTGGGCGCTATTCCGGCAGTCTCTTTTGCTCAAACCGCGGCGCCTATCAAGCTGGCGTTGATAGAGTCGATGAGCGGGCCGTTCGCCAACACGGGGGAGGCTGTTTATCGCAACATTGCCTGGGCGGCGGAGCGGATTAACACACGCGGAGGCGTACCCATGCCCGGCGGAGCACGCCAGTTGATGGTGGAGCGGTTTGACAATAAGGGGCAAGTCGAAGAGTCGCTGTCGGTTTTGCGAGCTGCGATCGATGGGGGCGCTCGCGTCATCATGCAAGGCAATTCGTCTGCAGTGGCCGCAGCATTGGTCGACGCCGTGAACAAGCACAACCAGCGGGACGCGGGCCGACAGGTGCTGTTTCTCAACTACTCGGCGGGAGATCCTGTTCTGACCAATGAGTCTTGCAGCTATTGGCATTTCCGTTTCGACGCCCATTCCGATATGCGCGTGGCTGCCCTGATGGCAGCAATCAAGGAAGATGCAGCTCTCAAGAGCATCTACTTGATCGGGCAGGATTACAGCTTTGGCCACGCGGTTTTGCGTGAGGCAAAGCGGCAGCTAGGGGTGCAGAGACCAGATGTCGCCGTGGTGGGCGATGAACTGCATCCGGTCGGGCGAGTGAAAGACTTCTTGCCCTATGCAACGAAAATCAAAGCCAGCGGTGCGCAGGCCGTGCTTACGGGTAACTGGGGAAATGATCTGACGCTACTGGTCAAAGCTGCGCGAGATGTGGGCTTTGAAGGGCGTTTTTACACCTTCTACGGCAATGCGCTCGGCGCGCCGGCCGCTATTGGTGATGCCGGCATTGGTAAGGTGGTGGCCGTCGCTGACTGGCTGCCGAACGTTCCGACGGCCGAAAGTGCGGCGTTCTACAAGTCATTCAGAGAGCGCTTTCCGAAGCCGCAGGACGATTATGTGCACATGCGCATGCAGCTCATGGTCGAAGCTCTGGCGCAGGCGTTTGAAAGGGCTCGCAGTGCGGATTCCCGTGCGGTGGCGGCGCAATTGGAGCGTGCAGATGTGTCGCTTGGAGGGCAGCGCGGACAAATGCGGCCCGAGGATCACCAGTTTCAGCAGCCCCTCGTCGTAGGCGTGATGGATCGCAAGGGGGCTCCTGGCGTGTCTTTCGATGTCGAGGGGTCAGGCTACGGGTTTCGTGTGGTGCGGCAGCTCAATGCGGGGCAGGCCGCGCTCCCCACTACATGCAAAATGGTGCGCCCCGGCTAGCCAGTACTTTCAGAGCGTGTTCAAGGTCTGAAGCCTTCAGGTAGCGTCTTCAGATTGCTGCCTTTCCATTTGGGGCGGCGTTACCTTGGGCTGCAACGCAGGCGGAAATTCGTGGTTGGCCACTTGCCGGCCACGGAACAGGGCGGCCCGGCCCAAAAGCATGGATGTGACAGGCACTGTGATCGACAGCAATATGATGATCAGCCAAGTATGCAGATGCAGCTCGCCATTGAGTTCGGTGAAGTAGACAATAGAGGCTAGCGTGACGCACCAGGCGCTACCAGTTGATGCCAGTGCCGGGGGGTGCATGCGCTGGAAGAAGCTCTTCAACCTTACCAGCCCCCAGGCAGCACTTAAGCAGAACACAGCACTGAGCACCAGCAAAGCTGCGACGACTATTTCTGTCCAGAGCGGAACTTCACCGTTCATGAGTGTGCTCCAGTCGCTGTGTGAGTTTTTTCTGGCGGTCTCTGGCTGGTGTGCCAAAAGGCAGACATCACCACTTGAAGATCGGTCTGATCGGGGCTCATTCGATTACTTCCCCGCGGAGCAAAAACTTCGCCATGGCGGCAGAACTGACGAAGCCAAACAACGCAATAAGCAAGGCCGCCTCAAAATATGTGGTGCTCGCATAGCGAATACCGATCACCAGAATTAACAGCATGCCTACGATGTAGATGAAATCTAGCGCCAGGACGCGGTCTTGCGCGGAAGGCCCGCGCAAGACGCGCAGCAAAGCCAGCAACATCGCGACACCGTAAGCGGAGAGCGTGAAGGTGATGGCGTAACTCAGTAGTGGGCTCATGACTCGAATATTTTCAGCAAGGGTGCTTCGTAGCGCTCCTTGTAGTGAGCGATAAAGGCGTCTTCGTCGGTGGTGTCCCATACGTGCAGCATGACGGAGCTCCCGTCTCGCGCGAGCTCGCACCATACTGTGCCGGGAACGACGGTGGTGATGGTCGAGAGCGCGGCCAGAGCACTGGGGTCACGCAAGTCGAGCGGTATCACCACGAAGCGGCTCGCCGGTGGGCGCTGCCTGGCGCGCAGGACCCCCCACAGAACCTCCAGGTTGGACAGCAGAACGTCATAGCCGACCACAAGAATGAGGTGTGCCACGACCAGCGGGTGCCGGATCCGTGGGCGCGCGGGCCTCAGAGGGGCGAACAGGATCGGCATTGCAAATCCGAAAATAAACGCCAAGATGATCTGGCCCGGACTAAGTGACCGGTTTAACACCAGCCACATGACGACCAAGGCAAGAGACAGCAAGGGGGCAGGCAGGAGCCTTTTCACCGTCGGTACCCTCCTTCGCCCGATGCGGTAGGAGATGGTATGGGTTTGGTCGAAATCACGGTTCCAATGTATTCCTTGGGGTCATGGAGGCCTCGCGCCGCAGCGTTGGTGTAGCGCAGTACGGCCTCGGCCTGCCACACCAGAACGGCCACCAGCAGCAGCATGGCCCCAATGGGTACGGTCTCGATGACCCGCAGCCGCGGCACGGGCCGGTCTTGCGGAGCCCAGAAATACCGCACGCCAGCGCGCGACATGGCAATCGTGGTCAGCAGCCCGGCTCCGATGAGCAGCGCCATCAGAGCCCAGGCGGCGATGCCAGGGGCCGCAGACTGCGCTATGCCCGAGGGGTTCAAGAGGGCTGAGAGCATGACGAATTTTCCGACAAACCCAGCAAACGGCGGAAGGCCAGCTATCGTCAGAACGCAGGCAATGAATGCTAGGCCCATGAAAGCCATGGCGGCCGGAATAGCGCGGCCGATCAGGGCGTTTTCATCGTCGTCCAGGTTGACGTCACGCGCCGGCATCAGGTCGACCGGGTAGCCGAAAGGGTCGTCCATGTCCAGTTCGCTGACGTAGGCCGGCTTCTCGTCTTCCTCGCGTGAGCGTTCGATGAGTTCTATCAGCAGGAAAAATGCGCTGATGGCCAAGGTGGAACCCAGCGCGTAGTACAGCGCGCCGCCAGTCACCCCGGGCTGGCCGAAACCCAATGCGGCCATCAGGGTGCCTGAGGACAGGATCACGCAGAACGCCGCCATTCGACTGAGGTGCTGGGCAGCAACTACGCCAATGGCGCCGAAGGTGAGTGTGGCTATGCCGATCCATACGAGCGCGGGGCCCCCGAAGAAAGAGGAAGCGCCCGCATCGTGGGGAAACAGAAGCGTCCAGACCCGCAGAACTGAGTAAACGCCCAGCTTGGTCATGATGGCAAAGAGGGCGCCCACGGGGGCGGACGCGGCTGAATAAGCCGGTGCCAGCCAGAAATTGAGCGGCCAAGCTCCAGCTTTCACCAAGAAGGCTATGGCGAGAATGGCTGCGCCGGCATGCAGGAGGCCGCGATCGGCTTCACCAATGGCGGGCACCATAATGGCCATGTCCGCCAGATTCAGTGTGCCAGTGACCCCGTAGAGAATGGCCACACCAATCAGGAATAAGCTGGAAGCCAGCAAGTTGATGGCGATGTAGTGCAAGCCTGAGCGCACGCGCGGCCAGCCAGAGCCATGCAGCAGAAGGCCATACGAGGCCGTGAGCATGATCTCGAAGAACACGAACAGGTTGAACAGGTCGGCCGTGAGGAAAGCGCCGTTCAAGCCCATCAACTGCAATTGGAACAGAGGGTGGAAATGCACACCCGCCTTGTGCCAGCGAGCAACTGCGAACAGCAGGCCGCCCAGGCCGAGGATGGAAGACAGCAGCAGCATCATGGCCGACAGCCGATCGACCACCAACACGATCCCGTAGGGAATCGGCCAGTTTGACGGTAAATACACGCCCACAGCCTGAGGCCCACCCATTTTCTGCGCCCAGTAGACCAGTGCACCTGAAATGAAAAGGCCCAGCAGGCAGGAAATCACATTGACCACGGCCTTCAACGGGCGGCGCGTATCACCGAGCAGAAGCATGAGCACTGCCGTACCCATGGGCAACAGGATGGGCGCAATGATCAGATGAGGCATCAGCCATTCGATCCACTTGCTCATTCGCGCTCCTCGCCGTCGACGTGGTCAGTGTCGGAGAGCCCGCGCGATGCCAGAAGCACCACGAGGAACAATGCCGAGGTGGCGAAACCGATGACGATCGCGGTTAGCACCAACGCCTGGGGTAGAGGATCGGTGTAATTATCCAGATTGGGCGCGAGGCCGGGAGCAACGATAGGCTCTTTATCGATCGAGAGGCTGCCCATTGCGAAGATAAACAGATTGACCGCATACGAGAGCAGGCTAAGCCCCATGAGTACCTGAAACGTACGTGGGCGCAGGACCAGCCAAACGCCTGATCCACCCAAGATGCCTATGACCATGGCCAAGATGATTTCCATCAGCGTATCTCCTTGCGCGGGGACGCCTCTGGAAACAACCACCCCGGCGCCGTGTCCGGGCCGCCATCGTCGGGGGGCTCGGTGTTCTGGGGCAAGGCGGTGTTTTGTTGGGCGGCAGGATCGGAGTCGTCCTTTGCAAGTTTGCGGTGGCTACGAACAGACTGGTGGGCCAGCGCGGTGAGAATTAGCAGCGTTGAGCCAACTACAACGGCAAAAACGCCTGCGTCGAAGAATAGTGCGCTGGCGATATGGATCGTTCCGACCAAAGGCAAAGTGACGTGCGCGGTGTGCGTCGTCAGGAAAGGATAGCCAAAAAATAGCGATCCCAGCCCGGTGCAAAGGGCCAGCAGAAGCCCTACGGCGATCCAGCGATTCACTTTGAGTTGCAGGTGAGACTCCACCCAGTGCGTACCGGCGACGATATATTGGGTCAGGAAGGCAATTGAGACCACCAGACCGGCAACAAAGCCCCCGCCTGGCTCGTTGTGACCACGCATGAAGAGGTAGGCCGCGATCACGCCCGCAATCGGCATCAGCAATCGGACCAGAACGGCCGGCGCCATGACATACCCCAAGGCGGTATCTTGAGCGGTGCGCGGATTGATCAAATCAGTGACCAGATCCCAGGGCACGGCCCGCTGTTGAGGCGGCAGTTCGATGACTTCGCGCGGTGGCCGGAAGCGGCGAAGCAGCGCGTACACCGTCAGCGCCACGATGCCGAGCACCGTGATTTCGCCCATGGTGTCGAAGCCGCGGAAGTCCACCAGCATGACATTGATCACGTTGGTGCCGCCGCCCTCGGGCAGTGCACGGTCAATGAAGAATGGCGAGATGCTCTGGGGGGCGGGCCGCGTCATCATGGCGTAGGCCAGCGCTGCCATGCCCCCGCCGGCTACGATGGAAACCAGAAAATCCCGCCAACGCCGCAAGCGGGTGCGCATACTGAGGGGGCTTTCCTCGGCAGGAAGGCGCTTGGGCAGCCAGCGCAATCCGAGAAGGAACAAAATAGTGGTGACCACTTCCACTGCCAACTGAGTCAAGGCCAGGTCAGGGGCTGAGAACCACATGAATGTGAGGCTGACGATCAGGCCCACACCACCCACCAGAATCAGCGCTGCCAAGCGATGGAACTTGGCTTGGTTGGCTGCCGCCAGTGCGCAAATGCAGCCAACCCCCCATAGCAGGAGCATGGTCACGGTTCCGGGTACGCGTGTGCGATCGCCCCAGCCGATGCCATGGCGAAGTGAAGCCCAGGCGGCGGCGATGGCGGCCAACACCACCAGCAACATCTGAGGCTGCAGGCGGGCGGTAGAGAAAAAGCGGAGCAGGGCGCGCGACACTTTGTCCAGTCCCACCAGTGTGCTCTGAAAAATGCGCTCGCCGCTGAGTCGATGAATTAGCGGAGGCTGGTTCACGCGGCCCGCCTCCAATTGCTTACGCAGTACCCAGTACAAGGCTGCCCCTCCGGCCAGGGCGATCAGACTCATCACCATGGGGCGGTTGAGCCCATGCCACACCGCCAGGCTGTAGCTGGGCAGGACGCCGCCGACCACCGGGCGCGCAGCCACATCAAGCGCCGGGCCGATGGACCATTGTGGAAAAATCCCCACCACGAGGCACAGTAACACCAAGATTTCAACGGGCACACGCATCCAGCGAACCGGCTCGTGCGGCTCGCGCGGGAGATCTGTGGATGGTTTGCCGAAAAGAATGTCCCAGGAAAAGCGCAGCGAATAGGTCACTGCAAACAGGCTTGCCACCGTAGCGGCTATCGGCAGGCCGTAATCGAGCCATGGCAAGGCTCGCAGTTGGATGGTTTCACCAAAGAACATTTCCTTGGAAAGAAAACCGTTTAGCAAGGGCACACCCGCCATGGCGGCGCTGGCCACCAGGGCCAAGGTTCCTGTCACGGGCATGGCCTTGAACAGCCCGTTCAGCCGGCGGATATCGCGAGTGCCGGTTTCATGGTCGATGATGCCTGCGGCCATGAACAGCGAGGCCTTGAAGGTGGCGTGGTTCATGATGTGAAAAACCGCTGCCACGGCAGCCAAGTCACGGTTCAGGCCCAGCAGCAAGGTGATCAGGCCCAGGTGACTGATGGTTGAGTAGGCCAGCAATCCCTTGAGATCATTCTGGAACATGGCCGCATAGGCGCCCAGCACCAGCGTGATGACGCCCGCGCCGCCGACGATCCAGAACCATTCCTCGGTGCCAGACAAGGCGGGCCAAAGCCGTGCCATCAGGAAAACACCGGCCTTGACCATGGTGGCGGAGTGCAGATAGGCCGATACCGGGGTGGGGGCCGCCATGGCCTGAGGCAGCCAGAACTGAAAAGGAAACTGAGCGCTCTTGGTTAACGCGCCAAGCAACACCAAAACCAGCATGGGCCTGTAGAGGGAGTGCGCCCGAATACGCTCTCCGGCTGCCAGCGTGGCATCCAGATCGTAGCTGCCGACGATATGCCCGAGGATCAGTACGCCGGCGAGCATGCTCAGCCCGCCGGCACCCGTGATGGTGAGCGCCATGCGTGCGCCGCGCCGGGCATCCTTGCGGTGGTGCCAATAGCCGATCAGTAGAAAGCTGAACAAGCTGGTGAGTTCCCAGAAGAACACCAACTGGATCATGTTGCCAGAGAGCACGACACCCAGCATGGCTCCCATGAACGCCAGGAAGAACGAGAAAAATCGCGGAACCGGATCTTCCTTGCTCATGTAATAACGTGCATACAAAGCCACAAGAAGGCCGATGCCAGTGACCAGCACAGCGAACATTGCCGCGAAGCCATCCACGCGCAGGACCAGATTGACACCGGCCGAAGGAATCCAGGCTACCTCCTGCCGCAACACCTGCCCTTCTTGAAGGTCAGGGAACATAAGCACGACCTTGGTGAGTGCGACGCCGGCCACGAGTGCCGAGAGGGTGGCGGCGGTATTGCGCGCGTGCGTGGGCAGCAAGGCGGCCACCAGGGCGCCCGCGAAGGGTAGCAGAAGCAGTGTCAGTAGATCCATGAAGTGGTCAAGTCTAACGGCGTCTTAAGCTCTTCTCGGCCTGGAAATCGCATAAACGCGCAACTCGCGCCAAAATAATGCCCATGCGTATCCTGCTGACCGAAGACGACACCATGATAGGAGAGGTTGTTCTCGACGCGTTGCGCGCCGAAGGCTGGGCGGTCGACTGGGTCAAGGACGGGGTCATGGCGGACACAGCGTTGACGACTACGCACTATGACCTGCTATTACTTGACCTCGGGCTGCCCCGTAAAGATGGGCTCGAAGTGCTGCGAAGTCTGCGCGGGCGCAAGCAGCGCCTGCCTGTGTTGATCGCTACTGCGCGGGATGCTGTCGGCCAGCGTGTCGCGGGTTTGGATGCTGGAGCAGACGACTACATCGTCAAACCTTACGATTTGGACGAATTGCTGGCGCGCATCCGTGCTCTCCGCCGCCGTGCCGATGGCCGAGCCGAACCTATCTATGCCTGGGGCGAGGTGACCATTAACCCTGCCACCCGTGAAGTCAGGCGAGCTGGGTTGCCTGTTAGCCTCTCGGCGCGAGAGTGGGCGGTGTTGGAACCCCTGCTGGCACGTCCGGGCCGTGTCCTTTCCCGAGCGCAACTGGAAGAAAAGCTTTACTCTTGGCGAGATGAAATCAGCAGCAATGCCGTCGAGGTCTACGTTCACGGCGTGCGCAAGAAGCTGGGCGCGGGTTTGATCGAGAATCAGCGCGGCCTCGGCTACAGGGTTCCCGCGGAGGACGGGCAAGGGGCGGAGACTTAGGGGTGCCTTTCAATTTCAGCCTGAAAGACAGAGTCACTCCATCGACGCCATCTCTGCGCGCGAGGCTGACTGGTTTACTGCTCCTGGCGGTGCTCCTCATCGCCTGCATTCAGGCAGTCATTACGTGGCGTGCCGCCAGCGCAGAAACCGAGGCGGTGTTCGATGCGCAGATGGAGCGAATTGCCCTTTCTCTCACTGGCGGGCTGGCGTCGGCTGTGTTGACCGACGATGCCTTGACGCCTGACGCCGGTGCGGACGATCTCATCATTCAGGTCTGGCGATTCGACGGCGTGATGCTTTATCGCTCGCGGTCGGCACGCCTGCTGCCACAGCAAGCGGTGCTGGGCTTCGCAAACGTGCGCGGAAACGGTGTTGACTACCGTGTGTTTGCGCTGCGGACGCCCTTGCAGGTCATTCAGGTGGCCCAGGATTTGGCCTTTCGCCGCAAGATGGCGGGGCAACTAGCCTTACGGGCCGTCATTCCTGTCGTGTCGCTTGCGCCAATTTTGATGTTGATCGTGTGGTGGGTGGTCGGGAGCGCGCTGGCACCAGTCGAGCGCGTCCGTAGGCAGCTGGCGGCGCGACGTGCCCATGATCTGGCACCGCTGTCCGTCGAGGGGCTGCCTGCAGAGGTGTTGCCCCTGGTGGTCGAGATGAACGGCTTGCTGGCACACCTCGCATCCGCATGGGAGGCGTTGCAGAACTTTACAGCCGATGCGGCGCATGAGCTGCGCTCGCCTCTGGCTGCGCTTCGTTTGCAGCTGCAAGGGTTGCAGCGTGCAGAAGACCCTGCGGCGCGGCGCGTGGCCTCCCAGCGATTGCTGGCTGGAATTGACCGGGCCACGAGACTCGTGGAGCAGTTGCTGGCCTTGGCGCGCCAGGAGGACGGCGGCAGCACGGAACCTCCTTCTTCAGCAAACTTGACCAAGCTGGCTCGGGAAGCGAGCCAGGAATTTGCTCGGGACGCCCAGGCGCGTGACATCGCGCTGGCAGTTCAGGATTCCCAGTCGGAGGTGATGGTGGCAGGTTACCCTGAAAGCCTGAAGGTAATGCTACGCAACTTGCTTGAAAACGCTTTGCACTACTCGCCAGACGGCGGCCGCGTTCAACTAAGCGTCACCTCTGAAACCGGGGCGGATGCCAGCAGCAAACCAAAGGCGCTATTGATAGTAGAAGATTCTGGCCCTGGAATCGCTCCTTCGGAGAGAGCGCGCGTACTCGATCGGTTCTATCGTGTGGCTGGGGCATCTGGTCACGGCAGCGGGTTGGGGCTGGCCATTGTCAAAGCAGTGGTGGATCGTCATGGCGCTCGGATTAGGCTCGCCGACTCCAGGGATCTTGGTGGGCTCAAAGTTGAGATCGAGTTTTCTTTAGACTGTGAACACGACCTGGGTCGCGGTGCCACAGATCGCCTGGACCTAGGCAGGTCATCCTCAGGTGATGAACCGCACCGGGTAGGTCTACAGAGATATTCGAGTGCGGCGCGTTACTAGGACTGGAGTCGCTTGCGGCGTAGGGGCAGGGGCTTTCTGGGGGCTTGTTTTTTTGGCTCCGGAGTTGGTCAGGGAGTTCAGCCCGCTGGAACTCACCGTTGGCCGTTATTTCTTCTACGGGTTGTTCGCCGCAGCACTCATTGCTCCCCGCTGGGGCTCTCTGGTGGCTCGCCTTCCTCGGCCCCAGTGGTGGAATCTCGCGTGGCTGGCACTTTCCGGTAATACGCTTTACTATCTTCTGCTGGCCAGCGCCGTGCAGCTAGGCGGCATCGCAATGACGTCGCTTGTCATTGGTTTCATGCCAGTGGCGGTCACCGTGGTGGGTAGTCGTGACCGAGGGGCGGTTCCTTTGCGGAGGCTCGCGCCGTCGTTGCTACTGTGTGCCGTGGGTGCGATTTGCATCGGATGGCAGGCGCTGGCGGGCATAGATGCCGGTTCGGTCACAGCTCTTGGTCAGCAACCTCTGATCGGGCTTTTGTGCGGGGTTGGGGCGTTGGCGTCCTGGACGGCGTATGCGATCGGCAACGCGCGTACCTTGGTGCAACTCAAACAGGTCTCCTCTCATGACTGGAGCTTGCTGACCGGGTTGGCTACGGGCGCTCAGAGCGTGCTGCTCATTCCGCTGGCGCTTTTCTTGAATCAAGCCAGTCACTCCTTGGAGGCCTGGGCTAGGTTGGGCGCGGTTTCTATTGGCGTCGCCTTGTTGGCGTCGATTATTGGCAATGCGCTATGGAACCGCATGAGTCGGTTGTTACCTCTGACGCTCGTCGGCCAGATGATCCTTTTCGAGACGCTGTTCGCGCTGCTCTATGGGTTCCTGTGGGAATCGCGATTGCCTACGTGGCTGGAGGCGTTGGCGTTGGTCTGTGTGGTCGCGAGCGTACTTTTTTGCGTGGCCGCTCACCGCTCGCCCGATTCATGACCGCTTTTGAGAGCTCGCCAATCACCTGGTCTGCGTCCTGACGCAATTGTCCCGCCAGATTGACAGCGAGAGATAGGCGACGAAGCAGCCACGGACTGATGTCGTTCTCGAAAGGATCCGGTAGCGTTTCGATGGGGGCTGCTGCGGCCGCCGCCAGATCGCGCGGGACATTGGCTGCTTCCGCTGAACTGTCGGTGAGGGTGCGTTCAATGCGCTGCCCTGCATTCAACAGTGGTACTTCGATTTCAACTAGATTCAACTGGTCTCTGCGCAGAAGAAGCATGGATTTGGCCGCACTGAGTTGCGCCAGCAACTGGTAGCCATGGGCCTGCAGGCGTTCCAGCAAAGCAACAGGGGGCTGCACTGCGCGAGGCTCTGACAGAGATCGCTCTGTGGCGAGTACCAGTGCGGAGAGGCTGTCATAGGCCTCTCTGCGTGCTAGCCGCCAGGCGAGTTCCGGCTGGGTGTCGATGTCGTGCAAGGCGGCCAACCCGACTGCCATGCGCGCGTGTCGTGCCTGGGCGAGCAGCGTTCGGCGCACCAGGCCAGCCAGCTGGCCGCGCTCCCATGAGGGCAGCACGTAGCAGAAAGCCCAGGCCAGCCCGGCCCCAAGGAGGGTATCGCCTACGCGCTCCAGAAATGCGAAAGTTGGGCTGGTGCCGGCATACATGAGGTGGGATTGCACCAGACC
Source organism: Ottowia caeni (assembly GCF_050821495.1). Lineage (GTDB taxonomy): Bacteria > Pseudomonadota > Gammaproteobacteria > Burkholderiales > Burkholderiaceae_C > Ottowia > Ottowia caeni. Next base: position 2,861,810 of record NZ_CP151080.1, on the reverse strand, counting down.
CAGCACCGATGCAGCCACTGCAGTGATCAGGTATCGACGCAGCGCAAAACCGTGTGCCACGCCCTGGGCGATGGTGACTGCGAGCAGAAGGACGAATGCTGGCGGATGCGCGGCAAGCAAACCCACTGCCAGCAGGCTTCCCAGCACGGTGCCTGCCACACGCGCGTCGCGACGCTCCAGCGTTTGCGCCAGACTGCCACGTAGTACGACGACGATCGTCAGCAAAATCCAGTAGTCGTGCGATCCCCAAGGCAGCAGCGTGGCAATCGTGTAGCCCGCTCCAACGGCCAGAGCCGCGCGTATGGCGTGACGAAGCGCTGGGGCGCGCCACGTCCAGAGGCTGAGGAAGGGGCGCCAGGACCAATCGGTGGGGCTGACGAAAAGACGCCAGTTGTTGCGCACGACGGTGAGATTGGGCAGTGTGTCGCCGCGTGCGAGTGAGCTGAGTTCTTTGACCCCATCGTTCAAATAGGTGAGGCGATGGGCCAGTCCGCGTACCAGTTCGGAAGCATCAATGCCGGGTTCGAGTGGGGGAGTCTCGTTCGCTGCCTGAGTTGTCAAACGTAGCGTCGCCAGCCGGGCATTGTGGTCGGTGGGAAGGACCGGATAGCGACCAGTGAGCATGGAATCGGCCACGTGCGTCAAATCCGCCGCCATTTGCAGCAGCATTTGCCGGACGTCGTTCAGCACGGCGGCGTGGCCATGGTGCTCGCGGACCTGATCCAGATCCAGCTCGCTGGCGACGAGCTGATCGCGCATCTCCAGCATGGCCAACAGCATGCCGGCCATTCGCTGGCGGCGTGGTGTGCGCGGCGATTCGAGCACGAGGTCGCGCGTATTCTGAATTTGATCCGCCAGTGCCGCCTGCCGGCGCAGCAGTTCGCCAAGTTCGCTGTTTGCCGCGACGGAGCCGGCGCCAGTCTCGGCGTCGGTGGAATGCGGAGCGAAGCGTCGGGCTTGGGCGCGCATCAGCGCTGCCATGGAAAACAGAAGATCGGCAATGAGCTGAGTGCGATAGCGGCCATTGCACGCGGCGTTGGCTGCTATTGAATACACCACGTACATGGCAGCTCCGAGCGCAAAATAGCCGGTGCGCTGCAGCGCCTCCCCGACATTGGACGCCGTTGGAGTGGACATGGAGAAGATCATCGCAAAGACGACCGCCATGGCGATCCCCGCACCGCGCTTGCCCCACGCCATTCCCAGAAAGCCTATGAAGGTGGCAGGCACCAGGAGCAGGCCAAGCTCCAAGGGGTGGGGACGCAGCAATTGAACTGCGAGAAACAGAGGCAGGCCGATCAGGGGAGCTATCACCATGTGCACGGCTTTGCCGCGCGTGGGAGCTGCCTGATCCGGGGGATGGAGGCGATGACTCCGACCACTGCCGCAGCTGCCGCAGCATGGCCGAAAAGACCCTGCATGACCGCGGAGACTAGAAATAGGCCGAAGGCGCATGATGCTCCGTTGAGCACATAGTGGCTCAACAGAGCGCGCATCGCCGAGCGGCGGCGCATGCGCCACTGGTCCGGGTCAAGCCAGCGTGCGGCGGCAGCAGGTGTCATGGAGCCGATGGCATCGACGCGTCGGGGCCGGGCAGGGTACCGGACGCTTGCCTGATCACTTCGGGCTTCGTGGATCTGTATTTGGAATATTTGCCCAGCAGGCTGACTAGTTGCCCGTACACCCTGGGACTGCCGGCTAAGCACTCCTGCTGCTCCATGAACTCGGATTCACCCGTGAAGTTGCCGATGAGACCGCCGGCTTCGGTGACCAGCAGTGAGCCGGCAGCTACATCCCAAGGCTGCAGGCCGCTGTGGAAAAAGGCATCGGTATAGCCGGCAGCAACGTGTGCCAGATCCAGCGCGGCGGCGCCTGGCTGGCGCAGCCCCTCGGTGCGCTGCATGACATCGGCCATCATGCGCAGGTAAGTGGGCATGTCGTCGCCCTTGCGATAGGGAAAGCCGGTGGAGATCAGGCACTGGTTCAATTGTGTGCGTTTGCTCACGCGGATGCGACGATCGTTGAGATAGGCTCCCCGTCCACGGGTGGCGGTGAACAGGTCGTTACGGGAAGGGTCATAGACGACGGCCTGCTCAATGCGCCCGCGCACGCTCAGGGCGATGCTGACGCAGTAGACGGGAAAGCCGTGTATGAAGTTGGTGGTGCCATCGAGGGGGTCGATGATCCAGACGTGATCGGAATGGGGGTTGCCGTGGGTGCGGCCAGACTCTTCTGCGTGGATGCCATGCTGCGGGAAGGCGGTGAGCAGGGTCTCGATGATGGCCGCTTCGCTGGCATGATCGACTTCGGTGACGAAATCGTTGACCTGCTTTTGGGAGATGCGCACGGCCTCGACATCGAGAGCGGCACGGTTGATGATGGCGCCAGCGGCGCGAGCGGCCCGGATGGCCACGTTGAGCATGGGGTGCAGGGTGGAGTTCATGAATTGTGGCAAGAGCAAAGATGACCTGCACGCACGATGGCGGAGGCTAATAGGCAATTTTCCCACGGATTGCCCTGATCGTGTTGAGCGAGGCCTATCCCTGAATTTGCGGTAGATCAAGCAGGTAACCGCTCGGGGGAGTGATGGGCCTTGAAATTTGGCAAAGGCATTCGCATCATATGTGTCGTGAGGGTGATTGCTCTCATCGATAGCTTAGACCCATCATTTTCATGAAGGAGAGACTTATGGCATCCCAACTTACACGTGGCAGCCTGTTCGACGATATCTTCAAGGAATTTGCGCCAGGTTACTTTATTAAGCCTCTGCATGGTGATCCACTACCCTCCGCCGCGCAGATCAAAATCGATGTCAAAGAGACTGACGCCGCCTATGTGGTGCAGGCGGAGGTTCCTGGCGTAGCCAAGGAGGATATCCATGTCTCGATTGACGGGAGCGTGGTCACGCTGCGCGCGGAGATCAAGCAGGCAGACAGCCAGACCGAAGGCGAAAAAGTGTTACGAAGCGAGCGCTATTTCGGCGCGGTGTCACGCAGTTTCCAGCTTCCGCAAGATATCGATCAGGCAACATCCAAGGCCAAGTATGACTCTGGCGTGCTCACTCTCACGCTGAATAAGAAGCAGGCCAACGGTTCTCAGCGCCTTGCTATTGAGTAACACCAACGGTGGCACCGGTGGCACCGTTGGCATTTGGGGCATAAGCGGCGTCAATGACGCGGCGAACTGCCTCCACAGCTTGCTTCACCACTTCTGGTGCGTCTGCCTGCAGCACGTGGCGTAGCGGCATGCTACGTAACCAGGTCAGCTGCCGCTTGGCAAGTTGGCGCGTCGCGGCAATGCCGCGCTCGCGCAGCTCCGCCAGGGGATACTCGCCGTCAAGCGCTTCCCATGCCTGTCTGTAGCCTACGCAACGCATCGAGGGCAGATCAGGCTTGAGGTCGTCGCGTGCACGTAATGCCGCCATTTCGTCGAGAAAGCCTTCTGCCAGCATGGTGTCGAAGCGATGGGCTATGCGCTCGTGAAGCCAGGTGCGGCTTGCAGGTTCCAGCGAGAATAGCGGTATAGCCTGCCATTGACCTGATTTAGCTTCGGTCAGCTTTGTGGTGTGCAGGCTCGCAAGCGGTTTGCCGGTCAGTTTCCAGACTTCCAGAGCTCGCTGAATGCGCTGGGTGTCGCCAGGCGGCAAGCGCGCCGCCGTTACAGGGTCTACACGGGCAAGTTCGGCGTGCACGGCAGGCCAGCCTTGCTCGGCAGCCTGTTGTTCTATTTGTCGTCGCACGTTCGGGTCTGCAGGTGGAAGAGTGTCCAACCCGCCCTGCAGCAACACCTTGAAGTAGAGCATGGTTCCGCCCACCAGCAAAGGAAGTTTCCCACGAGCCCGGATGTCGTCGATCAGGCGCTCGGCGTCTGCCACGAACTCTGCGGCGCTGTAGGTCTGAGCCGGATCACGGATGTCGATCAGATGGTGTGGCACGGCGGCGCGTTCCGCGAGGGTGGGTTTCGCGGTGCCAATATCCATGTCGCGATAGACGAGAGCCGAATCCACGCTGATGATTTCGGCGCCCAGAGCGTCCGCCAGCGCGAGTGCCAGCGCGCTCTTGCCGCTGGCTGTGGGCCCCGCCAGTCCTATGGCCCGGATGTGAGGGTTAGTGACGTGCAGGTTCGCCATGCTTTTGTACCAGTGTCCAGGCAGTAAGGGCAATGATGGTGCACCAGAATGCCATGCCAAGCGCCATGGGGCGCGACGTGCCGTCCATGGCGCTGCCCATCCAGAGTCCCATGGGAAAAGTCATCAACATCATGAAGAAACCGTTCAGTGCAGAGGCTGCTCCGGCCATTTGTGGAAACGGACCGACTGCCCCGCTTTGAGCACAAGGCTGGTGTACCCCATGCGCGAGCAAAAATAGCGCTTGAGGTAGCACCAGTGCCCATGCGCCATACCAAGGCTTGCCCCAGCCTAGGAAAGCGAGCGCAACGACCAGTAATCCTGCGGTTGCCGTTATACCGCCCGCCATGGCCACGGTACGGCGCACACCCCAGCGCGAAAGCAGGCGGCGGCACATGAAGGTGCCCACGATGTACACCACAGACAGCGTCGCCATGATCAACCCGTAACCCGCCCCGGAGACGCCCATCACGCGCAGTAACAAGAAAGGCGATGTAGCCAGAAACGTAAACAACGCCAGGTAGGAGGCCGTCGAGAGTATTGAATAGGCAACGAAAGTGGGGTGTCGAACGATCTGTGCCCACGAAGCCAGTTGCTTGCCAGGCTGCAAGGCATGCAGGTTGGGCGAAGCCAGGGTTTCCTCGAAACGCAATGCCAGCAGCACCAGTGTGCCTGCTCCGAAAAGTGCAGGAATAGACAGCGCTGCGCGCCAGCCGAGTAGTTCTGTCATCAAACTGCCCAGGGGTGCGCACATGACCGCAATAATTCCCAGACCCGAGAGCCCTCTGGACATCATCCGGGCACCTTCCAGTGGCTGATACAGGTCGCGCACGATGGCGCGCGCACACATGACGGCAGCGCCCATGGCTGCGCCCTGCAGTACGCGCCAGGCGATCAGCCAGTTCATGTCGGGGGAGAGCACGGTTCCGACCGAAGCCAGCGTGTAAAGCCCCATTCCCCAGAGCAGTACCGGCTTGCGGCCCCATCGGTCGGACAACGAACCCCAGGCCAGCTGCGAAATGCCAAACGCCAGCAGCAGGCCGGTAAACGTAAACTGTACCTGCGTAATGGAGGCGGCAAACCCCTCTTGTATGGAAGGCAGTGCGGGAAGATAAGCGTCAGTCGTCACTGGCTGAATGCCCAGCAGCAGCGTCAGCAGTATGGCGATCACGTAAGGCGTCATGGGCCTGGCAGAATTTTTACCGTCCACGCAGGAACAATCCGTCCAGTTCGCGCATGGTGAGTTGCCGCCATGTGGGGCGGCCATGGTTGCACTGATCAGATCGATCTGTTGCTTCCATCTGGCGCAGCAGGGCGTTCATTTCTTCATGACTCAGCCGCCGGTTGGCGCGCACCGCTCCGTGGCAAGCCATGGTGCCCAGCAATTCGTGTTGGGCACGTTCTACAACGGTGCTGGCTTCGTGCTGAGCCAATTCGGCCAGCACGCTGCGCGCCAACTCTACCGCATCGCCTGACGCCAGTGTGGTGGGTACTGCGCGAACTGCCAGCGTCTTGGGAGAGAAAGGGGCAATGTCCAGGCCCAGCCGGCCCAGTACTTCGGTGCACGATTCCGCTGTGGCCACTTCATGCGGCGTGGCCGCAAAGGTGGCCGGAATCAGAAGTGGCTGACTTGAAATTGTTGCGCCTTCCAGTTGTTTCTTTAAACGCTCGTAGACAATGCGCTCATGCGCGGCGTGCATGTCGACAATGATCAAGCCCGCGTGGTTTTCTGCGAGGATGTAGACACCATGTAACTGCGCGATGGCACGGCCCAGTGGCCATTCATGTGGCTGGCTGGCTCCATCACCCGGGGCCTCTGCGGCAGTGGTCTGGGTGGGCTCGGCGTGCGGCACCAAAGTGGAGATCGTAGTCTGGGGGCTTTTTCATTAGCGCCCTCCGGCGCCCAAAGCAGGCGCAGATCTTCCATGGCGTGTTTTGCGGAGGTGCCCAGATCCATGGAAACCTGCCTGGGCCGGAACTGCTGAAATGGCTTGAAATCTCTGGAGGAGGGCGGCTCCTGGGCCTCCGTGGCCCGATCAAATGCCCGAGGGAAGCTCACGCTGGCTTGCTGCGAAGGCGGCGCCTCGGCGAGCGGTGAGGCAGATGCCCAGGAAGTCGTTCCCGGAGCGCTGCTGGTCACCGCACCGGCTTGATTTGCGCGCGGGGCGGCCAAGGCGTTTTCCACGGCGCGGCGCACGGCCTGATGCACTTCACGGCTGTCTCTGAAGCGCACCTCGATCTTGGTGGGGTGCACGTTCACGTCCACGCGCGTGGGGTCTATGGTGATGTAGAGCACATAGACCGGCTGGCGTTGGCCGTGCAAAACGTCTTCGTATGCACTGCGAGCTGCATGCGTGATGACCTTGTCGCGCACGAAGCGGCCGTTCACATATGCAAACTGCTGGTCGGGGCGTGAGCGGGACAGGTCAGGCACCCCGACGCGGCCCGTGACGTGCAGTGGCCCCGCTTGGTAATCGACAGGCAAAGACCCTTCGAGAAAGTCTTCTCCCAGCACATCGCCCAGCCGCTGCGCCAGGCCTTCCGGCCCAGGGTGGCTGCGCCATTGTTCAAGGACTTTGCTTTCATGCCAGACCGTGAAGGAGACATCGGGTCGTGCCAGCGCCTGGCGACGCACGGACTCGAGGCAGTGAGCCAGTTCGGTCGCGTCGGTCTTGAGAAACTTGCGCCGGGCCGGCACGCTGAAGAACAGTTCCTTGACTTCTATGGTGGTGCCGAAGGCGCGCGCACCGGGCCTGAGCTCGCCTGTGCGGCCGTCCAGGAAAAATGCGTTCGGCTGACCGCCGACGCGTGAAAGTATCGTGGTTTCAGCAATCGAATTGATGGCGGCCAAGGCCTCACCACGAAACCCCATGGTGCCGACCGATTCCAGCTCCAGCAAATTGGAGATCTTGCTGGTGGCATGGCGTTTCAGGGCTATGGGCAATTCATCTGGCGCGATACCGGCACCGTCATCTTCCACCGATATCAGGCGAACGCCGCCTGCCGCGAGGCGCACTGTGATGTGCTGTGCGCCTGCGTCCAGTGCGTTGTCCAGCAACTCGCGCACCACAGAAGCGGGCCGTTCCACGACCTCGCCAGCGGCAATCTGGCTGATCAGTTCGTCGGGGAGTTCACGAATCGGGCGCCGGCTAGCCGGCTCTGCGGGCGATGAGGGAGTGGTGTGCACCGTGAGATTCTAGGGGGTTAACTTGGCGCGCTGCTTTGTCCGGACTTTCTGTGCAGGTCATCCTCCAGGGGGTAGCGAAGGCCTGTCGACACGCTACTGCCAGGTCACTGCCTCCGAGCCGGGTGATAATCCGCGTCCATGGAAATACTGATGTACTTAGTTGACTTCATTTTGCACGTCGACAAACACTTGGCCGCCTTTGTGGCGCACTACGGACCCTGGGTCTATGCCTTGCTTTTCATCATCGTCTTCGTCGAGACGGGGGTGGTGGTGATGCCTTTTCTTCCGGGTGATTCGCTGCTGTTCGTGGTGGGGGCTCTGGCGGGCGCCGGCTTACTTAGCTTGCCGACCGCTTGTGCTGTGCTCTTGGTGGCAGCCATTCTGGGAGATCAATGTAATTACATGATCGGGCGCTATTTCGGGCCGAAGGTATTCCAGTGGGAGAACTCCCGCTTTTTCAACCGCCGTGCATTTGACAAGGCCCATGCGTTCTATGAACGCTACGGCGGCGTTACCGTGATCTTGGCGCGCTTCATGCCCTTCATTCGCACCTTCGTGCCATTTGTGGCTGGTGTTGCCGAGATGAACCGGGCAAAGTTCACTTTCTTTAACGTCACCGGGGCGTTGATCTGGGTGCTGGGACTCTGCACGGCCGGGTATTTGTTCGGCAACCTGCCGTGGGTTCAGGCTAATTTGAGCAAGATCGTCTGGGCGTTGATTCTTGTGCCGGGACTGATCGCCATCTACGGAGGCTGGCGCGCCGGGCGTTCTGAAAAGCAAGCCGCCGCCTCCTGAAGTAAGTCGGCGTGGCTACAGAGGGTGTTCACCTCGAATCAACGACTAGTCAGTTGAGTGTGAACACGCTCCAAGCCCGTGTGTCCTAGGCAGGCGGGCAGAGACAGATAGTTACCAACACCGAGGAATCCTCCCGCGCCGTGAGGGTATGAGGTATGCCGCCCAAAAGGTGAAGGAAGTCTCCGGCCCGCATCAGGTGCATGTCGGTGCCAGCGATAAACTCGACGGTGCCTTCAATGCATTGGACCGTGATTTCCCCGGAAACCCTGTGTTCAGGCATGCTCTTGCCTGCCAGCAGCACCACACGGATGACTTCGAGCTGCGATGCTTTTAGCAGTGCATGCGAGGTGGTGTGTGCGAGGGCAGTACCCAGCGGTAGCGTGTTGCCTAGTTGGCCGGACTTGAGATGGGGCAGCGCCATGTGTACTCCTCTATGCTTTTTTGCAAAGTGTGACCCGGCGGCCGGCAAATGCAAATAGCCCGCCTTCTCACGCGGGTATCAGACCGCGCACATGTGCCCCAAGAAACCAGTACCCAAAGAAAAGAGCGGAAGCCTTTCTGTATGAAAGGAGTTCCGCTCAAACCTTTGGAGAATGAAACTGACTTTATCTTTATTCGGTCGGTAGGGGTGTAGGACAACGGCCTTTCATACTCATACCGTGCGGTTGCGCGCCAGGGGTGGGTTGGCTGCGAAGTATTTCTGGATTCCAGCCACCAACGCATTGGCCAGGTCGTTCTGGTAGGCCTCTGTGCGCAGTTTGGCTTCTTCCTCGGGGTTGCTTATGAAAGCAGTTTCGACCAGAACACTGGGGATGTCTGGCGCCTTTAGAACGGCAAATCCCGCACGCTCAACGTGCCGCTTGTGTAAACGGCCTACGCCCCCAATTTCGCGCAGCATGGCACTGCCGAGCTTGAGGCTGTCGTTGATCTGGGCCGTGGTGCTCATGTCCAGGAGCGCGCGCTGCACGTGGGCGTCCTTGGCGTTGACGTTGATGCCTCCGATCTTGTCGGCCTCGTTCTGGTTGTTTGCTAGCCAGCGTGCCGCCGCGCTCGACGCGCCACCCTGGCTCAGCGCATAGACGCTGGCACCCTTTGCTTCGGGGCGGGTAAATGCATCGGCATGAATGCTCACAAAAAGATCGGCTCCGACGCGGCGGGCCTTCTCTACGCGCGTATGCAGCGGCACGAAGAAATCGCCATCTCGGGTGAGGAAGGCGCGCATCGGATTGCCACCCACAACGCTGTTGTTGATCCGATCGCGCAACTTGAGTGCTACGTTCAGCACAATGTCTTTCTCCCTCGTGCCATTGGGGCCAATGGCGCCAGGGTCTTCGCCACCATGCCCGGGGTCAAGGGCGATGATGATCAGTCGATCAGTGCTGGGCCGCTCAGGTTCTGGCCTGGGAGTGCGTGAGGCAACGGTGGTATCTGCGGGCTTTGGTGCCGGCACCGGCATGCGCGCAGGCGGTCCGTCAGGCCGTCGCGAGATGACGTTGGCACGCTCAATCTGTTTGGCGATGAGCTCACCCAGCATGTCACCCGGCGGGGCAGGCGGCGTTGTGTGCGCTAATGCCGTTTCCATTGGCGGAGCCGATGGCCGGCCCAGTTCCCTCATTCGCTCGGCGATCAGAGCTTCGAGTGGATCGGGAGGGTTCTGCGGGTATAGGTCAAACACAAGCCTGTGCTTGTACGCTGCCACCGGCGCGAGCGTGAACACCTGGGGATTCGTGGGTTGTTTGAGGTCGACGACCAGGCGTACAACACGCGGCGCGTTCTGACCCACGCGAATGCCGGCGATATTGGGATCGTCTGCACGTACCTTCGCGACTAACTCGCGCAGCGAGGGGTTGAGGTCGAGCCCCTCAATGTCCACCGCCAGGCGCGGCGGTGAACCGATCATTTTGTGTGTGGCTACGAGCGCGCTGTCAGATTCGATCGTAACGCGCGAATAGTCCTCTGCGGGCCAGATGCGCACGGCCACAATGCCCGCGCCCCTCGCAATCTGATGCGAGCCGAGCAGCAGCACGATGGCGCCTGAATGGAGAAGTTGTCGGCGCTTCATGAGCGGAGACCCTCCATCAGTTCCAGTCCGAGCGGCGTAGATGCGCGCAGGTTGACGCTGCGCGCTTCGCTCGGTAGCACGGCCATGGTCAGGATCAAATCCGCAGGGGGCAAAACCGGAGCCGCTTTTTCCGGCCATTCGGCCAGCTTCAGTCCTGGGGCGGCGAACAGATCCCGAAAACCGGCGTCTTCCCATTCACGCGGATCGCTGAAGCGATAGAAGTCAAAGTGCCAGATGGACAAACCGTCCGGAGTCTCATGGGGCTCGACCACGGCGTAAGTAGGGCTTTTGATACGACCAGCCACGCCCAGTGACCGAAGCAGATGACGCACGAACGTCGTCTTGCCAGCACCCAGATCGCCGTGCAGCTCCAAATAGGCTGAACGCAAGGCGGGCAGCCTGGCCAAGCGCTGCGCAAAGGCGGCAGTCTCGTTTTCGTCGCGCCAAATGCAACTCATGGTGGGCGAGCTTTCCAGGCTTACTGGGTTTCCTACAATCGGCGGGTGACTTGGCAAGGCAGTCAGATCGATCCTCTTTCTCTTGTGGCGCAAATTCGCGCGTGGGCCAGCGACCTGGGATTTTCCCAGATCGGGGTGGCCGGCATTGACTTGGGCAGCGCTGAGGCAGGCCTGCAAGCCTGGTTGGACAACGGTTTTCACGGCCAGATGGACTACATGGCGGCGCACGGACTGAAGCGTGCACGGCCGGCAGAACTCGTGCCCGGCACGGTAAGCGTGATAACTGCGCGAATGGATTACTTGCCGCGCGCCACGCCGGACGCCTGGCAAGCGATTGAATTTTCGCGTCTCGCCCGGCCGAACGAGGGCATTGTTTCGCTTTATGCAAGGGGACGTGATTACCACAAGGTGCTGCGTGGGCGCTTGCAGAAGCTGCAGGCGCGCATTGCAGAGGCCATTGGCCCCTTTGGACATCGGGTGTTTACGGATTCGGCTCCGGTTCTTGAGGCTGAGCTCGCGGCGCGGAGCGGGCAGGGTTGGCGCGGCAAGCATACGCTCGTGCTCTCTCGCGAAGCCGGCTCTGCGTTCTTCCTGGGCGAAATCTACGTGGACTTGGCGTTGCCGCCGACCGAAGCCGTGAGTTCGCACTGCGGCAGTTGCCAAGCCTGCATGGATGTTTGTCCCACTCAGGCCATTTTGGCGCCGCAGCGACTGGACGCGCGGCGCTGCATTTCGTATTTGACCATCGAGCACCAGGGCCCCATTGACGAGGCGTTGCGTCCGCTGCTGGGAAATCGCATATACGGCTGCGACGATTGCCAACTTGTCTGCCCCTGGAACAAGTACGCCCAGCGAAGCGCTTTGCCTGATTTTGACGCCCGCGAGGGCTTGGCTGGAGAGGAGCTGACCCAGCTCTTCAGGTGGAGCGAGGAAGAATTTCTGCGCCGCACTGAGGGTGGCCCCATTAGGCGCATAGGCCATGTGAGATGGCTGCGCAACATTGCAGTGGCGCTGGGCAATGCTCTGGCGGTACTGCCCGCATCTGACCCGCGCCGCGAATCCTTGAGGGCCGCGCTCACCGAGCGTGCAGAGCACCCGGAACCCCTGGTGCGCGAGCACGTGAGGTGGGCTCTTGAGCGTTAGGTAGGCGGCGTTTGCAGGCATGTGTCGAATAAAGTGCCCGAACTGCGGCACCGTACGCTGCTATTTTCATAGCGAAACGCGCTGCCCGTCAACCTAAAGAGCAAAAAAAATCATGTCAGGATAAAGACTTGAGCCATATTTCTCATGCGAATTGGAGTCTAGGGATGCCCTGCATAACTCCCTGCGGTCTGTGGCAGCACGGCCTCGGGCGATCTGCTGCGTTGCTTTTCTTGCCAATAGCTGGGCTATTGGCTGCAAAAAGACGCCTTGCACCTCATCCCGATCCGCACTACCACCGACTCGCGAGGGTTATGCAGGGCATCCCTAGTGCCACCTTTTTTGCAGGATCTAGGATGATCCTAGATCCGGATTTAGGATTGGTAATCAAACCAGCCAGCCGAGGGCCAGCCAGAGGCTAGGCACGCCCAATACGGTGGAGAGCGTGACCAAGCCAGCAACATAGTTGCCGTCATAGCCCATGCGTGCGGCGAGCACGTAACAGCTTGAGGCCGTTGGAAGCGCCGAAAAACCCAGCAATATCAGAGTTTCAGCTTTGCCGAGGCCGAAGGCGTGAGCCAGCAGCCACGCGCTCAGGGGCATGAGCAGATGGCGTATGGTCAGCAGGCTTGCGGTGAGCGCCTTGGCTTTACCGAGGCTGGAAATCTTCAGGCCAGCGCCGGCCACCATCAATCCCAGAGCGATGGAGGCCGCTCCGATGCGGTTGATCGATGGGGAAAGCCATTCCGGTACTTCAAATCCCAGCAGGTTGAACGTAAGCGCGGATATTGTGGCAATGATCAAAGGGTTGCGCAGCAGCTCACCCAGCATGCCCCGTCCTGCGTGTCTGGCCATCGGCCACACTGCCGCAATATTGCAAAGCGGCACGCAGACGCCGATCAGCACCGCAATCAGCTGCAACCCCTGCGGGCCGGCCAGCCGCTCGGCCAGCGCCAATCCTATGAATGAATTGAAGCGAAATGACACCTGCGCGCTAGCCGCGTGCGCGCGTGGCTCGATATGGCGGCGCAGCAGGGGTAGTCGTGGCAAAGCCGCAGCCAGGACGATGCCGCTCAGAGTCAGCAGCGCACCAGCGGCCATCAAGCTTGATGCAGCCCCGATATCGAGCGGGGTGCGCGTGATGGATTGAAACAGCAGCACCGGAAACAGAAAAAAATACACCAATGCCTCTGCGGACTGCCAAACCGGCCGATTCAGCGGGGTGTAGCGACAAAGCAGGTATCCAATCAGGATCAGCGAAAAATCAGGGATGAGCAGTTGCGCGTAGTTCACGGCCGAGAGAATAGCCGCAAGATGCGGGTTTCATAGAGAGTGTTCAATGTTTGCTGGTGGAGTCACTTTGAACAGGCTCTTAGGGAAATCCTCAGCACTTGCACGTGGCAGAGCGTTTTACGATGTGGCTTACTTTCACGAGATCCCAGGAAACCACCCATGCATCGTCGTACTCTGATCGCCCTAGCTGCCACGGCAGTCGTGTTTGCGGGTGGCTCAGCCTTCGCACAAGCCTACCCGACCAAGCCCATCCGCTTGATTGTGCCGTTCGCGCCTGGAGGCACCACGGACATCATCGCCCGGGTGCTTTCGGAACCGCTGGGCAGAGCGCTGGGGCAAACCGTGGTGGTCGACAACAAGGCTGGAGCGGGAGGCGCCATTGGTGCAGTCGAAGCCTCACGCGCGGCACCTGATGGCTATACCTTGAGTGTGGCTACGGTCTCCACCACCGCGTCCAACCCGGCTATCAACAAGAAAATCGGCTATGACCCAGTCACTGATTTCATTCCGATTACCAATGTGGCGGCTACCCCGAACATCATTGCCGTGAACCCCAAGTTCCCAGCGCATGATTTCAAGAGCTTCCTGGCGCTGGTCAAGAAAGAGCCGGGCAAGCATTCCTATGCATCTTCGGGTGCGGGCGGCATCGGCCATCTGCAGACCGAGTTGTTCAAGAGCCTCACAGGTACCTTCATTACGCACATTCCGTATAGAGGTGCCGGCCCGGCTCTGAACGACGTGGTGGCCGGCCAAGTGCAGATCATGTTCGACAACCTCCCGTCGGCGCTACCATTCATTCAGCAAAAACGCCTGGTGCCTATCGTGGTTGCAGCGCCGCAGCGGCTGCCAGCACTGCCAGATACGCCCACGTTCAAGGAAGTGGGGCTGGAACCCGTCAATCGCATGGCCTACTACGGCATTCTTGCTCCCAAGGGTACGCCCAAGGAGGTCATTGACAAGGTCTATGCGGCTGTGAAGAAAGCGCTGGAGGAACCTGCGGTCAAGAAGCGCATTGAAGAGACCGGTTCACTCATCATCGGCAATACCCCGGAGGAATTCGCGGCGCAGATCAAGGCCGAGTACGAGGTGTACAAAGAGGTGGTGGCTAAGCAGAAGCTGGCACTTTGATCGAGCCGGAGGCTCCCGGAATCCGTCTTCAGGGGCCGTGCTGAGCCGGGTGCGGTCCTCCTCGCTACGGGGGTAAATGTCACGCCTCTTTCTTGCTTGGCAGGATTTTCAGAGTTCGCACCGTCAGAGTTGGTGCCAAAGTTTTTGGTATCGTCACCTCCGTGACTCTGCCGCCCACTCCGTCGTCTTCCATTGTCGGCTCGCCTGACGCCTCCATCGACAGTTTCGTTGATGCGCTCTGGCTGGAAGACGGCCTCTCTCCCAATACCTTGGCAGCGTACCGCCGAGACTTGGCCCTGTACGCGCAGTGGCTGCAAGGCACTTACAGTTTGGCTTTGCCCCAAACCGAAGAGCAGCACCTTCAGCGTTACTTCGCCGTGCGGGCGGCCGGAAAGGCCACTTCTGCCAACCGGCGTCTCACGGTGTTCAAGCGCTACTTCCGCTGGGCGTTGCGAGAGAGTCTGATTTCGCAAGATCCGACACTTAAGCTGCTCACTGCAAAGCAGCCCTTGCGCGTGCCCAAGACCATGAGCGAAGCGCAGGTGGAGGCGCTACTGGAGGCGCCCGACACAGACACGCTGCTCGGACTTCGCGACCGGGCCATGCTTGAGTTGATGTACGCGAGCGGCTTGAGGGTGAGCGAACTGGTGTCGCTAAAAACCTTCAATGTGGGATTCAACGAGAGCGTTCTTCGGGTGTTTGGCAAAGGAAGCAAGGAGCGGCTGGTGCCTTTTGGTGAGGTGGCTGGCGATTGGCTGCATCGATACGTCTCTGAATCCAGGCCCGCCTTGCTGGGTCAGCGTCAGACGGATGATTTTTTTGTGACTAGCTCGGGCAGTCAGCCGGGCACGGCCATGTCGCGCGTGATGTTCTGGAGTCTCGTCAAGCGCTATGCAATGCAGGCAGGTATTGCAGCACCGCCATCGCCGCATACCTTGCGCCACGCCTTTGCGACGCATCTTCTCAATCATGGTGCCGATCTGAGGGCAGTACAGATGCTGCTGGGGCACGCAGACATCTCCACCACGACCATCTACACCCATGTGGCGCGCGAGCGGCTCAAAACGCTGCACGCAAAGCATCATCCGCGGGGTTGACCATTGCTGGGCCTGCTACGCTATGTCTTTTTCTCCCTCTAGCCGTCCGTTCCAGTGAGTTCCACGCCACCTCCGCTATCTTCTCCGCCGCTTGGTTGGGAGGCTACGTTCGCTGAAGCAGTACGCCTGCAGCAGGAAAACCGCTGGGAACAGGCGCTTGAGCTGATCATGCCGCTGGCGCGCCAGATGCCGAAGGCCGGGGCTGTGCAGAATTTGACGGCGGTTCTGTTGGCGCAGCATGGTCGCATGGCCGACGCTGTGGTGCTGTGGCAGCGGCTTTTGGCTGCGGATCCTCAAAACGCTGGTTTGTTGGCCAACCTGGGGCGGGCTTGCTGGGTGCTTGAGCGCAAGCAGCAGGCCCTCGAATTCTTCACCCGCGCGGTGGCGCTTCAGCCGGGGGACCCGTTGGCGTTGCTCAACATGGGGGCCATTCATCAAAGCGAAAATCAGTATGAGCAGGCGCTGCATTGGTATGAGCGTGTGCTGGCCATCGACCCCAGGCACGTGCAAGCCTTGTTCAACTCGGCGCAGGCCAACGCTGACATGGGGAGATTCGATCTTGCCCATGCGCTTTACCGGCGTGTGCTCGCGATTGACCCGACACACGTCATTGCACAAGCACAGTTTATTTTCACGCAACATTATCTGGAAAGGCCTGAGCCCGCCCAGTTGGCCATGCTGGCGCGTCGCCTCGGGGCGCAGTACGCGGCGCTGAACGAGCGTTTTTCCAGCTGGAGGGTGTCCTACGAGCCGGATCGCCCGCTCCGCATAGGGTTGCTGTCAGCGGATCTTCGCGATCACCCGGTAGGGTATTTCATCGAGGGATTGCTGGCGCATTCTCAGAAAGAAGGCGTGACCTGGATCGCGTACGCGAACCAGAAAAACGGACCGCACTCACCGAACGTCTGGCGCCCGCATTTTCAGTGTGGCACGAGGTGGTGCATTGGTCTGACGAACAACTGGCCACTCGCATCCGCGAAGATCGTATCGATATTCTGCTGGACCTCTCCGGAATGACCAGCGGCCACCGTCTGGCGGTGCTGGCCCGTCAGCCCGCCCCCGTGCAGGTGAGTTGGCTTGGTTACTTCGGCACCACGGGTTTGCCTGCCGTGCAGGCGGTCATTGCCGATCCGGTGTGCGTGCCTCCGTCAGAAGAGTCTTGGTTCAGCGAACGCGTCTGGCGGATGCCGAACACGCGCTATTGCTTCACGCCCCTCAGCAGGCGCCAAGCGTGGCTGAACTTCCCGCGCTCCGCCTGGGGGAAATAACCTTTGGGTGCTTCCAGGCGCTGCCCAAGATCAACAACCGGGTCATTAATGCATGGGTGCGCATAGCGCAGCGTACGTCGCGTGCTCGCTGGCGAATCCGTTGTGGCGCCAAGACCAGCGAGGACGACAGGCAAGCCTTGGCCCAGCGGCTCCTTGCTGCAGGCATGCCGGTGGAGCGGTTCCGCGTGGAACCAGGTCTGCCGAGGTCAAGCTATCTTGCAAGCTATGGCGAGATTGACGTGGCGCTGGATACATTCTCGTACCCGGGCGGCACCACCACCGCCGAAGCCCTTTGGATGGGTGTTCCCACGTTGACGCTTTCCACACCCGGCATGCTGGGCAGGCAGGGCGAGCAGATCATGTCGGCGGCAGGAATGGCAGACTGGGTCTGCTTTGACGAAGATGCCTATGTTGCCCGCGCGGTCGCGCTGGCCGATTCCCAGGCGTGGCCCGAACTGGCACAGTTGCGGCGGGGCTTGCGCGAGCAGGTCGCTACGAGCCCATTGTTCGACAATGTGCGGTTCGCACGCGAATGGCACAGGCTCGTGCGTGAAATCTGGCGTGATGCCTGTTCAACCCAGATTTCCCATTAGGGCCTGGGAGCGAGCGTGTTGGTTGTTGTTGGTGGTGGTGTTTTCAGTATCAAAGGCGTTGCGTATCGGGGGAGCCTTGATCGCCTGGATTTTCGAGTGCCGTCAACTCCTGTTCGCTGAACCCTGCCCGTTGGCGCGCGGACCTGTTGAATGGGCCTTTCATCCGAGGGGCGTTATAGCGATGTGACAGAAGCTCGTAATGTGCAACTGGCTCAAGCCCCTGGCGCTCGCAAAGCCAGCGATACCAGTGGTTGCCAATGGCCACGTGTCCGATCTCGTCGCGCAGGATGATGTCCAGGATGTCGCAGGCAGCGAGCGCATCGGGTTTGCCAACGGTGCGCAGCTTCTTCTGGATCAGGGGCGTGGCGTCGAGTCCGCGCGCTTCGAGAGTGCGCGGCACCAATGCCATGCGCGCCGTAATGTCGTCCCGAGTCTTCTCGCACATGCTCCAAAGCCCGTCGTGGGCAGGAAAGTCGCCGTAGCGGTAACCCATTTTTGCGCGTAAATGTTCACGCAGAAGGTTGAAGTGATAGGCCTCCTCGGCGGCTACGCGCAGCCAGTCTCGGTAGAAGGGCTCGGGCATCTGGGGGAAGCGCCAGATGGCATCAAGCGCCAGATTGATGGCGTTGAACTCAATGTGGCAGATGGCATGGATGAGCGCAGCGCGGCCTGCCTCGGTGTGCACGCTGCGCCGCGGTACCTTGGCGGGTTCGATCAACTCCGGTCGTGCGGGGCGCCCGGGCAGGGAGCCCGGGGCTTCCAGCTGAAGGTCAGCCTCAACTGAAAGCAGGGGCCCCTGCTCGGAAAGAACAGCGACCAGCTTCAGTTTTTGTTCAGGATCGGGTTCGCAAAGAGCCTCGAGGGCCAGAAGACGCAATGGCATCCCTAAAATTGTAGAGACAATGCCCGGTTGCTGGCTCATGAGGGGATCTGCCGGCACCTATCATCACTGCAACCTATCAAATTGGAGACCTATCGATGGCACTTTACGTAGTAGACGGGAAAACCCCGCAGGTGGCGCCCAGCGCATGGATTGCCGAATCGGCCGAGGTCATGGGTCATGTGACGGTGGGCCCGGACGCGAGCGTATGGTTCGGATGCGTATTGCGTGGCGATACCGAAAGCATGTCGATCGGCGAGGGCAGCAACATTCAGGATCTGACAGTCATGCACGCCGATCGTGGCTTGCCGCTTACCGTAGGTAAGCATGTCACAGTAGGGCACAAGGTCATGCTGCACGGCTGTACCATTGGTGACGAATCGCTCATTGGTATTGGAGCGGTGGTGTTAAATGGTGCCAAAATCGGCAAGAATTGCTTGGTGGGCGCTGGTTCGCTGGTCACGGAAGGCAAAGAGTTCCCGGACGGCAGCATGATCATGGGCACGCCGGCCAAGGTGGTTCGGCAGCTTACCCCTGAACAAATTGAAGGATTGCGCGCCAGCGCGAAGCATTACGTAGAGAATGCCCGCATGTTTCGCGCAACATTGAAACGCCTCTGAAGCCTCACCGTTACGTTTATGAAAAACCGTGGATGATCACGCAGGTTTATCCACGCATCTTGGTTTTGGGGCATAAGCCCTGATCTGCATTGAATGTCTGAACTCCATAAATTTATCTTCGACGGCCTGCCGGTCCGGGGCCAGCTCGTACGGCTGACCGATGCATGGCAGGAAGTCTTGCGCCGCCGTGCGGCGAACACGCAGACAGGCGCTTACCCTCCGCCCGTGGCCGAATTGCTGGGAGAAATGGTAGCGGCAAGCATGTTGATGCAGGGCAACATCAAGTTTGACGGCGCACTGGTCATGCAGATTTTTGGCGACGGCCCCGTGAAAGTGGCCGTGGCTGAGGTGCAGACCGACTTGCGCCTGCGTGCGACCGCATCGGTGGTGGGGCAGGTTGACGCAGGTGCGCGGTTGCCGGATATGGTCAACCGGCAGGGTAAGGGGCGCTGCGCCATCACGCTCGACCCTTCGGCACGACGCGTTGGAATGCAGCCCTATCAGGGCGTGGTTCCTTTGTGCGACGAGCACGGCCGAGACCTGCAGACTGTGGCTGAAATGATCGAGCATTACATGCGTCAATCGGAGCAGCTCGACACTACGCTGATCCTGGCGGCCGACGAGCAGGTGGCATGCGGGCTCTTGATCCAGCGCCTGCCAGTGCAGGGTGAGTCCAATCTGTCTCAAAGCAGTGTGGCACGTGAAGACGACTTCAGTGGGCAGGGCGGCGAGGGCGTGGAAGACGACTACGCCCGTATCGCGCTGCTGGCGCGCAGCCTCAAACGCGAAGAGCTCCTGGAGCTGGATGCCGACACCATCTTGCGTCGTCTTTATTGGGAGGAAAACGTGCTGCGTTTTCCCGCACAAGCCGGTGCTCAAGGGCCGCGCTTCGCCTGTTCGTGCAGCCGTGAACGCGTGGCGGCCATGCTGCGCGGTCTTGGGCAGGAGGAGGCCGACTCGATCATTGCCGAGCAAGGGCGCATTGAAGTCAGTTGCGACTTCTGCGGCCAGCAGGAGTGTTTTGACGCGGTGGACGCGGCGCGTCTGTTTACTCCGTCGCAAGACCTGCCGCCGGCAACGCCCGCCATCCAATGATCTGTCGGGCTGCGCACCATGCGCTTTGATGTCATTACCCTGTTTCCTGAACTGTTTGCTCCATTTCAGGAGGCGGGTATCAACCGCCGAGCCTATTCCGGTGGCCTGGTGAAGCTGAAGCTATGGAATCCGCGAGACCATGCCGAGGGAAATTATCGGCGCGTGGATGATCGACCCTTTGGTGGTGGTCCGGGAATGGTGATGATGGCAGAACCTTTGCTGCGCTGCCTGAATGCCGTGCGTGCCGACCGCGTGAACGCTGCGTCGGATGGTGACAACGCTGAAGACGGGGAGGGCCATTGCGCACCAGTAGTTTTGTTTTCGCCCATCGGCGAGGTGCTGCACCATGCCGCCGTGGAGCGCTGGGCCAAGAGCACTGGCGCCATTTTGATCTGTGGACGCTACGAGGGCATTGATCAGCGTTTTATCGACTCCCATGTCGATCTGCAGATCAGCTTGGGCGATTTTGTTCTTTCGGGCGGTGAGATCGCCGCACTGGCGCTGCTTGATGCCGTGGCCCGCCTGCAGCCGGGCGTACTGAATGATGAAGGCAGTCATCAGCTGGACAGTTTCAACCCCGCACTCGACGGCTTGCTGGATTGTCCGCATTACACTCGGCCAGAAGTCTGGCAGGGTCAGCCTGTACCACCGCCTCTGCTTTCAGGCCATCACGCACAGATTGAGCGCTGGCGGCGAGACCGGAGCGTCGAGATTACCGCGCGCCACCGCCCCGATCTCATTAAACATGCTCGCGCCGAAGGGCGTTTGGGTACCGCCGATGAGGCGGCGCTCGCGGCTTTTCAGCTCCGTACTACCGATTAGAATTCTCAACTGGCGTTGCTTGTTGACGAAGATTGAGCAACACAGGCTATAATCAAAAGCTTTTCGATCCTCTTCCGGCCGCGGCGCTTTGGGTTATCAGCCTATAAAGCCGCCTTTTGTGTAGCGCGCGTAAGATCGAGATAGGAAAACCAATGAACTTGATTGAAACCCTCGAAAAAGAGGAAATCGAGCGCCTCGGCAAGAAAATTCCCGAGTTTGCTCCTGGCGACACCGTGATCGTCAGCGTGAACGTTGTTGAAGGCACGCGCAAGCGTGTGCAGGCTTACGAAGGCGTTGTGATCGCCAAGCGTAATCGTGGCCTCAACAGTGGTTTCACCGTTCGCAAGATCTCCAGTGGCGAAGGCGTGGAGCGTACGTTCCAGACCTACAGCCCGCTGATCGCCGCCATTGAAGTCAAGCGCCGCGGTGATGTCCGTCGTGCCAAGCTGTACTACCTGCGTGATCGCAGCGGCAAGTCGGCTCGCATCAAGGAAAAATTGCCTAACCGCATCAAGGCTCCTGCTGCCAGCGCCGCCTGATCAGCAAGATCCCTCAAGAAAACCGCCTGTGGTGTCCACCCAGGCGGTTTTTTTCTGCCTATCGGGCCTGATCCTAAAAAACGGTTCTAGGCTTGTTGCGAAGCGCCTCGCAGAGAGTATGAATTCATGCGTGCTGGGGGTGAGTCTCATGCTGCACAATATCGCAGTCCATGGCGATTCCATCTTTATCCAAAATTCCGAATTTTGATCCGCGCAGGGTTCCTGTGACTGGAATTGATGCGCACTTGCCGGCAGTGCCGCCAGGGCGTCTCACTTCCGAGGGGTTGAGGCAGCGCTTCAGGTCGCCGCCAGACTGGCAGCCAGAGGTGCGGTTCGAGCCAAAATTTGAAGACCGCCCGCCGGCGCCGGCTGCGGTGCTGGTGCCGTTGGTTGAGCGTGAGGGGGGCTGTCTGTGTTGTTGACTGAGCGCACCATGCATCTGTCCACTCATTCCGGGCAAGTCGCCTTTCCGGGGGGCAGGGTAGACCCTGGCGATGCCGATGTAGTGGCGGCAGCACTGCGCGAGACCGACGAGGAGGTCGGATTGACGTCGGATTTCATCGAAATCGTTGGTCAGTTACCCATTTATGTCACAGGCACGCAGTTCATCGTGACGCCTGTAGTCGGGCTGGTTCGGGAGGGCTTTGTCCTCCATCCGAATGCAAATGAGGTAGCCCACGCCTTCGAGGTGCCCCTCGCGTTCTTGATGAATCCTGCGCATCATCGGCGTCATCGCCTCGAATGGGAGGGGCAGGCGCGCGAATGGTTTTCCATGCCTTATGCCGAGACTCTGGTGGATCCTTCTGCTGGAGAGTCGGCGCCTTCCGAGCAGCGAACGGTGGAGCGTTTCATCTGGGGTGCCACGGCTGGAATGTTGCGTAATTTCTACAGATTCCTCTCTGCTTAGGCCGTAGCGGGCCCTCTTCTGGCCCTAGCACCTTGGTGCGACTTACTTGTGAGTATTTAGCACCCCTGGGGGATATATCATTTACTCATGGCCCTTTTCGCGATCGTCATCGCCTTGCTGCTGGAGCAGGTGCGCCCCCTCGGCCCGGGAAATCCGGCGACGGCGGGGATGCGTCGTTGGGTGCATTGGGTAGGGGGTAGCGTTGACGCGGGAGGCGCTCACCATGCTTGGTTGGCCTGGACCCTGGCAGTCGGTGTCCCTACGGCTTTTGTGTTGGGGCTTCACTGGCTGCTGATGTGGCTGGGCGGTTGGCCCCTGGCCTTGGTATGGAGCGTAGCCGTTCTGTATCTTACGCTCGGGTTCCGGCAATTCAGCCATCATTTCACAGGCATCCGCGATGCGCTGGAAGCCGGCAATGAAGAGCGTGCGCGTGAATTGCTGGCCTTCTGGCAGCAGGTAGATGCGAGCCGGCTGCCGCGCGCGGAAATTGTCCGCCACGTCATTGAATATTCAGTACTGGCTGCGCATCGCCATGTGTTTGGTGTGCTGGCCTGGTTCTGCATTTTTGCCATGTTAGGGTTCGGACCCGCTGGCGCCGTGTTCTACCGAGGCGCCCTGATCGCGGCCACATTTTGGTGTCGCAAGGCTCAGGCCGCAGACCACCCGGTCAGTCCGGCCCTGCAAGAAGGGGCGGTTCGAGCGTGGCATGTCATAGATTGGCTGCCGGCCCGCATGACGGCACTCGGTTTTGCCATTGTGGGCAGCTTCGAAGACGCTATTGATGCTTGGCGCAACTATGCCAGCGCCTTTGCCGACGGCAACGACGGGGTCATTCTCTCGGCCACCTCGGGCGCAATCGGGGTGCGCTTGGGTGGGGCAGTGCTGCGGCCAGCAACTTCTGAGCTGTCTGCGCAATCCGCGGGAGCGCAGGACTCACTGGGCGGCAAAGGTTTGCCTGGCCACGAGCCTGAATCTGCCCACCTCGCACAAGTGGTGGGGCTAGTGTGGCGAATGGTCGCCCTATGGCTTCTGTTGCTGGTTTTGCTCACGCTTGCGCGCGTGATAGGTTGAGCATTTTGTGCCCGATTTTCGGGTTTTTTTTGCTCGACCTTCGGGTATTCACTAGGTATTTCAGGCCCGATGCGGGGGGTATGCCTCATTACAATTGTCGACCGATCGGTCGGTTAATTCTGCGCACTCTGGCAGTGGTTGGCCGAGACTCATGTTTCCCTATTTTCAAGGAGTGTCTCGCTGTGAACATCAAGAAGAACGTTCTGTCTGTTCTACTGGCCTGCCTGCCTATGGTGGCAGCCGCGCAAGTGACCATCGGAGTCACTGTTTCGGCAACCGGGCCAGCGGCCTCGTTGGGCATCCCTGAGAAAAACACTTTCGCGCTGCTACCCAAGACCCTGGGAGGCCAGGCTGTGAACTACGTCATCCTGGATGACGCTTCCGACACCACAGCAGCCGTCACCAACACGCGCAAGCTTATCTCTGAACGCAATGTCGATGTGGTCGTCGGCTCCTCCACCACCCCAGCCTCGCTGGCCATGATCGATGTCGTCGCAGAAGCGCAGATGCCTATGGTCACTCTGGCTGCCTCAGCAGCCATCATCGAGCCTATGGATGCGAAGAAGCGCTGGGTGTTCAAGACGCCGCAAAACGACATCATGATGGCACTCGCGATCGCTGAGCACATGGAAAAAGCCGGCATCAAGACGGTCGGCTTCATCGGCTTTTCCGATGCTTACGGCGAAGGCTGGTACCGCGAAACCGTCAAGGCACTTGATATCAAGAAAATCAAGTTGGTTGGGAACGAGCGCTTCTCGCGTACTGACACGGCGGTCACCGGCCAGATCTTGAAGCTCATGGGCGCCAAACCTGATGCCGTACTGATCGCAGGTTCAGGCACGCCAGCGGCTTTGCCACAAAAAACGCTCAAGGAGCGCGGTTACACCGGCAAAATTTACCAGACGCACGGCATTGCCAATGCCGACTTCCTGCGCGTGGGCGGCAAGGATGTAGAAGGCACGCTGCTGCCTGCCGGCCCTGTGCTGGTGGCCGATCAATTGCCCGCCGCCAACCCCGTTCGCAAATCCGCGCTGGCCTACATTCAAGCCTACGAGAACGCGTACGGAAAAGGCAGCGTTTCTACCTTCGGCGGCCATGCCTGGGATGCCGGCCAGCTTCTGGCTAGTGCCATTCCTGTCGCACTGAAGACCGCCAAGCCTGGCACCCCAGCGTTCCGCGCTGCTTTGCGCGATGCTCTGGAGAGCGTCAAGGAAGTTGCGGGTGCACACGGTATCTTCAATATGTCGGCCAATGACCACCTTGGTCTCGACCAGCGTGCCCGTGTCATGGTCACGATCCAGAATGGTAAATGGGTGTACCAACCCTGATAATTTGCTGCATGGGTGACCGAGCCGAGTCTCGGTTTGGTCAAATTTGCCCGCAGCGGCGTTTCTAAACACTGAAACGCCGCTGCCCAACCAAGAACAATCGATGGATTTGCAAATCGCCCTGATGCTGGCGCAAGATGGCGTGGTCAATGGCGCGATCTATGCGCTCATGGCGCTTGCGCTGGTGCTGGTATTTTCAGTTACGCGCGTAATTTTTATTCCGCAGGGCGAGTTCGTCGCCTATGCGGCTCTTTCCATGGCTGCCCTGCAGGCCGGACACGCACCTGCTGTGATCTGGTTGCTGCTGGCGCTTTCCGCCTTGACGCTGGTGGTCGAAGTCTGGCGCCACATGCGCGGCACACATGTCGACTGGTGGTCCACGGGCTTTTGGGCTGTGGGCTTGCCCGCGATCGCGCTCGCCCTCATATGGGGACTCAAACCGACCTCACAATTTGGTCAGACACTCGCCGTGCTGGCGCTGATCACGCCGATGGGGCCATTGCTGTATCGCCTGGCCTTCAGACCCCTGGCACACGCCACGGTGCTGATTTTGCTGATCGTATCGGTGGCATTGCATGGTGTGCTCGTCGGGTTGGGGCTTTATTTCTTCGGTGCGGAGGGTTCCCGCACAGCCGCCTATTCAGACGCCCGCTGGGAGGTCGGAGGCATCCCCATTACTGGCCAGTCCCTGGTGGTGGTCGCCGCAGTGGCCATTCTGGTGGCGGTCATGTTCCTGTTCTTTGAGCGGTCGATCATTGGCAAGGCGCTTCGCGCCACCGCCATGAACCGTGTGGGCGCGCGGCTGATGGGCATTCCCACCGAACTCTCGGGTGACTTGAGCTTTGCGCTGGCCGGCCTGATCGGCGCGGTGTGCGGCATCTTGATCGCACCCATCACCACCATCTACTACGACACCGGCTTCATCATTGGCCTGAAGGGGTTCGTCGCAGCTATTTTTGGAGGCTTGTCGAGCTATCCGCTTGCCGTGCTTGGCGCTTTGCTGGTGGGTCAGCTCGAATCTTTCGCATCTTTCTGGGCCAGCGCATTCAAGGAGGTATTGGTGTTCACCCTCATCATCCCAGTGTTGTGGTGGCGTTCGCTTCACACGCATCACGTGGAGGACGAGGAATGACTTCTCGCCACTTAACCCTGATTGGCATCGCGCTACTGGCGCTCATATGGCCCTTCCTGCCGCCGTTCACCCTCACTCTGCTTAACTACATCGGGCTGTATTCGATGGTGGCCGTCGGGCTTGTCCTGCTGACTGGCGTTGGCGGCATGACCTCGTTCGGACAAGCTGCTTTCGTTGGACTGGGCGCATATGCCACGGCCTGGATCTGCACTTCTCCAGCTGCTCAGCAAGCATTGTCCGCGCTGCCCCCAGGGCTGCTGCCGTGGCTCGGCCTGATACTGGGGCTTGCGGTCACGGCCTTCATTGCCTGGGGTCTGGGAGCGGTCACGCTACGCCTCTCCGGACACTACTTGCCGCTGGGCACCATTGCCTGGGGCTTGAGCCTTTACTACATGTTTGGCAACCTTCAGGTGCTGGGCGGGTTCACCGGTATTACCGGTGTGCCCCCGTTGACGATCTTTGGGTTGGATCTGACCTCACCCCGAGTGTTGGGGATTTTGATCTGGGCCGTGCTGCTGTTCGGCATTTGGAGCTTGCACAACCTGCTCGATTCGCGGGAAGGCCGCGCCATCCGTTCCCTGAAGACAGGGCGTGTCATGGCTGAGTCGATGGGGGTCGACACCGCCCGCCAGCGGATCAAGCTTTTCGTGTTGGCAGCCCTGTTGGCATCTGTTTCAGGCTGGCTTTATGCCCATCTGCAGCGTTTCGTCAACCCAACGCCGTTCAACATCAATATCGGCATTGAGTACCTCTTCATGGCGGTGGTGGGCGGTTCTGGCTACCTTTGGGGAGCAGTACTGGGCGCCACGCTTATTACCCTGCTCAAAGAGCAATTGCAGGATCTTCTGCCCAAGCTTCTAGGGGCCAGCGGTAACTTCGAAGTGATCGTGTTCGGCTTGTTGATGTTGCTGGTGTTGCAGCGCGCTGCTGAAGGCCTCTGGCCTTTGCTGGCCGTTTGGACGCGGCGATTTCTCAAACCCGTACCGGCAAAGACAAGCGCTGCGGCACCGCTAGAACTGGCGCGTCGGAGCTTGCCCCAGCCGGGGGAAGTGGTGTTGGAAGCCGATGAGGTCACCAAACGCTTTTCAGGTCTGATCGCCAACAATGCCGTCAACCTGACCGTCAAAAGTGGAGAAGTCCACGCGCTGATTGGCCCCAACGGCGCCGGCAAGAGCACGTTCTTCAACATGATCTCTGGCGTGGACGACCCCACGTCAGGTAGCGTGAAGCTGATGGGGCAAGCCATGAAAGGCAAGCCGTCGCGTGCTTTTGCTGCGTTGGGTCTGGGTCGTACCTTTCAACATGTGCGTCTGCTGGGGCAGCGCAGCGTTCTGGAAAACGTGGCGCTGGGCGCTCATCTGAGAGGCCAGCGCGGCTGGCTGGCGGCCATGCTGCGCCTCGATCGTCAGGAAGAGGCGGCCTTGCTGGCCGAGGCTCGCCGGCAGATCGAGCGTTGCGGACTGATTGAGTATGTTGATACGCCCGCAGCCTCGTTGCCCCTAGGGCAGCAGCGCATCGTCGAAATTGCGCGTGCGCTGGCCAGTCAACCGGCCGTGTTGCTGCTCGACGAACCGGCGGCTGGTTTGCGCCACCTGGAAAAGCAGTCGCTGGCTGCTTTGCTGACACAGTTGCGTGCCGAGGGGCTGGCCATTTTGGTCGTCGAACACGATATGGAATTTGTCATGAATCTGGCCGACCGCATCACGGTGCTTGAGTTTGGCACTGTCATTTCCGCAGGCACGCCGGCACAGGTGCAGGCCGACCCGAGGGTCATGGCTGCTTATCTGGGTGGAGACATCCCAGGAGGAGCCGTATGACCAAACCATTGCTCGAGCTTGAAGGTTTTTCGGTCTGTTATGGACCGGTAGAAGCTGTGCACCAAGTCGCGCTGACGGTAGGTGAGGGCGAGATCGTCACCGTGATCGGGCCTAATGGTGCGGGAAAGTCAACGTTGCTCAACGCCACCATGGGCTTGCTGCCTTCCACGGGGTCGCTGACCCTGTCGGGCAAGCGCCTTGCCCGCCCCACCGTGGAGGCCATGGTCGCCTCGGGTGTGGGTCTGGTGCCTGAGAAGCGCGAGCTTTTCGGCGAAATGTCGGTCGAAGACAATCTTCTGCTGGGTGGATTTGCGCGCTGGCGCCGTGGTCAGCGGGATCAGAAAGAGCGCATGTCCGAGGTGTTCAAGATGTTCCCGCGTCTGGAAGAACGGCGGGCGCAAATGGCTTCGACGCTTTCGGGCGGCGAGCGCCAGATGCTGGCCATTGGCCGCGCGCTGATGTCGCGTCCGAAGCTCTTGATGCTGGACGAGCCGTCGCTAGGCTTGGCGCCGCTCATTGTTCGTGAGGTACTCAACATCGTCGCATTGCTGCGAAGCCTGGGGGTGTCAGTTCTTCTCGTTGAACAAAACGCGCGTGCCGCACTGCAAGTGGCCGATCGTGGCTATGTGCTGGAGATGGGGGCCGTGGCTTTGCAAGGAGACGCAGGCGACCTGTTGCACGACCGCAGGGTCATTGAAACGTATTTGGGTGTGGGCGGTCAGAAGGCTGCTTAGACCCAATGCTGTTTTATTCAGGGACCTCTGGCTGCTCGTAGGTTCGGCCTTAGTCGCGAAAAGCTTATCGCGGCTAAAGCCGCTCCAACAGGACAGAGGGCATTCGACACCTGAATGCATAGTAGGGTGCTCAGATCGTGAGCAGGGTTTTGGAGCGCCCGTGATGTGTACTGTCCGGTAATGGTCACTGCTTGGGCGGGATTTTCATAAGCGGTACAGTTGACGACTTCCTCGCCGTACGTTCGTATTTTTGACGCAATTTTCCGGGAATATCTCATGACGACACCTCAATTGCAGAGCTACATTGCCGGCCGCTGGGTCGGCGCACAACCCGCGCAGGCGTTGCGCAGTGCCATTGACAACCACGTCATCGCTCATACCCATGAAGAGGCGATTGATTTTGGTGAGGCGCTTGATCATGCGCGCAAGGTCGGCTTGCCGGCCATGTTGGGCATGGATTTTCAGCAGCGCGCCGCAGCGCTGAAGGCGTTAGCCAAGTATTTGGGCGAGCGCAAGGAAGAAATGTATGAGCTTTCCGTTCACACCGGTGCCACTCGGACTGATGGCTGGGTGGATATAGAGGGCGGCACTGGCACCCTGTTTGCCTACGCCAGCATGGCCAAGGAACTCCCCAAGAGCGGCAACCTCTGGCATGAAGGGGCCCAGATGTCGCTTGGCAAGACTGGAGTGTTTGCGGGTACGCACGTCCTGGTGCCGCGTGGCGGAGTGGCGGTGCACATCAACGCGTTCAACTTCCCTGTTTGGGGCTTGCTCGAAAAATTTGCCCCTACTTTCCTCGCTGGCATGCCCAGCATTGGCAAGCCAGCTACCGCCACCAGCTTCCTCACGGAAAAACTCGTGCGTTTGATCAATGACTCAGGCATCTTGCCTGAAGGTGCACTGCAACTCGTGATTGGGAGCACCGGGGATCTGCTGGATCGTCTGGATGTGTCTGACGTAGTGACCTTCACTGGTTCGGCCGACACAGCGGCCAAGTTGCGGGTCTCGCCAAATCTGGTGAAGCACAGCATTCCTTTCAATGCAGAGGCAGATTCTCTTAATTGCGCTGTTCTGGCGCCTGATGTCACTCCCGACGACGAAGAGTTCGATCTCTTCGTCAAAGAGGTAGCCCGCGAAATGACCCAGAAGGCTGGTCAGAAATGCACGGCCATCCGCCGCGCCATTGTTCCGGCTCAGCACGTGGATGCTGTGGCTACCAAGCTCAAGGAGCGCCTTGCCAAGACCACGGTGGGAGACCCCAGGCTGGAGAACGTGCGCATGGGTGCGCTGGCCTCCAAATCCCAACAGCAGGATGTGGGTGATCGCGTAGCCACGTTGCGCCAGGGCGCCGAAGTGGTGTTCGGTGGTGGTGAAGGTTTTGCGCTGCTAGGCGAGGGCGTTGAAAACGGCGCGTTCTTCCAGCCCACGCTGCTGTTGGCGCGCGAGGCGCAAAATCATGCTGCTCATGATGTCGAAGCGTTCGGCCCGGTGAGCACGCTCATGACCTACAGTGGTGGTATTGAAGATGCCGTTGCGCTGGCTGCCAAGGGCAGGGGAAGTCTGGCCGGCACCTTGGTGACAAAGAGCGCCGAAGTGGCTGCAAAGGCTATTCCGCAAATGGCCATGCTCCACGGCCGCCTGCAAGTTCTAGACCGCACGGCAGCGCCAGAGTCTACAGGCCACGGATCAGCGCTTCCTTTTCTCAAACACGGCGGCCCTGGTCGCGCAGGCGGTGGAGAGGAACTGGGTGGTCTGCGCGCTGTGAAGCACATGATGCAGCGCGCTGCATTGCAAGGCTCGCCCGCCATGTTGGCGGCTATAACGGGCGAGGCTGAGTAAGTTCTCGTCCCCCAGGCTAGTGTCCTGAATTGCAAATTCGTTGAACAAATCCACCGACAATCGCCGCCATGCTGCGTCACAAAGCCTCGCGATACCACTCGGTATCACTGCGTTTTGTTCCTTGCCTGACACCGATTTCGGCAGATTTGTTTTTTCAACGAACTTACAACTCAGGACACTAGATCCGGATCTAGGCTGGGGGGCTGCGTGCCTCTCCATTTTCTCAGTCCCTCAGAGCCTGCACATATTCTTTGCGCGAGGGCTGCTGTGTCTGCTGCACGACGCGCGACATGATGGCCTTACCTTGTGGTCCGACTCGGTGCGCGTTCCCTGTGGATGTTTGAGTGTAGGGACTGCATTGAACGACAGACTCCCGACACAGAGCCCCTACCCGCAAAACCCCACTAAATCACTAGGGTTACTACTATCTCACTAGCCTTGACTTGCTTCAAGGACGCCGTCAACCTAGCCTTCTACCCTCGGTAGAGTTTTAAACCCATAGGAGGAGTCCAATTATGAGTACCGGCGCAACAGGCGGGTTCACCAAGGAGATGGCGCGCAACATCTTCTACGGTGGGTCGTTATTTTTCATATTGGTGTTTTTGGGGCTCGTTTTCGACAGCGAGCGGAGAATTCCGGAACGCTCCAACCAGGCGGCCTTGACGGATTCCGTAGTACGCGGAAAAGCCGTATGGGAACAAAACAACTGTGTGGGATGCCACACCATCCTTGGAGAGGGGGCCTACTTCGCTCCTGAGCTGGGCAACGTGTACCAGCGCCGCGGAGGAGATGCCTCCGGAGGTGCCTTCATCAAGGCATGGATGCAGTCGCAGCCGACGGGCGTGCCGGGGCGACGCCAGATGCCGAACTTCAATCTGAATGATCAGCAACTTGAAGATCTAGTCCAGTTTTTGAAGTGGACGGGCAACATCAATGCCGAAAAATGGCCCCCAAACATCGAAGGCTGAGCCCGACTGAGGAGAAAAACCATGAGCCACATAGCTACTCTCAAGTATCAGTCGCAGGCGGTGTCGAAGCCTTACTTCATCGCTGCCATTGGCTTGTTCATCGGTCAGATCGTGTTCGGTCTGGTCATGGGCATCCAGTACATCTACGGTGACTTCCTGTTCCCGGCGATACCCTTCAATATTGCACGCATGGTGCACACCAACCTGCTCATCGTGTGGCTACTCTTTGGCTTCATGGGTGCGGCGTACTACATGGTGCCGGAAGAGGCCGAAACCGAGCTGTATTCGCCCAAACTGGCGCTCCTGACGTTCTGGGTATTCCTGGTCGCTGGTGCGCTGACCATTTTGGGTTATTTACTGCTGCCCTACGCTCGCTTGGCGGAGTTGACGGGCAACAACCTTCTGGCCACCATGGGGCGGGAATTCCTTGAGCAGCCCTTGCCAACAAAAGTAGGCATTGTGATTGTCGCGTTGGCTATGCTGTTCAACATCAGCATGACCTACCTCAAGGGTCGCAAGACGACCATCACGACCGTGTTGCTGCTGGGGCTTTGGGGCTTGGCGCTGCTCTTCCTGTTTGCATTCGTCAACCCGCACAACCTGGTGCGTGACAAGATGTACTGGTGGTGGGTTGTTCACCTCTGGGTGGAGGGCGTGTGGGAACTGATCATGGCTGCGCTGCTGGCGTACGTGCTGATCAAGACCACAGGCGTAGACCGTGAAGTGGTGGACAAATGGATCTATGTGATCATTGCATTTGCCCTGTTCACCGGTATTTTGGGCACGGCTCACCATTACTACTTCATTGGCTTGCCAGGCTACTGGCATCTGGTGGGGAACATCTTCTCATCACTTGAGCCCATTCCGTTCTTCCTAATGACGATGTTCGCATTTCGCATGGTTCAGCGTCGCAGGCGCGATCATGCCAACCAGGCCGCAGTGCTGTGGGCTGTGGGCTGTGCGGTCATGGGTTTCCTGGGTGCCGGTGTGTGGGGCTTCATGCACACGCTCAGCTTTGTCAATTACTACACTCACGGCA
The DNA here is from genome assembly GCF_050821495.1 of Ottowia caeni. Taxonomy (GTDB): domain Bacteria; phylum Pseudomonadota; class Gammaproteobacteria; order Burkholderiales; family Burkholderiaceae_C; genus Ottowia; species Ottowia caeni. Next base: position 2,829,872 of record NZ_CP151080.1, on the reverse strand, counting down.
CGCAGATCACTGCCTCCCACGGTCACCTGGCGTTTTATGGGGCCTACGTACTGGTGGTGATTGCACTCATCAGCTACGCCATGCCGACCTTGCGAGGTCGGGTGGCCAATAGCTACAAGGCGCAGTCGGTAGAGATGTGGTCATTCTGGGTCATGAGCATTGGCATGGGTGTGATGGTAATGGCGCTCACCGGCGGCGGGATCCTGCAGGTTTGGCTGCAGCGCATGCCTACGGAGGGGGCTATGTCCTTCATGGCAACCCAGGACCAGATCATGTTCTTTTACTGGATGCGCCTGTGGGGTGGCGTGACCTTTGTACTTGGACTGATCATGTACGTGTGGAGCTTCTTCATCGGCGGTGCTCCAGCCGAGGAGACCTTCGGCCAGCGTCGGGGCGGCGCCATGCCCAGTCCGGCGCAGCGCCTGCACAGGTACGAGTGACCCAAACACCCCCTGACGGATTTGGATTGGTTTCCAAGTTCGTCAGGTCTGGCGTCTGATTTCGAGTTTCTTATGAACGCGATGTACCGCACCGAATCATTTCCTACAGCGCCCTCTATTCCGTTTTACGCGGAGCAGTCCGGCGAGTGTCGGCTTTTCGAACACGCTTATCGGCAAAAATTGCCGGTGCTGCTGAAGGGCCCTACGGGGTGCGGCAAGACGCGCTTCGTAGAGCATATGGCGGCGCGTTTGCAGCGCCCGCTCATTACGGTGAGCTGTCATGATGACCTTACCGCAGCCGACCTGGTTGGTCGCTACCTGATTGGTGACGGCAATACTGTCTGGAACGATGGTCCTTTGGCACGTGCGGTTCGAACGGGCGCCATTTGCTACCTAGACGAAGTGGTTGAGGCGCGCAAGGACACCACGGTGGTTCTCCATCCGTTGGCGGACGATCGGCGGGTGCTGCCCATAGAGCGCACGGGAGAGGAGTTGCAGGCCTCGCCCGAATTCATGCTGGTCGTCTCCTACAACCCCGGCTACCAGAATCTGCTGAAAAACCTCAAGCCCAGTACGCGCCAGCGTTTCGTGGCCCTGGTGTTCAATTACCCGGAACCCGAGATTGAGCGCCGCATCATCGAGGCTGAGTCTGGTGCCGACGCCATTGTGAGCACGCGCCTGGTCAAACTGGCCACCGCCTTGCGACGCCTGACCGATCAGGACCTTGAGGAAACCGTAAGCACCCGCCTGCTGGTCGTGGCGGCGCGGCTAATTGTGGCGGGATTGCCTGAGGCAGAGGCCTGCCGTGCGTCTATAGTGGACGCGCTGACGGATGATGCGGAAACCGCCTCCGCGCTGGCCGAAGTAGTTCACGCAGTCATCTCCCAATGAGGTAAGCGCCCCGATTCACGGGTAACCAATATGGAAGAATGGGTTGGCGAGCGTTGGCACAGCTTCATTTGGCGGGCGGCTGATGTCAGCTATCGTCACGCTGCTGTTCAGCTGGAGGAGGTCACCCGAGCTGTTCAAATGCTGTTCCGCGCAGGAGGGGGCGATCCGCTCGTGCGTGTGGCGCCGGCTACCGAGCAGAAGATAGGTGGCCCACGCGGATGGTTGCAAAAAATAGCAGGGCAGGGCGAACGCGCGGCACTCACCACGCTTGATGATGAAACACTCGCACTGCCTCCGGTTATTGCGGTTTTCCCGGACAGGCAGCTCAACCGCGATTTGTATCTTTGGCTGGCAGCACAAGGTGCCTGCCATCAGACCACGGCGAACGGCTGGCTGGCACAGAATGTCTCTGCTACTCATCGTGCGCTTGAGTTGTTTCCCGGCCTACGCACGCGTTATGAGCGTCTGGTCCACGCGCATTTGGCTCAGCGACCGAACCCGGCAAGCCTTCGCCGGGGCGTGCGGGAGATGGAGCGGCGCATCCAAGATGCGTTGGCTGCCAGCATCGCACTTGACTCGAATTCCGACGGAATCGTTCCGGTTGAAGAGGGTGCCATTGGAAATAACCTGAAGGATGGCACTTTGCCATCTGCGCAACCCAGCACGGTGGCTCCCGTATGGCTGTGGCTGCAGGCGAGCGAGGCTTCGCAAGCCACTCCTTCAGCGCAAGAGGACGACCCGTCGGCCGCTGAGCCCAAGAAAGAGAAGGAGCAGGACAAGAAGCCCATCAAGCAAGATGCCAAACGTCGCCGTGCCCAACGCTCGGAAGACACCACCAGCAAAGATGGCTTGGTCATGTTTTTTAGAGCCGAATCCATTCTTAGCTGGAGCGAGTTCGTGCGAGTCAACCGCACCGGCGACGACGAGGACAACCAGGACTACAGTCAGGTGGCTGACGATATGGAGGAGCTTCATCTGGCTCACCGCAAGCCCGGCGAGACTTTGGCTGCCCGAATCAAGTTCGATCTGGACCTGCCTAGTCCCAGCGCCGACGACCTGCCCGCAGGCGAGGGCGAACCCCTCCCTGAATGGGATTACAAAAAAGGCGTGCTGGTGCCAGACAGATGCCGAGTGCAGCGATTGCGGGCTCGGGAGCCGCTTCGGGAAAATGGTGATGCGCCATCTTCGGGCCCGCTGCCGGCAAGTGCCAAACATCTGAAAACCACCTCGCGACAGGTGCGCCGGCGCTTCGAGGCTCTGCGCGCAGCCCCACGGTGGCAGCACGGTTTGACGCAGGGCGATGAGTTGAACCTTGATGACTGGGTGAGATTTCAGGTCGATCGTCGCAGCGGCGATGCCCGCCATGGTGAATTACCGCCCATTTTCTCGCGCCGTGTGCGCTCGGAGCGCAGCCTGTCCACCATCATGCTGGCAGATCTGTCGCTTTCTACCGACGCTTATGCTACCCAGCAGGCACGCGTGATTGATCTGGTCCGCGACAGCCTTTTCGTGTTTGGTGACGCACTGGAGGGGGTGGGCGACCCGTTCGAAATGCTGGGATTCTCTTCAGTTCGGCGAGCCATTCGAATACACGAAATCAAACGATTTTCGGAAGGCTGGGACGAGGGTGCGCGCCAGCGCGTGATGGCCATTCGGCCGGGCTTTTACACCCGCATGGGCGCGGCTATCCGCCATGCTACTCAGCGACTGAGCGAGCGGCCTGAACGCCAGCGTTTGCTGCTTATTTTGTCTGACGGCAAGCCGAACGATCTGGATCAATATGAAGGGCGGCATGGTCTGGAAGACACGCGCCACGCCGTGCATGAGGCTAGGCAAGCCGGTCTAACGCCGTTTTGCGTCACCATTGACCAGACGGCCAATGCTTACCTGCCCCGCCTTTTTGGCACGCAGGGCTATGCGTTGGTACACCGGCCAGAACAATTGGCGCGCGCGCTGACGCAAGTTTATGTGCGGCTGACTGCGGCTTCCAGATAAATTTCGAAATGTAGAACCATCATACTACTGCCAGTTTCGAGTTAGGATGTGAACTAGTCTGTTGGCACGTTAGGCTGTAACCCGTGAGTTTTGACAAGTTCAACCTGCCCCGCTATTTAGGCACGCTTCCCTTGTTTTTCGACATGCGTGAAGACGAGCTCAAACGTTTGGCCGAGGGATGCTCGCTCGTCCGGCTAGAACGAGCAAAGCCCGTGTTTCGCATGGGCGAGCCGTGCGAAGAGTTCTATGTGGTCGTGCTGGGCCAAGTCAAGCTTTTCGTCATCTCGTCGACCGGTGTCGAGAAGGTGATCGAGCTCTGTGGCCCAGGGCGTTCCTTTGCCGAAGCTGTGATGTTTCTGGATGCACCCTACATCGTGAGCTCGCAAACCCTTTCTGACACGCTCTTGCTGCGCATCGACAAAACCGCAGTGCTGCGCGAAATCCAGAATGACTGGCGTTTCTCCATGCGGATGATGGCCGGCCTTTCGCGCCGCCTGCACGGTCTGATTAAAGACGTTGAAGCCTATTCACTGCATAGCGGCGTGCAGCGGGTGATCGGTTACCTCTTGAGTGATTTGATCGGCGACAACGAGAGTGAGAGTGAGATAGCGCCCAAGTCGGTCACCGTGTCGCTTCCTGTGAGCAAGGCGTCCATTGCCTCGCGCTTGTCCCTGACGCCTGAGTATTTTTCACGCGTGCTGCATGAGCTCGAATCAGCGGGGCTCATCAGCGTGGACAAGCGCGACATTCACATCGCGGATACGGAGAAACTCGCCAATTACCAGCCGCGTTGAAGCGGCCGTTTCCTGGTTAGTGCGCAGCCCCTCAGCGAGGAGGCTTCCAGTTGTATTCCACGTACCGGCGTATGACCAGGCAGCCTGGCGGAGCATCAATCAGGGAAACGGTTGCGGTCGGATCTTTAGGGTCTGTATAAACTTTGAACTTGGGCAGCAAATGCGTCGCCCTCATGCCGTGGAGTTCGCTTTGAGCCACCGTCTGGCAGGAAACGGGCGCCGAAGAGAGGCGTTCTGCGGCGACCGTGCAGGAGCAATCGTTGTTCGGAACGGCTGTCAAGGACATTGCCGCTCCGGCGTTGGCATATGGGAGCCAGACATGGCCATGCTTATGGCAACTCCCGAGTATGCAAAGGTTCCAACCACCAAGTCAGGCGGAATCACCGCAGCGCGCGAAATCAGCGCCGAGGCAACACGGGCGGAGAGGGAGTGCTGATTTGAGTTGGATTGCGCATGGGCAGGCGTTTGATTTCCTTGAGCGTGGCAGCGTCGTAGATGATCAGGAAGCCGTGGTCCCCAGACAAGCTGACCAGCACGTGATGACCATCTGCTGTGAACTCAAGGCCCGTCACTGCTTGCCCATAAGGGTACATAACGCTGGTTACAACTTCGAGTGTGCGTTTGTCAATAATGGTTAGTGCATGCCCGTCCGCAGGGCGATTTATCGAGTGAGTCCAGGCGTACGGTGTGGCCTCGTGACTGCGTATGAAATAACCGGGGCCAGGGGTCTCTATATTTTTCAGCAGTTTCCAAGTCTTCACGTCAATGACGCTGACGACCCCCGTATGCAGGTTGGGGACGGCCAATACCCTGGTGCCTTGATACTCGAACGTAATGCTGGCTCTTAAGTTGGGTTTGCCCTTGACGACCAGTTCAGTGATTTTGCGGCGCACGTCCAAGTTCACCACCTGCACGATCGATGATTCGTCAACTCGCATTTGGGAGGTACCCAAGGCGTATGCGTGGCTCTCGTCAAAAGCAAGCTCTTTGAGGGGGGCATCAAGTCGCGTGCGACGCACTCCGAGGTACCCAGGTTTGGCAATGCCTTCACCCATCTTGTAATCGTGCACCAAGCCGTCGTAGATCGGCTCAGCAGCGGGGTTGTAGCTGATTTCCCAAAGTTCGGGGATGTCATTGAGCGCGACGATAAAGCTTTTGCGTGGTCTGGCGTCGTAAACCGCAGATATGGGGGACCTTTGCCTCCCATCCAGGGTGTTCGCGAAATAGGTGCTACGGAGATTCAAGTCAGCATCGAATAGCGCCAGCGTGTGCGGCGCTTCGGTGGCAGCCATCAGCCATTTGCCATCACTGCTGAGCACCATGTCGCATAGGTTGATGCCGGCCCGGATTTCAGAAGTGATTCTGAGGTTCCATAGGTCTACCTTGGTAATCCAGCCATCATTGGAGCCGAAGTACGCATAGCGCCCATCGGGTGCAAACTTGGGAACCCCACGCAGCGCAGAACGCAAGGTGAACCGATGAATGGGTTCGAGGCGCCCACCGTCTAGCAGTGTGACTCCAGGCCGGTCACCACCCTCAACCACCACGAACAGGTTCTTGGGATCCGCAGTCCATTGAGGGGAGGACGGCCATTCTCGCCACCCAGGAGTTTCAGTGCGGCTGGATGCGATGTAGGCTTCACCCCAAGTGGTTTGACTGTATTGAGGGGCACTTTGGACGCCATTGCACTGCTGTGCGAACACAGAGCCAGCATCCGTGGTGACTCCCGGCGCCGCCTTTGCACACAGGTTTGCGGAGCACGCAAAGGTTAATGCTGCGGAGAGCGCCCATGAATAGGAAGTTTTCATAGTGCAACTTGCTTGCCAATCACATTTCGGTTGACATGTTTCTACGTCGCCGATTCCAGGTTTAATTCAACCATCATGAAGACTCTGCTCGTTGTTTACTACTCATACACCGGCGGCACGCGCCAGATGGCCGAGGCAGCCGCCGGGGCCGCACGCGGACAAGAGGGTGTCGCGGTCCGACTGTTGCGTGCGCCCGAGGCTGGTCCTGAGGACCTGCTTGCAGCGGACGGCTACATTTTTGCGGCTCCTGAGAACCTCGCCGCCGTTGCCGGCATCATGAAAGATTTCTTCGATCGCTGTTACTACCCCGTGCTGGATCGGCTGAACGGACGCCCTTACGCTGTGATGATCTGCGCTGGAAGCGATGGGCAGAATGCCTTGCGCCAGATTGACCGCATCGCTACCGGCTGGAGGCTCAAGTCCGTCGCCCCGGGCTTGATTGTCTGCACTCACGCACAGACGCCCGAACGCATTTTGGCGCCCAAAACGATCGAGCCGGAGGATTTGGCGCGGTGCGCAGAGCTGGGAGAAGGGCTTGCCGCCGGGTTGGGAGCCGGAATTTACTAGGGCATTCCCAGCTTAAGGTTAGTGCATCAAGCGGCCTTTCTTAGTCGTAGCCCTGTCTTCTTCAGAATTTCATTGGTAAAGAGCACCTCGTGTGCATGACAGGCGGGGCCTAGTAGTTCGGCGATTTTCTCCGCCTGGTCAAGTATTTCTTCGCGCGAATGGCTGTGCAGCATGGCGAACAGGTTGTAGCGCCACAAGCCAGGCTTGCGTGGGCGGCGGTAGCAGTGACTCACGGCTGGCTGGCTGCCTATGAGCTCGCCCAGTCTGTCTGCCTCTTCGTCGTCGACATCCCACACGCTCATGCCGTGGGCCACGTAGCCCAACTGGTATTGGTTCGGCACCGCCGCGATGCGACGCACCATGCCTGCAGATTGCAACTCACTAAAGCGCTTGCGCACAGCCTCACCGTCTGTACCGAGAAGGGCGGCAATGCTGTCGTAAGGGCGGGGCACAATAGGAAGGCCCGCTTGGGTGGCGAATATCAGCTCTCTGTCGAAATGGCTGATGCTGATGTTCTTTGAATCTTTGCAGTGAGGCTCGCGTTGCACCGTTGCCTTTGCCCGTAGCGGCAAGTAAAGGCCGTCATAGTATTCGCGCTCCTTGGGAAAGCAATGCACTTGCAGGTGGGTGACGGCTTCGATCTGATCACAGGCAGCCCATGCCTCTCCAGGTGTTTCGGCCGCGACGAGGAACCACATGTTGAGCGAATGTTCCCGTCGATAGTTGTGTGCCACCTCTTGCAACGAGTTAACCAGCGCCGTTACCTCTGCGTAGCGGTCTTCGGGCACCTCCAGCGCGGCCAGAATGAATTGCCCCCCGCACGTTCGATGTGGAATAAGGGGCCGAAGCGTGAGAGAACACCACGGCCAAGCATGCGTTGCAGCCGGTGCAGTACCTCATCTTCATCCAGATCCAACTCGGCCCCAATATCCCGGAAGGGGCGCTCAGTGAGCGGCAGCGATTGCTGCAGCCGGTCGATCAGGCGAGCATCGACCTCGTCGATGCCGGCGGGAAGTTCAGTCGTCGGCATGCGGTCTCCCTGAGATGCGGGGGCGGAACCCCGGACGCATCAGATAAAAACTCCTGGATTGCCGTTTCCAGATTCATTGAAATGGCGGAAATCATTGGCGTATCACAACGGCCCTCGCGCCAAAAATCGTCAACACGCTCCAAGATCCAACCACTGCGTGCGCACCCTGGAAGGATGGCACGCAGCGCTTACGAGGTTCAATAGACGTCGTGCTGGGTGTTGTAGATGTTGAACTTACCTGTTGGGGTCACCAGCTTGGCGTCCTTGATGGTGGTCTTGCAGGTGCGCGTCTTGTCGTCAACCACCACGATGGCGGATTCCTTGTCCTTCGCGCTCCATACAGAGAACCAGACCTCATCACCCTTCTGGTTGTACTCGGGCTGAACCACGCGCTTCGCTCCGTCGTCCTTGAGGCCTGCACAACCCGCGATGTCGATAATTTGTGGTGGCTTGTCCAGATTCTTGATGTCATAGACCGCCACGCTTTGGCTGATTTTGGCGTCAGGATTGAGCGTTGTGTCTACCCACAGGTTGCTGGATTTGGGGTGCGTCTTGATGAACAGAGAGCCACCGCCCTGGCCCTTGAGGCTCTGCACAACTTTCCATGCTTGGGCCTTGTGGCCGGTAGGATCCGTACCGATGACAGCAATGCTCTCGTCGCCCAGGCTGGAGGAAGCCCATACTGGTCCGTATTTCGGATGTTTGAAGTTGGCACCGCGTCCAGGGTGAGGATCTTGCCCACGTCGACCAAGGCTGCGAGTTTGCTCGTCTTGGTGTCGACCACAGCGATCTTGTTGGAAGAGTTCGCAGCCGTCATGAAATAGCGGCGTGTGGAGTCAAAGCCGCCATCGTGCAGGAACTTGGCCGAATCGATCTGCGTGGTTCTCAGGTTTTCCAGGTCGGTGTAGTCGACCATCCAGATCTTGCCGGTTTCCTTGGCGTTCACCAGAAACTCAGGCTTCTGGTGGCTGGAAACAATGGCTGCCACGCGTGGCTCGGGGTGGTATTCGTTGTCCACCGTCATGCCGCGGGTAGAGACGACTTTGCGCGGTTTGAGCGTGTCGCCATCCATCAGCACAAACTGAGGCGGCCAGTAGGTTCCGGCAATGGCAATTTTGTCTTCCCAGCCCTTGAACTTGCTGGTTTCGACGCTTCGTGCCTCCAGGCCGATCTTGATTTCCGCAACGTTGTCGGGCTTCTCCATCCACAGGTCGATCAGGTTGAGCCGGGCATCACGCCCGATCACGTACAGGTAGCGACCTGATGCAGAGGTTCGGGAGATGTGTACCGCGTAGCCGGTCTTGACGACGTTGATGATTTTTTTGGTGTCGCCGTCGATGAGTGCGACCTCTCCGGCGTCACGCAGCGTCACTGAGAAGATGTTGTTGATGTTGTAATTGTTCATCTTCTTCTTCGGCCGCTGTGCGACAGGAATGTAATCCTTGCGGGACTTTTCCATGTCTTCGAGCGAGAACTCGGGCGGTGTGGGAGGGTCGTGCTGGATGTAGCGCGCCATCAAGTCCACGGTTTTCTCGTCAAAGTCGCCCGAGGTCAGCCAGTTGGGCATGCCTGCGGGAGAGCCGTATCCAATGAACACCTTCAGATAGTCGGTGCCTTTGGGAACCGTGAGGTCGGGTGTCAGTGCCTTGCCGGTTGCACCTTTGCGCAGAACGCCGTGGCACCCTGCGCAGCGCTCGAAATAGATCTGGCGGGCCCGGTCAAACTCAGCCTGTGTCATGGGCGGAGCCTTGGGGTTGCTGGTCTGGTGCATGGGCTCACTCGCCAGCGGTGACGGCGCACCCTGGTATCTTTGTTCAGCCGGCGTGACATCAGCCTGATGTCCGCCCGCGGCTGGCTTGTTCTGAGCCATGGCATAAGAACCAAGAAGCAGGCTGGTGGCCAGCACAGCTGCCAAGGGGGAGAGCTTGGACTTCCTCGTGATGTTCATCATGTTCTTTCCGTGTAAACGGAGCGGCCTTTTGCTGTCTGGCCCGGCGATGGCCGCTTGAATATCCGTCCGGGCAGATTGATCTTCAGTTCAGCAGGCTTGGCCGTCCTTGACTTACTTCAACCAAAAACCAGAATGCCAGAAGGGTATTGAGAATGAGAACCAAAGAAGATCAATCTCTTCGGATGCACCTGGTGACCGTGGTGACCGTGGTGACCGTGGTGACCGTGGTGACCGTGGGGACCGTGGTGGCCAACCCATTAAGAAGATGCACGTTTCCTCGCCCGACTCGAAGGCGTTGGCTGCGTAGGAGGGTGTGCGTGGATGACGACAGGTAAGCGTACCTCGGCCTTGATCTCCTTGAGCACGATCGAGGATCGGACATGCGTGACCCCAGGCAACTTGAACAGCGTCGTGTGCAGAAACTGCTCGTATTCGGAGATGCCTGGCACCAGCACCGTGAGTATGTAGTCGGCCTGGCCCGTAGTGGACAGGCATCGGACGATTTCGGGTGTGGCGGCCACGGCGCGCTCAAACTGGCGCACCAACTCCTCGGTGTGTTGGCTCAGGTTGGCCTCCACCACGACCAGCAAGTTCAGACCCACCTTGGCCCGATCGACCAGCGCCGTGTAGCCACTGATGACTCCGGTGGCTTCCATTTCCTTGATCCGCTTCCAGCAAGGCGTGGGCGAGAGCCCCACGCGATCCGCGATCTGCTGGACAGTCTGGCGTGAATCGCGCTGCAACTCCTGCAAAATCAACAGGCTGTGTGAGTCGAGATTAATTTTCTCATTCATGGCATTTTTGGAGAATATAACAATCCATATAATGCCATCTAACTGAATAATAAGAAACCAATTTGCACTGAAATGACTATGCTTTGGTTTTAGAAATAGTTGACTAGATCACGCTGCTGGAGACACCACATGGCTCAGACTGACACTGCCATCCGACACCCCGATTACCGTCTGGCTGATAGCCTCTGGGCGCGAGAAGGTCAGGTGTTCATGACAGGCACACAAGCATTGGTACGCCTGCTGCTTATGCAACGCCAGCGCGACGAGCGCCTGGGCCTCGATACCCGAGGGTTTGTTTCCGGATACCGGGGGTCTCCCTGGGCATGCTCGATCAGCAAATCTGGAAGGCGGGCACACGCTTTACCGAATCCGGCATCCGTTTCGTGCCGGCCATCAACGAGGAACTGGGTGCCACGCAGGTGCTGGGTACGCAGCGCGTAGAGAGCGACCCTGAGCGCACGTGCCAAGGTGTTTTCTCGATGTGGTACGGCAAGGGGCCCGGTGTGGATCGTGCTGGCGATGCTCTCAAGCACGGCAATGCTTTCGGCTCCTCGCCACATGGCGGAGTGTTGGTGGTAGCTGGGGACGATCACGGATGCGTCTCGTCTTCCATGCCCCACCAGAGCGACCAGCTCCTGCAGGCGTTTCATATGCCCGTTGTGTCACCAGCCAACGTGGCCGAATACCTGGAGTTTGGTCTGTATGGCTGGCAGTTGTCGCGCTACAGCGGCAATTGGGTCGGCATGACGGCGTTGTCTGAAGTGGTTGAAAGCGGAGCCACGGTCGATCTCGACGCTATCAATGCACGGGTGGCCGCTTGGCAAGGAAATGAGGCAGTCCATGCAGTCACAGGCCATACGCCGCCGCCCGACGGTTTGCATTACCGCTGGCCAGACCTTCCTTCTCTCCAGATCGAGTCCCGATTGGCCGAGAAGCTGAAAGCGGTGGCGGCATTTTCCAAGGTCAATTCGATCGACCGCCATGTGATCGAATCGCCGCAGGCCACGGTGGGCATTGTGACCTGTGGCAAGGCGCATTACGATCTCATGGAAGTGCTGCGCAGGCTCGAGATCACCCGCGACATGCTGGCGGCAGCCGGCGTGCGCCTGTACAAGCTTGGCCTGTCGTTCCCAATTGAAACCACACGCATGCAGGAGTTCGTGCAGGGCTTGAAGGAGATCCTGGTCGTGGAGGAAAAGGGTGCGGTGGTGGAAACGCAGATGCGCGAACTTTTCTACAACTCGCCGGTGCGCCCCGTCATTCTGGGCAAACACGATCAACAGGGCCATCCACTCATATCTTCCCTGGGTGAATTACGCCCCTCGCGCCTCATTGAGCTTGCGGCCGATTGGCTGATTCGCCACTTTCCGCAGTTTGCCGACCGGCGTGCCTTCGTACGAGACTTCACACTGCCCGAATTGCTTTCCAACGAGTCGGACAGCGTGAAACGTCTGCCGTATTTTTGTGCTGGGTGCCCCCACAATACTTCCACTGTGGTGCCTGAAGGTTCGACCGCGCGCGCGGGAATTGGCTGCCACTTCATGGCCAACTGGATGGACCGGGACACGGCAGGGTTGATCCAGATGGGAGGCGAGGGAGTTGACTGGGTCTCGCACGCCATGTTCACCAAGGTCCCGCACATATTCCAGAACCTGGGTGATGGCACCTATTACCACTCAGGCTACCTGGCCATCCGCCAGGCGGTGGCAGCCAAGGCGCGCATGACCTACAAGATTTTGTTCAATGATGCGGTGGCGATGACTGGCGGCCAACCCGTGGATGGCGTCATCAGCGTGGATGCAATCGCCCGGCAAGTAGAAAGCGAGGGCGTCAAGCAGGTGGTGGTGCTATCTGACGACATCGGCAAATACGACGCCATCAGGAGCCGCTTTCCCGAGGGTACTGAGTTCCACGACCGTGCCGAGCTTGACGCGGTTCAGCGCCGGTTGCGCGAGGTGGAAGGCGTCACCGTGCTGATCTACGAGCAGACCTGTGCTGCAGAGAAGCGGCGGCGCCGCAAGAAGGGCGAATTGGCAGATCCGGATAAGCGTCTTTTTATTAATGAGGCAGTCTGCGAAGGCTGTGGCGATTGCAGTGTGCAGAGCAACTGCGTAGCCGTGCTGCCCCACGAGACCAGCCTGGGCCGCAAACGCAAGATCGACCAGACTGCGTGCAATAAGGATTACTCATGTGCCAAGGGATTCTGCCCGAGCTTTGTGGGTGTCCGCGGAGGCAAACTGCGCAAGAAGGTGGGCGCGCTCGCGGAGGCTTCGGCAGGCAAGGGCGGGGCAGATGCACTCACACGTCTGGTAGAGAGCCTTCCGTTGCCCTCGGTGCACCGGTGGACTGGGCCCTACGACCTTCTTGTGACGGGTGTCGGAGGTACCGGCGTGGTGACCGTAGGGGCTGTGGTAGCCATGGCCGCGCACCTCGAGGGCAAGAGCGCCTCGGTGCTCGACTTCATGGGTTTCGCGCAAAAGGGCGGGGCGGTGCTGAGCTTCCTGCGTCTTGCTGATGTGCCCGAGCGCCTTAACCAGGTCCGCATTGACACTCAGCAGGCCGACGCCATTCTGGCGTGCGACACGGTGGTGGCCGCCCAGCCAGAGGCACTGGGCACGGTTCGTCATGGTCGCACGCGCATTCTGGCCAACGTGCACGAGACGCCGGTGGCTGAATCCTTGAAAAATCCCGACGCCAGCCTGAAGACACAAGGGTTACTGGCAAAGTTGCGCTTTGCAGCTGGCGCCGATCGGGTTGAAACTTTCGACGCTCAATCGCTGGCGGAGGAGTTTCTGGGAGACACGGTCACGGCCAATATTCTGGCTCTTGGCTATGCGTGGCAGCGCGGCTTGGTGCCCGTGAGCCTGACGGCTTTGCAGCGGGCGATTGAGCTCAACGGGGTGGCGGTGCCGGCCAACCAGCTGGCATTTTCTCTTGGGCGTCTCGCGGCGGCCGACCCGGCTTCATGCCAAGCGCTGCTGGGTGAGGGTGCGCAGGCATCGTCAGACGCAATTGCGACTGATTCGCTCGAAGGCATTATTGCCGGTGGCGTGAGTCGCCTGACGGCCTATCAGAGTGCTGCCTACGCGGAACGTTACGTGGCTTTGGTCCGCCAGGTGCAAGCGCGCGAGCAAGCGATTGACTCAGGAAGCGAGCGCCTGACCCGCACCGTGGCTCAGAGCCTGCTAAAGCTCATGTCCTACAAGGACGAGTATGAGGTGGCGCGCCTTTATGCCGACCCAGCGTTTCACAAAGCCTTGCAGCAGCAGTTTGAGGGCGATCTCAAGCTCAGCTTTTTCATGGCGCCGCCGCTTGTCAGTTCAGCGAAAAATGGCGAACCCCCGCGCAAAATTGAGCTAGGCGCCTGGATGTTGCCGTTCATGCGGCTGCTTGCCAAGGGCAAGGCGCTGCGTGGCAGTGCATTGGACCCATTTGGCCGAACGCACGAGCGCAAAATGGAGCGCCATCTGATAGTTCAATACGAAGCCCGTGTGCGTGAACTGCTGCCGCAATTGGACTCAGACAATCTGCGCCTGGCGGTGGATATTGCCGCCATACCTCTTTCCATGCGTGGATTCGGGCATGTAAAGCAGGCCAACGTGATGCTGGCGCGCATTCGCGAAGCTGAGTTGCTGCACCGGCTTGATCCGGAGAAGTATCCGGCGCCGGAGCGCAAGGCGAAAGCCGGGCAGCTGAGAGGCATTGCCGTGGTGGCCCAATAAGCTGGTCAACAGGTTCTAAATCTCAAGATGGGTATTCCTGCAGGAGCGACTTCAGCCGCGAGTGGCCTCCACGCGGTAACTGGCGGTACTATTCAATCAGCTGGTCAGCTTTAGCCCCAGGATGCCCGCCACGATGAGCGCGACGCACACCAGCCGCGCGGCGTTGGCTGGGTCTCCAAACAGCACAATACCCAGGATCACGGTGCCGACCGCACCTATGCCCGTCCACACTGCATAGGCCGTGCCAACGGGGAGGGTGCGCATAGCCAGGCCGAGAAGCGTGACGCTTAAAGCCATGGCGGCAACCGTGACGACTGAAGGCCACAGACGCGTAAAACCGTGGGTGTATTTAAGGCCGATAGCCCAAGCAATTTCAAACAGGCCGGCAATGAAAAGTAGAAACCAGGACATAAATTTTTCCGAGGGAAGTGGCGTGCGGGGCCGTCCCCACGGAACTTTGAACAGTTCTTAGAAGCGCTCCGGGCCGTCCCGGAGGCGATCAGGCATGTGAATCAACAATTCTGCGCTGATGGCGTGAATAATATTAGGCTGACGGCTAGGCCTCAGGTGTTGCGTGTTAACCACCCATGCATCGGGGAGGTACTTCCAGTCAAGCTTCAGTTTGCCTAAGATCAGCCAATCTCCGGCCAGCGCCTGCGCAGCCATAACCAGGCGCCCAGACCCACGGCGAGAAAGGCGGCAGACAGCAGTGCCAGCCCCATGGCCGAATGCATCACCAGAGGCGCCGCCACCCCGGCCACGATGCCGTTGGCCGTGGAGCCGACCACGGCCTGCAAAGATGACGCCATGCCGCGCCGTTCAGGGTGCAGATCCAGCACCAGCAGCGTGACCACCGGCACCATCAGTGCCCAGCCGAACGCAAACACGGTAACTGGCCACAGCGACCACAGCGGGTGCGGATCGAACAGTGCATTGGCGACAATGTTCACCACCGACACAGCGAGCATGATGCGAAAGCCCTGCATGATCTGATTCTTGGGCGACACCTTGCCGGCCTTGCGGCCAGAAAGCCATGAGCCCGCCATGATTCCGGCGATGCTCAAGATGAAGAACCAGAAGAACTGGGTAGGCCGTAACTGGAGCACGTCACCCAGGAATGCAGGGGCAGAGAGCACATACAAGAATAAGCCGTTGAAAGGCACGCCCGAGGCCAGGGCCAGCAGCAGAAACCGCACGTCGCTCAATAGCAGCCAGTAGCCGCGCATAAGGTGGCCGAATTGAAAAGGCTGGCGGTCGTTGCGGTGCAGTGTTTCAGGCAGCATGCGCCAGTTGATCACCCACAGCACGACCCCAACACCCACAAGAAACCAGAAAACCGCGTGCCAGCTCAAGACCTCGGCGAGCACACCGCCCACCACCGGAGCCAGTGCAGGCGCCACACCAAAGAAAATTGTCACCTGGCTCATCACGCGCTGTGCCTCGCTGGGCGGAAACATGTCGCGTACGACGGCGCGCGACACGACAATGCCCGCACCGGTAGATAGCCCCTGGAGCGCCCTGAAAAAAATGAGTTGACCAACGCTTTGCGACAGCGCGCAGCCGAGCGAAGCCAGCGTGAATACTGCAAGCCCCCAAAGAATGACTGGCCGACGGCCAAAGCTGTCGGACAGGGCACCGTGGAACAGGTTCATGAAGGCGAAGCCGAACAGATACGCTGAGAGCGTCTGTTGCATCTCCACCGGGGTGGCCTGCAAGGATTTGGCGATTGATGCGAATGCTGGGATGTAGGTGTCGATCGAGAACGGCCCCAGCATGCCCAGCACTGCAAGCAAAATTGCCAGGGTCCAGCGTCGGCCTTTCCAGAGTGTTGCGGCGTCGGGATTCATTTGGAAACGTTCGGAATGTAGTAAAAAAGGCTGAAACAATCGCCTGGACCGCGGTCAGGTCAGGAGATGCTTCGAACAAAAAGAAGCTGGCCGCGGAGGTTACGCTGGCCAGCTTCTGTGGATCAGAAACTTCAGTTTAGAACGGATCCTGCAACCAGGGCTGCCGTTCGGCTGAAATCACTTCGCAAGACTGAAGTATTACAGAGAATCGATAAAACTGCGCAGCTTGTCTGAACGGCTGGGGTGCTTCAGCTTGCGCAGCGCCTTGGCTTCAATCTGGCGGATGCGTTCCCGTGTGACGTCGAACTGCTTGCCCACTTCTTCGAGAGTGTGGTCGGTGCTCATTTCGATGCCGAAGCGCATGCGCAGCACCTTCGCTTCGCGCGGAGTCAGGCCATCAAGGATGTCTTTCACCACATCACGCAGGCCGGCTTGCATGGCAGCATCGGCTGGTGCGGTGTTGTTTTGATCCTCGATGAAATCACCCAGGTGGCTGTCGTCGTCGTCCCCGATCGGCGTTTCCATGGAGATCGGCTCTTTGGCGATCTTCATGATCTTGCGGATCTTGTCTTCCGGAATCTCCATTTTCTCGGCCAGAATGCCGGCGTCAGGCTCGAAGCCAAACTCTTGCAAGTGCTGGCGCGAGATTCGGTTCATCTTGTTGATCGTCTCGATCATGTGCACCGGAATACGGATGGTGCGCGCCTGGTCGGCGATCGAGCGGGTGATGGCCTGGCGGATCCACCACGTGGCGTAGGTCGAGAATTTGTAGCCTCGGCGGTATTCGAACTTGTCAACCGCCTTCATCAGGCCGATGTTGCCCTCCTGGATGAGGTCCAGGAACTGCAGCCCACGGTTCGTGTACTTCTTGGCGATGGAGATCACCAGGCGCAAGTTGGCCTCGATCATTTCTTTCTTGGCATCGCGGCTGGCGGCTTCGCCTTCATTCATGCGCTTGTTGATGCCCTTGAGTTCGTCAAGCGGCACTACCACGCGCGACTGCAGGTCAATCAGCTTTTGCTGCAGGTCCTGGATCGGCGGAATGTTGCGCTCCATGATCGCGCTCCAGCTCTTGCCGGCAGTGGCTTGCTTTTCAACCCATTGCAAGTTCAGCAAGTTGGAGGCTACCCGGTTACCCGCCTTGTCGCGCCCAGAGAAGTCGGCAATGAACATTTCCTGCGGATAGCCGCACTTGTCGACGATGATGCGGCGCAACTCGCGCTCTTTCTTGCGGACGTCATCCACTTGGCCGCGCACCATGTCGCACAGCTTTTCGATGGTCTTGGCGGTGAAGCGGATGGTCATCAACTGGCTCGATAGGGCTTCCTGAGCCTTCACGTAGGCGGGCGTGCCCCAGCCTTCCTTGTCGTAGATGCGGTGCACTTTTTCGAACAGATCGGCGATGCGGTCGAAGCGCTCCAGCGCCTGGTTTTTCAGTTCTTCCAGCTTCTTGGTGAGCGCCTTGGAGCCGCCTTTGCCATCATCGTCGTCGTCTTCGTCGTATTCGTCGAAGTCTTCTTCGGCAACGTAGTCGTCGTTTTCGTTCAGGTCAGAGAAACCGTCGACGATGGTGGAAATGACCACCTTGCCCTCACGGATCTCAGTGGCCATCTGCAGGATTTCGGCGATCGTGGCGGGGCTGGCGCTGATCGCTTCCATCATCGTCATCAGGCCGCCTTCAATGCGCTTGGCAATCTCGATCTCGCCTTCGCGAGTGAGCAGCTCCACGGTGCCCATTTCGCGCATGTACATGCGCACGGGGTCGGTGGTGCGGCCGAATTCGCTGTCGACCGTGGAGAGCGCTGCTTCTGCGGCTTCTTCAGCTTCTTCTTCGCTGGAGCCGGTGGGCGCGTTATCCGTGATGATCAGGGTTTCAGCGTCAGGCGTCTGCTCGTAAACGGCCACACCCAGGTCGTTCAGCGTGGCGATGACGGCTTCGAGCGTTTCGGCGTCGAAGAGTTTGTCGGGGAGATGGTCGGAGATTTCGACGTGCGTGAGGTAGCCGCGCGTCTTGCCCAGTTTCAGCAGCGTCTTCAGGTTGGAGCGACGCTTGAGCATTTCCTCTTCGGTGAGGACGGTTTCGTCCAGGCCGAATTCCTTCATCAAGGCGCGTTCCTTCGCCTTGCTGATTTTCATGCGCAGGGGCTTGACCTTTTCTGCAGCGGCCGGTGCTTCGACCACGGGTTCCCCTTCGAGATCGGCCTCAATGTCGGACAGATCTTCTTCCTCGCGCACCGATTTGGCAGGGCTCGCCTTCCCCCGCTTGGCGGCCGCTGTCTTGGTAGCAGGTCGGCCCGGTTTCTTGGGTTTGACCTCGGCTTGCTCGGTGTCGAGTGCCGGATCCTTGTCCTTGGCGGTCTTGGACGCGGTTTTTGCAGCGGTTTTGGCTACCGCCGGCTTGGCGGCGGCAGTTGTGGCGGTCGTTTTCGAAGCGGACATGGGCGTATCTGGTAAAGCGATGCGTCGAATCAGTGGGCGGAATATGTCTGTGTTGCGCGATGCAGTCGCATCAAACCGCATCAGCACAACGCTAAGGCGCAAGACTATTTCTGCCCGGGCAAGATGGGAGGGCGAACATTTGGTGTGCAGTCCTTGCGGTATATTGGCCGCCCCCAACGCTAGGGTACGCTTCGTGTGAAACGTTTTGGCCGGTCCGGAGGTGCTGCTGTCGCTCTTGCCGTGAGGTTAGCTCTTAATTATAGCCAAACCTACTCGAATTCAAGGGCTAATTCAAGGGTTTTGGCTATTTTTTTCGAGTTATCACCATTCGCGTCACTTCGTCTTTGCAACAAGCGCTGCAGGCTGTGAATGTCTCCCGACTCCGCTGCCCGCTGCATGTCGGCAGCGTCGCGAGCTTTTTTTCAAGTGTCAGGATGTTGCGCAGCTCGGCCGGATCGCTTTCGATCTCTGGCGGGACCTTGTCAACCTCGGCGACTGCGGCCGCCTCAAGGTCGTGACCGCGCAAGGCCTCGCGCAACGCGCCCCAGGGCTGAGGTCCAAAATCGTGGAACTGACCATCGAGCCAGGTGAAGAGTGGTCCGTGGGGCGGTGGCAGTTCGCACAGAAGCTGGTGGTCGGCGGCGCTCAAGGTCTCCCAGGCGCCGGGGTCTGTTAACACAATCTGTAGCGCGCGCGCTGCGCGGCTGGCGGGAAGTGAGCGCCGGCCGGCACTCATGAGTGGGCGCGTCGGCTTGTATGCACTTGTCTTCTGATTCCTCCCGTACAGGCGCGCGTTATCAGTCCGATCCTGGCTTCGGGGTGCGGCCACCCGGATACCCCAAAGTGCTTGTAACTCATGGGTACCGAGCTGAACCTGGCCTGCGATTTCGCCCAGCAGTTGCTGCCCCAGCGCACCAGTGGGCAACAGCTCCCAGAGGGGCTTGGCCTTGGCGGCAAAGTGCGCGCGGCCTTCGGCGGTGGCCAATTCGATCTCTTCGGCTGCCACGTCGAGCAGGAAGCGTGACAACGGAACCGCCTGCTTGACTGCCTGGGCGAAAGCGTCGGAGCCCTCGGCCCGGATAAAGCTGTCCGGGTCGTGCTCAGAAGGAAGGAAGAGAAACTTGATGCTGCGCACGTCGGTCGCAAAGGGCAGGGAAGCTTCCAGGGCCTTATGGGCGGCACGTCGGCCAGCGGCGTCGCCGTCGAAGCTGAACACGACGCTATCGGTGAACCGAAACAGCTTTTGCACGTGCTCCGGCGTGCACGCCGTTCCCAGAGTGGCCACCGCATTGGCAAAACCCAGCTGGGCCAGGGCCACGACGTCCATGTAGCCTTCCGTGACCAGCGCGTAGCCATGTTCGCGCAGCGCGTGGCGTGCCTCATACAATCCGTAGAGTTCCCGGCCTTTGTGAAAGACCGGAGTCTCGGGGGAGTTGAGATACTTCGGCTTTTCGTCACCCAGCACACGACCCCCAAAACCGATCACGTCTCCCTTGACGCTACGGATCGGAAACATGATTCTGTCGCGAAAGCGGTCGTAGCGCTTGTTCTCGTCTTCTTCGGACACTATGACGAGGCCCGACTCCTGGAGCAACGGATCTGCATAGTCTGAAAATACGCTTGCCAGCGCCCGCCACCCCTCGGGGGCGTAGCCCAGGCCGAAATCACGCGCCACTTGGCCCGATAGTCCGCGTTTCTTCAAGTAGTCTATGGCGCGCGTCGAGTGTCTTAGTTGGTTTCGATAGGCCTCAGCGGCTTTGGAGAGCACGCTGCTCAGCGTGGCGCGTTTCTCAGTCTCTTCTGCCACGCGCGCTCGTTCGGTTGGACTGCGCTCGTCCTCTGGCACCTGCATGCCATATTGTTGGGCGAGATCATGCACCACCTCCACGAAGCCGGCACCCGTGTGGTCCATGAGGAAGCCAATCGCGTTGCCGTTCTTCCCACATCCGAAGCAGTGATAGAACTGTTTGGACGGACTAACGGTGAAAGATGGTGATTTTTCACTGTGAAACGGGCATAAACCTGAAAAATTCGCCCCTGTTTTTTTAGCTGTACGTGGCGGCCGACGATCTCCACGACGTCGGCGCGAGCCAGAAGCTCCTGAATGAAATGCTGGGGAATGGACACCCTTGTATTGTGCGTCAGGCGCAGGCTCGGCTTCCGCGACTTCCATTTTCCTCAAGCTCTCATCGGGGGACTGAGTATGATCGGCTGAGAATTTTTCTGCCAGGAGATTCGCGTGCCCAGCATATTTGATGTCGATTTGCCTCGCAACGAGGCCAATTTTGCGCCTATCACGCCGCTTTCTTTCATACAGCGCACTGCGGAGGTCTATCCTGATCGTCTGGCGATCGTGCACGGTAAGTTGCGTCGCACCTGGGCCGAAACCTATTCGCGCTGCCGTCAACTGGCGAGTGCGTTGGAGCAAGCGGGTATTGGAAAGAACGATACCGTCGCAGTGATGCTACCGAATACGCCGCCCATGGTCGAGGCGCATTTTGGCGTGCCCATGGCCGGAGCAGTGTTGAATGCGCTCAATACCCGGCTTGACCCCGAAGCGGTTGCTTTCATGCTTGACCATGGCGAAGCCAAGGTGCTGATTGTGGACCCTGAGTTCACCCCTGTAGCAAAGCGGGCGCTGGCCCTGCGCAAATCCCAGGAGCCCCTGCTGGTGATCGACGTCGAAGATGTGGCCCACGGCTCAGGGGAGAAGATCGGAAGTCTCGCCTATGATGCCTTTGTCGCCCAGGGCGATGCGGCATTCGACTGGAAGTATCCGGGCGACGAATGGGACGCCATTGCGCTCAACTACACGAGCGGTACCACCGGCAACCCAAAAGGCGTGGTCTACCACCACCGGGGTGCAGCGACGAATGCCATCAGCAATATTCTCGAATGGGACATGCCCAAGCACGCGGTGTACCTCTGGACACTGCCCATGTTTCATTGCAATGGCTGGTGCTTTCCCTGGACGGTGGCGGCACGCGCT
The DNA here is from genome assembly GCF_050821495.1 of Ottowia caeni. Classification (GTDB taxonomy): domain Bacteria; phylum Pseudomonadota; class Gammaproteobacteria; order Burkholderiales; family Burkholderiaceae_C; genus Ottowia; species Ottowia caeni. The sequence goes on along the minus strand of NZ_CP151080.1, from coordinate 2,808,605 downwards.
GGGGTCAATGTTTGCCTTCGCCGGGTAGAGCCCAAGGCTATTTTTGACGCCATCTGCGACCACGGGGTTACACACTATTGCGGGGCACCGATCGTGCACGGCCTGCTGGTCAACGCGCCGCAGGAAATGAAAGCGGGCGTTCCAAGAGGGGTCAAGGCCATGGTGGCTGGTGCGGCACCCCCAGCTTCCATGATTGAAGGCATGGAAACAATGGGCTTCGATCTGACCCATGTGTACGGTCTGACAGAGGTTTATGGGCCTGCCACGGTATGCGCCCAGCACGACGCCTGGGAGAAGCTCGATATTGGCGAGCGTGCGCGCTTGAATGCCCGCCAGGGCATTCGGTACCACCTGCAACGGGACGCTCGCGTGCTGGATCCTGTGTCCATGGAGCCCGTTCCCATGGACGGCGAAACCATGGGCGAGATTATGTTTCGCGGCAACATTGCCATGAAAGGCTACCTGAAGAACCCCAAGGCCACTCAGGAAGCCTTCTCTGGTGGCTGGTTTCATTCAGGCGACCTGGCGGTGCAATACCCTGACGGCTACATCAAGATCAAGGATCGGAGCAAGGACATCATCATTTCGGGCGGCGAGAACATTTCGTCCATAGAAGTGGAAGATGTGCTGTACCGACATCCTGCCGTGCTGGCCGCCGCGGTGGTGGCAAAGCCCGATCCAAAATGGGGGAAACGCCTTGCGCGTTCATTGAGCTCAAACCGGGCGCCGAGGTTACCGAGCGTGACATCGTGGCGCATTGCAAGGCGCATCTTGCGGGATTCAAGGTTCCCAAGGCGGTCGTGTTCGGCGAACTGCCCAAAACCAGCACGGGAAAAATTCAAAAATTCGAGCTTCGCAAGCAGGCCGATTCTGCTGGCGCAATTGACGTCTGATATAAAAAGACCGACCGACGCTTGAAATGATCCGACGCGTCTTTGACTGGAGTGGCTGACTTTTCGGGGAACCTAATGATCCCCGACAAGTCCCTCTAAGAGAGGTCCAAACCATTCCCAGTTGCGCAACCTGAATGGATACGTGGCCCACATGCAGGCGATTAATGCCTGTTAATCCCCATAATCCATAAGGAGATAACACATTGCTTTTGCCAGAATTTTCTCTATCCGAAACCTGGGTGCAGACGCTGATCGGCGTGTTGGCGTTGGTGTCGGCCTGTGTAGTGGCTACTTGGCTGGCGCGACATGTGATAGCTCGTGCGCTTGGCGGATTGAGAGCTTCGTCTGGAAAGGGGCTGGCTTCTGTACTTTTGCATCCTCAGGTGCTCTTGCGCATGTCGCAGATCGTGCCTACCCTGGTGCTACAGGTTGGAGTGCGCTTTGTGCCGCACCTGCCGGACAAGTTGGTCACGGTGGCAGAAAATGTGGCGGCTGCGTTAACCGTGTTTTTTGTCGCGCGCGCGATATTCAAGGCATTGGATGTTTCGCTGGATGTATTTAACCAGCTTGATTCAGCGAAAGAGGAGTTCAAGTCTCGCTCGATCAAGTCTTACGTTCAGCTCGGTCAGATTATTGTAGGAGTTGCGGCGTTAGTGGTCATGATCGCAGCGCTTGCAGACAAGTCTCCGCTCATCGTGTTGTCTGGTTTTGGCGCGATGTCTGCTGTGCTGATGCTGATCTTCCAGGACACCATCAAATCCTTCACAGCGGGGTTGCAGATCGAGAGCAACGACATGCTTCGCGTGGGCGATTGGATCGAGATGCCGCAGGCTGGCGCGGATGGCGATGTGATCGACATCGCGTTGAATACGGTCAAGGTTCAGAACTGGGACAAGACAATTGTCACCATCCCAACCTGGAAACTGATGAGCGAAAGTTTCAAGAACTGGCGCGGAATGAGCGAATCCGGGGGCGTCGAATTAAACGGACTCTGACGCTCGACGCTGGCACCATTCACTTTCTTAGCGATGAGCAGATTGAACGGTTGGGGGAGATTGAACTGATTGCGGACTATATTCGCGAGAAAGCAAGCGCTGTCAAGATCTCCCGGGGAATGAGGGCGCGGGAACTGGGGGAGGCCTTGGCACGCGTTCCTGCCAACCAGAGGCGGTTGACCAATATTGGTACCTTTCGGGCTTATGTGCTTGCCTACTTGAAGGCTAATCAGGACATCCGACAGGACATGACCTTGATGGTGCGGCTGATGCAGCCGACGCCCGAGGGCGCACCCCTGGAGCTTTACTGCTTTACGGGCACCACGGCATGGGTGGATTACGAAGCCATTCAGGGCGACATATTCGATCATTTGCTGGCCATCCTGCCTGAGTTTGGCTTGCGGAGCTTCCAGTCGCCGGGCGGGGCGGATCTGCGCGCTTTAGCGCATGCATCGGGCGGCGGGGCCTCCAAAACGCCGGCGCTGAGCTGGCCTGCTGAGGCTGATTAGCGCCTTATCAGCGCGCACCTCCCATGTCAGGCAGTTCGCTCACCGTGGTCGTCTGCGCGCTTGTAGGAGCGTTGCTGTTCAAGCCCTGGCGGTTGCTGGCCAATGGTGGTCTGATTTCGCCATTGCTGGCGGCGTTGGTGATCACGCCGTGGCTATGGGCTTTGCCGTGGCTGCATCGCATGCCGGTTCAGTTGCAGCTGTCGTGGGCATGTTTGATCACACTGATGCTCGGCTGGCCACTGGCTGTGCCGGTGCTGTGCGCGGTGGCAGCGATCGTCGGGCTGATCGCGCCGGTCACCTGGGCGCAGCAGGTCGATATGGCCCTCTGGCTAGGTGTGGTGCCGGCTACGCTATCGTTTGCGTTGGGAATGGCGTTAAGGCGCTGGCTACCCCACAACCTGTTCGTCTACATTCTCGGGCGAGGCTTTTTGGGTACTGTGCTGTGCATGTTCGTCGCGGGCGCTTTGGCGCAGTGGCTTGGCCTTCCGCTTGCCGTTCCCGTAGACCCCGAACTGGCCATGGTGGCGCGCTGGCTGATCGCCTGGGGAGATGGTTTCTTGACGGGCATGCTGGTGGCCATTTTTGTGGCTTTCAAGCCGCAATGGCTGGCTACATGGTCTGACGAGATTTACCTACCCAAGAAGCCACCTATGGGTTGAGCCTGGTTGCGGCGGTAGTCAAATCGCCGCAGTTACAGGGGCTCAAGGCCGTTTCCGGTACGGTCCATGAGCCGGCCGAGATGCAAGGCCTGATCCGTTGGGGCGTCGATGGGTTTGTCGCTGACTGCCCGGATCGACCGTCTGGATCTGTTACGACACTCTATGACAGTCGGAGCTGAAGCGAAGTCAGACAGCGGCGTCGTCCTCTTCACCAGTGCGAATGCGAACCACGCGCTCGACCGGGGTGACAAAAATTTTGCCGTCGCCAATTTTGCCGGTGCGCGCGGCCTTGATGATGGCGTCGACGCAGCGGTCGACATCACCATCGGGCACAACCACTTCGATTTTCATCTTGGGCAGGAAGTCAACCACGTACTCGGCGCCCCGGTACAGCTCGGTGTGCCCTTTCTGACGGCCAAAGCCCTTGACTTCGGTGACTGTGAGGCCGGTGACGCCCACATCAGCCAGCGCTTCGCGCACTTCTTCGAGTTTGAACGGTTTGACGATGGCAGTGATCTGTTTCATGGTTTTTCAAAGTGCGGGAAAGTAGTGAAGAAAGGCTCTTAGAGCCTGTTCATAATCTCCTCGCGGGTCCGTTGCGCTCGAAAACCGCGTCTGCGGCGTTAAAAATACTCGGGATACCACGAAGTATCCCTGCGTTTTTCGCCTTGCAGCCACAGCTTTTCGAACACAACAGCCCTCGCGCAGAGATTTTGAACAGGCTCTTAGGCCCTGAACTTGTTGGTTATAGGATAACGCCAATCCTTGCCGAATCCGCGGTGCGTTACACGAGTTCCTTCGGCGGACTGCCTGCGCTTGTACTCGTTGATCTTGATTAGCCGCGTGACTTTCTCGACATCCTCCTGCTTGAATCCATCGGCAATGAGGTCGGCAACACCCATGTCGTTCTCCATATAACGCTCAATGATGGCGTCCAGCACCTCATAAGGCGGCAGGCTGTCCTGGTCCGTCTGGTCGGGCCGAAGTTCTGCACTCGGCGGCCGGGTGATGATGCGCTCCGGAATCGGGTTGGCTCCCGTCTTGTAGGGGTCGTGCAAATTGCGCCAGCGAGCCAGATCAAACACTTTGGTCTTCAGGACATCCTTGATAGGGGCGAAGCCACCGCACATGTCCCCGTAAAGTGTGCAGTAACCCGTGGCGTATTCGCTCTTGTTGCCAGTGGTAAGGACCAGATGCCCGTGCTTGTTGGAAAGCGCCATAAGCATGACGCCTCGAATGCGAGCCTGAATGTTCTCTTCGGTCGAGTCCTCAGGCTTGCCACCAAAAAGAGGCGCCAGGGAGGCCTTGAATCCCTCGAACTCCGGCAATATGGAAATCTCGTCGTACCGCACCCCGACTCGGCGCGCCATGTCGCGTGCATCTTCCAGGCTGATGCCGGCCGTGTAGGGGCTCGGCATCATGACGGCGCTAACGAGATCCTTGCCGAGTGCATCTACTGCAATCGCCAGCACCAGCGCGGAGTCGATGCCGCCTGAGAGGCCCAGGATCACGCTCTTGAATCCGTTCTTGATTACATAATCTCGCAGGCCCATGACCAGCGCGTCCCAGAGATCGTCTTCTTGCGGGCGGGCGGGGGCTGTTTCCGCATGCAGAGCAAGTGCGGTGTTGGACGCAGTGTTGGGTGTGGGCGGTTTTCGCTGGACTTCTACGTAAAAGAGCTTTTCTTCGAAGCTGGGGGCCCGCCCGGCTAGAGAGCCATCGGCGTTGACGGCGAACGACTGACCTTCGAACACCACCTCATCCTGACCGCCGACCAAGTGGGTGTACACCAGTGGCAAACCGCATGACTTGGCGCGCTCACTCATCATGGCTTCGCGCTCGTAGCCTTTACCCACATGAAATGGCGATGCGTTGATGACGGCCAAGAGTTCGGCGCCAGCTGCACCAGCCAGTTCGGCGGGCTCTTCAAACCAGGCGTCTTCGCAGATCAGCAGGCCCACACTCACGCCCTCTACCTGAAAAACACAAGTGCCTTGTCCCGGTACGAAGTAGCGCCGCTCATCGAAAACCTGATAATTGGGAAGTAGCCGCTTGGCATAGCTTTCGATGATTCGGCCATTTTTTATCACGCTGGCTGAATTGGTGCGCTGGTTCACGGTAACGCTCTTGCCGCGTTGGGCGTGCCCGAGCGGGCGACCGACCACGATCACCATGTCAGGCAGGTCGGCCGTTTCCCGGGCTACAGTGTCCACGGCTTCGTCGCACGCAGCCATAAAGGAAGGGCGCAAGAACAGATCTTCTGCGATGTAGCCGCAGATTGACAACTCGGGTGTGAGCAGCAGCCGCGCTCCTTCCTCGTAGGCCGTTCTGGCCGCAGCGATGATTTTCCGCGCATTACCCGGCATATCGCCGACGATGAGATTGAGTTGCGCGACGCAGATTCTTAAAGTCATACCATTGCTCGTGAACCGAAGCCGGCATGGTAACTCGCCGCGAAGCCATGTGTGAATCGTGAACTGGGAACCCTCAGTGCGTTTGCCCATCAGATAATCCCAGGCATCGTTACCGCGCACCACACTTTGACCCAACTTTCCCGCTTTCGCACGCAAATCGTAGAGGACCCATCTGGCATCAGTGCCCAGGCCTGGGACGCCTTGCTCGCTCGGCAGTCGGTGCCGACACCATTCATGCGGCATGCCTACCTGAATGCCATGCATGCCAGCGGCAGCGCCGTGCCCGCCAATGGCTGGACGCCCCGCTTCTTGCTGCTGTGGGACGGAGAAGAGTTGGCGGCCGCCTGCCCTTTGTATCTCAAGTCGCATTCTTACGGCGAGTATGTGTTCGACTGGGCTTGGGCCAACGCTTATGCGGAGCATGGCCTTCGCTACTATCCGAAAGCACTGGTCGGGGTGCCGTTCACGCCCGTGCCGGGTTCGCGCTTGCTGGCACGCGATCCAGCCGCCCGTGAAGCCTTGGTGCGCGAGTTGATCAAATGGTGCAGCGAGTCTCAGCTTTCTTCGCTGCACATACTTTTTGGCGACCACGCTGACCTTGCCGCATGCCGCGCAGCGGGGCTGATGCAGCGGCACCAGGTGCAGTTTCACTGGAACAATACTTCCGCGGCCATCGCTTCGAGTGTTTCTCCTGCACCGGCGCAGCAAGAACAGCCTGCAGTCCAGCCATTCTGTGATTTCGAGGGTTTTCTGGCCAGTCTGACTCAGGAAAAGCGCAAGAAAATTCGTCAGGAAAAGCGAAAGGTGCGTGAAGCCGGAGTCACTTTCCGCTGGGCCCGAGGCGCGGACATCTCCGAGGCTGACTGGGCGTTTTTTTACCGTTGCTATGAGCGTACGTACCTGGAGCACGGCAACGCGCCGTATTTGTCTCCGGAATTCTTCAAGTCCATGGCGGACTCCATGCCGGAGAACTGGGTGTTGTTCGTGGCTGAACATGCGGGCCGTCCAATTGCGGCCAGCCTGATTGCCGTGTCAGCCTCCGCCTGCGGCGGGGCTCAGGAAGGCGCGCAACCTCTTGTGGCCTACGGCCGTTACTGGGGTGCTCTGGCTCGTGTCGATAGCCTGCACTTCGAGGCTTGCTACTATCAGCCGATCGAATGGTGCATCGCGCACGGTGTGGCCAGATTCGAGGGCGGTGCACAGGGTGAGCACAAAATGGCTAGGGCGCTGATGCCAGTGCGCACGCACAGTGCTCACTGGTTGGCACACCCGGCATTTTCAGACGCTGTGGAGCGCTTCCTGGCACGTGAAGGCGAGGGTGTCGAGCAGTATCTCGAGCACCTGGAGAGCCGCTCGCCGTATCGGCGCCATGCGCCAAATAACACCCTAAGATAGCCCCATGACCACCACTCCCTCTGTCTCTGTATTCGTTCTGGGTTGGCGCACTTTGTGGCGCGATCTTCGTTCTGGCGAATTGCGCTTGTTGATGGTGGCCGTGACGCTGGCCGTGGCCGCGCTCACCGCCGTCGGTTTTTTCTCAAACCGACTGCAGTCTGGTTTGGAGCGAGACGCGCGTCAGTTGCTGGGCGGCGACGCCGTGGTGGTTAGTGACAACCCGCCCACTGCTGAATGGCGGGAACAAGCGAAGGCGCTGGGATTGCAAGATGTGCTGACACTTGGGTTTCCGACCATGGGGCGCGCGGGCGATGCGCAGGGTGGAGGTGCCCGGCTGGTGGCACTGAAGGCTGTGGCCCCGGGGTATCCTTTGCGCGGTGGTCTTCGTGTTTCGCAAACCCCTCAAGATAAAGTGGGTTCTCCTACGAGAGAGATTCCTCATAGTGGGGAGGCCTGGGTAGATGCTCCCTTGCTGGAGGCGCTGGGCTTGCAGGTGGGCGACGCTTTGTTCCTGGGCGACAGCAGTCTGCGCATTGCACGGGTGATCGCCCTGGAGCCTGATCGCGGCAGCGGATTCATGAGTTTTGCCCCCCGCGTGATGATCAACGAGGCAGATCTTCCGGCCACGAAGCTGGTGCAGCCGGCCAGCCGCATCACGTACCGGCTGGCATTGGCCGGCGAAAGCGCCGCCGTCAAGCGCTACCAGGAGTGGGCTGAGGCTGAGCTCAAGAAGCCTGGTGTCCACGGCGTACGTCTTGAAACGCTCGAAGGTGGCCGCCCTGAAATGCGGCAAACACTGGATCGTGCGGAGAAGTTCCTGAACTTGGTGGCGCTTCTGGCGGCGCTGCTTTCGGCGGTGGCGGTTGCACTGGCTGCACGCGGGTTTGCCGCCCGCCATCTGGACGACTGCGCCATGCTGCGTGTGCTCGGGTTGCCGCAGCGTTCCATTGCGGGCGCCTATGCGGTGGAGTTCCTGCTGGTGGGCCTGGCCGCCAGCATCGCGGGGGTTGCGCTCGGCTTCGCGGTGCACCACGTGTTCGTTGCCATGCTTTCAGGGTTGGTAGACACCGCTCTGCCTGCCGCCAAGCTCTGGCCGGTCGCGTTCGGGTTGGGCATAGGTCTCACCCTGCTGGCGGCATTTGGTCTGCCGCCAGTCCTGCAACTGGCACAAGTGCCCCCACTGCGTGTGATTCGCCGTGATGTAGGCGCGATGCGTCCGGCTTCGCTCGCGGTGCTGGGCCTGGGAGTGGTTGGTTTTGCTGCTTTGCTTCTGGCAGTCAGCTCCGATCTGAAACTGGGGTTGATCGCCGTTGGCGGTTTCGCTGGGGCCGTTGCGGTGTTCGCGTTGCTCTCATGGCTCGCAGTCATGCTGCTCCGCCGCGTGGTCAACGAAGCTACGGCGCCCCGCTGGCTGGTGTTGGCAACCCGGCAAGTTTCGGCCAGACCGGCTTACGCTATTGTGCAGGTCAGCAGCCTGGCTGTAGGCCTGTTGGCCCTGGTGCTGTTGGTGTTGTTGCGCACGGATCTGGTCAGTAGCTGGCGCCAAGCCACTCCGGCCGATGCGCCCAACCGCTTCGTAATCAACATCATGCCGGAGCAGGGCGATGCATTTCGGGCTAACCTGCAGGGTGCCGGAGTGGATCAACTCGATTGGTATCCCATGTTCCGTGGCCGTCTGACTGCCATCAATGGCAAGGAGGTTTCGCCCGACGACTACACCGAAGATCGCGCCAAGCGCCTGGTAGACCGCGAGTTCAATCTCTCGAATGCGCTTGAAAGTCCTTCGCACAATCAGATTACCTCCGGAAGCTGGCTGGAAGGGGAAGCCGACGCTATCAGTGTGGAAGTGGGAATTGCCGAAGCGCTAGGCTTGAAAATGGGCGACAGCCTTCGTTTTGATGTGGGCGGCATGCCGATAGAGGCGCGCGTCACATCCTTGCGGAAAGTTGACTGGACCTCCATGCATGCCAATTTCTTTGTCATGTTCCCTGTGGCGCAGATGCACGATGTGCCCGTGACCTATTTGGCGGCGTTTCGGGCCCCAGAGAAAGCGGGCTTCGACAACGCGCTGGTGCGCCAGTTTCCGAACGTCACCAATGTCGACATGAGCGCTACGCTGGCGCAGGTGCAAAGGGTGCTTGACCAGGTGATTCGCGCCGTGGAGTTTTTGTTCGGCTTTACCTTGGCAGCGGGTTTGATCGTGCTTTTTGCCGCAGTCAGCGCCACGCGCGAAGAACGCGCCCGGGAGTTTGCCATCATGCGAGCGGTGGGCGCGAGCAGCACTCTGCTGCAAGGGGTGCAGCGTGCAGAACTTGTCGGGGTGGGGCTGCTGGCTGGATTCCTGGCTAGCACCGTGGCTGTCCTTGTAGGCTGGGCAATGGCGCGCTATGTGTTCGACTTTCAGTGGAATGCCTCGCCCTGGGTGCCGTTGGTCGGTAGCGTAGTAGGTGCCGTGCTGGCACTGGCGGCGGGTTGGTGGGGGCTGCGCGAGGTGCTTCGCAGACCCGTGGTTGAAACGTTGCGTAAAGCGGCAGAGTGAGCGCGCCAGGTGCTAGTGTGCCGTTCCATTAATAACTTTACAAAGTCGTTCCAACTTCTCGAAGATTGAGTCGGCTGTTGCCGTCCAGCGGAAGGGGCGCGGGTGTTGGTTGTAGTGCTCGACGAAGGCGTTGATCTTGCGCTTGAGGTCAGGCACCGAATCGAATGAGCCACGCCGGATGGCCTGATTGGTGATCAAGGCGAACCAGCGCTCGACCTGGTTGAGCCATGAACTGTAGGTCGGTGTGAAGTGCAGATGAAAGCGGGGCCGGCGTGCCAGCCATGCGCGAACCCGAGGATGTTTGTGGGTGGCGTAGTTGTCGCAAATGAGGTGCACGTCCAGCGTGCTGGGCACCTGTGCCTCGACATGGCGCAAGAAAGCGAGAAATTCCTGGTGCCGGTGCTTGGGTTTGCATTGCGTGATCACAGTGCCATTGGCGATATCGAGCGCGGCAAACAGCGTTGTGGTGCCGTGGCGCACGTAGTCGTGGGTAACTCCCTCGACATACCCCAGACCCATCGGCAGCATGGGCTGCGTGCGCTGCAGAGCCTGCACTTGGCTTTTCTCGTCCACGCACAGCACCAATGCGTGCTCGGGCGGGTTGAGATACAGCCCGACGATGTCGCGCACCTTTTCGATGAAGAAGGGATCGTTGGAGAGCTTGAAGCTCTTGCTGCGGTGCGGCTGCAAGCCAAACAACGTCATATAGCGGTGCACGGTCGTCGTCGACAGACCCGTCTCATCGGCCAATGAACGCCGCGACCAATGAGTGCGGCCCTTGGGCTGGCTGCCAAGCGCCTTGTTGATCATCAGCGCAATCTGCTCGTCCGTTGCCTGGCGGGGACGCCCCGGCTTGAGTTCGTTGTGCAGCCCCGCAATGCCTCGCTCCCGGTAGCGAGTGCGCCACAGCGTCACAGTTGGGCGACTGTAGCCAAAGCGCTGCGCTACGGAGCTGTTGGTCTCCCCGTCAGCCATGCAAAGAATCATCTGGGCGCGGCGAGCTAACGCCGCAGGCAGGCTTTGCGAGCGTGCCATCGACTCAAGCTGCACGCGTTCGCTCGGCGCAACTACCAGTGGTTTTGCAGGACGTCCCATCGTTGTGCTCCACTACCAAGGATAGCTCTTGGAGTACACAAATAATGTAAAGTTTCATATGAAACGGCACACTAGGGATGCCCTGCATAACTCCCTGCGGTCGCGAGGGTTATGCAGCACATCCCTAACTCATCTGACACCAATGCAGGAGTTGTATTGACTGAACATTCCACTTCAGAGGCTACGCCTTTTGAGCGAATTGGCGGAGAAACTGCCGTACGCGCCTTGGTAGAGCGCTTTTACGATCTGATGGATCTGGAACCAGGTTACGCGGCGTTGCGGGCCACACACGGCACCACGCTCGAAAGTGCGCGACAGAAGCTATTTTGGTTTCTGTGCGGCTGGCTGGGTGGCCCTGGGCATTACGAGGAACGCTTTGGCCATCCCCGCCTGCGCATGCGCCACATGCCGTTTTCCATTGGAATCAAGGAGCGCGATGAATGGCTTGCCTGCATGAATCAGGCCATGGCTGAGACCGGGGTCGAAGAAACCTTGCGTACGCGGTTGGCCCAGAGCTTCTTCCAGACAGCAGACTGGATGCGCAATACCCATGGCTGAGCCTACGGCGAGTGCCCAGCCCGCTGCGGCTCCCGGCGTGTGGCTTAGCCTGGCGGTGACCACCGCGATCCAGGTCATGACCTCGATGGCTCTGCTCACGCTTCCTGTCATGGCACCGGAGGTGGCAAAAGCACTGGGTGTTTCCCCCGCGCTCGTAGGCGGCTATGTGGCGGTGGCCTATATCGCTGCCATGATCGGCAGTCTGGTGGGTGGAACCCTGGTGCGGCGCATGGGCGCCATTCGGGTGAGCCAGATGGGGCTGGTGTGCTGCGGGTTTGGCTTGGCACTGTGTGCGTCCTCTTCCCTTCCAGCTATTGTTCTGGGGGCGCTGGTGATTGGCATGGGCTATGGCCCGATTACCCCGGCCAGCTCGCATCTACTGGCGCTCACCACTCCGGCGCATCGCATGTCCCTTGTGTTTTCGATCAAGCAGACTGGTGTGCCCGCAGGCGGAATGCTGGCAGGGGCCCTGATCCCGGGGGCGTTGCTGTTGGTGGGGTGGCAGGCCACACTGCTCGCCATGGCGGTGGTTTGCATGTTGTGGGCGGCATTGGCCCAACCCCTGCGTGCGTCGCTGGACGCCGATCGCCAGCCAGGTCAGGCCCTTGCACTGGGGGCGTTGCTCCGGCCAGTGCGCATGGTTTTGAGGCATAAAGGTCTTGCCGCGCTTGCCCTTTGTTCTTTTCTTTTTTCCGCAGTTCAGGTGTCACTGACGACCTACCTTGTCACTTTTCTGAATGACAGTCTCGCGATGAGCCTGGTGGCTGCCGGTGCGGCACTGTCGGTTTCGCAACTGGCAGGCGTGGTAGGGCGCATTGCCTGGGGAGACGTGGCAGACCGGTGGCTTGGCGCCCGCAGTACCTTGATCGCCCTGAGCGCCTGCATGGTGGCAGGTTGCCTGCTGACCGCCATGCTTCAACCCGACACGCCCAGATGGTGGCTGTGGGTGGTCATGGCGCTGGTCGGCGCCTCAGGTATTGGCTGGAATGGAGTTTATCTGGCCGAGGTGGCACGCCAGGCGCCGTCTGGCCAAACCAGTGCCGCCACGGGCGGCACGCTGCTGTTTACGTTCATGGGGGTGGTGTTTGGTGCACCGGCGTTTGGTGCACTGTCGAGCGCGGCCGGAAGCTACAGGGTGGGGTTTGCCGCTCTGGCAGTTCCTGCGGCGGTGGCACTGGGGGTATTGCTTTGGCGGGCACGACGCGCGGCACGGTCCGCACCGACCGTAACGACTTCTCAGCCCTGACCGCGCCCAGCCTGTAGCAACACCAGCAAGGCCCCGGCGCCGCCTTCCAGCGGCTTGGCCTGGACAAAAGCCAGCACTTCCTGCTTTTGCACCAACCACCCGTGGACCTTGCCCTTGAGAACGGGTGTGCGTCCTGGCGACCCCAGGCCTTTGCCGTGCACCACACGTACGCACCGAACGCCTGCGCGCTGAGCTTCCCGTAGGAACGCAGACAGCTGCTCGCGCGCCTGATCGACCCTTAGCCCGTGAAGGTCGACCTCACGCTGGACCGACCAGTGGCCGCGCCGAAGTCGCGTTGTCACGTCTGGCCCCAGCCCGGGGCGCGAATAGCTCAATTGCTCGTCGACGTGGAGCAGGGTCGAGGTGTCAAACTCGTCTGAAAGCGCCTCGCGTAAAACCGCTTGCTCGTCTCTTTGACGCTGAACAGGCACGGGCGGCGCGGGCGCGGGTGTATGAAACACGCGGTCGGGCTGGCGCAATGGGCGAATTGGGCCGATCGCTCGGACAAACAGCTCTTGATCTTTCAGTGTTTGTGCCTCTGCCTGGCGTTTAGCCGTGGCTTCAGCATCGACACGGGCCTGCTCTTTGGCCAATTGCTGGCGCATCTTCTTCAGATCCTGGAGCGAATTGCTTTTCATGCCGGCAGTTTTACATAGATTCAGGGAGGGTTTCAGGTCTCAGCGGCAATGGACGTGCTTGAGGGGCGTTTCAAGCTTGGCCCAGCAAATTCTTTGAAAAAATCCACCGACAGTCGCCGCCATGCTGCGTCACAAAGCCTCGCGATACCACTCGGTATCGTTGCGCTTTGTTCCTTTCCTGACACCGATTTCGGCAGATTTGCTTCTTCAACCCAGATTTTCCATTAGGCGCACCTTCGGTGCTGCTTGGGCTTCAGCGGTGCATTTGCGGTCATTTCGGCCCCTCTTCGTCGCCCATAGCTACGGCTATGGGCTCCTCAGTCGGGACCAAACTGCCTCGCAACTGCCCTCGCTGCCATCCCTGGCCCTAATGGGAAATCTGGGTTCAACGAATTTACAACTCTGGACACTAGTTTGCGGGAGTTCTGTTGAGGGCGGACCATGCAGAGAGGGGGTAATTTCGACAGGGTGATGGTTCAGACAATCCCTTCTTCCGCCATGGAAAGAGCCTTCCCGCGTCCCACAATCACATGATCCAGAACGCGCACATCTACCAGCGCGAGCGCCGTTTTCAGCGTTTGCGTCAGTGCTTCATCGGCGCGACTGGGCTGTACGCTGCCACTTGGGTGGTTGTGCGCCAAAACGACTGCAGCTGCATGGTGGTGCAGCGCACGGAGCACCACTTCGCGCGGGTACACACTGGTCTGGGTGAGTGTGCCGCGAAACAGCTCTTCCATGGCGATGAGGCGGTTTTGGGCATTCAAGAAGAGCACAGCAAATACCTCGTGAGCGCGGTTGCCCAGGATCAGCTGCAGATAGTCCTTGACCGCGCCAGGCGATTCAAACGCGGGCTGCTCGGTCAGCTGCTGCGTCAGCGCACGGCGCGCGAGCTCCAGCACCGCCATCAGTTCGGCCCGCTTGGCTGGGCCACCCAGCCCCTTGATGCGTTTGAGATCATCGGCGCCGGTGTGCAGCAGGCCTGCAACACCGCCGAAAGTATCGAGCAACTCCTGTGCCAGATGTAACACGCTTTTTCCTGCCAGGCCAGTGCGTAGCAAGAGTGCCAGCAACTCCACGTCGCTCAATGCGCTGGCTCCGCGTGCCAGCAGTTTTTCGCGCGGACGCGCATCAGGTGGAAGGTCTTTCAAGGTCATGATTCGCCCTGTCCGGGCGTGTTTTCTAAAATGGGGCAATAGTTTATGGAAAATCACATGACAGCCACCATTGAAGCGGGTTCTTTTTTGACCTTGCACTACCGTCTTGCCGGTCCGCAGGGCGATGTGATCAACACTTTTGCAGGCAAGCCTGCCACGTTGTCTCTGGCCAATAGCGAGCTTTCGCCCGCGCTGGAAGAGCGACTGATCGGCATGGAAGAGGGCGCACGCGCCACGTTCGAAATTCCCGCTGGCCAAGCCTTTGGCGAGCGCAATCCTGACATGATCCAATGGCTGTCTCGGCGTGAGCTGGATTCTATGGGCGATCCGCTTGAGCAGTACGCGGTGGGAGAGGTCGTGCAGCTACCAACACCCGATGGACAGGGGCAGTTCGCTGCCGTGGTGCGCGCAGTGCGCGACGATGGGGCCCTGCAACTCGACTTCAACCACCCCCTGGCAGGGCAGCCCGTGACCTTCGAAGTGCATGTGATCGGGGTCCTGTAATGGCTGACGCCGAAATACTGCTGGCCGAGCCCAGGGGCTTCTGCGCTGGCGTGGATCGCGCCATTGAGATCGTCGAGCGTGCCATTGCCAAATTTGGCCGCCCCATCTACGTGCGCCATGAGATCGTGCACAACACCTATGTCGTGAACGACCTTAAGGCCAAAGGTGCGATCTTCATCGAAGACTTGGCGGAGGTGCCTCCGGGTTCCACGCTGGTGTTCAGCGCTCATGGCGTGCCCAAATCCGTGGAACTGGAGGCGCAGGCGCGAGGCTTCAACGTCTTCGATGCGACTTGCCCGCTGGTCAGCAAGGTGCATGTGGAGGTGGCGAAGCTGCACAAAGAAGGCTACGAATTCATCATGATCGGCCACAAGGGACACCCTGAAGTCGAGGGGACCATGGGTCAACTCGAAAGCGGTATTCACTTGGTGGAAGATGTGGCTGATGTTGCCCGTATACAACCTGCCCAGACGGAAAAGCTGGCAGTGGTGACTCAGACCACGCTCAGCGTAGACGATGCCGCAGACATCACTGCTGCCGTGAAGGCGCGCTTTCCACTTGTGCGTGAGCCAAAGCAGCAGGACATTTGCTACGCCACACAAAACCGGCAAGATGCGGTCAAGCTGCTGAGTCCGCAGGTAGAGCTGGTGATCGTGGTTGGTAGCCCCACCAGCAGCAATTCCAACCGCTTGCGCGAGGTGGCACGTAAATTGGGCACGGAGAGCTACATGATCGACAGCGCAGACGAGCTCAAACCAGAATGGTTGGCGGGCAAGGTGCGCATAGGTCTGACTGCTGGCGCTTCCGCACCGGACATTCTCGTGCGTCAAGTCATTGAGCGACTGCGCGAACTGGGCGCGGTTTCGGTTCGCAAACTCGATGGTGCGGAAGAAACCGTGAAATTCCCGTTGCCCAAGGGCTTGAAGCTTGGCGATGCTGGCGAGGTCAATTTGGCGCATATGCGTTGAGGTGAGATCAGTCTGCGCGGCAGCCGGGAAATTCAAGGGGTCGCGCGTATCAATCGGTTATTCGACGCGTGTTACAGCATGGGGTGGGGGCTTTAAGGATGCCCTGCATAACCCTCGCGAATCGGTGGTAGTGCGGATCGGGATGAGGCGCAAGGCGTCTTTTTGCAGCCAATAGCCCAGCTATTGGCAAGAAAAGCAACGCAGCGGATCGCCCGAGGCCGTGCTGCTACCGACCGCAGGGAGTTGTGCAGGGCATCCTTAACGATGCTTCGCTCCCTTTCTCGCCATCTACAATGCGCGCATGCTCGATCCGCTTCTCCTTCGCAAAGACCTGAACGCCGTGGTGGCACGTTTGGCCACCCGCAAAAATCCGCAACCTTTCCTCGACGTCGCTTCCTATTCAGCGCTTGAGGCTGAGCGCAAGACCTTGCAGACTCGTACCGAGGAATTGCAGGCGCAGCGCAACTCCGCCAGCAAACTGATCGGCCAGCGCAAGTCCAAGGGCGAGAGCGCCGACGATGTCATGGCGCAAGTGGCCGCCATCAAGGACGAACTCGAAGCCTCCGCCACCAGGCTGGATGCGCTGCAAGCTGAAATGCAAGCGCTGCTCCTCGGCGTGCCCAACCTGCCGCACGAGAGTGTGCCCGTAGGGGTAGATGAAACCGCAAACGTGGAGGTAAGGCGCTGGGCGCCCCATGGCCTGGCGCCTCGCACCTTCGATTTCGAGGTTCAAGACCACGTCGCGCTGGGCGAGCCTCTGGGCCTGGATTTTGATGCCGGCGTGAAACTGGCAGGCTCGCGCTTCACCTTCATGCGAGGTCCTATCGCACGCTTGCACCGGGCATTGGCTCAGTTCATGCTCGATATCCAGACGTCTGAGCACGGGTATACCGAGTGCTATACCCCCTACATCGTCAATGCCGAGACCTTGCGCGGTACCGGTCAGTTGCCAAAATTCGAAGAAGACTTGTTTGCAGCCAAGAAGGGCGGACAGGAAGGTGAGGGCGAAGCGCTTTACCTCATTCCGACCTCCGAGGTCACACTCACCAATACGATTCGGGGTGAAATTCTTCCCGAAGACGATCTACCGATGCGTCTGACGGCTCACACGCCGTGCTTCCGTTCTGAAGCGGGGAGTGCAGGGCGCGACACACGGGGCCTGATTCGCCAGCATCAGTTCGACAAGGTCGAGATGGTGCAGGTCACGCACCCCGAGAAAAGCTACGAAGCGCTGGAGCAAATGGTCGGTCATGCCGAAGCCGTGCTTCAGAAGTTGGAGTTGCCGTATCGAGTCGTCTTGCTATGCACGGGCGACATGGGCTTTGGCGCGACCAAAACCTACGATCTGGAGGTGTGGGTACCGGCGCAAAACACCTACCGCGAAATCTCCTCGGTCAGCAACTGTGAGGCATTCCAGGCGCGGCGCATGCAGGCCCGTTTCAAGAATGCCCAAGGCAAGAACGAGTTGGTGCACACCCTCAACGGATCCGGCCTCGCGGTTGGTCGGGCGTTGGTTGCGGTACTGGAAAATGGCCAGAATGAAGACGGGTCGATCACCCTGCCCAAGGCGTTGCAGCCCTATATGGGCGGGCTCACAGTTCTCACGCCATGATGGTTATGGGAGTACGAGACTTTGGCTGGCACTCCTCGTACTCTTCACGCGCCGTGTTGAGTTTTTTCTTTAATGTCTGCGTCCGCTGTGTAGACCGGATGGTCTCGGCGGAGTCCGCGATCTTCACGCGCTCTGCGGCCATGACAGCCGCGCCCCCGTCTGGAAACTCCACGCCCATTGGGATCAGTTTCCGCTTGTTGTCTCGACTGCGGCGGGCATGCTCACGAAGGAGGGCCTCGGCCCGTGATCCTTCGCGGGCTTCGATGGCAGCCAAAATGTCTTCGTGATCCGACTGAGCGCGCGAGAGAAAGGTGAACTCAAGCTCGGGCTGCGCTCCGCCTAGTGCAACCGCGCTCGGCGCGGCCAGCGGAGTTTTTGCCACATGCGCCAGTGTGGCCGCCAACACTGGGTTTTGCGCTGCCTGTACTAGTGCACGATGGAATCGTACATTCATTGTGACCCATTGCGCGGCACTTACCAGCTTTCCTGCCGTCGCGGCCTCCACCAGTTGGTAGCCTTCCATGACGCAGGCACGCATTTCCTCAACATGTTCAGGAGGCGAACCTGCTTCGGCAGCGATGCGCGCAGCTAAGCCCTCCAGAGTTCCCCGGACGTCGATGGCTTGAGACACCTCGTCCAAGGTGACACGTTTGACGCGAAAGCCCCGTTTTGGCAAGCGCACGAAGAGCCCTTCGCGCTCGAGCTCTGCAAATGCCAGGCGCAGCGGCGTTCGCGAGACTTTTAGGCGTGACGCTAGATCAAGCTCCACGACGCGTTCGTTGGGCGCCAGTTCTCCAGACAAGACCAAGCGACGAAGCTCGGCTGAGACGCTTTCGATCAGCGAAGCCATAGGGTAGAGCCTTCACTCCGTTGGGCCAGACAACTTTTGGCGGTTTGTGACATGGTAATGATCATGTGCCTGATGTTGATTGGAACTTAAGCGTCGCAATGATTGCATGCAATGCTCGTAATCACTAGTCAAAAAAACCATGACATTGATCAAATTGCATGCAATACTTTTCCCGCTTACGTCATAAAGGAGACAACTTTGAAGACATTTTTCGCGGCCGCTGTCGGCCTCGTCATGAGTATCACGCCCGTTGCGGTTGTCCATGCCCAGAGCCTGAATGAACTGGCGAAGGCAGCACAGGGCAAGCCTGCCGTTACCTGGTACGAGAGCTCGCCGTCCGAGCAGATCGACAAAGTTCTTGCGGCTTTCAATCGCAAGTACCCTTCGGTGAAAGTGCGTCACACGCGACTGGTGGGTGGCAACGAACTTGCTGTGCGTGGTGTGCAGGAGATGCAAGCCAGAGGCTACACGGGTGATTTGCTCACCGGCGGTGCCGACCACATGAGCCAGTTGAAAGGGCGGGGTTATCTCGAAGGTGTGAACTGGGTGCAACTTGGCGTACCCAAGGCTTACGCGCCTAATCCGGAAATGGTGGCCACGACTGCATCAGTGTATGTAGCGCTATGGAACACGCGAAAGGTCAGTGACGCTGAGGCACCAAAGACCTGGGAGGATGTGGTCAATTCCAAATGGAGCAACCGTGTCGGGTCATGGGTGAGGGCCGCCTCGTTCGCCCAACTAGCCGCGACCATGGGCCCCGACTCGGCCAAGGGCTTGCTCGAGCGCTTCATAAAGCTCAAGCCTATGCTTTTCAAATCCACCTTTCCTCTGGCGCAGGCCGTGGGTGCTGGAGAGGTGGATATGGGTATCGGCTTTTACCACTCAACGCTTCCGCCCATCAATGCCGGAGCACCCATCAAGATGCGTGCGCTTGACGTTGTTCCAATGCACATCATTTACTCAGGTGTGAGCAAAAATGCGCGCAACGCCGAGGGAGCCAAGCTTCTCATGGCTTGGCTGGCCACCGACGAAGGTGCTGTCGCCTACGAGGAGGCGACTGGCCGTGGTAACCCGTTGTCCGCCAAGACGAAGACTGCCCAGTTCATTGCCGGCAAGAAGACTTCGGAATGGCCGCCTGAAAAATCCGACGAGTTAGGTGCACTGAACGAGTACTACAACAAACTACTCGAAGCGGTCGGGTCAGCGCGATGAGTGTTTGGGGTAACGCTGCTCCTGCTCCGCAGGCGCGTTTCTTGCCGCGCCTGCCGGGGTGGGCGCTACTTGCGCTGCTGGTCTATCTAGTGGTCGTGCCGCTGGGTTTGCTGCTGGTGGCAAGCTTCAAACCAACGGGGCTCCCCTATGACCCGGGTTTTGGAGTAGTTCAGTACCGCGTGGTTTATGGCGACCCAGGCTTCTACAAACTGGTCTGGAACACAGCCATATTTGCCGTGGGCTGCACGGCTTGCGCGTTGTTTGTCGGAGGCATGCTTGCTTGGCTCGTCGAGCGCACGGATCTCCCAATGAAGGGCGTGGCGCGGGTCATGATTGCGCTGCCAATGGTGCTTCCCCCATTCTTGTTGGCGATGGGTTGGGCGCTTCTAGCTAGTTCACGCACCGGCGTGATTAATCGGATGTTGGTGGAGGCGTTTGGGTTGGACTCAGCGCCATTCAACATCTATTCGATGGGGGGCATGATATTTGTGGAAACGCTTGCTTTGGTGCCTTCCGTGTACCTCATTCTGTGCAGCGCATTTCGCAACATGGACCCCGCGCTTGAGGAAGCGGCTATGACCAGCGGTGCGCGCTGGCCCCAAATGATCAGGCGAATATTCATTCCATTGCTGTCTCCTGCCATTCTTGCGGCAGGTGCCTATTTACTGATCGTGGGTTTTCTCGTGTTCGACGTGCCGGGAACCTTGGGCATGCCCGTAGGGCTCTTTGTGGTCTCCTCCCGCATCGTCTACTTGGCCACAGATCAGTCGGGAGGTACGTCTGCCTATGGGCAGATTGCTGCCATTGCGGTGAGTTTTCTCCTGCTGCTTCTGGCCTTGGCCTGGGCGTACAGAAGACTGACGAGGCATGCCAACCGGTTTATCACCGTCACGGGCAAGGGCTTTCGACCTCGTCAGTTGAAGCTTGGTGCGCTGAAGCCGCTGGCCATCCTTTTTGTAGCGGCATATTTCATGCTGGCCGTTGCGCTCCCACTAGCCATCCTGATTTGGACAAGCCTCACCCCCTATCTAGCCCCCGTAAGCTGGGAAATGTTAGGGAAGCTGACCTTTTCCCAGCATGAAGCTGTTCTTAGCAACAGCAGGGTGGGTGCAGCGGCATGGACATCGACCTGGGTGTCGTTGCTTAGTGCCACCCTCGTGACAGCACTGGCCTTACTCGTAGCCTGGACGGTATTGCGGAGCAAGGCGCTTGGTGAGCGTGTTCGTGGCGTTGTAGATACGCTGGCGTTCATGCCCCTGGCGATCCCGGGCACCATGATCGGCATGGCGCTGGTCTATGTGTATCTCACGCTTGCTTTTTTGCAGGTTTATGGCACTGCGTGGATCTTGGTGATCGCCTACATCACGGTATATCTATCGTTCACCTCCCGCGCCGCGTCCGCTTCGCTAATTCAGTTGCACCCTGAACTGGAAGAGGCTGCTCGAACCTGCGGCGCATCCACTGCCACGACGCTTCGGCGCATTGTGTTGCCGTTGCTCCTGCCAGGGTTGGCAGGTGCCTGGGTGTGGGTTGTGGCCCATGTGATGCGGGAGCTGTCGACGGCGCTGCTGCTGCAAGGCGACGACAACGTGACCGCGGCCGTTCAACTTTGGAGCTACTGGTCGGGTGGCGAGCCCGGAAAGGCGGCTGCCGTGGGGGTTTGGCTTGTACTGGCCATGACAGTGATTACAGTGATATGGCAGCGCCTGGCGGCGAGGCGCGAGGAAACATCTAAATGATCGAATGCAAGGATCTATGGTTGACCTACCCGGGGGCGGCGCAAGCCTCAGTGTGCGGAGTCTCTTTATCCCTCGCGCCTGGGGAGTTTGTCACGCTGCTCGGTCCCAGCGGTTGCGGAAAGACGTCCACCTTGCGCAGTGTCGCAGGTCTTGAGGCGCCATCTTCGGGGTCTATTCGTATAGGCCAAAGCTTGGTATTTGACGGCGGGAAAGGCGTGCAAACTCCAACTCATTCGCGTGATATTTCGATGGTGTTCCAGTCCTACGCGATCTGGCCACACATGACCGTACAGCAAAACGTGGCGTTTCCCCTGGAAGTTGCGCGCACTGCTCGAGAAGAGATCAGGACGAGAGTGGAAGATGCGCTGCGGATGGTTGGTCTAAGCGCATACGCAACACGCAGTGCGACGCAACTCTCGGGAGGCCAGCAGCAACGAGTGGCGATCGCTCGAGCCCTTGTGCGCCGTTCAAGTGTCATGTTGCTCGATGAGCCACTTTCAAATCTCGATGCGAAACTGCGCGAGCAAATGCGTTTGGAGTTGCGAGAGCTTATCAAGACGGTAGGCCTGACTGCGTTATATGTGACGCACGATCAGGAGGAAGCACTCATGCTGTCTGATCGCATCGCGCTAATGAGCTCCGGGAGAATTCTGGAAGAGGGCACGCCGCAGGAGCTTTATCTTCGCCCCCGTACTCGCTTTGGCGCTACATTTCTGGGCGCTGCCGAAATATTCGACGTAGCCGGCATAAGCGGCAGCGACATTGACACGCCTGATGGTCCCCTGCAGCTCACCGTGGAGGCGGGCGGTGTGGCGCATGTGGCCATTCGGCCAGAGGCCATCGTGGCAACGCAGTCAGGCTGCGCACCTGGGGCTTCTGGCTCGCCGGTAGCCAATCGCTGGAGCGGCAGGCTTGTCAGTGCCATCTTCTCCGGGCGACAACAGCAGTTGGTGGTCGAATTGCACAGCGGCCGGCGGGTAAACGTGCTGGCGCCGCCGACGAGCGCTTTTCGTGTAGGAGCGCCGATCACTCTCGAATTTCCGGCGGAGCGCTTGATGCCCCTAGCCGAAGGTTCATCTTGAACAGGGAATTGGAAATGCCAAGCAAGACAGTCATTGAAGTCAAACCGTATCGGCTCGCTCTCCAAACACCTTATCGCTGGTCCAAAGGCACGCAGTATCACCGCATGGGTGCCATCTTGAGGCTAGAGTCTCCAGACGGTCATGTGGGTTGGGGCGAAGCTGCCTTGCCTCCACATGTGGACTACCCTCAGGAAGCGTTTGCAGACGAGATCAGAGCGCTGATGACGGGTCTCGATCCACTGGCGTCAGATTTTCTTAGTGAAATCTCTTTGCGGGAATGCCCGGCGCGCATCCGTTGCGGTATTTCTACCGCAGTGCTTACTCTTCGGGCGGCGCAGTGTGGTCGGACGCTTGCAGGATACCTTCTTGGAGGTGAGCGCAGCGTGCCTGAGCGAGTGCCAGTCAACGACCTTATTGGAGATGCAGAGCCTGAGGTATGTGCGCAACGTGCTCGAGACGCCGCCGCTCGTGGACAGGACACCGTAAAAGTCAAGTGCACGCCAGAGCGTGAGCTCGATCTCGCTCGCATTCAAGCCATTCGGGAAGCCATGCCGGGCATCAAAATACGTCTTGATCCCAACGAGAGCTGGCCCGTTGAGTGGGCAGGTGAGCAGCTTCGAGCCATGGAGAAATTCAACATCGAGTACTGTGAAGAGCCTTTGCCGCGCGGCACTCCGTTGTCGGTTTATGGGCAGTTGCGACGCGAGACCCGTGTGCCAATTGCCCTAGATGACAGCATACGTACTGTGCGCGACGTCGAACTGGCGGCGATTCATAAGGCGGCAGATATCTTCATTCTCAAGGCTCAGCGTGTGGGTGGACCTGACCGTTTGCTGGAAATTGTGCAGGCTGCCACTGCACACGGCATTGGGTGTACGGTTACCTCAAGCCTTGAAACCTCCTTGGGTCTTTACCTCGGCATTCACTGTACGGCACTGACACCTTCACCGATTGCTGCGGCGGGCATTGGAACCGCGAGGTTCTACGCCGAGAACGTATGTGAGCCGCCGCCAATAGTTGATGGATGCATGGCTGTGCCTAATGCCCCAGGATTGGGTTTTGATCCGCAATCATGGTGGGACGCGTCATAAGAGTGTTCTTGGGCTGTGCCGGACGTCTGCATTTCGCTGTGTCTGATACAGCCAGGTCACGATTTCGATCTCGCACCCACTTTGGCGAGAGATGAGTTGGTAGGGTCGTGTTGGTAGGGTCGCCTTTTTTCGTTATGATGCGTCTACTCCGGGGTGCCTGCCGTTTTTCGCGGCAGGCTGAGATGGTTCCCTTGAACCGAACCCGCCGAACTTGATCCGGTTAGCACCGGCGTAAGGACGAGACTGATCATCGCCAGCAGCGGCTGCCGTGGGGCTTTGCCGTTGGTAGTGAACACCGGAGTGCTCTTCAATTAGGCAGGAGACCTTCGATGAACGCGCCAGATAAATTCCAGCAGCTGCTCACGCTTACCCGTGAGCCCTTCCCAGCTTCCAGCAAGTCCTTCATTGAGGGCTCTCGTGCCGATATGCGGGTGCCTGTGCGTGAAGTGCGGCTGACCAACGGGGAAACCGTGTCGCTCTATGACACCTCGGGGCCATACACCGATCCGCAAGCGATGATCGACGTGCGGCGCGGGTTGCCCACTTCCGCACGTGAAGCCTGGGTCCTCGAACGTGGTGACACAGAGCACTATGCAGGCCGTGAACGCGTGGCGCTCGACGATGGTGGCAAGCACGAAGACCGCGATGCCGAGCGCATTGCACAGTTGCGCCAGGAAGCCGCAGGCTTGCAACGACAGCCACGCCGGGCCAAGAGCGGCTCGAACGTGACCCAGATGCATTACGCCCGCAAGGGAATCGTCACGCCTGAAATGGAGTACGTCGCCCTGCGCGAGAACGGCCGCCGGGAGTGGATGGCTGAGTATCTGGGCGATGCAGCCCGCGAGGCGCGACTGAAGGGCGATAGCCTGGGTGCGTCCATTCCGAAGATCATTACACCCGAGTTTGTGCGGGACGAGGTGGCGCGTGGCCGGGCCATCATTCCGGCCAACATCAACCATCCTGAGCTGGAGCCCATGGCCATTGGGCGCAATTTCCTGGTCAAGATCAACGCCAACATCGGCAACAGCGCGGTCACCAGCAGCATTGAAGAAGAGGTTGAAAAGCTCGTGTGGTCGATCCGCTGGGGCGGCGATACGGTGATGGATCTTTCCACCGGAAAGAATATTCACACCACGCGCGACTGGATCGTGCGCAACTCGCCTGTGCCCATTGGTACCGTGCCGATCTACCAAGCGCTCGAAAAAGTGGGTGGCGTGGCAGAAGACCTCACTTGGGAGATTTTCCGCGACACGCTCATCGAACAGGCAGAGCAGGGCGTGGACTATTTCACCATTCATGCGGGTCTGCGCCTGCCGTTTATTCACCTCACGGCCAACCGCATGACCGGCATCGTGAGCCGCGGTGGCTCGATCATGGCCAAATGGTGCATTGCACACCACAAAGAGAGCTTCCTCTATACGCATTTTGAGGATATTTGCGACATCATGAAGGCCTACGATGTCTCCTTCAGCCTGGGTGATGGTCTTCGCCCGGGCAGTGGAGCAGATGCCAACGATGAAGCGCAGTTTGCCGAGTTGCGTACCCTGGGTGAACTGACGCAGGTCGCCTGGAAGCACGATGTGCAAACCATGATTGAAGGGCCCGGCCACGTTCCGATGCACATGATCCAGGCGAACATGACCGAGCAACTCAAGCATTGTCATGAGGCGCCGTTCTATACCCTGGGCCCGTTGACAATCGACATAGCCCCCGGTTACGACCACATTTCCAGTGCCATTGGCGCAGCCATGATCGGCTGGATGGGTACAGCCATGCTGTGTTACGTGACGCCCAAGGAGCACCTGGGGCTGCCTGATCGCAATGACGTAAAGCAAGGCATCATTGCTTACAAGATCGCTGCGCATGCGGCTAACGTCGCCAAGGGGCACCCGGGGGCACGCGCCCGGGACGACGCCCTCAGTAAGGCACGTTTCGAGTTCCGCTGGCATGACCAGTTCAACTTGAGCCTCGACCCCGACACGGCCAAGGACTACCACGACGAGACCTTGCCCAAGGATTCGTCCAAAGAAGCACATTTTTGCTCTATGTGCGGTCCAAAGTTCTGTTCAATGAAGATCACGCAGGAGGTGCGCGACTTCGCAGCGGCCAAGGGCTTGAGCGAGCAGGAGGCGCTGCGGGCGGGCATGGAGCAGAAATCGGCCGAGTTCCAGGCCGCGGGTGGTGCGTTCTACGTGCCTATACATAAGGCTTGAGAATCCAAGGCCCAAGAATGGCGCAACCCCCATCCAGGCAAATTGGAATAGCCGGCGCTGGCTTGCTAGGCCGGCTGCTGGCTTGGCAGCTGTCACGGGCGGGGCATCGGGTGTCCGTGTTCGATGTTTCCAGCGGCCCCGAGCCAGTTCCGCGTAGCCAGGCTGGCGACCCCTACGTACCTACAGCAGCTGGCTTCACTGCGGCAGGTATGCTCAGCCCACTGGCCGAGCTAGATAACGCCGAGCCCGCATTGGCGGCGATCGGCTGGCGTTCGCTGGAGCTTTGGCAGCAGATCGCGCAGGAACTCGGGCGTCCGGAGTTGGTGAAGGTGCAGGGCAGCCTGCTGGTGGCTCATCGTTCAGATTTGGGCGCTGCGCAGCGCGTGCTGGACCGCATGCGCGTGGCGACCGCGACGTCTGAGTGGCAATCGGCCAGCCCTCGTGAGTCCGTTCAAAAGCTTGACGCGGCAGACTTGCAATCTCTCGAGCCGTCCATCCAAGGCCCCTCCCACGCGTGGCTGTTGCCGGGTGAGGGCTTCATTCACACGGTGGCGACGATGCAGGCTTTGTACGCCGCAGCTGCCGGTGTTGATTGGCACTGGGGCCAGGGGGTGCTCGCCGTGCATGGAGGGGAGGGCGGTGGGACCTTGTGTTTGCTAGACGGACGTACCTTGGCTTTTGACGTGGTGATTGATGTGCGGGGTGCCGGTGCCAAGGCAGGCGTACCCGTAGGTGCCAGCAGGTCTGGTGCCGAGACCGTGCGGGGGTGCGCGGTGAAGTGATCTGGCTCGATTGCCCTGGTCACGGGCTTCAGCGCCCAGTGCGGCTGCTGCACCCGCGTCACCGTGTGTATATTGTGCCGCGCTCTGCACGGGACATAGTAGTCGGAGCCAGCGAAATAGAAAGCGAAGACCGCTCCCCGGTAAGCTTGCGCAGTGCGACTGAACTCATGGCGGCAGCCCATAGTGTGGTGCCGGCGCTTGCCGAAGCACGCATCCTCAAGCTGGACGTCAATCTGCGCCCCGCTTTGCCCGACAATAACCCCCTTCTCGAATGGCAAGGGTGCCGGCTGGTCATGAATGGCCTGTTCCGGCATGGTTGGCTATTGGCGCCCGCTCTCATCGAGCAGGCGCTTGCCGCAGATGGTGCGCGCGTGGTCAGGAAGTAGGTCGACTGTGCCTGCACGTTAAGTGAAAAAATGAAAGATAACCGGATTTCGAACGCAGACACGCAAGCGCTCCAGGCGCCTGCCGTGATGATCAAGCTTGATGGGCAAGCCCGCGAAGTGCTTGCAGGCACAACGCTCGCTCAGTTGGTGGCGGCACTCGGACATGAAGAGAAATCCGTTAGCACAGCGGTGAATGGTGAGTTTGTTGCTCGCTCGGCCCGAAGCCGCGAACTGCTTGAAGGCGATACCGTGCTGCTATTCCAGCCCATCGTGGGTGGCTGATCACGTGGCGAACGAAGCCCCTACCGAATCCCGAAAGCTCAGCCTAGGCCCACTCACCGCACTCGTGGTGGGTTCCATGGTGGGCGGGGGCATTTTTTCGATCCCGCAGAACACGGCCGCCAGCGCGGCGGTAGGTGCCACGGCCTTGGCCTGGGGCATTACCGGGCTGGGCATGCTGGCACTGGCGTTTGTGTTTGTGAATCTGACCTTGCGTAAACCGCAGCTCGATTCGGGGGTGTACGCCTACGCGAAGGCGGCCTTCGGTCCATTCGTGGGCTTCAGTTCTGCCTGGGGTTACTGGTTCATGGCAGTGCTCGGCAACGTGAGCTATTACGTTCTCTTGTTTAGCACGCTGGGGCATTATGTGCCCGTATTTGGCGACGGCAACACGCCCGCTGCGGTAGTTTGTGCCTCCATCCTGCTGTGGGGCATGCATGCCCTGGTGATGCGGGGCATCAAGGAGGCGGCATTCATCAACCAACTGACCACCGTCGCCAAGCTTGTGCCCTTGCTGCTGTTCGTAGGGCTGGTGGCATTCGCGTTTCAACTGGATGTATTCTCGCAGGACATCTGGGGCCGCAGCAATCCGCAGTTGGGTGGCGTGTCGGATCAGGTGCGCGGCATGATGCTGGTGACGGCGTGGGTGTTTGTGGGAGTCGAAGGTGCCAGCGTCTATTCGGCACGTGCAGAGCGGCGAACTGAGGTGGGTCGAGCCACGCTGCTCGGCTTTCTGTTTACGCTGGCGCTGATGGTGGCCGTCAGTTTGCTTTCCATGGGAGTGATGGCACAGCCGGAGTTGGCTCATCTAAAGGCACCCTCCATGGCGCATGTGCTGGCACACGTGGTGGGGCCCTGGGGAGCCGCGCTGATCAGCATAGGTCTGCTGATCTCGCTTTCGGGTGCTTTGCTCTCGTGGCTTCTGCTCTCCAGCGAGACGCTCTTTATGGCTGCCCGCGACGGTGCCGCGCCGCGCTGGCTGTCCAAGGAAAATGCACACGGAGTGCCTATCAGCGCCATGTGGCTGACCAGCGGATGCGTTCAGGCCTTCTTGCTGATCACATTGCTTAGCAGTTCCACTTACTTGTCGCTGGTGAGCCTCGGCACTTCCATGATCTTGCTGCCCTATATTTGGGCTGCACTGTACGGATTGCAGCTTGCCTGGCAAGGGGAAGGTTATCGATCTGCCGACAGGGGCTTGCGCCAGCGCGACCTGGCCATTGCTTCCGTGGCAGTGTTATATGCCCTGTGGCTGCTCTATGCGGGCGGCGTCAAATACCTGCTGTTGTCCGCACTGCTGTATCTGCCCGGTGCGCTGCTTTATGTCTGGACTCGCCGGGGCCTGGGCTGGAGCCTGTTCGGGCGCAACGAGTGGGTGGTTTTCGGTTTTGTCCTGGCGGCGGCCCTCACAGCCGCCTGGGGATTGCAGGCGGGTTGGCTTTGGTTGTAGCGTTCGGCTTTGGCAGTTCGTAAACATGCTCCAAGAGACGTTATGAAGTTACGGGAAATGACCATGATTGAATCCGATGATTGGGCGGTGGGGGATGTCACGCTGACCAGCCGCTTCCTGCTGGGTACCGCTGGCTACCCTTCGCCGAAGGTGCTCGGCGAGTCCATCGCAGCATCTGGCGCGCAGATTGTCACCGTGGGGCTGAAGCGCCAGTTGGCGGCAGCGGGCGACAACGGATTCATCGAGATGATCCGGGCCGCAATGAACCAGCATGGGGCACGCCTCTTGCCCAACACAGCCGGCTGCACCACCGCGCGAGAAGCCATTCAGCTGGCCCATATGGCGCGGGAGCTGTATGACACCCCCTGGCTCAAGCTGGAGGTGGTAGGCGATGAATATACCCTGCAGCCTGACCCGCTGGAACTGGTGGAGGCGGCGCGCCAGTTGGTGAAAGATGGCTTCACTGTGTTTCCCTATTGCACCGACGACCTGGTGACAGCCAAGCGCCTGCTGGATGCCGGTTGCCCGCTGCTCATGCCTTGGGGCGCGCCCATTGGCTCGGGGCAGGGGCTGCTTAATCCGTTCGCGCTGCGCACGCTGCGCGAACGCTTGCCGGATGTGGTGCTCATCGTGGATGCTGGCATAGGGGCGCCAAGCCACGCAGCCCAAGCCATGGAAATGGGTTTCGATGCGGTGCTGCTCAATTCAGCGGTCAGTCAGTCGAGCAATCCGCCACGCATGGCCGCTGCGTTCGGGCAAGCCATTGAAGCAGGGCGCGCGGCTTTCAGAGCCGGCGTCATGGCTCGGCAGGATTTTGCCGTGGCAACCACGCCGGTCACTGGGAACCCGTTTCTGATCGGGGAATGAAGTGCCGGACAAACTACCTTCAGCTGCACCTACGTTTAAATCTCCACCCGTAGTCTGGAGCATTGCGGGCAACGACAGCGGCGGCGGTGCCGGATTATCGGCTGACCAGAGAGCAGCAAGCGCCTTCGGTGTGCATCTTTGCCCCGTGGTGGCGGCAGTCACCGCTCAAAGTTCTGTGGAGATCACTCGGGTGGCGCCCATGCCGGCTGAGGTGCTGGAGGCGCAATTGGCCACGCTGGCGACGGACCTGCCCCCGGTCGCCATCAAAACCGGGTTACTGGGTAGTGCCGAGAACGTGGAGGTTGTCGCACGATGGGTAGACCGGATGCGTGTCCACGGGAAAGTGGCGCTTGTAGTCGATCCCGTGCTGGGCGCCAGCACGGGCGCCACCTTCGCTGGCGATGAGGTACTGAGGGCTTACCGTGAGTTGCTGCTGCCGCGAGCCACGGTGGTGACCCCCAACGAGCGGGAAGCTCGCAGGCTTGTCCCAGAAAAAGGTGAGCCGTCCTCCATTCCTGAGCTTGCGCGACATCTTCGCTCTTTGGGTGCAGCCTCCGTTGCCATTACGGGCGGAGACAATCCCGATGCCCCTGATTGGTCGCTTGACTGGATTGACTCCCCCCATGCGAGCGGTTGGCTGGGTCTCCAGCGTGTGGACACGCCGCACAATCATGGCACCGGTTGCACCTTCGCCACCAGTGCGGCCGCCGCTTTGGCGCTCGGGTTTGTAGCAGCTGATGCACTGGTGCTCGCCAAAATGGCGACTACTCAAGCCCTGCGCCATGGTTACTCAGCCGGACAAGGGGCTGGGCCTGTGGCAGCGTGTGGCGGATTTGCCGTTCAACCGGAACTGATGCCCTGCATGTCGTGGGGTGAAGGTCCGGATTTTGACTTTGTGCCGCGCGCCGCATCAGCCCAGAGTCTGGATCTATACGCCATTGTCGATTCCGCCGAACGCGTGGCGCAAGTGGTGGCGGCGGGCGTCACGACCGTTCAGCTTCGTGTGAAGACGCCGGCCATGCCAAACGAAAAATGGGTTTCGACACTGCGTGAATCGATTGCGCAATCGGTATCGGTTTGTCGCGAAGCGGGTGCGCAGCTGGTTGTGAACGACCATTGGCGGCTGGGCCACGAGCTTGGAGCGAAGGCGGTACACCTGGGGCAGGAAGATCTCTGTGCACTCGGCGATGAGGGGCGGCAGGAACTGGCGGCCACCGGCCTTGCAGTGGGCATCAGCAGCCACAGCCTTTGGGAACTTGCGCGCGCCCGTTCATTGAATCCGGCCTACGTGGCTTGCGGCCCGGTTTGGCCAACGCTCACCAAGGCAATGCCCTGGCGAGCGCAGGGCCTGGACAATCTGGCATGGTGGGTTCGAATGGCTGGTGTGCCTGTGGTGGCCATTGGCGGGATTCTGGATCATGGGCAACTCACACTGGCCGCCCAAAGTGGCGCGAGCGGTGTTTGTGTGGTGCGCGGCTTGGGTGATGATCCCGCCACGACGATACCGGGCTGGCAATCTGCGCTGGAGCAAGGGCGCAGAGCAGAGGCACTTCCGGTGCCTGCTCTTCCGCATTCCTCACTGGAGCGTTTGTAGAACGTCATGAAAGCTATTCCATTGACGCATCAATACGTCCGCGTACTGACCATTGCCGGCTCCGATTCGGGAGGTGGCGCGGGCATACAGGCTGACCTGAAGACCATGGCGGCCTTGGGTTGCTACGGAATGAGCGCGATTACGGCGTTGACGGCCCAGAACACCCAAGGCGTTTGCGCCATCCACGCCGCGCCTGCGGAGCTTCTCGCCGCGCAGATTGACGCCGTGGTGAGTGACATCGGCGCTCAAGGTGTCAAGATCGGCATGCTTCACAGCGCCGAAATTGTGCACACGGTGGCGCAGGCCATTGATCGGCACCAGCTTGCCAACATCGTTCTGGATCCGGTGATGGTGTCGGCTACAGGAGCGCGGTTGATCGAACACTCCGCTGTAGAAGCCATCGTGCAGGAGCTTTTCCCCCGAGTGGCGATCATTACACCGAACATTGATGAAGCCGCATTGCTTCTTCGCAGGTCGGTGGACCGTGTGGCGGATCTCGCCCCGGCAGCGCGTGCCCTGCTTGATCTGGGTGTTGGCGCTGTCTTGCTGAAAGGCGGTCATTTGCAGGGTGAGGAGGTGCACGATCTTCTGGCATGCTCCAATGCTTCAGGGGAGCCGGTCTTCCACGAGATGCGGGCACCGCGGATTGCCACACAGAATCTGCATGGCGCTGGCTGCACCCTTTCGTCTGCCATTGCGGCGCATATGGCGCTCGGTTTCACACTGACAGAATCTGTTGAGGCTGCGCGCTCGTATGTCCGCGAGGCGTTGATCTCCGGGGCTGGTGTTCGCACAGGCGCAGGCGTAGGGCCCCTTGATCATGGATTTGCACCTCTGCCGACGCAGAAGTGGCCCCTTTGATTCAGATCCGCCCACTTCTGCACTCGATCAGTAGGACAAGATTTCCCTGAATTTTCCAGAGGATCGGAGACCATGGATCAAGTCGATACCGTCGTTGTCGGCGCGGGCGTGGTGGGGCTTGCAGTGGCGCGTGCGCTGGCGCTTGGTGGCCGTGAAGTCATTGTGCTCGAAAGTGCAGGTGCCATCGGCACAGGCACCAGTTCCCGAAATAGCGAAGTGATCCACGCAGGCATCTATTACGAGCCTCGCACTCTGAAGGCTTTTCTTTGCGTGCGCGGAAAGAAGTTGCTTTATGACTATTGCACGGAGAGAGGCATCAGCCACCGGCGTTGCGGCAAACTGATCGTCGCAACCAGCGAGGCAGACTTGCCCAGGCTCCTTTCCATTCGCGAGCACGTTGCCGAAAACGGGGTTACCGATCTTGTGCATTTATCACGTCAGGATGCGCAGGCCATGGAGCCTGAACTAGAGTGCGTAGCGGCCTTGCATTCGCCTTCTACAGGCATCGTGGACAGCCATGCACTCATGCTGAGCCTTCTGGGTGATCTGGAAAACGAGGGTGGGGCGCTTGCGCTCAACTCACAATTGGCGGCCGCTCAATTCAGTGAAAAGTCCGGCCCTGAATCGATTGTCCTGACCATGGCCGATGGCACCCAACTTGCCGCGCGCCAGCTGGTTAATGCAGCGGGTTTGCAAGCTCCCCAACTGGCGCGCCGCTTTGCTGGGCTGGGCGTACAGCATGTGCCGCAGGCATGGTTCGCCAAGGGTAGCTATTTCACGCTGACCGGAAAAGCGCCGTTCTCGCGACTGATCTATCCTGTACCCGAAGCTGGCGGCCTGGGTGTGCACCTTACGCTGGATCTTGGTGGCCAGGCCAAATTTGGGCCTGATGTGCAGTGGGTCGAAAATGCAGACGATCTACTGGTGGATTCCTCGCGCGGAGACGCTTTCTATGCGGAGGTCCGAAAGTACTGGCCGGGCTTGGTTGATGGGGCTCTGCAGCCGGGTTATGCCGGGATTCGTCCCAAGATCAGCGGCCCCGGGAAATCAGCAGCTGACTTCCTGATCCAGGGGCCGCGTGTTCACGGGGTGCCAGGATTGGTCAATCTCTTCGGCATCGAATCGCCAGGGCTAACCAGTAGCTTGGCGATCGGGGAGTACGTTGCCGATTTGCTTGACTAACGTTGACAGCCACAAGACTCGGCTGCCGGGCTACTCCTTGTCCCCACTTGCCACGCACCAAGCTCCTGCGCGCCAGGTCCGAGCATCGTAATTGCAGGGGATCTCGTCGACGAAATTGCATGCGTAATCGACGCCATCATCCCACAACGCACTGTAGTAGTTGCCAGTGATACCGCTCATGGTGCTGGAGAAATAAGCACCGCCGTCTACGAAACCACGAGCTCCTTCCCAGCCAACGTCGCCACCCATTTGAAAGCCCTGTTCACCGAGCCACTTGAAGATTCCTGCACCACTGTGCGCGGTTCCGTCGCTGGGGCTTCCTTGTACAACAGCATGGAATTCGGGGTCTGAAGGCAGCCGCCATGTGTGGTTACCGGCGAATCCGGAGTCGGCAAGGCCCTTGCATTGCTCGCCAGCCTTTTCGACATAGGCGTCACCCCAATAGGTCGTGGCAGGCACTTCCAGGTTCGAGAAAGGCGCCCTGAGCCAGAGCAGTTTGCTTCGCTGATCGAGAATGGTTCCGTTGTCTTCAGCGTGCATCTCTTGCGTCAACGTGTCTTGTGCGGCCAGGGCAATATTGAGTTGATCGAGGTAGTACTTGGCTCCATTCTTGTCAGGAGGTGTTTGCGCCATGGAGGCCTCGACCAGTAAGTTGGCCGCCATCACTTGCACGGATTGGTAGTATTCCTTGATCTTGATAAGCCGCGGATCAACGATCGGGCTATAGAAAGGCTTGGTGGTTTTCAGATAATCGTGCCAACGTTGAATGACTCCCACTTCGCTGGGGGAAGGGACCATGGAGGCTTTGATGAGAGCAGTAAGCTGCACCACACCTACGTTGGAGTCCAGAATGGCCGTAATTCGTTGCCGAACTTCGGCTTGTGTGGCCTCGGCGGCACGCGCGCACGCAGCATCTACCGGCTTGCCTTGACTGTCCATTAGGCACGCAGGGAGCTGAGAAACCCAAGTGAGGTAATCGTACTGCTGCTGGATATTGGTAATCGCATTGAGCAGGTTCACGCTCACGATCTCTGCCTCGGTCTGCTTTTGTTCACTCAGCACCTCTGTGGTCAGCGCCTTCAACTCATCAAGCTTGGCAGAGATTTCGTGCAGCTCCTTGAGGATTTCGGCGTTGCCCCCCACACCGGCAGCGGAGAGAATGGCCTCAAAGGCCCAGCTGAATAGTTCGTCCCCAAGGTGCTTAGCCAGTTCCTCGGTGAGCTTTTCGATTATGCTCCCTGCATCACCTACCGGAGGCCTCCCAAAGCTGTGTGCGGTTGCCCCGGCATCCAGCTCATTCAAGAGCTGATTGATATAGGTGCCAAGTGCCGGTGCCTCTCGCGATTGGGCAGACTGGAGAAAGAGCTCGTGCCTGAAGTGATCCTGCAGCGGGTTGTCTGAGGCCAGCGGTGCTCGCTCGGGGGCAATGGGTACCTGCAGAAAGCCTAGCACCTTGCTCGCTGCTTCTGATACGCTGGTTTTGGGGTGGCGGTCTACGTATCGGCTCACCAGAGTGGATACCGCATTCACATACAAGAGATGCTGCTCCGGGTTGAAGTTTTCAACGTCGAGCAGGAGCGTTTCTTGGAAGGGTTTCCCCTCATAGCTACCCTCGCTGACCGCAACGCGAAAGCGCGCACCAAGTGCTGGGCTCACAGGTACTGTGAAGGTTCCTGTTTCGCTGGTGGTCGTGCTGCCGTAGTCGGAAGATGCGTTTCCGGCAGAGTCAAGAACCTGCACTTTAGCGCCGACCAGCGGCGAACTCAGGTGAGCTTTGCCATTGGCCAAGGGCAAGGCTGGCGTGTCTCCTCCAGTGCCGCCGCCGCAGCCGGACACCAAAAGTGTCGCAGCAAGGAGTATTGTTTTGATAGTCATAAGACTTATTCTTACATTTCAGGTGAATTTTGAAAACATTTTTTTTAATCTCCGAGGGTTCTTTTGAATCGTGTGGGCGGTAGCACTCAATCAAGCCCGGGCAGTGGCAGAGGAATTCAGCTCACCGGGTACGTGCCAGGCCGAAAGATGGTTTGGTCAACGGATTCGATATTCGTGTGACCACAAAACGCCATGGTGGTGTCGAGTTCGTGATGGATGATTTGCAGCGCCTTGGTGACACCGGCTTCTCCCGCTGCGCCCAGGCCGTAGAGAAAAGCGCGGCCGATATAGGTGCCATGTGCGCCAAGTGCGCGGGCCTTCAGAACGTCCTGGCCGCTGCGGATGCCCGAGTCCATGTGCACCTCAATTTGCGAGCCCACGGCATCGACGATGGCGGGAAGGGCAGTGATGGTGGAAGGCGCGCCATCGAGTTGGCGACCACCATGGTTGCTGACGACAAGGGCATCAGCCCCGCTATCTACCGCCAGGCGAGCATCTTCCGCCTCCATGATGCCCTTGATGATGATCTTGCCGCCCCAGCGCTTCTTGATCCATTCGACATCGCCCCAGTTGAGGCGGGGGTCGAACTGGTCTGCGGTCCAGGCGCCCAGGTTACTCATGTCGGTGACGCCCTTCACGTGACCATGGATGTTGCCGAACTTGCGTCGGGGCGTGCCCAACATGCCAAGGCACCACCTCGGCTTGGTGGCCAAGTTGATCAGGTTGGCCAAAGTCGGCTTGGGCGGCGTTGAAAGCCCGTTCTTGATGTCCTTGTGGCGCTGACCGAGAATTTGAAGATCGAGTGTGATCACGAGCGCACCGCACCCGGCTGCCTTGGCGCGGTCGATCAAGCGCTCGATGAAGTCCCGGTCCCGCATGACATAGAGCTGAAACCAGAATCCTGGGCCGGCATGCTCAGCCACATCTTCGATGGAGCAGATGCTCATGGTCGAGAGTGTGAACGGAATTCCGAACTTTCTTGCAGCGCGGGCCGCTGCGATCTCGCCATCGGCGTGCTGCATGCCCGTCAGTCCGGTGGGTGCCAGTGCCACGGGCATGGTTACTGGCTGCCCCACCATGGTGGAAGCCGTGGAGCGCCCCTCCATGTTGACGGCTACGCGCTGGCGAAAGAGGATGCGCTGAAAGTCAGACTCGTTGGCCCGGTAGGTGCTTTCTGTCCAACTGCCGGAGTCGGCGTAGTCGTAAAACATGCGGGGAACACGGCGCCGTGCAAGTTGTCGCAGGTCCTCGATGCAGGTAATTTTGCTCAGGTCACTCATTTTTCATCAATTTGGTTCGAGGAAGTCTTAAGGTGAAATTGCTCTGTCGGTAGTGATCGCTGGACCCTGCTGTCGTGTACAAGGCTTTCGCATTTGGTTCGTGGTTCGTGGTTCGTGGTTCGTGGTTCGTGGTTCGGGGCAGTAGCCTATGTCCGACTGACTTCTCTGAGTGTCACGAATTCCTCCGCGCTGGTCGGGTGGATACCGATGGTGGCATCAAATTGGGCCTTGGTTGCGCCACATTTCAATGCCACGGCAAAGCCTTGCACAATTTCCCCTGCGTCGGCTCCGACCATGTGCAAACCGACCACTCTGTCGGTGGCTGCGTCGACGATCAGCTTGACCATTGTTCGCTCGCTGCTGCCAGAAAGGGTGTGTTTGAGCGGTTTGAAGTCGCTGCGGAAGACCCTGATAGCCTCGAATTTTTCGCGTGCCTTTTCTTCTGACAGTCCCACGGTCCCGATGGGTGGATGGGTGAACACGGCCGTGGGAATGAACTCATAGTCCATGGTTCGCGACGGTTTGCCGGTAGCGGGGCCGAAGAGGTGGTCGACCAGCACCATGGCTTCAGCCAGCGCCACTGGCGTGAGTTCCATGCGCCCCACCACGTCTCCCAGTGCGAAGACGCTCGGCACACTGGTAGAAAAATCGTCGTTGATGAGAATTTTGCCGTTGTCGTCGTGGCGTATGCCCAGTGCGCCCAGTCCCAAGCCGTTGACGCGGGGTTTGCGCCCCGTGGCATAAAGCACGACGTCTGCTTCCAGGACCTGACCGTCCTGGAGGAATACTTTGCGCCCGCTGCCCGCGGCCTCAATGCGCTCGACCTCGGTATTCACACGAATGTCTACGCCCGCTTTGCGCATCTCGCTGGCTGTAAAGGCTCGCGCTTCATTGTCGAAGCCGCGCAAAACTTGCTCACCCCGATACAGTAGCGTGACCTGTGCTCCCAGCCCATTGAAAATGCTCGCCATCTCGCAAGCAATGTAACCGCCGCCCACCACCACCAGGCGCTGCGGGAATTGGGGAAGATCGAACATGTCGTCCGACGTGACGGCCAACTCTCGGCCCGGGAACTCGGGCACAAAGGGCACGCCACCCGTGGCAAGCAGAATATGCCTGCTGGTGTGTCGCGTCGTCTGGCCGTCAGATTGGGTGACTTCCACTGTGTGGGCATCTGTCAGTTTTCCGT
The DNA here is from genome assembly GCF_050821495.1 of Ottowia caeni. Lineage (GTDB taxonomy): Bacteria > Pseudomonadota > Gammaproteobacteria > Burkholderiales > Burkholderiaceae_C > Ottowia > Ottowia caeni. The sequence goes on along the minus strand of NZ_CP151080.1, from coordinate 2,771,494 downwards.
GACCTTGCAAGCGCAATACTCCTGCATTGGTCATCAATCCGTCGTAGATCCCATTGAGCCGGGTGATTTCTTTCGCTCGATTGGATTTCAGTGTTTCCCAATTCAGGGTGGGCGTACCTGTAAGCTGCCACCCAAAGCCGCGAGACTCTTCAAAGGCCTCCTGATAATGGGCTCCATAGCTGTAGAGCTTCTTGGGAATGCACCCCACGTTGACGCAAGTGCCTCCCATGGGGCCACTCTCGGCCATGCCAACTCGAGCGCCACGCTGGGCGGCCATGCGGGCCGCCCGCACGCCGCCGGATCCACCGCCAATGACAAAGAGATCGAAGTCAAACTCGGCCATGACGGCCTTTCTCATAGATGCTGAACACACCGCAAGTGTAGGTAATCAGCGATTCAGAGGTGCGTTGACGGTTTTTCGACTTCAAACCCTTTACAAGTGTTCTCACGGAGGCCACCGCGGTCGGCTCCAGCGTACCCCGTGAAGACCTCTCCCCGAGCGGGGAGGTGCTTGTTGGCTCAATCGCCCTTGATGCCTTCCTTTTGAACGACATCGCGGAGGTGATTTGCGTCTCGCTCCACCTGTTTGGCAAACTCCGCAGGCCCTGCGAAATCCGGATACATGGCTGAGAGCAGGAGTTGCTCGCGGACACCGGGGCCTGCCAGCACCTTGGCTGTTTCTTCCGCCATGCGCGCCACGATGGGAGCAGGCGTTCCCTTCGGCGCAAACAGGCCAAACCAGCTTGGCGGATTGACGCTGAAGCCTTGCTCTTTCAGTGTGGGAATATCGGGCAGTTGCGGGTTACGTATGTCGCTGGTGGTGGCAAGGCCCTTGAGGTCACCGGATTTCACGCGTGCGGCGGTGACCGGGTCATACATGACGTCGATACGGCCACCGATCATGTCGGTCATGGACTCCATGGCGCCCTTATAGGGCACGTGAGTAACTTCCACGCCGCTCTGCTTGTGCAGCAGAACGCCGGTCAGATGCACAATGGAGCCCACCCCATTCGATGCGAAGGTGAACTTGTTGGGGTTGGCCTTGGCAGCGGCAATGAACTCCTTGTAATTGGAGAAGGGCGCATCCTTGCGTGTCGCAATCAGCCCGTATGACGAGCTTAGCTTGGCTATGGGTGTAAAGCTTTCCCATGTGTAGCCTGTTTTGCGCAGGTAGGGTGCGACGGCAACGGTGGCGGTTGGGCCGACGAAGAAGGTGTAGCCATCGGGCGCGGCTCGGGCTGCATACTCAGTGCCTAACGCGGCGCCCGCGCCGGGCTTGTTCTCCACGATGACGGGTTGGCCCAGTGCCTTGGAGACGCGGTCTCCAATGAAGCGGGTGATGATGTCCGAAGATCCGCCAGGCGGGTAAGGCGTGATGAAGCGAATCGGCTTGTCTGGCCAGTTGGCAGAAGCCGTTTGCGCTGTGGCGGGCGAGAAGGCTGCAGGTAGCGCGACCAGCGCCAGCATGCCGATTAGGTGTCTCTTGCGGATCATCTTGTCTCCTTTGGTTTGAATGCGGTGCTATGCGCTTTAGCTCAGCGGCCGGTGAACTTGGGCGGGCGCTTTTCCTTGAACGAGGCGACGCCTTCCTTGATGTCTTCGCTGCTGGCAATGCGGTCGAGCATCACGCGCTGCGGATAGTGCTGCGCGGTGGGTGAGACAGGGAGCGTACCTGCTGCGATCGATTTCATTGCCTGCACCACTAGCGGAGCGTTGTTGGCGATCTTGGCGGCTAGTTCCAGGGCGACAGTCATGGCTTGCCCCTTTGGCACCACGCGATTGACCAGGCCGATCTCGTAGGCACGTTGCGCGGTCATGGGATCACCGGTCATTAGCCATTCAAGGCCCGCCTTGTATTGCATGCGCGGCGGGAAACCAGCCATGATGCCGGCGAACGCGCCAATCTTGGCTTCAGGGTAGATGAACTGTGCCTGCTCTTCCGCGACGGCCATGTCGGCCAGCATGATCATGGTGGCGCCTGCTCCCACGGCGAAACCGTTCACCGCGCCGATGATCGGTTTGTTGCAGGGGACCGAAAGGTTGGGCATGGCGGTCCACACATCTCTCGGGAGGTCCTTAAGGTCGGCGCCAGCGGAAAAAGCTTGGTCGCCGGCGGCGCCGAGAACCGCCACGCGGTCATCGCTTTGGGCAAACCGCAGCCACGCCTGGTGCAGGCCCTGCACGACAGCGTTGTTGATCGAGTTGCGCGCTTCAGGCCGGTTGATGGTGATGCGGGCGATGCCGCCAACGCTTTCATACGTGATGTCGGACATGAATGAATTTCCTTGGGTGATTTATGAGACGAATCGGTTAGGCCAACGTGGCACGCGCATCGGCGGCCACAATGCGGTTGCCGGCGACGAACAGTGGGTTGATGTCGAGCTCTTGCACGCGCCCGTTGGAGGCCGCGGCGATTGAGCCCAGACGCACGAGCACGTCGGCGATGGCATCCAGATCAGCGGGCGGGCGGCCACGAAAGCCGTTGAGCAGGGCACGGCTACGCAGCCCGTCAAGCATCTCCCGGGCCATCGCGTGGGAAAGCGGAGCAGGGCGTAGCTGCACGTCCTTCATGAGCTCGACCAGCACGCCACCTGCGCCCACCATGACCAAGGGACCGAATTCGGGATCGTTCTGGATGCCCAGGATCAACTCGGCGTCTGCGCGCCACATTTCTGTGACCAGGTAGCCGTCAAGTTTGGGCACGCCTGCGGCACGTGCGGCTTGGGCGATGGTCTCGCATGCGTCGTGCACGGCGCTGTCTCCCTGCACGCCAAGACGTACCGCGCCAATGTCGCTCTTGTGAACGATCGCGGCGCTGACGGCCTTGATGGCCACCGCTGTGCCGATCTCCTGCGCTGCGCGCACAGCGGCATCAGCGTCTTTGGCGAACGACCACCGCGTGGTGGGAATGCCGTTGGCTTCCAGCAGCTTGCGGGCATCAGGCTCGGTGAGAAAGCCGCTAGGCAGATCGTCCGGTACTCCGCAACCCGTTACGGGGAGTGTCGCTGGCTCAGGTTCTTTGCGATGGGCCAGCACAGCCAGCACCTTGAAGGCATCGTGAGGACTATCAAAATAGCCGTGCCCCGCCTCTCGCAACATGCGCCTTGCAATATCGCCGTGATTGCCCGCGCCCTGCACGAATGCCAGCGGTTTGTTGGTACGGTCTGCGGCGGAAATGGCGGCCTCGACCACTTTTTCCTGCCAGGGTTGCGTGGTTAAAAGCAATAAACCGGCCCCGACGGCAGGGTCTGACATGGCACGATCAACCGCTATGCCGACACCGCCACCTTTCACCTCTGGGTCAGGCTCGGCTTGGGGGTTCAGCATCCCGAAATCGAAGGGTAATTGCCGGTGAGTGGGCGGGAAGACCTTCGAGATGGCTTGCACGGTGGCATCCGACAGTTGTGGCAGCGTGAGTCCGTGCGCCTCAAGGCCGTCAACGAGCAGTGCACCGCCTCCGCCGGAGCCGGAAAAGACAGCCACATTGCTGGAGGTGGGTCTTTTCCTCGCTGCAATAGCAGTGCGCCTTGCAGCAGGTCGTAGATGGTCTCAAAGAGGTACACCCCCAGCGGCGGCAGGTGGCTTCGAAGGAGGGCCATGCGCCCGCAAGGCTGGCAGTGTGTGATGCGGCTGCGCGCGCACCCGCTTCGCTACGGCCTGACTTGGCCACGCACACCGGTTTGCCGGCTGCCGCGGCGCGTTCGAGCAAGGCGGTGAAGCGCTGCGGATCCTTGATGCCTTCAATGTACAGAGTGATGACTTCTGTTTTTGGGTCGTCGATCAGGTATTCAAAGAAGTCGTTCAGATCCAGGTCGGCCTGATTGCCCACTGAGATGGTGGATGAGAAACCTGCGCCAATGTCCACTCCGCGCGAAATCATGGCGCCCATCAGCGCGCCGCTCTGGCTGGCCATGCCGATGCCGCCCGCTGGGAGGCGGTCTACGTTGCCCATGACCACACCGGTGGTGGCGCAGAGATTGTGGTGGGTGTTCAGCAGCCCCATGCAGTTTGGTCCGATCAAGCGCACTCCGCCTGAGCGAGCCAGGGCCACCAGTTCCTCTTCATCGGCTCGGCCTTGCGGTCCCGTCTCCGCGAAACCGGCCGTGATGCACAGTGCACACCCGACCTTCTTTTCGATGCAGTCCTCGATAGCGGCACGAATGTGGTGGCGAGGAACCAGCAAAATGGCCAGATCGACCGCGCCAGGGCAGTCCTTGAGCGATTGGTAAGCCGGCAGCCCCATCAGTTCGGTGGCCTTGGCGTTGATGGGGTAGAGGGGGCCGTTGTGCCGATGCTTGAGCATGTAGCGCAGCAGGCGGCCACCCCATTTTTCATCGCTGTCAGAGGCACCCACGATGGCCACGCCAGTGGGGTGAAGGATCTCGCGTACGGTTTGGTTCGGTTTCACAGTGGCAGCAGGGTTGAATGCAGTTGAGCTCATGTGCGGAGAAGATTGGCTTCAGTTGCCGCGAATGCCGATGGTGGGCAGCAACTCAGCGTACATTTTTTGGTCGTTAAGGAGGGCTTTGCCATACTCTTCTGGCGGCATCCATGCAGCGATCGTGTTGGCCCGTGCCAAGGCGTCCTGAACGGACTTCGTCTCCAGCGCCTTGCGCAATGCATTGCTCATCTGGCTTACGATGGCTTTGGGCGTGCCCTTAGGCGCCAAGAGGCCCCATCCGGGGCTCTTTGACTGCGTGATTTCGAAGCCAGATTCCTTGAGTGTGGGCACGGCTGGCAGGTCCGGGTGGCGCTGGCTATAGAACACGCAAAGTGGCTGTACCTTGTCTGCCTTCACCATTGGAGAGACGGCGCCGTCGATGATGAAGTCGATCTCCTCTGTCAGCAGGCCGTTGACGGCTGCGGCCGAGCCCTTATAGGGCACATGCAGAACGTTTATACCGGTGTCTCGGGCCAAGGTAAGTCCAAAAACGTGGCCGGCAGATGCTTCGCCCGCTGAACCGAACGAGAGTTTCCCTGGGTTGGCCTTGGCGTAGGCGACGAACTCCTTCATGTTCTTGATGGGCAGTGTCTTGCGCACGGCCATCACCCCGATGTAGTCGGCGATACCGCCCGCAGACTCAAAGCTGTCCAGGCTATAACTCAGCTTGCGCAGGTTTGGAAGCTGAGTGAAGCTGGTGGCAGCGGCCAATAGCCATGTGTTGCCATCAGCCGGTGAGCTTGCCACGGCTTCTGTGCCGATCTGCGTGGTGCCGCCGGGCTTGTTTTCAACGAAGAAGTTGGCGCCCAGGGTTTTGCCGATCTGGTCCGCGATCAGCCGGCCGAGGATGTCCGAGGAGCCGCCAGGCGGGAAGGGCACCACCAGGCGAATAGGGCCGGAAGGCCAAGTGGATTGCGCTGCGGCATGTGTTCCGATCAGCAGTGAAGGAAACATCAGGGTCAGTGGTGCCAGCAGGCGTAGGCGTTGTGGTTTGCTCATGCTTTTTCCTTCGGATTTAGAAAGAGGAATGTCTCTGGAGAGTGGCGCTTGAAATGAGATGAGGCGGAGTTACTTGCGTGGCTTGCTGTTGTTTCTGTAGGCCTGCAGTCGCTCGGCCAGCCCTGGCAGAGCCCCTGAGCGCACGAGCGCGGCGAGATCGTCATTGCTTTGGTCGGGGCGCGTGGCAGCCTTGAGTTGGGCGTAAGTGGAACGGTCTACCGCCAGAGCAGGTAGTTGAGTGCGCCATCCATCGGATGCGATCATGGGATCGCTGAGCTGTGCAGTGGCCAAGCCGCTGGCTAGGGCTTCACTGGTTTCAATGCGGCAGCCGTGTGCGACCCAATTCAATGCTTTGTCCGGGCCTACCACACTCGATAGGCGCCGTGTGCCCAGAACAAGCCCGAACCCTGCGCCGGGAAAGCGCCATTCGGTCTGCGAATCCGCATAACGCAGATCGCACGCCACAAATAGATCTGCGCCAGCACCCCAGGTACGCCCCCGCGCCACGGCAACGGTTCGAAGAGGCGCGTTCCAGATGAGAGCCAGCAGATGCTCGATCCGTGCAAACCGCCAGAGAAGCGGACCATCCGCAGCAGCTTGGCTGTCGCCCGCCGCGCGAGGTTCCGCCGTCTGATTGCCGAGGTCGAAGCCGGTGCAAAAATGTGAACCGGTGGAGTTCAGAACAAGGGTATGAATGGAGTCATCGGCGACGCATTCCGTTACCCGGTCGATCAGGGATTCGACCATGGATTCCGATAAGGCGTTGCCGCGCGCAGGCTGAGCCAGCGTTGCCACCGCAATGTGGTCGGCGCAGGTAAATTCGATCATGCCGGCTCCTTTGGGAGCTCTGCGCGAACAATGTGCGATAGATCCCACAGGTTCGGGGTCTGGGCCGAAGAGTAGCCGGACACAAAGGGTTTGACCGCGCCGCTTTCCAGATCGAAAACGTGGCGAGCGACGGCACCGATGTTGCCCCCGTAAACATGAATGCTGATCGAGGTGCGGTCATCGTAGGCGTTTGCCACCTGGTGAATATCGCCGGTGCGCGGGGAGACCATCTCAATGTCGCCAGGGGACAGGGTTTGCCGCGGTCCATCGGGTATGAGCTTGCCGTTCTCGTCCCGTTTGAAGTTTTGCCCGGTCTCAGAGCCGCGCAGCATGCCGATCAGTCCCCACACCATGTGATCGTGCACCGGGGTGCGCTGGCCGGGTCCCCAGACGAAACTCACCACACTGAATCGTTGCAACGGATCGCAGTGCAAAAGGTACTGCTGATAGTGCTCAGGGTGTGGCTGGGCAGCTGAAGCGGGAAGCCAGGCGTCGTTGGAAATGAGGCGTGCCAGAGCACCCCGAACGGCTTCCACGCAGTGGGCTTCAGACTGCGGTTGCTCCACAATCCGGGTCGTCGTGGCCACGAATTCGCGCAGCGGCGCGAGAGATCTAGCCAAAGCCAGTGGATTCTCTACAGGCTCCACATGCTGAGTGGCGGCGGTCGGCGATGTGCTCATGATGATTCCTTTGCACTGGAGGCCTCTTCGCAGGATGAGCGCAAATCCAGGCCGTGTTCGTTCAGTGCGGGTGGGCGTGTGTCAACGTTGAAGATCGCGCCATCAAAACGCACGGGGCAGGCCACGGTGCGGGTCTCGGTGCCGCCGGGGAGCATCATCGGTTGCACCAGTTGCAGGTGCTTCGATTGCGGATCGGCCAGGGCTTCGGCAAAGCCATTGATAGGTGCAGAGGGCACACCTGCTGCAGCAAACCGACCAACCCAGTCTTGAATGGTGGAGCGGGAAAACTCAACTTCGAGCAAGTCCTTCAGTGCTTCCTGGTTGGCGGCACGTAGGCTGGGAGTGCCGAAGCGCTCGTCTGCCAACAGTGCGGGGGTGTTGGCCACTTCGCAGACTGAGCGCCAGAGCTTGTTGTTACCTGCAGCAATGGCAAACCAGCCGTCGGCGCACTTGAATGCCTGGTAGGGGGCATTCCTGGGGTGGGCGGAGCCCAGGCGCCGGGGGTTTCGGTTGGTGCCGAAGTATTCACTGGTTTGCAAGGCTCCCACTGCCAGAGTGGTTGCAAACATGGGTACGTCGATGTGGCAGCCCTGGGCGTTCTCACCTTCGGCACGGAGTCGCGCCAATGCGGAAGAGATGGAGAAGGCCGCGTAGAGTCCGGCAGTGAAGTCGGAAATTGGCACGCCGCACTTCACGGGCGCACCATCTGCCTCGCCTGTCACACTCATGACGCCGCCGGCGGCCTGCATGGTCAGGTCGAAACCGCCTTCGCCCGAGCGGGGGCCGTCCTGGCCGTAGGCAGATATGGAGCAGTAGATCAAAGAGGGCTTGCGCTGCTTGAACCAGGACCAGCCGAGCCCCAGGCGCTCCATGGCGCCGGCGCGGTTGTTTTCAACCAGGACATCAGCCTCCAGGACCAGCTTGCGAGCCAGTTCCAGATCTTCCGGGTTTTTCAGATCCAGCGCGATCGAACGCTTGGATCGGTTGAGGGACGCGAAATTTTCGGAATCACCATTCTTGATGGGGGGCCACTGACGAAGGGTGTCGCCTTCAGGGGGTTCGATCTTGATGACTTCTGCGCCGTAATCGGCCAGGAGCATGCCGCAGAAAGGACCTGCCGCTACTTGGCAGAACTCGATGACCTTCACGCCTGACAGAGGGCGTTTGTCGTTCGCGATATGTGGTGTGGATGTGATTTGCATGATTCTGCCGTCATGTTAATCCGTTCTATACTTGAATTCCAACTTTCCATATTTGAGAACGAGATAAGATGTTCACCTGGAACTTCTGAACATGAGGCAGACATGAACAACACCCTGGTGAAGGGATTGCGGTTACTCGAATTGCTATCTGCTCGCGATGGCGCGATAGGCGTGAGCGAACTGGCAGCAGAGCTTGGTGTGGGGCGCAGCAACGTCCACAGGCTGTTGCAGGCGCTGGTGGAAATGGGCTATGCGGTGAACGAGGGTGGGCGGGGCTCCTACCGAGCTACGCTCAAGGTATGGGAGCTCGGCGCGCAAGCGCTGCATCGACTCGATTTTCGAGAGGCCTCTGCACAGGCTATGCGCTGGTTGCTGGCAGAGAGCAACGAAACGGTGCACTTATCCGTGTTGAGTGGGGACGAGGTGGTGTATATCGACAAGCTGGACAGCCCTGAACCTGTTCGTGCCTATTCCGTTATTGGCGGGCGTGCGCCGGCCTATTGCGTAGCTACAGGCAAGGTGCTTCTTGCATGGCGTGACGAAGCCCCAGCGGATTTGCTGACGGTGCGAAAGCTGCAGGGTTTCACACCTGACACCATTGCAGATACAGCCCAACTGGCCAATGAATTGGCCAAAGTGCGCCAGCAAGGTTACGCGATCAACCGCGGCGAGTGGCGTGCCAGTGTTTGGGGCATTGCGGCGCCTGTGAGAGTCGGAAATGGGCGCTTGGTGGCAGCCATGGGAATTTCCGGCCCCGCGACGCGCATTCGTGCTCGCGGTGTTCGGCGCCTCTCTGCGCTGGTCGTCGAAGCGGCGCAGCAGGCTTCCAGAACGCTGGGCACTCGCAACGGGGGCGCTTGACGGAGCACTGTCGGCACGTCGAAACGACGTAGACGTGTCAACGTTCGAGCATTTTGACCCCGGCCCCCCGCACCTCCAATTGGAATTCTTCGTGCATCAGGCCTTTTGCATCACGCAACTGAACCTTATGGCGACCGGGCCAGGGTAGCCAGTGGGCTCGCGCACCACGACCTATTTCGCGCGTTCCGATGAACCAACGTAACGTGGCGGGTGGGGCGCTGCCGGGGTCTGCAGTGAGCGTGAGGCGCTGGCGCGTGGGTGGAATGTCAGGGTCCAGGGCGAGAATGGTGCCGTCCACCGGGCTCAAGATACGCGGCCGCACCGCGTACTTTTCTTTTGCTTCCCGGCCGGAGATGCCTCTGCGGCAATGGTGAACACTCTTTGCTCGGTACCCGCCAAGAACCAGTCTTCTCGCGAAGCTTCTACCTGATCGCCGAAGGAAATGGCGAACTTGATCACGCCCTTGGGCGGTCTTGGGGGATGTGACGGGGTCCGCGCGTGAAGCGCATTCATCAGCGCGGCCCAGACGGGAGCGGCGCCGCTCGTACCGCTCACATCCCACATGGGCTTGCCACTGGAATTGCCTATCCATACTCCCACTGTGTAGCGCTGGCTGTAGCCGATAGCCCAGTTGTCGCGCATATCCTTGCTGGTGCCGGTTTTTACGGCAGCCCAAAAACGCGTGGCAAGAATCGAGTCGGTGCCGAAGGTGCGGGCACGCGCGTTGGAGTCACTTAGGATGTCGGTGATGATGAAAGCGGCCGAAGGATCCAGGGCTGGCGTGAACTCCGGGACATGCGTTGCCGGCGACGGCTTGTACGTGGCTGTGCTGTAGCGCCCACCATTGGCTAATGCCCGGTAGGCGTTGGTGAGCTGGAGCAGGTTGACCTCTGCGCTACCTAGTGCCAAGCTATAGCCGTAATAGTCTCCGCTTTCCCTAAGGCCTATTCCCAGGGCTTGCAGCTGTCGCACGAACGATGTGGGCGAGACCATCACCAGCGCACGAACTGCGGGAACGTTCAGCGAAGATGCAAGTGCCGTTCGCGCCGATACCCAGCCCTTGAACTGTCGGTCATAGTTCTGCGGAATGTAGAGCCCGCTGGCAGTTGGCAGGTAGGCCGGTGAGTCGTCCAGGAGCGAGGCGGCGGTCAGCCGGCGTTCGGCAATGGCTTGGCCATAAAGAAAAGGCTTGAGTGTGCTGCCCGGCTGGCGCATGGCCAGCACTCCGTCGACCTCGGCCGCGGAACTCAGGCTGCCGGTGGAGCCTACCCACGCCAAAACCTCGCCGCTGGCATTGTCGAGAACCACGACGGCGCCGTCTTCTACATTCCGCCCGCGCAATTCTTTGATGTGCTGCTGCAGGCTCTCCAGTGCCAGGCGCTGCAATTTTGCGTCCAGTGTGCTGCTTATCTCAGTGAATTCTGGCGAAGTGGCCAGGAGGCGGCGGGCCAGGTGCGGGGCGATGCCGTCGCTGGCCGCAAAGGCGCGCCGCGCCAGGATCACTTCAGCCTGCATATCGAGTGCGAGGCAGTCTGTAGGGGTGCGGGGGCCCCGCATGGCCTTGAGTACGCCGCAAGCACGCGCGGCCACTGCAGCAGGGCGGGCATTGGGAGAGCGCACCAGGGCGGCGGCCAGGGCGGCTTCGCTGTCATTCAGGCCGTGAGGCGCCTTCGCGAAGAGGGTGCGTGCGAGCGCGTCAATTCCCACCAGCTCTCCGCGAAAGGGCACCAGGTTCAGATACGCCTCCAGGATCTGATCCTTGCGCCAGTCAGACTCCAGGCGTGTGGCCATGACGGCTTGGCCGATCTTTTGCCGCAAGCTGCGCCCGCCACTGCCCAGTCTCAGGTCTTCATCAAGCAGGCCAGCCAGTTGCATCGTGAGTGTGGAAGCTCCGCGCGTACGCGTGTTCCAAAGGTTAGCCCACGCGGCCGCCGAAACGGCGCGCCAATCAACCCCGGAGTGTTCATGAAAACGCTTGTCTTCAGAGAGCACCAAAGCGGTGCGCAGTGCCGGTGAGATGTGGCGCAGAGGCACCCAGGAACCGCGTCGCACCGTGGGGTCGGTGCGCACGCGTTGCAGCAATTCTCCGTGCCGGTCCAGCACCTTGGTTTCAGAAGGACGGTGGCCGTCCCTTACCACATCGAAGCTTATTGCCTGGCAGTTGGCCGCCAAGCACAAGGCCACGACAAAACAGCTTGCGCCGCGGAGAAGGCGCGAGTTATGGCGCCACATTCACTTTTCCGTTTGGAATTTCACCAAACATCTCCGGCGCGTACAACGCTTCCACGCGGCTGGGTGGCAAACTGAAAATGCCTGCATTGTTGAGTCGCACCGTGTACTCGACTTTCACGGTGCCCTTTGGCAGGTATTCGTAGTAACTGCGGAACGACTCGAAGCTCCGCTCCTCGAACGCGGGCCAGCCTCGACCGCCGCGCTGCTCGCCTTGGGTCGCTATCTGCGAATCGCGTCCCAAGCCACTGCCAAGAATGGTGGCGCCAGATGGTATGGGGTCGGTCACAGCAATCCAGGTCATGTCCTTGCTGCCAGTCACCTCGAGCGTCACCTTCAGGATGTCGCCACGCGTATAGCGCCCCGGCGGGAGTGATTCGCTTGCCTGCTCGACGGGCGTAACCGTTTTCTTGATCTGAAAACCAGAATTGAAGGGTGCCTTTAATTCGACCGCTGCCATAGATTGCAGGGTCAGCCACGGTTTTCCGCTGCCGCTATGGGTGACGGTCAGAGGTTGCGGTGCGCCTGGCAGGGCTGCGCCCCAGGGCAGCAGGGCCGTGTTGTTCGTGAGTTGTCCGGCCGCAGCGGGGGCACCGTACAAAGTAGACTGATGCGCTGCACTCTGCACAGACGTGCGGCTCAAGTGTGTGACCTTGGCCCAGTCAACTTCAGCTGTGGCGGAGCCCAGCGTGGTGCGGGTTCGTCCGTTCACGGGCGTGGTCTCGTGTTGTCTTGAGAACTGTTCCAATGCCAGTCCGCCCCACAGGTTAGCGGTGGTTGTGTTCCATGCGCCCCCCTGCTGGCGGGCGATGAAGCCAACCACAAGTCGGCCAAGATCGTCCTTCCAGCCAGCGTCATTCATGACTGTGAGCAGAAGGCGTGCGCTGTTAACGTCTCCACCCGCCATGAGCCACCACCAGTAATCATCTTGCTCTGTGTTAAAGCTCAGTTTCGTGCCCTGGGTGGAAAGCCGAGCACGCAGGATCTGTTCAGCTTGTCCTAGCTGTTCGGATTTGTTCGGTACAGAGGGCAGTCGCTTGAGGATACTGACCCAGTCGATCACCGCGCTGGTGGGCCATTTGTTCGGAGCGATCGTCAGGCTGCCAAGCATGGCCACCTTGGCTGAACCATGGCGAGCAAGCGCCTCAATGGCTGCCAGTTTGCGCACGTCAAGATCTTCACGGGGCGACCAGAATTTGCGTTCGATTCGGCCTTCCACGAAAGCCGTGAGGCCTGAGATCATTTGTGCCCGCACCGCGTCGGGCAGCGCGAAAGCGGGATTGATTTGGCTTGCTTCGCTTGTGGCCGCAAGGAGCCACGCAGTCAGCACGTCGCTGCCACGGTTGGTGTCGCCAGCTTGCGGCGGAAAATACGTGGCCAGGCCATCCTGATCAAGGTAAGCCGGCAGCTGCGCCACTGTCTGCTGCCAAAGCTTTTCGTCGCGCAGGCCAATAGATTTGCTGACCTTCTGCTCCAGGCAGGCATAAGGGTAGCGCGAAAACCAGTCGCGAACGCCGGGGAGTCCTTCAGACAGACTAGATTGCAGCGCCACGCGAACGCCACCGTACTTCTCCCCGCTGGAGGGGAGCGCGTCTGACGGTGGTGCGACGTTGAAAGTGAAAGGAGCCTCCAGTTGCGTCAAGCTTGCTTGCTGCACCGCGAGCGGTACTGCGGGAAGCAGGCGCTGACTGATTTTCAGCGCGTCGCGAGCAGTGCCTGCAGTGTCTTTGGCTTCGATCTCCCACACCAGTATTTCCACGCGGGTGGGGTTCGATTGCAGGGGCGCTGTGACGTCCCACCGCAGCTCACGTGCTTCACCGGCAGGTATGTCGGTGGATTGTGCTTTCAGCTCGATCAGTGTGACCCGTGGGGCTACGACCACATTCATGGCTTTTTGCGTGGTGTTGCGCAAGGTGAGCATAGCCTTGAACTGATCGCCCTCACGCACTAATGGCGGCAGGCCGCTGATGATCTGGAGATCCTGTGTGGCTTTGATGGCGGTCTTGCCGGTACCGAAGAGGCCTGAGCCTGCATCGGCTACAGCTACTATCTGAAAGGTCGACAGGGCATCATTCAGCGGCACTTCGACCACGGCCTGGCCATGCTCGTCGAGCTGCACTCGCGGGTTCCACAGGAGCAGGGTGTCTAGCAGCTCTCGCGTGGAACTCTTGCCGCCGCCGTCGCCTCCGGTGGGTACAGCCTTTCGGCCATAGTGGCGACGGCCGATGATCTCCATCTGGGCGGTCGCGGTTTCCACGCCCCATGAGCGGCGCTGCAACATGGCCTCCAGCAGATTCCAGCTGTCGTTGGGCATGAGCTCAAGCAGGGCCTGGTCCACGGCGGCCAGTGCCACCTCGGCGTGAGCCGCAGGTTGCCCGCCCGGCAGTTTGGCGGATATCGTTACCTTGGCTGTGCCGCGAACAGGGTAGCTTTCCTTGTCGGCTTTGAGAGATACATCGATCCGGTGGGCGTCGCTGCCCACTTTTATTTCGGCCATGCCGAGGCGAAATGCGGGCTTGCTCAGATCGACCAAGCTCGTGGGGGCCACGTAGTCCTTGCTTTCATACCAGAATGCGCGCCACCATTGGCGTGGAGTTTTGTAGCCCCAGGTGAATAAGCTGTACCAGGGCACATCGTGCAGGCGGCCGCGCAGTGCCAGAATGCTCACGTAAACGTTGGGCCCCCAAGACTCTTCTACCTTCAGGCTGACAGTAGGATCGTCTCCACGCAGGTGCACCAACTGCGTGTGCAAAATGCCCTCGCGTTCGACCGCGACCAGCGCATTAGCGTAGCGAAACGGCATTCGCACCTGGAAGCGCGCCGTCTCTCCCGGTTGGTAGAATTTTTTCTCGGGCACGACGTCCATGCGGTCGTGGTTCTCGCCACCAAACCACAGCTCGCCTTGTTTAGTCACCCAGACTGAGCTGGCAGCCTCCATGGCGCGGCCCTGATCGTCAAGTGCTTTCACCACCAGTTCGATCTCCCCTGCCTGGGTCATTTTGACGTCGCAGGTGAGTAGACCTCGGACGTCACTTGTGCCGGTGCATACGGTTCCCAGATCCCTGGTTTCTGTCCGGTTGTCGTAGGTGTAGAAGCCGCCCACCATGCGCTTTCGGCTAGTGGTGGTGATTCGGGCGATGGCTTTCACATCAAGCGGGACACCTGCCTTGGGCTTGCCGGTCAGATCCAGGGCCAACGCCTGCAATTGTGCAGACTGGCTCGCAGATACCCAGCCTTCTGTCTTGATGCCGGCAACCACGCCAGCCGGCCAAAGGGTGCTGTGGCTGCGCAGTGTCTGGATCTCGCCATTGGGGTCGGCATAGGTGGCTTCGATCAACAGATCCTGAGGCCGAGCTGGCACCGCCAGCTTGTCGATGACCACCTGGCCGCTGCCGTTGCGGTCCAGCGTGACGGCAAGCTTGTCTGCTACCCCCGCTGGTCTTCGCGTGCGGATGCCTCTTCTTCCCCTTCGCTGCCTTCCGGTGCGTTGGTCTGCTGGCCGCGCCGGCGGGGTGAGTCGAAGCGGAAGTCGTCGTAGTCTGAGTAGCTCAACTCCTTGGCACGCGTGAGCGCTGAGACGCGCACCGGCAGATTCCCAGCCCCACCGCCAGAAACGTAACTCACCTGCACGTTGACCGGCACGCGGATTGCCCCGATCAAGGGCTCCTGCGTTGCCGAAGTGAGTCGGCCCTGCAACACCGGCAGGCGAAACTCTTCCACCCTGAATTGGCCGGTATCAAAGCTGCGGCTGTAATCGTCGGGTTTCTTGGGGTGGGCGGATTGGCGCAGGGCCACTTGGTAGACACCAAGTTTGGCCATCTTTGGGATGGCAAATTCGCTTTCCGCGCTGCGCCCACCTGTTCGGGTGTCTCGCCATGCCAGTGGCTGGGTGTATTCCTGTCCGCTGCCTACGTGAGTGATGACCAGAGTATCGGGCTGGCGGTCGGGCAGGCCGAAGCCGGCGCTGGTTTCTGTGCGCAGAAAATGTTTCATGGACACCGTCTCGCCAGCGCGCAGGAGCGGCCTATCCAGCACGGTATGTGCACGTAAGTCGGGTTGCGCATCGCGCGTGGTGGGCACATTGAAGCGCCATGGTTCTATGCCTTTTTGCCACGAAGACCATGTGAATGCCATGTCTTCTGTGGACCCTGTGAGGGCACGGGCGCTCACGAAGTAACCTTGCGGATAATCGCTGTAATCGTCTTCGTGTGTCTGGCAGACGGGTGCATCTGGCGAAAGACCCTTGAAGCGCGCGATGCCTTGCGCATCTGTCGTGGCTTTTGCGAGTTCGCGGCCCCTGCAGTCGGAAACACGCACTGTGGCGCCCGCAACAAGCTGACCTTTGTCTAGCGAGGTGACCCAGGCCAATGCATTTTCCCGCCCAAGCTTGAAGTGCACGGCGAGGTTGGTTACCAGCGCCGAACTCCGCACATACATCGTGCGGGCGGAGCCGTACTTTTCGTCCAGCAGAGATTGGCCCAATCGCTGCGAAGCGATCTCCAACACGTGGAAGCCGGGTGCAAGCGGTATGCCCACGACTTCAAAGGGCCGGGTATCTTGCCCTTCCTTGGGCATGGGCAGCTGCAGGGTTTGCACACCGCGTTCGCCCGCCAGAAGAGAGAGCAGGCGCGGCTGCACGGTTGTTTTGCTCTCCTCGTCGATGGGCGGGGGCAGCGGTTGGCGGAGGTCCTTGGCCGCCATCGCTCGTGAAACGGCAAATCCGTCGTAACGCTGTACTCGCCTGTACCAGTCGATGATCTCGGCGTCACTCTCGGCTTGCAGGCGACTGATCTGCAAGGCACTGGCTTTGAGCTGGAGCTCGACGTGGCGTAAGGTCACCGGCAGCATCGGCTGGCTGCCCGGGCCTTCGGCAAAGCGCTCGACAATGCCAAACGGCGCGGCAGCGAACTTGGCCAGCGGCGGCATTGGGCTCGTGCTCAACTTGAACGGAAACGTATTCGCGTTGCTCAAGGGGCGGCCGCTGGCATCTTTGAGATCTGGCGGCAGAGTCAGCGTGAGGGCGGCTCGCTCTGGCAATGGGCCGGAGAACTCGATCCGGTCGATAAGGGCATCCGCATCGCCCGCCTCAATCGTTGGCCGGTACTCACCCCGGTCTGAACGCAGACGGATCTCCTGCAGAAGCTTGCGTTCAACCGGAGCGCTGAACTTGAGGCTGATGGGGCGAATCGGCATGCAAGCCGCCTGCGCGTTCTCCCTTTCGCAACTGACACTGGCGGCGAAGGGCTCGCGCACCTTGAATGCAAAGCGTTGCTCCTGTTTGCTCGACAGTCCGCTCGGCGTCATGACACCCTGGCCGTAGACCACTTGGACCCGGGTGGCCGGTGTGAGCCGGCGGTTGCACGACAGGGCGTGATAGCGCCGCGGGTCCTGCTTGGCCTCTCGCTCGCTGCCCACCGCCTTGAGGACCGCAGTGCGGGTGTCGCCTTCCACCAAGCGTACCGGCACCCGCTCGCCGACGCCGTCTACTGCGCACCAGACTGCGGCGCGAACACTTTCGGAGGTGGCAGGGCCATTCAGGCGCAGCACAAACACTTGCTCCTCCTCAACCGGCTCGAAGGTCGATGGGCTGATGCGTTGTACGAAAGGGCCGCCGGTGTTGAACTGGAAGCTGGTGGCGCCTGTCAAGGTCGTGCCGGCGCTGGATTTGAAGCCGGGGACGGCGTCAGCGCGACAACGCACTCCGGGGGGCAGATCGCTTTCAAACTCGTATACCCACTCGCGTGAGCTGTTCCACCGCCCTTGCCCGCGAGAGGCCGCCGCGTTGTCGCAACTGACTTTGAGGGGGGCAGGCGCCTTGGGGTCGCCGAAATTCACCGAGTTCTCGTTGAACTTGGCGACAAGTTGCCTGACCTGTGAGACCTCGCCCTGCGGCGTCACGCTGGTAAGCGTAAACCCGTGGGCGCCCACTGCTAAAAGCGCTAGTGTCCAGGGGAGCCAACGTGAGCCGCAGCGAACAATGAGGCTCATGGGCATGCGGGCTCCTGGACAGGTTGTCGATAGAACTACTA
The DNA here is from genome assembly GCF_050821495.1 of Ottowia caeni. Lineage (GTDB taxonomy): Bacteria > Pseudomonadota > Gammaproteobacteria > Burkholderiales > Burkholderiaceae_C > Ottowia > Ottowia caeni. The sequence goes on along the minus strand of NZ_CP151080.1, from coordinate 2,754,225 downwards.
ACTATAGGTTAATTTTTCGAGTTCAACCTGGCAAGATGCCGTGCGATCTGCGCCCGCACCTGTGAAGGTGCTGTGCCGCCCAGTGTGTCTCGGGCGTTCAGGCTGCCGCGAAGGGAGAGCACGTCATAGACGTCCTTCTCAATGTCGGGGTGGAAACCTTGCAGTATGGCCAGCGGTAACTCGGAAAGGTCGCAGTTGTGAGATTGCGCAGCCTTGACTGCGTGGGCCACGGTTTCATGGGCGTCGCGGAAGGGCAGGCCCTTCTTGACCAGATAGTCAGCCAGGTCGGTTGCCGTGGCGTAACCCTTCAGCGCAGCTTGCTCCATGGCGTTCGCGTTGACGGTAATCCCACCTTGGCGGGTGCCGGTCTGGGCATCTGTCTGACCTGCGATCATTTCAACGAAGATGCGCAGCGTATCGCGCACGGTATCCACCGTGTCGAACAGCGGCTCCTTGTCTTCCTGGTTGTCTTTGTTGTAGGCCAGCGGCTGGCCTTTCATGAGTGTGATCAGGCCCATGAGGTGGCCGACCACTCGGCCAGTCTTGCCACGAGCGAGTTCCGGCACGTCCGGATTCTTCTTTTGCGGCATGATGGAAGAGCCGGTGGTGAAGCGGTCGGCGATCTTGATGAATCCGAAGTTCTGGCTCATCCAGAGGATCAGTTCCTCGGACAGGCGGCTCACGTGCACCATGATCAGCGCGGCAGCGGCGGTGAATTCGATGGCGAAATCCCTGTCGCTCACGGCGTCGAGGCTGTTCTGGCACACGCCGTCCATCCCCAGGCTGCGGGCCACACGCTCGCGGTCCAGGGGGTAGGTGGTGCCGGCCAATGCCGCTGAACCCAGCGGCAACTGGTTAACGCGCCGGCGCACGTCAGCCATGCGTGCTTCGTCACGCGAGAACATTTCTACGTATGCCAGCAGGTGGTGCGCGAAGCTGACCGGTTGAGCCACTTGCAGGTGGGTAAACCCAGGCAAGATGACTTCAACGTTCTTTTCGGCCACCTCCAGCATGGCGCCTTGCAGTTCGCGAAGCAGGCCCGCGATAAGGTCGATCTCATCGCGAAGCCAGAGACGGATGTCGGTGGCCACCTGATCATTGCGGCTGCGGCCGGTGTGCAGGCGTTTGCCGGCATCGCCGATGAGTTGTGTCAAACGGGCTTCAATGTTCAGGTGCACGTCTTCCAGCGCAAGCTTCCACTCGAACGCACCGGATTCGATCTCGCTTCTGATTTGAGTCATGCCGCGCTCGATGTCAGCGCGATCCTGCGGTGTGATCACGCCTTGGGCAGCCAGCATTTCGGCGTGGGCAAGGCTGCCGGCAATGTCCGCGCGCCACAGGCGCTGGTCAAAATCCACGCTGGCGGTGTAGCGCTGCACCAGTTCGCTCATAGGCTCAGAGAACAGTGCAGACCAGGCCTGGGATTTTTTGTCGAATTGGTTGGTGGAGGACATAGGGGGTGTGAACTAATGCTGGACAGATGCCGTGAAGAGCGAAAATCAACACGCGGTACATCAACGCCTGTTGAACTCGCTCTACACTGCCGCAATTCTTGTCCGAGCCATGAAAGAGCCGCAAATTCTATCGACCTTCGCAAAAGGTGGGCTTCCTGCCTCGGCACCAGCCACATTTCGGCCGTTGATATTCGATGCATGTCAGGTCAGCGTGGTCCTGCGTGCGGTGCTGTACGTGGAAGCCGTTCTGGCGGTGGCCCTCATGTATGCAAGCGTCGGTCTTTCTGATTGGTTGTCCCGCGTGGGCCTGATCACCGGGGGCGCTGCCTGCCACTCTATTGTGGTTGGTGGTGGGCTGCGCGTTAAAACGGCTGATCGCCCGGCTTCCCTTGGTCGCTCAGTACGCGGCTGGGGTGGCGCTGGGTGCGCTGGCTGGCGTGTATGCCTGCGCCATGCTGGCACTGCTGGGACTTTTTGATCAACCGAGTTGGCTTGCGAGCGCGGCCACGGGGGCCATGCTCGCCGCCGGGCTGGTCACGGTTCTGGCTTGGCGCGTGCGCGGCCGTTTGCCTGCGGCTACTGCGGCGAGGCTGGCACAACTGCAGTCAAGCATTCGGCCGCACTTTCTTTTCAACACGCTCAACACCGCGATCGCTCTTGTTCGAAAAGAGCCCGCCAAGGCGGAAACGGTGCTTGAGGATTTGGCCGAACTGTTTAGGCACGCGCTGGTCGATCATGAGGGAAGCTCTACTCTTGAGCAGGAGGTCACCCTTGCGCGCCGCTACCTCGACATTGAACAGGTGCGTTTTGGCGATCGCCTGCGAGTCGAGTGGGCGCTGGATGAACGAGCCCATGTGGCGCAGTTGCCCCCGCTGATCCTGCAACCGCTGGTTGAAAATGCAGTAAAGCATGGCGTGGAACCCAGTGCTTCCGGGGCTTCTTTGCGCGTGTCAACTCAATTGCGTGGGCAAATGGCGGTCGTGGAGGTAACGAATACGGTGCCTGCTGGCCAGGGCCTCCCTGGCCACGGTATGGCGCTGGCGAATGTCAGAGACCGGCTTAAGCTGCTGCATGACATGGAGGGCAGCTTTCGTACCGCGTTGCAAGAGCAGGTGTATACGGCGCGCATCGAGGTGCCGATGCCCAGGAGGGCTGCTTGATGGCCTTGAGAGTGTTGATCGTCGACGATGAAGCGCTGGCCCGCTCGCGCCTTCGCACTTTGCTGGGAGACTGCCGTCAGCACGATGTGCAGATCGTGGGCGAAGCAGCGAATGCCGCACAAGCGATGGCGTTGGTGCAGCACCATACGCTGGACCTTGTATTGCTTGATATTCAGATGCCGGGCGTCGACGGTGTCCAACTCGCGCAGGCGTTGCGGAATTTGCCAAAGCCGCCGCTGGTGATTTTTGTCACCGCCCATGCCGAGTACGCCGTCAGCGCGTTCGAACTGGAGGCCGTGGACTACCTCACCAAGCCCGTTCGCCTGGAGCGTTTACAGGCGGCCCTGGACAAGGCACAGCGCCTGGTGCACTTGCTGGGACGCGCGGAGGCTGACGCGAATCATGAATGTCTGATGATGGCTGAACTGGGGCGAATCGTACGCGTGCCTCTTGCCGACGTGCTCTACTTGAAGGCTGAGCTCAAGTACGTCACTGTGCGTACTGCCGACGCAAGCCACGTCTACGACGGCAGCCTAAGCCAGATCGAAGAAAAATTTCCAGGCCGCTTTCTGCGTATACATCGCAATGCGCTGGTCGCCCCCCATGCGATCAGGGCCCTCTTACGCCACAAGAGTAACGGGGAGGCAGACGATGGTGACGGATGGGCCGTGCAAATGGCCAATGTCGACGACACACTGCCCGTCTCGCGACGGCAGGTGGCGGCGGTACGCGAGGCTCTAGGTGAGTAGATAGCGCTTGGCCGCAACCCCGGCGCCCCTTGGCGCTGTACATTAGCGTCATTATTTTCCCCTATTGCTGTTTTGCGTATGTCTGCCGCTGTATCGATCACCATTGCTACCCGTGAAAGCCGTCTGGCCTTGTGGCAGGCTGAGCATGTCAAGGCCCTGCTGGAAGCTCGCGGCCATGCCGTCTCTCTGCTGGGCATGACCACGCGTGGCGATCAGATCCTGGATCGGACCCTGAGCAAAGTTGGGGGTAAAGGTCTCTTCGTGAAAGAGCTGGAAACTGCACTGGAAGAAGGCCGCGCTGACATTGCTGTCCATTCTCTGAAGGACGTGCCAATGGATTTGCCCGAAGGGTTTGATCTGGCATGCGTCATGGAACGAGAAGATCCTCGCGACGCCTGGGTTTCTGCGGTTTGCGCGAAGCCCGCTGATTTGCCACTGAACGCTGTGGTGGGCACCTCCAGCCTTCGCCGTACCGTTTTGTTGAGAGACATGCTCGCGAAGCTTGGCCGTACCGACGTCCGCATCGAACCACTCCGGGGCAACCTGGATACTCGCCTGCGCAAGCTCGACGAGGGAATGTACTCGGCCATTGTGCTCGCCGCAGCGGGTTTGAAGCGCCTGGGGCTGCAAGAGCGAATTCGCTACACATTTAGCGCAGAAGAAATGCTTCCGGCGGCGGGGCAGGGCGCGCTGGGAATAGAAACGCGGGCATCTCGCCCCGATCTGGCCCAAGCGCTCGCGCCTTTGGCTGACGAGGCTACCTGGTTGGCCGTGGCTGCTGAACGTGCGGTAAGCCGTGCCATGGGGGGCAGTTGCTCCATGCCGCTGGCGGCACACGCTACGCTCGAGCGCGGAAGAATCTACCTGCGTGCGGCCTGGGGAGAGCCCGAAGGCACTCCCGAGCTGGTCACGGCAGAGGCTTCGGCATTGGTGGAGAACGTTGCTGCCGCTGCGGCGCTCGGTGAACGTGTGGCAGCCGATCTGAGGGCAGGTGGCGCTCGAAAGATCGAGCTTGCGGCCTGAGTGCCACGTATGAATGACAAAGGGCGGCGCACCAGGGTCGTCGTGACCCGCCCGGCGGGCGAAGCAGCACGGTGGGTGAACGAGCTTGAGGCATTGGGGTTTGATGCGCTCGCTCTGCCGCTGATCGACATCGTACCGCCGCTTGATCCGGCACCATTGGTGTCTGCGCGCTCCAGGATGAGCCGCTACGAGGCGGTGATGTTCGTCAGTCCCAACGCGGTATATGGTTTTCTTGGGCAAGGAGCCTTCGAAGAACTCGCATCCGCCGCACTGGTCGCTGGCACACGGGCCTGGTCTCCTGGCCCGGGAACCACGCGAGCCCTGCAATTGATGGGCTGGCCCTCGGACGCCATTGATGAGCCGGCGCCGGATGCGCCCCAGTTCGACTCCGAATCCCTCTGGGTGCAGATAGAAAAGCAGGTCCAACACGGCAACCGCGCGCTGATTGTGCGTGGTGCGAATGCTGAAGGTCAGCCAGCTGGCCGCGACTGGTTGGCGAAGCAGTTGCGTGCCGGGGGCGTGGTGGTCGACGAAGTGGCGGCCTATCGCAGGGTCTGTCCGGAGCTCGACGCCGCCGAGCGTGGTTTGGCGGTAGCTGCCGCTTCCGACGCCAGCGTGTGGCTTTTCAGCAGTTCTGAGGCAATTTCAAATCTTCGGGAGTTGCTGCCGGCACAGGATTGGTCGGCCGCGCACGCTGTCGCCACCCATGAGCGCATTGCTCGGGCGGCGTTGCTTGCAGGGTTTGGGCGTGTAGCGCAGTCCAGGCCCACGCTCGAATCGGTTGCCGCGTCGATAGAATCTGTCTCATGAATAACGAGCAATCGCGTGCCCTGCCGCCGGCGCCTCAGCCAGCCCCAGCGCCCGTACCAGATTCTGCCAACGCTCCCGCCGCCGCGCCCCCTGCGGCGGGGGCTGGCGGAGCCGGACCTGTCCTGAACTACAGGCGTGCGAGGCGAAGCTTCGTGCAGCCGGGCCTTGTGATCGCCTGGTTGGTTGCGGCGGTGGCGCTCACGGTGAGCTTGCTCCTGTGGCAGAAGCTTTCCTCCATGCAAGAACAATTGGCGCGGCAGAGTGCGGAAGCCGGCTCCCGCGCGGTAGAGGCGCGCACCTTGGCCAGGCAAGCCGAAGAAACCGTGCGCGAGACCGCTGCCAAGGTTGCCATCATTGACACTCGCATCGGCGACCTGACGGCCTACAGATCACAGCTTGATGAAGTCATGCAGAGCGTGACCCGCACGCGTGATGAAAATCTGGCGGTAGACCTTGAAGCCGCGGTGAGCGTGGCGCAAGACCAAACGCACTTGACCGGCCGGGTGGAGCCACTGTTGGCTGCCTTGAGAACCGTTGAGAGACGTCTGGCGCGCTCCGGTGATCCTCGTCTCTCCAATGTGGCCAGGGCCGTGGAGCGAGATCTGGAGCGGGTCAAGACCGCGAGCATCCCTGACACCGCTGGCATGCTGGCGCGCCTCGATCAGCTGCTTCGCCAAGTCGATGACCTGCCCACCGCAAATGATGTCGGACACATCCGCTCTGAAAGGCCTCAACGCGATGCGGCTCCCGGGCCAGCAGACAGCTGGTGGGCTCGCTTGGGTCAGTCAATGCTGGAGGAGGGCAGCAAACTATTGCGCGTAAGTCGTGTAGAGCGCCCGGACGCCAGCATGATGAGCCCTGAGCAGGTCTTCTTCCTCCGGGAAAACCTCAAGCTGCGCCTACAGGGTGCGCGCCTGGCCATATTGGCGCGTCAGTACGAAGCGGCGCGCTCCGATCTTGCTGCGGCACAGAGCGCACTGGGGGCATATTTCGACCCGGCATCCCGCCGAACGCAGGCAGCGGCCACGCTGCTGCAGCAGGTTCAGGCGGCGGCTAAGTCGGCAGATCTGCCTCGGGCGGAGGAAACGCTGCTCGCTCTGGGTTCCGCTGCTGCTGCTGCGAGTCTTCCGGCTGGCTCGAAGTAAAACGATATGCGTTCTGTACTTTGGCTCCTCGGATTGTTCGCGGTCGCTGTGGCAATGGCCATGTTTGCCGGCGACAATGAGGGTACGGTCACTATTTTCTGGCCTCCGCACCGGGTGGACGTTTCTGTCAACCTGGTGCTCCTCGTTCTGGCGTTGTCGTTCTTGTTGCTCTATGGAGCATTGCGCACGCTTGCAGCGGTACTTGAACTTCCCCGCCAAGCACGCCGCTGGCGCGCGCAGCAGCGTGAGCGTGCGACCTATGGGCAACTCATGGAGGCCATGGTGCAGCTATCGGCGGGACGCTATCTTAGGGCGCGCAAGGCGGCGGAAGATGCCCTGGCCCGAGAACAGGTTCTGGAGGCATCGGGCGAGACTCTTCCTCAGGCGGCAACATTGCGTGCGCTGGCGCATCTTACGGTGGCGGCCAGTGCGCACTCGCTGCAAGATGATGCTTTGCGGGATGCACATTTGCAGAAGGCTCTGGATGTGGCAAGTCGCAATGCCGCGCCGCAAGAACTGCGCGAAGGGCTCCACATGCGTGCCGCCCGCTGGGCACTGGACGACCATGACCCGGCAGCATCCTTGGCTTGGCTCGATCGTCTTCCGCAAGGCGCCAGCCGGCGTACGCTGGCACTGCGGATCAAACTCAAAGCCGCCCGCCAGGCGCGTCAGAGTGCCGCCGCGCTTGAAACGGCGCGCCTGCTGGCCAAGCACCGGGCGTTTTCTTCCGAAGCTGCTCGTAGCCTGTTGCGCAGTCTGGCGGGTGAACTGATCGACACGGCGCATGACCCAGCGCAGTTGAACGCTATTTGGGCCTCGCTTGATGCTGTTGAGCGGTCCATGCCAGCGTTGGCTCTGCGCGCCGCACAGCGGATGATGGCCCTGGGTGGCGATCATGGGCAGGTGCGTGAATGGTTGCGGCCCGTTTGGGATCAGATGCTGGTGGTTCCTGAGGCCTTCGCCGATGCCCATGGTGTGCGTTTGGTGCGCGTGCTGGAAGCGGGCATGTCGCATCCGGATGAATTGGGTGACCTGGATTGGCTCGCACGCATTGAAGCCGCGCAGCAGGCCAATCCTGGTGACGCCACGCTGCAGTACTTGGCTGGCATGGCCTGCCTGCACCGCCAGCTATGGGGTAAGGCGCAGTTGCTGTTGTCTCAGGCTGTGCGTCAACTGCATGACGCCGGACTGCGCCGCAGCGCTTGGCGTGCGCTCGCTGATCTGGCTGAACAGCGGGGCGATATGGCAGCGGCGGCTCATGCCTGGAAGCAGGCGGCGCAGGAATAGCCCGCTTAGTGTGGAACCGTTTCTAGGCTCAGAGCCTGTTTGACCTGAGTCTGTTTGATCGCCTACCAGCGTGTGCGGCACTATTCGGACGTTAATTTCCTACGCTACGTCATAGCGAGAGCCATTCCCGCTGGAATTCATCGCCTGGCAGCGCCTTGGCAAACATGAAGCCCTGGGCTTCATCGCAGCCCAGGTTGCGCAGCTTTTCCAGTTGCTCCAGTGTTTCCACGCCATCGGCCACGGTACGCAGCTTCAGGGCGCGCGCCATGTTGATCACTGCTGTCACGACCGCCAGACTGCGAGGCTGATCGATGATGCCGCGCACGAACTTCATGTCGATTTTGAGCCTGGACACTGGCAAATCATGCAACCTCGCGAGCGAGGAGTAGCCGCTTCCAAAGTCGTCCATGCTGAGTGAAAACCCCATTTCCACTAATCGAGAAGCTACTTTTTGTGCTTTTTTGTAGTCCAGCATCAGCGCTGATTCGGTGATCTCCAGTTCTATGGCTGAAGGATTGGCACCGGGTAAACATACCAACTCCAGTGCCCTGTCCGCGAAGTCATCGTTCATCAATTGTGTCGCCGATATGTTCACGGAAACGGGCGGCGGATTCTCGACTCCCGAGTCTTGCCAGGCGCGCCACTGACGCGCGGCTTGTGTCAGGCTCCATTCTCCCAATGACTTGATCAGGCCCCGCTCTTCTGCGGCGGAAATGAACTCTGCAGGACTTACCCATCCCCATTCGGGGTCGTTCCATCGTGCCAGGGCTTCCGCGCCGCGTAACTGGCCTGTGCGGACGTCCAGTTTGGGCTGAAAATGCAACTCAAGCGAAGATGAAGTCAGCGCCGAGGCTAGCCTTGCTCCCAACTCGGCCCGCCGCTGCACTTGCTGGCCCATTTCGTAGTCGTAGAAAAGGTAACCCCCATGCTGCTTCTTGGCGCGATACATGGCTGTGTCGGCGCACCGCAGCAACTCGTCCAGGCTGTCGCCGTGCGCCGGGTACAAGGCTACGCCAATGCTGGCCCCTAGTTGAAACTGAAGGCCACCTACCGAGACGGGCTGCTGCAAAACCTCGTGTACTCGCTCGGCCGCAAAAACTGCATCTTTATGGTTATTGAGGGGGATCGCAACCATGAATTCGTCACCGCCAAGGCGGGCCAGCACGCTGCGTTCGCCCAACGAAAGCATGCCTTGCTGCGCCACTGCGGCTAAGACTTTGTCGCCTATAGCGTGCCCTTGGGTGTCGTTGACTTCCTTGAACTTGTCCAGGTCGACGAACATGATCGCCGCCTGTTGACCCTTCTCACGTGTCTCGTCCAGCAGTCGCTCCGCCAACATGAGGCCGTGGGCGCGGTTGGGTAAGTTGGTAAGGGTGTCATAGGACGCCAACTGCTCCATGGCCAATATGGCCTGATGACGTTTGGTGACATCAAGAATGGTTCCGTAGGCGCGTATTGGCTTGCCGTTGGCGTCGCGATCCACCCGGCCACGCTCTTCTAGCCAGCGCGTCTCTCCATTGCGGTTTACACGAGCCGAAAGAACATAGTGGCCGTTCTTCAATCCCTTCTTGCGTAGCGCCATCACGCGCTCGCGATCTTCCGGGTGCAAGATGTCGGCCAAGTTGCTGAATCGGAAGGGCTTTCCTTCTGGCCAGCCAATGATGCGCTTGGCGTGGGGTGTAAGCGTAATTGTTTCGCCGTAGGTGGTGTGCCAAATACCTACGTCTGCTGCGGTCTGCGCATTGAGCAGGTCCCGCGCGAGCAACTCGCGCTCGCGAAGGTCTTCAATGTTCAGAAGCAAAAGCGTGGACTCGCCGTCTGGGCGATGCAGCATTTGAGCGGTAATGATCGCCGGAATCGGCGGTGCAGGCTCCTTGGGAAGCAGTTGAACGCCGCTTCGAGTGGGTTGCTGGCTCATAGCCTGATCTACAAGTTTGGTCAGGTCTACGCCTCCCAACAGCGTGCTCAGCGAGAGGCCTACCAGGGCGTCTGGGGTGCAGCCCATCAGCCGTGCGAAGGCCTTGTTGCTGAATACTACCTCCAGGTTCGGCTTGGCCACGAGAGTCCCGTAGGGCAGAAGCGCGAAGATCGCGCTGTAGTCGCGCAGTTCGGCGATCTGCTGGTCTCGGTGGACTATGTAGCTGTCGATCGCCAGTCCCATGTCCAGAAAGATCACCTTCATGAACGCCTGGATAGCAGCGCTCCGCTCATTTTCGTCAAGCGGAATCTTTTGCAGCCGAGGCAGGAGTTCGGTTACATAGTGGCTGTAAGCGCCCAGGTACCACCCAGGGAGAGTCCGATTCGGGCATGCATGTGACCCACCCGCAGACGGTCTTCCTCGTAGGCTTCGTCATATACACCGGCCGTTAGCGACTCAAAATAGCGCACCTGGGTCTTCTTGAGCCTCTCCAGTGTCTGCTCGTCAGCGATCAGTTTCTGCATTTCGGGGAAGAGCATCAGGTGCTGATAAAAATCATCCACCAGCGTTGGAGCACTTTCAAGGAATGCAGAATTCAGCCGTTGCAGGGTACTTTCGTCCTGCGTTGTCAGTGAGAGGAAATCCTTGCGTATCTGGAAACTCTGATTCATTGCCTAATCTCTTTCCCCTTGGTCGCACAGTGAAGGGGAGGCACGCGGTACATGGTTGTGTCTGATAGCGAACAAACGCCCGAGTTCAACGGATTTGTTCATGAAAAGGTTCAAATTCAAGATGCCGCGCATCGGCGCAGTGGCTGCGCGCTGGTGTCAACCCGTTCGAACCTAACTGTGCGCGGGTCGCCGCCGCGCAGAACCTCACGCAAATAAGTTTGCCAAATAGCAAACCTTAGAAGTTCAGAAAAACTGCTCCAGAGGCGGAAAAATGAACTTATTCGTCTCGAACTTGATATGTTTTTCTTTGTATCAATTGTATCTCGTTGAGATTCAAGAGAATTGCCTGAGCAGGGCAAAAGTATGAGAAGTTTTGCACAGTTACTGTGGTGCAGATGCCGCTTCAGGGGTATTTCGGATTTGGAAGTCGACGGCTGCGAGATCCAGCGTGAGTCGGCGACTAAGATCCTGTTCACAGTCTCGGCGCATCGGATTTGCGAGGAGCCTTGGCGCATCCCCTCATAGGCGTTCCAGGTCCGACATGCTCATGGGTGACTGGACGCTGGCTTGAAGGAACTCTTCAAGTCCCTCCATCGGCATAGGCTTGGCAAGCAGAAAGCCTTGAAGCAGGTCGCACCCGCAGTCCGTCAGGAACTTGCACTGTGCTTCGGTTTCGACCCCCTCTGCGAGGGCAGGCATGTTCAGGCTGTGAGCCAATTCGATGACGGTACGAGCGATGGCTGCGTCGCTTGGATCAACCAAGACGTCTGCAACGAAGCTTTTGTCGATCTTCAACTGATCCAGTGGCAGCCGTTTCAGATAGGAAAGCGAAGAATATCCCGTGCCAAAGTCATCGAGAGAGAACTTCACGCCCAACCGCTTGAGCGAATTCATCCGCGAAATGGTGGTGTCCAGGCGATCAATCAAAAGGCTTTCGGTCAGTTCCAATTGAAGCAGGTGTGGTGGAGCGCCGTAGCGGGATACGATGGATATGACTTGGTCCACGAACGCAGGGTGGCGGAATTGCCGCACACTGACATTGACCGCAATACTCAAGTGCGCCGTCTGCGGTTTCCGGGCCCAGACCGCCAATTGGGCGCATGCTTGCTCCAACACCCATAGGCCCAGCGGCACGATCAGCCCCGTTTTCTCGGCAATCGGGATGAACTCGGATGGGCTGACCATGCCTCTTTGCGGGTGGCGCCAGCGCAGTAACGCCTCGACAGCAACCATTCGGCGCTCGCAGTCGAACTGGGGCTGGTATTCAACGGAGAATTGCCCTTCGGCCAGTACTGCCGATCGTAGATCCGCCACAAGTGCTGCCGTAGCATTAACGGCAGATTGTGTGGCGGGGTCGAAGAAGGCGATAGCATCACCATCCATCTCCTTGGCTTGGTATCTTGCCAGGCCGGCTTGCATGAGCAGCTCTCTAACGCGCCCAGAAGCTGTGCCGAACCGCGCGATACCAATACTGGTCGTGCTGTAGTGCAGATAGTCTGAGAGCTCGAAAGGCTTGGCCAGCTCCGCCAGCACTTTGCTGGCCACAGCTTGAGCCTTACGTTCGACTACCGAGGGTTCGGACCCCAGGTTCTGCAAAAGTACCACGAATTCATCTCCGCCTACACGAGCCACCAGGTCGGTTTTGCGCAGGCATTGCGTGAGGCGCTCGGACACGCGTTGCAGCAAGAGATCCCCCTGGGTGTGACCCATGGTGTTGTTGAGCAGATTGAAGTTGTCCAGGTCGATGAAAATCAAAGCGCCCTCCTGCTCGGTGAGTGCGCAGTCGGCCAGAGCGTCTTCAAGGCGATCGACCAGCCACTGACGGTTTGGTAGTCCCGTGAGTGGATCGAAGAAAGCCAGTCGATGAATTTTCTGTTCAGCGAGCTTGCGTTCAGTGACGTCGCGACCTACGGCCATCCAGTGGGTCAGTCTTCCCTGATCATCGCGTACCGGAACGACATCCAGATCCATCCAGTAAGCGGAGCCATCACGGCGCTTGAGCAGCACTTCACGCCTAAGCAGGGTAGTGAGGGCATTTGGCCGCAGGGCACCCCGCGCGAGCAATCTGACGATGTCGGTACCAGTGACATGACGCAAGATGTCGGGAGACTGCCCGATGACTTCCTGGCGGGAGAAGCCGGTCTTGTGCTCAAAGGCTTCGTTGACGAACGTAATGCGTGCATCATAGCCAGCGGTATCGCCGACCTGGGCGATGGCCACGACGTCGTTGATGTGCTCGATACCCGTACGGAGCAGCATGAGCAAGTGTTGCGCTTGGCGACGATCCGAGACATCGTTCAGATACAGTACCAAGCCTTCAGAGTAGGGGTGGGCGCGTATCTCGATCCACTTGTCCAACGCTGGGTAAAAGTCTTCGAAGCCAATTTGCTGGTTGTTGGAAAGAGCCTGTTCTATTCGGTTTTGCAGCAGGCCCTCGTTTCTGCCATGCAACAGTCCGCAGATCGGGGTGCCCAGAAGCGTTCCAGCGGGCTGTACCAACAGCTTCTGGCTTTCGTCGTTGGCATACATGACCCGGGCATTCCGGTCCAGAGTCATGAAGGCTTCAGTGATGCTTGCCAGTGTGGTGGTCAGACGTGTGGCCAGGCGAAGCGTTTCGTCACGAACCTGCCGGTGGGCGCTGATGTCCTGTATGGCTCCGCAGATCTCGATAACTAAATTGCGTTGGCTCGGGGCAGGCTCGCCGACGAGGCGAATCCAGCGAACCTTGGCGCTAGGTGATGCCAGTCGTGCTTCAACGTCGATTGGGGCTCCAGTGCGCGCGCAGGTGACGAAAGCATCGTGCAACAAGTTTGCCGAATCCGGGGTGAAATGGGGAAGCAGTTCGTTCAAGCTGGACGGAACAGCGTTGGTCAGGCCTAGTAACTCGACTGCATCGGAGCTCAATAGGAGCATTGAGTCGGTGGGCTTGGTAACTCCAACTGCCCATGCCAAGCGCGCGCATTGCACCGCGCGGTGGTTTGCATGAATCGCTGCAAGCGAATGACATTTTCTGTTTTCTATCGCGTGGTGTAGAGGGTGCCCGCGCTTCTTCACGATGCATCAGTGCTTGGGAGGGCCGGCCTGATTCCCCGCCGTCTGCGGTTGTTCATCACTTGCTGATCGAACCGGAGGACTTTGGTGGTTGCATCTATGAGTATTTAATTATTAAATGTTAAGCTTGTAAATAGCGTTATTGTGAATTAATTGATGCTAGGTTATGCGCACTCAAGCGAAGAATTTTGCTTTCGACAGTATTTAATGTTTCAATTGGCTTCATGTGTGAAAAAATGCATACAACGTTCGTCTGCTTGAGCGTGACCGCTTGCGGTTAGGGCTTCGACGTTGTAAGCGCGCTAGACTCACCACTGAGAGGTGTGAGCAGACGCAACTCCGGACCATTTACATGCAGTCGAAACAAGAGACGCCTATATTTGCAAAATTCACACGATCGATGTTACAAATTGATTCTAAGAGTATGTTCAAAGTCTCGGCGCAACGGAACCGCAGGGAGACCTTGAACACGCTCTAGGATGGGTTGAGACGACATGAAGACCTTGGACGACTTGAAACACTGTGCAAACGTTTCCGCATTGCGGAAGGCGGTGCGTGCTATCTGCGCTGATTTCGGAGCAGTCAAACGGCTGGAGGTCCTGACGACGGAACAAGAGGGCGTTCCCCAGGCGATTTGCTTTCTCAGTCTGGATGACCCCGAAAAAGAGATCGAGCTCATGCGCTCACTTGGAGTGGGCCGTTTTGGTGGCGAGATCGTTTTTGTGGTTGATCTGGCGCCGGCGGCCGACGGAAGGGCTGCATCGGTACACCCTGAATGGGCAGTCACTACTCGGGCGGGTGAGCTGGATTTGTTTCAGCCCGATGGGCGCGTTGTCGAATGGACACGCGATCCACCCGATCCTTAGCCGGGTGCATCAACGATATCTCGATCTGTTGAGGGTGCGTTGCGCAGGCGCGAGTCTGAAGCCTTCAGCAGGCTGAGTCAGAAGAATTTCCTGCGCGAAGGTTGGCGGTATGGCAAGTAATCAGTTGGCAAGTTGAGTTGCTTCTGCCGCCTCTAAGTTTCAGAGACTGATGGGAGCGTACGATGAATATGAGAAATACAGCGCGCCAGATCGCGATCATCGGCACAACGTCGATGGCAGCTTTCGCCATGGCCCAATCACCAACACCGCAGCAGGTCTCAAACCAGCAAGGCGCAAACTCAGGTGGCAGCCTGTTGCAGGTAGTAGAAAAGGCTGTTGAGACGCATCCTGAGATACAGGCACGCTTTCACGACTTCACCTCTTCCCTGGAAGGCCAGAATATCGCCAGCGCCGGATGGCGTCCGCGTGTTACCGCCCAGGGCTGGATCGGCAAGGAATGGCGATCCAACCTGCAAAGCGAGCCTTCCTATGACTGGACCCGACCCGGTTGGAGCCTGACGCTGCGTCAGATGCTCTATGACGGCCTCGCAACCCCCAACAGTGTCAAGCAACTGGGTTTCGAGAAACTTTCGAAATATTACGACCTCGTGGCTACTACCGACAGTCTGGCCAACGAAGTGGCGGGGGCATATCTGGATGTGCAGCGCTATCGCGAGACCGAGCGTCTGGCGAAAGAGAATTTCACGCTGCATGAGGGGACCCTCAAACTGCTGTCGGAACGCCAGCAATCTGGCGTGGGGCGTGGAGTCGACTTGGAGCAGGCTGCTGGTCGTTTGTCTCTGGCTCAGACGAACGTGCTGACCGAAAGCAATAACTTGAACGCTGTGATGCAGCGCTATCGCAGGGTAGCTGGCAGCCCGCCTGCACCAACCCTCAGCCCGGTCCCCGACCTCAGCAGCAAGTTGCCGGCGCCTGGAGCCCTTCAGAGTTTCGACGAGTCAGTTCGTCGCAATCCAATGGTGCTGTCCAAGCAGGCGTTGGCTCAGGCGGCCGAGGCTGGGGTGCAGGTGGCCAAGGCGGCGCATCAGCCAAGGTTGGATCTGGTCGTTTCCACTGGGCGCGACCGTACGCAGCCCTACGCACCGTTCAGGGACGTGCAAAGCACCAGTGTTCAGCTTTTGCTGACCTACGATCTCTACCGCGGTGGTGCGGATGAATCTCGGGTTCGCCAGACCTCAGCGCAGACGTATGCTGCCCGCGACGTGCGGGACTACACCTGCCGGAATGTTCTGCAAGAACTTTCTATCGCCTGGAGCAACATTTTGCGCTTGCGTGAGCAACTGCCTTTCCTTCGGGAGCACGTGCTGTCCACGGCGAGGGTTCGCCAAGCGTATCAGCAGCAGTTTCAGATCGGGCAGCGCACGCTGCTTGACCTGCTGAACACTGAGAACGAACTGTTCGATGCCCGCCGTGCGCTGGTGAATGCCACGTATGACCTGAAGAAAAGTGAATTCCAGTGGCTAGCCCATTCTGGACAAGTGCTCACGGCTTTGGGCGTGGCGCAGCCTCGCGCGGAAGAAATGCCGCAAGAGCAATCTTCGTTGATCTTGCCGGAAGATGCCCTGGTCAACTGCCAGAATGCTGCCCTCCCAGATACCAGCAATCTGACACCGCTGCTCAAGACATCAAACCGTTGAGGTCAAACGGCCAAGTACCGGTTACGCGCAGGCCCTTTCTCCAGGACAAGTCATGACCAACAGCCAGGATCAGTCTGTTGAAGGCAGTTCTCCAGGGCTCGCTCCGGAGCATGAGCTTTCTGCGCTTGACGCGGATTTTGTCCGCGTTCTGGAGGATTTACTTGATGCCTTGCTGGCCAAGGGAACGTTGTTGGTGACAGATCTTCCGCCGCACGCGCTGGAAAAGCTGCAAGCGCGCAAGCAGGCGCGTCAACGCTTGAAAAACGCTCTGGATCTTATCGACGACGCTCCTCTTATTTAACCTAGAAACTGTTGACCGCTTTCAATACCCAAGAAACCCGCATGAACACTAGCTTCCGGCACTCCGATGGCGTTCACCATTCGGGTGCGTCCAACTGCCGTTTCTAGGTTCAGTGCTCCCTTTGGTTGGTGTTCATGCAGCTGTCCGATTCCTCAAATGTCACGCCTTCCCAGGGGGCAACGCCCACTCACATGGTTCAGCCTCTGCGGAAGCCTCCTGGAGGCTGCCGCCGCATGCCACGCATGATGACCCTTTGCTGACCTGCCTCGTCGAATTAACAAGACTGCACGGCAGACCCATGACGGCGCAAGCCCTCAGTAATGGCTTGCCGCTGGTCAATCAACAGCTGACGCCTTCGCTGCTCGCGCGTGCGGCGGCGCGGGCTCATTGCACGACGCGAATCGTGCGGCGGGGTCTTCAGAAGGTGCCTCCGGGGCTGTTGCCAGTTATTGTCCTGCTAAAGGACAACCGTGCCTGCCTGCTGATGGAGTCTTTGCCGGATGAGCATTACCTCGTGCAGTACCCGGAGGCGGGCAGTCCGGTGCGAGTTTCGCATGAACAGTTGCAGGCTCAATATAGCGGCCTGATGTGCTTCGTCCGCCCTCAGTTTCGGTTCGAACGGGGATCGGAAGCGACTCCCTCGCCGCACAGTGGCCATTGGTTCTGGACAGCGATTTTCGATAACTGGCGCCTGTACCGAGACGCCTTGCTTGCTGCAGTTCTTATCAACCTTTTCGCTCTGGCCGCACCACTGTTCAACATGAACGTGTATGACCGCGTAGTACCCAATAACGCCATTGAAACCCTGTGGGTCCTGGCGGTGGGAATGGCGCTGGTGCTGGTCTTCAATTACGTGCTGACGACAGCGCGGGCTTACGTGGTGGACACGGCAAGTAAGCGCGTAGATGTGCAGCTGTCTGCGCAAATCATGGAGCGGGTACTCGACTTGCGCATGGAGGGGCGTCCGGCCACGGTGGGTTCGTTTGCCGCCAACCTTCGTTCGTTCGAATCGGTGCGGGACTTCATTGCTTCCGCCAGCTTGACCACGCTGGTCGATCTGCCCTTTGTGCTGCTGTTTCTCGCCGTGCTGGCCTGGATCTCTCCCTGGATGTTGATCCCCGCAGTCGGCTCCATCATTCTTGCGTTGATCGTATCCTTCGTGGCTCAGGCCAGACTAAGACGCTTGACGCTTCAGACCTTTCAAGCCTCGGCGCAGCGCAACGCCTTGCTGGTTGAGTCGCTTACCAACCTGGAAGCGGTCAAGACGCTCAATGCCCAAAGTGGCGTGCAACGCCGCTGGGAAGAGTCCACACAATACCTTGCTTACATAGGCAGCAAGATCAGGTTCATCACTGCTTCTACGGTTAACTTTGTGCAGACAGTACAGCAGTTGACCACGGTGGGCGTCGTGATTATTGGTGTCTATGGGGTGCAGGAGCAGACAATGTCACTGGGCGGCATTATCGCGGCTTCCATGATCGCAGGTCGCTGTCTGGCCCCGTTAGGGCAGGTTGCCGGACTGATGATGCAGTTTCACAATGCGCGCATTTCACTGGGTGCCATCGATAACTACATGGACATGCCCGTTGAGCACAAGAGTGGGCAGGAATTTATTTCCCGACCTCACCTGCAAGGTGCAATCGAGTTCCGTAATGTTGATTTCCGCTACACAGGCAGCACCCAGTTGGCCCTGGAAGGCGTTTCATTCAAGGCCAAGGCGGGTGAGCGGATCGGCATTATTGGCCGCATTGCGTCAGGTAAAAGCACGATCGAAAAGCTCGTGCTCGGCCTCTACCAGCCGACGGAAGGCTCAATCCTGATCGATGGCGTGGACACCCGGCAAATAGACCCCGTCGACCTGCGCCGCTCGATCGGCCACGTGCCGCAGGACCCACTGCTCTTTTACGGCAGCCTCAAGGACAACCTGCTGGTTGGTGCTCCCCACGCCACTGAGGCGGACATGCTGTATGCGGCACGCATTGCCGGGGTGGACGAGTTCGCCACTCAGCATCCGCAGGGCTACGACATGTCGATCGGCGAAAGGGGTGAATCACTCTCGGGCGGTCAGCGTCAATCCATTGCAGTTGCGCGCGCCTTGATCAACGACCCGCCCATTCTGTTGCTCGATGAACCCAGCAGCAATCTCGACAATCAGAGCGAATCTCAGCTCAAGCACCATCTCATGCAAGCCAGTATTGGCAAGACCATGCTGCTCGTCACCCACCGTACCGCACTGCTCGAGCTGGTCGAACGAATCATCGTGGTAGATGGGGGTCTGATCGTCGCCGACGGTCCCAAGGACCAGATCATCCAGGCGCTCAGGCAAGGGCAGATTGGAAGCGTGAAGGGCCGCTCATGACATCTCCCTCCCGAAAAACCGGGTCACCGGGGCCCGTCAACGAACCGCCGCGGAGTTTGTCCAAACGCTTGGGAAATGGGCCGTCGGGAGGCAAATCCGGGGGCGCAATTACGATCCTTCGGATATGGTCGCCGATGCGCAATGGGCTGTGGGGCAACAACAGGCGCGCGGATCGCGTCTGCTTGTGTGGGCATCGCTGTTGGTCGTGCTTGCGCTCATCGTCTGGGCGAGTGTTGGCCATATAGACGAGGTGGTGCGAGGGCAGGGGCAAGTGGTGCCTTCGCGCCAGATCCAAGTCGTGCAGAGTCTGGACGGAGGCTTAGTCGAGGAAATCCTGGTGCGCACCGGCGAAACCGTGCAAGCTGGCCAAGTGTTGCTGCGCATCGATCCCACTCGCTATAGTGCTTCACTAGGAGAGAACAAGGCCGAATCCCTGGCCTTGCAAGCCAGGGCAGCTCGCCTGGAGGCGCTGGCCACAGGTAAGCCTTTTCTGGTGCCTGACGAATTGGTTCGTGCCGCGCCCGAGGCGGTGGGAATGGAGCGCCGAACTTGGGAATCGCGCACACAGGAACTCAACACCAACGTCAGCATCGCGCGCGACCAGCTTGGGCAGCGACAACAGGAGTTGCGCGCAACACAGGCGCAGCAGGATCAGGCCACTGCGAGCTGCAATTTGACCACGGAGGAGCTCAACGTCACCCGCCCTTTGCTCAAGAGTGGGGCTGTTTCCGAGGTCGATCTGCTGCGTCTGCAACGCGACGTTGTTCGCTATTGCGGCGAAGCACGATCCGCCAGTGCGCAGTTGGGGCGCATCCGTGCCGCAATCTCTGAGGCTGAGCGAAAAATTCGGGAAGCCGAGCTCACCATTCGCAACCAAGCCAGTGCTGAACTCTCGGAAACTCGCACCAAGCTTTCCACTTTGGCGCAGGGCCAGCGCGCGCTGGCCGATCGTGTCAAGCTCGCCGAAGTGCGGGCTCCGGTGCGCGGCACCATTAACAACTTGCTGGTGAACACCGTGGGCGGTGTCGTGCAGCCGGGCAAGGACATCCTTGACATCGTACCCAGCGACGACACGTTGCTGCTGGAAGTGCAGATCAGCCCGCGCGATATTGGTTTTCTTCACTTCGGGCAGAAGGCACAAGTGAAGTTTACCGCCTACGATTTTGCCATTTACGGCGGCCTGGCTGGCAAGGTGGAGCAGATTGGCGCCAACACCATTACCGACGACCGCGGCAACACTTTCTACATCGTCAAGGTGCGTACCGAACGCGCAAATGTAGGCGACGATAGCCGGCCTGTCATACCGGGCATGCAGGCCGAGGTACACATACTCACCGGTCGGCGAACGCTCATGCACTACTTGCTCAAGCCCATTCTGCGAGCCAAGTCCAATGCGCTTACCGAGCGTTGACCAGACAGGCAAACAGGCAAACAGGCAAACAGATAGCCAGACGGCTGGAAAATCAACATAGGGAATTACTCAATCGCGATGCAAGCACATCCAGTCCTGATGGTGACGCGCAACACCGCCTTATGGCAGCATTGGCAGCAGATTGATAGTGCGCGCTGGTTGCCAGCCAGAGGTCAAGGCATGCAGGAACTGCAGCGGTGGGCCGCTCAGTCGCGTCAGTTTGTCATGCTAGACGCGGCATTGCCCGGCCTGCCCGCATGGGACGCGGCTGAATGGCGCGTGCTTTTTCAGGGACTGAAGGTGCTCGTTCTGAGCACGCACCCGAGTGATGCTGAGGCACATCAGACGCTGGCGAATGGGGCTAGCGGCTATGCTCATGCCTTCACCCCCGTCGCATCTCTCAACATCATTCTTGAGAGCATTGTTGAGGGCAGCGTCTGGCTGGGTCGCAGCCTTATGCAGCGATTACTGCAAGATGTTGGGAGCAGGCTGCCAACGCCTACCGCGCTCGACTGGACAAAGAATCTGAGCCCGCGTGAGCAGGAGGTGGCGCGATTGGCCGCCACGGGCATTGGAAACCAGGAAATCTCCGAGCGCCTGGGTATTACGGAGCGAACCGTACGCGCGCACCTGTCGGCCGTATTTGAGAAGCTTCATGTGAGTGACCGTCTCATGCTCGCCTTGAAGGTTCACGGCATCGCATAGGGTATGCAGCGTGCCATGCATTCCAAGCGCCCCGATCCGTTCAAACGCTTGGCTGGAGTTCTTCGTGCTTCGCTCGTGATCGTTTTGCTGCTGGCATGGTTGCTGCCCACGCCTGGCCGCAGCGCTCTAGAGTTCGATACAGCCATGCTGGAAAGAACCATCCGATCCCGCTATGGCGCGCAAGGTGTGCAGGGGCTGCAAGCTTGGCTGCGTGTCATGCAAGAGCAGACTGGCCGCGCGCAAGAGCAGCAGCTGGAGAAAATCAATAGCTTCTGGAACCAGGCCGTCATCGGTTCGGACGACCCCACCGCCTGGGGCGAGGCTGACTACTGGGCGACCCCGCTGGAGAGCATTGGGAAGCGTGCCGGAGATTGCGAGGATTTCGTGATTGGCAAGTACTTCTCTTTGCTGCACTTGGGGGTGCCTGTGGAGAAGCTTCGCCTCATTTATGTTCGTGCGCGGGTCGGTGGATTGGGCAGCAACCATAGTATCGCCCATATGGTGCTGGGTTTCTATCCCACGCCCGACGCCGTTCCCTTGGTTCTGGATAACCTGGTAGGCGACATCCTTCCCGCGAGCGAGCGCAGCGATCTCACTCCCGTGTTCAGTTTCAACGGGCAAGGTATTTATGTGGCCGGTGCCAGCCAGAAGGCGCCGGTTGAACGGATTGGCCGCTGGCAGGGCCTGCTGGCACGCATGCAACAGGAAGGATTCAGACCATGAAGCCGACGGCAATTTTTGGGAGGTGCACATGTCATTGTTGAGGCGACTCTTGCTCAGCGTCACGGTGGCCATTCTGGCCATCCTGGCCGGCACTTTGGCTTTCAGCATTGGCTCGGCGAGGCAGTATCTCGACGGGCAGCTGCTCTCACAGAGTGAAAATGCTGTTTCTTCGTTGGCCCTGTCGCTGTCCCAGTCGGCCAATCAGGACCCCGTGACGCGCGAGCTGTTGATGATGGCCTTGTTTGACAGCGGTCAATTCCGGGAGATCCGACTGGTGGCGCCTGACGGCGTCGAGCTGTTCGCCCGCCGACAAACTCAAGGCCAGCGGGTTAAAGGGCAGGCTCCGGGCTGGTTCTTGAATATTTTGCCGTTAACCGAACCGAGAGCCGAGCGCGCCGTCAGCGACGGCTGGCGTCAGGTGGGTCGACTCTCGCTGGTTGTTGGCAACCAGTTTGCCAGTGAGGCACTCTGGGCAAGCAGTGTGCGCATGACAACTTATGTGTTGGCCGCGGGTTTTGTTTGGGCGCTGTTCGTCACGTTGCTGCTTCGGTGGTTCCGGCTTGTGCTAAGCAAAGAAATCTCAGAACAGGTGCGCGCGATCGGTACGCAGGCCCCTGCGGAGGTCTCGCCAGCTCACTCTAGCGTGGCGGAACTGAGTTCGCTGGTCGACGTCATTGACGATACCCGTGAAAGAGTGCGTGCACAGGAGCAGGAGCAGAATCAGCGCATTGAGTCGCTAGAGCTGGAAGTCAATCGAGATCCGGTGACTCGTCTTCCTAACCGCCGATACTTTGTCAATGAACTGCGCCGAGCGCTGAACGGAGATGCAGGGGAGGCAGCCTCGCATGGCCATGTGCTGTTATTCCGCCAGCGTGATCTGCAAGCATTGAACGCTAGTATGACGCGGACCGAGGTAGACGCCTGGCTTGCCAGAATCGGCCAGGAAATTGGGGAGGTTTTGGCGGCGCAGAAAGCAGCAGGCGAGTATCTGCAAGGCCAGGGACAGCTGGCCCGCCTCAATGGCTCCGATTTCGCTGTACTCATGCCGGGAGTGCAGGGGCCGCAGGCCATGAGTCTGGTTCAAAAAATCCGGCAGATCCCGCAATCCTTGCGTATTTCTTTGGTAAGCGGCATTTGGTGCCGCTGGGCGTATGCTTTGACTGACTATGGCCCATCCAGTTCGGTGGGCGATGTGCTCTCCCGCTTGGATGAAGCGCTCATGCGCGCCGAAAGCGCCGGACACTCCGAGGTCGAGTATTTGGCATACAGCCCACGCGAAGCCCAGCGCAGCGCAACGGGTGAAGGGGAGTGGCAGCACATGCTGACCGCCGCACTGGCAGAGCCGCAGCGGCTAAGCTTGGATGTTCGTACCCATGCATTCGCCGGATCGCAAGGCCGGGAGGAGTACGGCGACGCTTGGTTGCAGCTTCACGAAAGTGCACATGAGGGCAAAGGCCAAGTACTGGCCGGTTCGCTTTTTCTTCCAGTGGCTGTGCGCCTGGGTTTGTCGGCGGAGTTTGATTTGCACGCCATCAACTTGGGATTGCATTGGCTTGAACAGCACGCAAGTGGACAACTCATCGTGCGCGTTTCACTGCCCTCGTTGGCTCAGGACAGTTTTCTTCCTGAATTGAACGCGTTACTGAAGCGGCAAGCCAAGCAGGACACCCAGAACACATTGTCCCGACTCGTATTGGAGCTGGACGCGCATGGCGTGACTGCCTACCCCACTGAGTTGCTGGCTTTCTGTTCCCAAGTCCGCATGCACGGCATTCGCACTGGTCTACGGCGTATGGAGCAGGAGCCTGTGGCGCTCACGCGATTGCACCTGCTTCCCTTAACCTATCTCAAGCTGGGTGACGACTTTGCAGCCCAATCACACGATAGTCCCGGCAGCAAGAATCTCCTGCTCGCCTTGGCTCGCACGGCCAAGGATCTGGGGCTGCGCGTTTATGTCACAGGCGTCGTAGAAAAACACACGGCGGATTACCTAGTCGAGCAGGGTGTGAGTGTGCAGGTATAAGTCGGCAGCGTAGTAGAGCAGTCCTGGGAGTGTGCCCAGGAAAAAGGGCGCTCACCAGTCAGGTGGGCGCCCTTTGCATGACATCCTCAGTTTGCCCTCCGTAACGAGAGGGCTCCTGGTCAAAGATGCGAAGGATTGTTGTGCTGACCCTGCTCGAGCATGGCCCTTGCCAGCTCTTCGGCTTCGGGGGTACAGGAGCGTGGTCAGGCATCATGGGCGGCACGTTGCCAGGCTCGCCGTTCTGCGGAGTCGGTGGGCCTGGTGGCGTCGCAGGTGCAGCTGGCGGTAGCAGCCCCTCAATACTGTCGCCGTGGTTGCTTACGAGGATATGCTCGGGCAACGGCGGAGAGGCGGGGGTGTTGCCTGCACCAGCGTTCGAGTGGGTATCGCCTCCACTTCCGGGCTCATCCGCTGGTGCGGTGGGTACAGGAACGGGCACCGTGCCGTCATCCAGCAGTGAAACATGTTCGGTTTCCCTCGACTCTGGCTGAGAGCTGCTCGTCGTGTTTTCTTCAGGTTTCGCTTCTGTCAGCGGATCGGTAGGAGAGCTTGCTCCGGAGGTGTCGGGCGTTGGTCCGTCCGTTGTGGGTGGCTCCTTGCTTCCCTGATCCGCAAACGACACTGATTCAGGGGTGAAACCGGAGTGGTCTGTCGACACGGGCATTGCGAAGGCAGCCATGGTCGTGGCCGCACTAGAAGTCACCTGTGTCGTGACGCTGATATCCAGCGTTTGCGCACTCGTGATGTCTCCGTCTTGGTCCTGCGCCGTGATCGAGAACTCGAAGCCGTAATCAGGCGGAAGGATGATCTTACCGACCGAGACCGCTTGTAAGCGCATGCTACCCGACGTACCTGTGATCGACGCGATGTTGAAGTCGATCGTTGGGTCAATCAGTAGCTGTCCGTTGATAACCGTTGCCGTACCTGATTCGGTCTGTCCGGTTGCTGAATTGGTCACAGTCCAACTCACCGTCCCAGAACCATTGTTTACCGTGAAATCAAGTTTCCCCACATACTGCGCGTTGGACGCTGCCGGAGTGTCCCCTGGCGACCCAACGGTATGAAACTCCATCGTGAAGTTCTCACCAGGATTGACGAACTGGTTATCAATCCCGAAACCTTGCGTTGACGCGTTGACCCCTGAGCTATTCCCCGTGAACTCGATCAAACCATCGGGGGTTTCGAGCCAAGGTTCCGGTCCCCCAGAAGTCAGGCCTGTCAACGGTTGCGTTACCGCTTGCTCGGGCTTTGGATCCAGCAAGTTAAATTCATAAGTTCCATCAGGTTTCACCACCAGCGTGAAGACTGGGGTGCCGGCCGTCGTTTGCGCAAGCAACGTCGTCGTTCCATCTGGGGCAACAGACTGGGAGTATGAAATCCCCGTGAGGGTAGGCCCGTTAATGAAGAAACGTTCAATGCCGTCTGCTCCCGGAGTCAGGCCGAAGGTGCCGCTGACTGATCCGACCGCATTCGGGAGTGTTCCCGGGTTGAATGCACCCAGTGTCGGAATGTCGTCAACAATCTTCACTGCCAGCGTGCCACTGGCGGCGTCCCCGTCAACGTCCGTGACAGATACACCCAAGTTTTCGAACAGGTTATTGATGCCTGCGCCGTTCGGGTGGGCCTCGTTGTCGTTAAGTGTGTAGGTGTAGCTGACGACTCCAGTGGCCGAGTTATATCCGGTCACGGTGAAGGTGTTGCCCAGGGCTGTGGTGAAGCTCGGGACGGCCACCAGAGAGCCATTGGAGATCACCAGCGTGCCGCCGATGGTCACGTTGTTGACGCCATCCGGCGCGGCGATGGTAAACGTGCCGGATCCGGTTTCTGCGGTGCTTGACGGGTTCGATCCGCCAATGTCCAGCGCGGATTCGTAGACCGTGACATCGCCGCCACCACCCTCGGGCGTGAGGTTGTCGATCGTGACGCCGTTGTCGCCGATGGTGAGCGTAAGGGTGGCGGTCGATGTGTCCTGGTCTCCGTCCCGGAGTGTGTAGGTGAACGTCTCAGTGGCCTGCAACGTTCCGTTGCTGGCGCGCGTGTAGACATAGCTGCCATTGGGCTGCATGACCAAGGTGCCATATTGGCCCACTATCGTGATAACGCCAGCGTTCACGCTCGGCGTGTTGCCTGGGACGTTTGTGCTGGTGACGGTGGACACCGTTGCGCCATCAGCGCCTTGCACGTCAGCGCCTGCCGCACCACTGGTGGTGTTGGCGCCGGTGATCACATTGCCCGTGGCAGTGGCGGTTGCGTTGTCGATCTTGTCGGTGTCGTTGGACGCGGTGGGCACATCGTCGACGATCCTGACAGATAGCGTGGCATTGGCCGGATCGCCGTCCGTGTCCGTCACGGTGACAGCCAAGTTCTCGAACAGATCATTCGAACCAGCACCCGCTGCATGAGCTTCGTTGTCCAACAACGTATAGCTATAGCTGATTTCTCCGGTGGCCGCGTTGTAGCCCGTCACGGTGAAGGTGTTGCCCAGGGCGGTGGTGAAGCTCGGGACGGCCACCAGAGAGCCATTGGAGATCACCAGCGTGCCACCGATGGTCACGTTGTTGACGCCATCGGGCGCGGCGATCGTGAATGAACCGGTGCCCGTCTCGCCCAGGCTCGGCGGATTGGATCCGTCGTTCAACGCCGACTCGTAGACCGTGACATCACCGCCACCACCCTCGGGCGTGAGGTTGTCGATTGTGACGCCGTTGTCGCCGATGGTCAGCGTCAGGTTAGCGGTGGAGGTGTCCTGATCACCATCGGTGAGCGTGTAGGTGAAGGTTTCTGTCGCCTGCAGCGGGCCGGTCGTGGCGCGCGTATAGACGTAGCTGCCATCGGGCTGCATGACCAGGGTGCCGTACTGGCCCACGATGGTGATGACACCAGCGTTGACGCTCGGAGTATTGCCGGGCACGTTGCTGCTGAACACTGTGGTCACGGTGGCGCCATCAGCGCCTTGCACATCCGCACCGGCTGCGCCGCTGCTGGTGTCGGTGCCGGTCATGACATTGCCGGTGGCTGTCGCCGTGGCATTGGCGACGGTGTCGGTGTCGTTCGCAGCAGTAGGCACATCGTCCACGATCTTCACGGATAGCGTGGCGTTGGCGGAGTCGCCATCGATGTCGGTGACGACGACCGCGAGATCCTCGAACAGGTCGTTGTTGCCTGCTGCGGCTGCGTGGGCTTCGTTGTCACCCAAGGTGTAGCTGTAGCTGATTTCTCCGGTGGCCGCGTTATAACCGGTCACGGTGAAGGTGTTGCCCAGGGCGGTGGTGAAGCTCGGGACGGCCACCAAAATCCCATTGGAGATCACCAGCGTGCCGCCGATGGTGACGTTGTTGACGCCATCTGGCGCTGCAATGGTGAACGAACCGGTACCGGTCTCGTTTGTGCTGGCGGGGTTGGAGCCATCGCTGAGGGCGGCTTCTTCAACCGTGACATCGCCGCCACCAGCTTGAGGCGTGAGATTGTCGATCGTGACGCCGTTGTCGCCGATGGTCAGCGTCAGGGTGGCGGTGGACGTGTCCTGATCACCATCGGTGAGCGTGTAGGTGAAGGTTTCTGTCGCCTGCAGCGGGCCGGTCGTGGCGCGCGTATAGACGTAGCTGCCATCGGGTTGCATGACCAGGGTGCCGTACTGGCCCACTATCGTGATAACGCCAGCGTTCACGCTCGGCGTGTTGCCTGGGACGTTGGCACTCGTGACCGTGGTCACGGTGGCGCCATCAGCGCCTTGCACATCGGCACCGGCTGCGCCGCTGCTGGTGTCGGTACCGGTCATGACATTACCGGTGGCTGTCGCCGTGGCGTTGGATATGGTGTCGGTGTCGTTGGCGGCCGTCGGCACATCGTCCACGATCTTCACGGACAGTGTGGCGTTGGCCGAGTCGTTGTCCACGTCGGTGACGACGACCGCGAGATCCTCGAACAGGTTGTTGTTGCCTGCTGCGGCTGCATGGGCTTCGTTGTCGCCCAGGGTGTAGCTGTAGCTGATTTCTCCGGTGGCCGCGTTGTAGCCAGTCACGGTGAAGGTGTTACCGAGGGCCGTCGTGAAGGTCGGGCTGACCACCAGAGAGCCATTGGAGATCACCAGCGTGCCACCGATGGTCACGTTGTTGACGCCATCGGGGGCGGCAATCGTGAAGCTGCCGGTGCCCGTCTCGGCGGTGCTCGAAGGGTTGGAGCCATCGCTCAGGGCTGCTTCTTCAACCGTGACATCACCGCCACCAGCCTCGGGCGTCAGATTGTCGATTGTGACCCCGTTGTCGCCGATGGTCAGCGTCAGGGTGGCTGTCGAGGTGTCCTGATCACCATCGGTGAGCGTGTAGGTGAAGGTTTCTGTCGCCTGCAGCGGGCCGGTCGTGGTCCGGGTGTAGACATAGCTGCCGTCCGGTTGCATGACCAGCGTTCCATGTTCACCGGCGATGGTGATGACGCCAGCGTTCACGCTCGGCGTGTTGCCTGGGACGTTAGCACTCGTGACCGTGGTCACCGTGGCGCCATCGGCGCCTTGCACATCCGCACCGGCTACGCCGCTGCTGGTGTCGGTACCGGTCATGACATTGCCGGTGGCTGTCGCCGTGGCGTTGGATATGGTGTCGGTGTCGTTCCCTGCGGTGGGCACGTCGTCGACGATTCTCACAGCCAGTGTGGCGTTTGCCGAGTCGCCATCGATGTCGGTGACGACGACCGCGAGATCCTCAAACAGGTCGTTGTTGCCTGCTGCGGCTGCGTGGGCTTCGTTGTCACCCAGGGTGTAGCTGTAGCTGATTTCTCCGGTGGCGGCGTTGTAGCCCGTCACGGTGAAGGTGTTGCCCAGGGCGGTGGTGAAGCTCGGGACGGCCACCAAAATCCCATTGGAGATCACCAGCGTGCCACCGATGGTGACGTTGTTGACGCCATCGGGGGCGGCAATCGTGAACGAACCGGTACCGGTCTCGTTCGCGCTCGATGGGTTGGAGCCATCGCTGAGGGCTGCTTCTTCAACCGTGACATCGCCGCCACCAGCCTCGGGCGTCAGATTGTCGATTGTGACCCCGTTGTCGCCGATGGTCAGCGTCAGGGTGGCTGTCGAGGTGTCCTGATCCCCATCGGTGAGGGTGTAGGTGAAGGTTTCTGTCGCCTGCAGCGGGCCGGTCGTGGCGCGCGTATAGACGTAGCTGCCATCGGGTTGCATGACCAGGGTGCCGTACTGGCCCACGATGGTGATGACACCAGCGTTGACGCTCGGAGTATTGCCGGGCACGTTGCTGCTGAACACTGTGGTCACGGTGGCGCCATCAGCGCCTTGCACATCCGCACCGGCTGCGCCGCTGCTGGTGTCGGTGCCGGTCATGACATTGCCGGTGGCTGTCGCCGTAGCGTTGGCGACGGTGTCGGTGTCGTTCGCAGCAGTAGGCACATCGTCCACGATCTTCACGGACAGTGTGGCGTTGGCCGAGTCGTTGTCCACGTCGGTGACGACGACCGCGAGATCCTCGAACAGGTTGTTGTTGCCTGCTGCGGCTGCGTGGGCTTCGTTGTCGCCCAGGGTGTAGCTGTAGCTGATTTCTCCGGTGGCCGCGTTGTAGCCCGTCACGGTGAAGGTGTTACCGAGGGCCGTGGTGAAGGTTGGGTTGACCACCAGAGAGCCACTGGAGATCACCAGCGTGCCGCCGATGGTCACGTTGTTCACGCCATCCGGCGCGGCGATGGTAAACGTGCCGGATCCGGTTTCTGCGGTGCTTGACGGGTTCGATCCGCCAATGTCCAGCGCGGATTCGTAGACCGTGACATCGCCGCCACCAGCCTCGGGCGTGAGGTTGTCGATTGTGACGCCGTTGTCGCCAATGGTCAGCGTCAGGGTGGCTGTCGAGGTGTCCTGATCACCATCGGTGAGCGTGTAGGTGAAGGTTTCTGTCGCCTGCAGCGGGCCGGTCGTGGTCCGGGTGTAGACATAGCTGCCGTCCGGTTGCATGACCAGCGTTCCATGTTCACCGGCGATGGTGATGACGCCAGCGTTCACGCTCGGCGTGTTGCCTGGGACGTTGCTGCTGATGACCGTGGTCACGGTGGCCCCATCGGCTCCCTTGACGTCCGCGCCTGCGACACCGCTGGTGGTGTCGGTGCCGGTCATGACATTGCCGGTGGCTGTCGCCGTGGCATTGGCGACGGTGTCGGTGTCGTTGGCGGCAGTAGGCACATCGTCCACGATCTTCACGGATAGCGTGGCGTTAGCGGAGTCGCCATCGATGTCGGTGACGACGACCGCGAGATCCTCGAACAGGTTGTTGTTGCCTGCTGCGGCTGCGTGGGCTTCGTTGTCGCCCAGGGTGTAGCTGTAGCTGATTTCTCCGGTGGCCGCGTTGTAGCCGGTCACGGTGAAGGTGTTGCCCAGAGCCGTCGTGAAGGTTGGGCTGACCACCAGAGAGCCATTGGAGATCACCAGCGTGCCGCCGATGGTGACGTTGTTGACGCCATCGGGGGCGGCAATCGTGAAGCTGCCGGTGCCCGTCTCGGCGGTGCTCGAAGGGTTGGACCCATCGCTGAGGGCGGCTTCTTCAACCGTGACATCGCCGCCACCAGCCTCGGGCGTGAGGTTGTCGATCGTGACGCCGTTGTCGCCGATGGTCAGCGTCAGGGTCGCGGTGGAGGTGTCCTGATCGCCGTCGGTGAGCGTGTAGGTGAAGGTTTCTGTCGCCTGCAGCGGCCCGGCAGTGGCGCGCGTGTAAACGTAGCTGCCGTCGGGCTGCATGACCAGGGTGCCATGCTCACCGACGATGGTGATGACACCGCCCACCACGGAAGGGGTGTTGCCCGGCACGTTGCTGCTGGTGACCGTGGTCACGGTGGCGCCGTCGGCGCCTTGCACGTCGACACCGGCTGCACCGCTGCTGGTGTTGGCTCCGGTCATGACATTGCCCGCAGCGGTAGCTGTGGCGTTGTCAATCGTGTCGGTGTCGTTGGCGGCCGTGGGGACATCGTCGACGATCTTCACGGCCAGCGTGGCGTTGGCGGAGTCGCCATCGATGTCGGTGACGACGACCGCGAGATCCTCGAACAGGTCGTTGTTGCCTGCTGCCGCTGCGTGGGCTTCGTTATCGCCCAGGGTGTAGCTGTAGCTGATCTCGCCCGTGGCTGCGTTGTAGCCCGTCACGGTGAAGGTGTTGCCCAGGGCGGTGGTGAAGGTCGGGCTGACCACCAGAGCGCCATTGGAGATCACCAGCGTGCCACCGATGGTGACGTTGTTGACGCCATCCGGGGCGGCAATCGTGAAGCTGCCGGTGCCCGTCTCGCCCAGGCTCGGCGGATTGGATCCGTCGTTCAACGCCGACTCGTAGACCGTGACATCACCGCCACCTGCTTGAGGCGTGAGGTTGTCGATCGTGACGCCGTTGTCGCCGATGGTCAGCGTCAGGGTCGCGGTGGAGGTGTCCTGATCGCCATCCGTGAGCGTGTAGGTGAAGGTTTCTGTCGCCTGCAGCGGGCCGGTCGTGGCGCGCGTGTAAACGTAGCTGCCGTCGGGCTGCATGACCAGGGTGCCGTACTGGCCGACGATGGTGATGACACCCGCGTTGACGCTCGGAGTATTCCCCGGCACGTTGCTGCTGGTGACCGTGGTCACGGTGGCGCCGTCGGCGCCTTGCACGTCGACACCGGCTGCACCGCTGCTGGTGTTGGCTCCGGTCATGACATTGCCCGCAGCGGTAGCTGTGGCGTTGTCAATCGTGTCGGTGTCGTTGGCGGCCGTGGGGACATCGTCGACGATCTTCACGGCCAGCGTGGCGTTGGCGGAGTCGCCATCGATGTCGGTGACGACGACCGCGAGATCCTCGAACAGGTCGTTGTTGCCTGCTGCCGCTGCGTGGGCTTCGTTATCGCCCAGGGTGTAGCTGTAGCTGATCTCGCCCGTGGCTGCGTTGTAGCCCGTCACGGTGAAGGTGTTGCCCAGGGCGGTGGTGAAGGTCGGGCTGACCACCAGAGCGCCATTGGAGATCACCAGCGTGCCACCGATGGTGACGTTGTTGACGCCATCCGGGGCGGCAATCGTGAAGCTGCCGGTGCCGGTCTCGTTCGTGCTGGAGGGGTTGGAGCCGTCGCTGAGGGCGGCTTCTTCAACCGTGACATCGCCGCCACCAGCCTCGGGCGTCAGGTTGTCGATCGTGACGCCGTTGTCGCCGATGGTCAGCGTCAGGGTCGCGGTGGAGGTGTCCTGATCGCCGTCGGTGAGCGTGTAGGTGAAGGTTTCTGTCGCCTGCAGCGGCCCGGCAGTGGCGCGCGTGTAAACGTAGCTGCCGTCGGGCTGCATGACCAGGGTGCCATGCTCACCGACGATGGTGATGACACCGCCCACCACGGAAGGGGTGTTGCCCGGCACGTTGCTGCTGGTGACCGTGGTCACGGTGGCGCCGTCGGCGCCTTGCACGTCGACACCGGCTGCACCGCTGCTGGTGTTGGCTCCGGTCATGACATTGCCCGCAGCGGTAGCTGTGGCGTTGTCAATCGTGTCGGTGTCGTTGGCGGCCGTGGGGACATCGTCGACGATCTTCACGGCCAGCGTGGCGTTGGCGGAGTCGCCATCGATGTCGGTGACGACGACCGCGAGATCCTCGAACAGGTTGTTGTTGCCTGCTGCGGCTGCGTGGGCTTCGTTGTCGCCCAGGGTGTAGCTGTAGCTGATTTCTCCGGTGGCCGCGTTGTAGCCGGTCACGGTGAAGGTGTTGCCCAGAGCCGTCGTGAAGGTTGGGCTGACCACCAGAGAGCCATTGGAGATCACCAGCGTGCCGCCGATGGTGACGTTGTTGACGCCATCGGGGGCGGCAATCGTGAAGCTGCCGGTGCCCGTCTCGGCGGTGCTCGAAGGGTTGGACCCATCGCTGAGGGCGGCTTCTTCAACCGTGACATCGCCGCCACCAGCCTCGGGCGTGAGGTTGTCGATCGTGACGCCGTTGTCGCCGATGGTCAGCGTCAGGGTCGCGGTGGACGTGTCCTGATCGCCGTCGGTGAGCGTGTAGGTGAAGGTTTCTGTCGCCTGCAGCGGCCCGGCAGTGGCGCGCGTGTAAACGTAGCTGCCGTCGGGCTGCATGACCAGGGTGCCGTACTGGCCGACGATGGTGATGACACCGCCCACCACGGAAGGGGTGTTGCCCGGCACGTTGCTGCTGAACACCGTAGTCACGGTGGCGCCATCGGCGCCTTGAACGTCCGCACCGGCTGCGCCGCTGCTGGTGTTGGCTCCGGTCATGACATTGCCCGCAGCGGTAGCTGTGGCGTTGTCGATCGTGTCGGTGTCGTTCGCTGCGGTGGGCACGTCGTCGACGATTCTCACCGCCAGCGTGGCGTTAGCGGAGTCGCCATCGATGTCGGTGACGACGACCGCGAGGTCTTCGAACAGGTCGTTGTTGCCTGCTGCGGCTGCGTGGGCTTCGTTGTCGCCCAGGGTGTAGCTGTAGCTGATCTCGCCCGTGGCTGCGTTGTAGCCCGTCACGGTGAAGGTGTTGCCCAGGGCGGTGGTGAAGGTCGGGCTGACCACCAGAGCGCCATTGGAGATCACCAGCGTGCCGCCGATGGTCACGTTGTTGACGCCATCGGGCGCGGCGATCGTGAAGCTGCCGGTGCCGGTCTCGTTCGTGCTGGAGGGGTTGGAGCCGTCGCTGAGGGCGGCTTCTTCAACCGTGACATCGCCGCCACCAGCCTCGGGCGTCAGGTTGTCGATCGTGACGCCGTTGTCGCCGATGGTCAGCGTCAGGGTCGCGGTGGACGTGTCCTGATCGCCGTCGGTGAGCGTGTAGGTGAAGGTTTCTGTCGCCTGCAGCGGCCCGGCAGTGGCGCGCGTGTAAACGTAGCTGCCGTCGGGCTGCATGACCAGGGTGCCGTACTGGCCGACGATGGTGATGACACCGCCCACCACGGAAGGGGTGTTGCCCGGCACGTTGCTGCTGAACACCGTAGTCACGGTGGCGCCATCGGCGCCTTGAACGTCCGCACCGGCTGCGCCGCTGCTGGTGTTGGCTCCGGTCATGACATTGCCCGCAGCGGTAGCTGTGGCGTTGTCGATCGTGTCGGTGTCGTTCGCTGCGGTGGGCACGTCGTCGACGATTCTCACCGCCAGCGTGGCGTTAGCGGAGTCGCCATCGATGTCGGTGACGACGACCGCGAGGTCTTCGAACAGGTCGTTGTTGCCTGCTGCGGCTGCGTGGGCTTCGTTGTCGCCCAGGGTGTAGCTGTAGCTGATCTCGCCCGTGGCTGCGTTGTAGCCCGTCACGGTGAAGGTGTTGCCCAGGGCGGTGGTGAAGGTCGGGCTGACCACCAGAGCGCCATTGGAGATCACCAGCGTGCCACCGATGGTGACGTTGTTGACGCCATCCGGGGCGGCAATCGTGAAGCTGCCGGTGCCGGTCTCGTTCGTGCTGGAGGGGTTGGAGCCGTCGCTGAGGGCGGCTTCTTCAACCGTGACATCGCCGCCACCAGCCTCGGGCGTCAGGTTGTCGATCGTGACGCCGTTGTCGCCGATGGTCAGCGTCAGGGTCGCGGTGGAGGTGTCCTGATCGCCGTCGGTGAGCGTGTAGGTGAAGGTTTCTGTCGCCTGCAGCGGCCCGGCAGTGGCGCGCGTGTAAACGTAGCTGCCGTCGGGCTGCATGACCAGGGTGCCGTACTGGCCGACGATGGTGATGACACCGCCCACCACGGAAGGGGTGTTGCCCGGCACGTTGCTGCTGAACACCGTAGTCACGGTGGCGCCATCGGCGCCTTGAACGTCCGCACCGGCTGCGCCGCTGCTGGTGTTGGCTCCGGTCATGACATTGCCCGCAGCGGTAGCTGTGGCGTTGTCGATCGTGTCGGTGTCGTTCGCTGCGGTGGGCACGTCGTCGACGATTCTCACCGCCAGCGTGGCGTTAGCGGAGTCGCCATCGATGTCGGTGACGACGACCGCGAGGTCTTCGAACAGGTCGTTGTTGCCTGCTGCGGCTGCGTGGGCTTCGTTGTCGCCCAGGGTGTAGCTGTAGCTGATCTCGCCCGTGGCTGCGTTGTAGCCCGTCACGGTGAAGGTGTTGCCCAGGGCGGTGGTGAAGGTCGGGCTGACCACCAGAGCGCCATTGGAGATCACCAGCGTGCCGCCGATGGTCACGTTGTTGACGCCATCGGGCGCGGCGATCGTGAAGCTGCCGGTGCCGGTCTCGTTCGTGCTGGAGGGGTTGGAGCCGTCGCTGAGGGCGGCTTCTTCAACCGTGACATCGCCGCCACCAGCCTCGGGCGTCAGGTTGTCGATCGTGACGCCGTTGTCGCCGATGGTCAGCGTCAGGGTGGCGGTGGACGTGTCCTGATCGCCGTCGGTGAGCGTGTAGGTGAAGGTTTCGGTGGCCTGCAGCGGGCCGGTGGTGGCTTGCGTGTATATGTAGCTGCCGTTGGGTTGCATGACCAGCGTGCCGTACTGGCCCACAATGGTGATGACACCCCCGACCACGGTCGGAATGTTGCCTGGCACATTGCTGCTGGTCACTGTAGACACAGTGGCGCCATCGGCGCCTTGAACGTCCGCACCGGCTACGCCGCTGCTGGTGCCGGCACCTGTAATCACGTTTCCTGTTGCCGTGGAGTTGTCGACGGTGTCGGTGTCCGCATTGGCGGTAGGCACGTCGTCGATGATCCTGACGACCAACGAGCCATTGACAGAGTCGCCATCCACATCCGTGACGACGACCGCAAGACCTTCGAACAGGTTGTTATTGCCAGCGCCTGCTGGGTGCGCCTCGTTATCGCCCAGCGTGTAGCTATAGGTGATGACTCCGGTGGCTGCGTCGTAGCCGGTCACGGTAAAGGTGTTGCCCAGGGCCGTGGTGAAGGTCGGGCTGATCACAAGGGCGCCGTTCTGGATCACCACAGTGCCACCGATACTCACGGTGTTCACGCCATCGGGTGCGGCAATCGTGAAGCTGCCGGTGCCAGTTTCGTTCGTGCTCGATGGGTTGGACCCATCGTTGAGGGCGGCCTCTTCAACCGTGACATCACCGCCGCCTGCTTGAGGCGTGAGGTTGTCAATCGTGACGCCGTTGTCGCCGATGGTCAATATGAGGGTGGCGATGGAAGTGTCCTGATCGCCATCGGTGAGCGTGTAGGTGAAGGTTTCTGTCGCTTGCAGCGGGCCGGCGGAGGTCCGCGTGTAGACATAGCTTCCATCGGGCTGCATGACCAGGGTGCCATGCTCACCGACGATGGTGATGACGCCGCCCACCACGCTGGGGGAGTTGCCGGGAACGTTGTTGCTGGAGACCGTGGTCACGGTGGCGCCATCGGCGCCCTTGACGTCGGACCCAGCCGCACCGCTGGTGGTGTCGGCGCCAGTGATCACATTGCCGGTGGCCGTGGCGTTGGGGACTGTATCGGTGTCATTGCGAGCAGTCGGCACGTCGTCATTGATCGCGATGTCCACTCGGTTGCCGGTTACTATGGTTGTGCCATCAGTGATGCTGTATACAAAGCTATCGATTTCAATAACGCCATTGACGTCAGCAGTCGGGCCGGTCAGCGTGTATGTAAAGTTACCTTGCGCATCTATGGTGTAGGTGCCGTAGGGTGTGGTGCCAGAGCTGGGCACAGGAGTCCAGCCAGGAGGAAGGGTCACCTGACCATTGACAATGTTGCTCTGATTGCCTTCGCTCGATCCACCTGGCAGACCGGCTTCGCTTACGTCACGCTCGCTCGTGAGAGGATCCGGCGCCGACTCCGGTAGGACCATAGCCGTTCCCAGTATGGCGGAATCAATCCCCGGCCTCCCAATGCCTCCATAGGCCAAATCCAGCGGTGCTGTAGTTTCCAAAATGCTGCTCAGCCGCACAAATGTGCCGCCTCCACCACCGCCACCGGTAAGCACCGCAGCGGTGGGATCGAGTTGATCCAGGGGGTCTTGGCCAGCGATGATGGCGTTGATCAGTGCATCAGCTGTACCAGGAAGGGGTGGGGTAATGGCCGCTTCATTGGGTGCTGCCGGACGGAATACTTCTTCCGTCAACGCCACATTCTGACCTTCTCCGATCGTCAGCGGAGGCTGCCCGTCGGCCTGAAGTTGCAAGGAACTACCCGAGGCGGTGACCACGTTCGCATCTGCCGCAATGCGCATGCCCTCGCGCAGTTCGGTAAGCGACCCGTCGGCATTGCGGACCCATGCCTGGCCAGTGAGCTTAGTGATGAGTACGGTGGTTGCCATGATCGAAGGACTCCGGTTAACCTGCACAACAGGTGTAAAAGTATGTTTCGAATCATGTTAGGCCTGCACTCGTTGGCACGATATTGGCGGCGACGACAATATGGAGAAATTTTTTGTGCAGGATCTGACAAAAGGTGATCCCGAGCGGGCAAAAAAAGCCCGCTACGCGAGCGGGCTGAATGAGGCTGTGAAAAATGCAGCGCTGCGGCACATTTCCAGCAGACGACTTCCAATTCCGACAGGCTCTTAGGCGGCGACTGCTTCCTGAGTTACCGTTTGCGCTCCTTCGGAGGCTGCGGGTGTGCGTATCAGGTAGTCAAACGCGCTCAATGCCGCCGTGGACCCTGAGCCTGCAGCCACCACGATCTGCTTGTAGGGCACCGTGGTGCAATCGCCTGCAGCAAACACGCCCGGCACGTTGGTGGCACCGCGCGCGTCGACCACAATCTCGCCGAACTTGCTGCGCTCTACTGTAGAGCCTAGCCATTCGGTATTAGGTACCAGGCCAATCTGCACGAACACGCCTTCCAGATCCACGCTGGCATCGGTGCCGTCAGCGCGGTGCTTGAACCTCAATCCATTGACCTTGCCACCGGCACCCGTGATCTCGGTTGTCTGAGCGTTGGTGTGAATCGTCACGTTCGGCAGGCTCTGGAGCTTCTTGACCAGCACCGCGTCAGCTTTCATCTCAGGCAGGAATTCCAGCACTGTAACGTGCTTCACCACGCCAGCGAGGTCGATCGCTGCCTCGACACCGGAGTTGCCGCCACCGATGACGGCAACGTCCTTTCCCTTGAAGAGGGGGCCGTCGCAGTGCGGGCAGTACGCCACGCCCTTGGTCTTGTATTCTTGCTCGCCAGGAACGTTGACGTTTCTCCAGCGCGCACCGGTGGCCAGGATCACGGTGCGGCTCTTCAATGTCCCGCCATTGTCCAGCTTCACCGTCACCAAGCCGCCCGCTTGGGCAGCGGGAATCAACTCAGCTACGCGCTGCGTATTCATGATATCCACTTCATAAGCGCGCACGTGCTGTTCCAGTGCGGCGGCATACGCAGGCCCGTTGGTTTCGGGAATGCCTGGGTAGTTGGCAATCTCCATGGTGTCGTTCACCTGGCCGCCGAAACGCTCGCTGACAACACCAGTGCGGATGCCCTTGCGCGCAGCATAGATGGCAGCTGCCGCTCCAGCAGGACCGCCGCCGATGATCAGCACTTCGAACGGTGCCTTGGCGCTCAGCTTTTCTGCATCACGCTTGGCAGCGCCTGTGTCGACCTTCTGCACGATCTCATCCACACTCATGCGGCCGTTGGCAAAAAACTCACCATTCAGGTAAACGGTGGGAACGCCCATGATCTCGCGTTCCTCAATTTCTTTCTGATAGAGGCCCCCGTCAATAATGGTGACATCAATGCGTGGGTTGTAGATGGCCATGAGCGATAGGGCCTGTACCACGTCGGGGCAGTTGTGGCAGGACAGGCTCATGTAAACCTCAAATTTGAGGTCTGAGTCGAGAGCCTTGATCTGCTCAAGCGTATCGGCCTCCACCTTGGGCGGGTGACCACCTGTCCACAGGAGTGCCAGGATGAGCGAAGTGAACTCATGGCCCATGGGGATGGCGGCAAACCGCAGCTTCGAGTCTGCGCCTTTGCGCTGCAAGCTAAAAGACGGTTTGCGTGCGTCTGTGCCATCTACGCGCAGGCTGATCATATCCGGGCGGGCGGCCGCGATTTCTTCGAGCAGTTCGCGCATTTCAGCGGCCTTTTCGCCGCCGTCAAGAGAAGCCACCATCTCGAACGGCTCCTTCACGCGCTCGAGGTAGGCGGTCAGTTGTTGCTTGATGTCGTCGTCCAACATGGTGAGTGCTCCTTGGTTGATTCCGGCATCATCAGGGTCAGCGATGCCATAGATGTATTGGTCAATAAAAAGCCGAACGGCAGGGCAGAAGAGCCCCGTCGCGTTCGGCGGGTGTGCGCCAGTTCGTAGACCGGCGCCAGGGAAGGCAGATTAGATCTTGCCGACCAGGTCAATGGAAGGCTTCAGCGTTTTTTCGCCTTCTTTCCACTTGGCCGGGCAAACTTCGCCTGGGTGAGCTGCGGTGTACTGGGCTGCCTTCAGCTTGCGAACGGTTTCCTTGACGTCGCGGGCGATTTCGTTGGAATGCACTTCCATGGTCTTGATCGTGCCGCTGGGGTCGATCACGAAGGTGCCGCGCAGTGCCAGACCCTCTTCAGGAATGTGAACGCCAAAATTGTTGGTCAGTTGGTGTGTAGGATCTCCCACCAGGTAGAACTTGGCTTTGCCCACTGCATCACTGGTCTCGTGCCACACTTTGTGCGAGAAGTGGGTGTCAGTCGTCACGATGTAGACCTCAGCGTTGGCTTTCTGGAAGTCTGCGTAGTTGTCTGCTGCGTCTTCAATCTCGGTCGGGCAG
Source organism: Ottowia caeni (assembly GCF_050821495.1). GTDB lineage: Bacteria > Pseudomonadota > Gammaproteobacteria > Burkholderiales > Burkholderiaceae_C > Ottowia > Ottowia caeni. The sequence goes on along the minus strand of NZ_CP151080.1, from coordinate 2,715,300 downwards.
TTGAACGTGAAAGCGGCAGGCATGAAAATCACGACAGACCAGTTCTTGCCGTTGGAGAAATTCTGCTCAGAAACTTCTTCAAACTGGCCGTTGTGGAAGGCCTGGGTCTTGAACGGCTGAACCTTGGTATTGATCAGGGACATTTTTTCTCCTTGGATTGATGAGGGTGAAAGAAAACAAATTCGCGATGAATGAATTATAGGTTTGAACTATTGCGTTGGCGATTCATTTTGCCTAATCTATAGTTAGCCTATGGCTATGAGGCCCGGAACATGGCCAAGAGCCTCATTGGTTGGATCACCAGCCGGACGGCAGGGACGACCAAAACGCCTATATCAGCTTACACCAGAACTGTGTATCAAGCGCGCTCAGGGCGGTGAACCAACCAAAACAAAACCGGGCATTAAAGCCCGGTTTTGTAGCCACCAACTCTCGCCAGGCTTTAAGCGCGTTCTTCGAACGTGAACACGCTCTTAGCGCGCATGTTCCTCAAACGGAAGCTTCATTTCTCGCAGGTCTTTGCGGGTTTCGACGAGCACCAGCGGGCCTTCGTTGACCTCGATCAGTGGCAGGCGCTCGCGCGGCACGTGCGCCGCACGGGGTTCAGCAGCGATGGCTGCCTGCACCGCGGCCACTTTGTCTGCGTCCGAGTTGACCCACTGGAGGCCAGCTGAGCTTGCCAGTTGCGCCAGCTCGTGCAGAGGCAGGGAGAATGGCTGAACCTTAGGAAGTCCGCCTGCATCTTCAACGACCACGGGTGTGGGCGCTGAAGCCGGAGCCGGAGCCGGAGCAGGAGCCGGAGCCGCAATAGGGGCGGAAACCGGGTGGGTAACGATTGGCTCGCTTTCCACAGGCGCTGGCTGCGCCACCGGTTCCGCTGCGGAAGTTGCGGGGGCAGTGGGCGCAGAGGTTTCTGTGTCGCTTGTGGCACTTGCACGATCGAAGTACGAGCGGGCTGCCGGATAAGAGGCAGCGGCTTCGGCGGGTTCACTCACGAATTCACTTTGCGGTGCGGATTCGGGGGCAACTTCGCGTTCCGCGCGCTCGGAACGGTCTGCGTTGCGCTCGGAGCGTTCTTTGCGGTCGCGGCCATAACGATCACGCGAGCGGCGTTCGCGGCGCTCTTCACTCGGCGCTCCTCCCAGGTTATCAGCCACTTCTGGGTTCGAAGCTTCCGCGGAACTGGCAACGGCGTCTTGAGAGAGGCTGAGTGCTTGCTCCGGAGCCCGTTCGTTACGATCTCGGCGGCTTCCTTCGCCGCGTTCGCTGCGTCCACGGCGGTTCTCGCCACGCTCACTGCGCTCACTGCGCTCAGGACGGGCCGACTGCACGGTGGCATCTTGTGCGACGGTCTCGATCAAAGGCTTGGTAGATCCGGAATCATTTGAAATCGCGGACTCACGTTTCTCTCTTGATCCTTGGCGGTCGCCGCGGTCTGTGCGCTCTCCGCCGCGACGGCCGTCGCGGCCGCCGTTTCGGCTTTCGCCCTGGATTTCACCCCGAGGCTCGTTGCGTCGGCCTTCGCCATTGCCACCGTTGGAGCGGCCTTCGCCGGTCGCATTGCGACCTTCGCCACGGCCACGTCCGCCGCGGTTGCCGCGCCGCTCGCTCTCGCGGCCGCCCCGCGCTTCACGTTTTTCTTCTGTAACTGGCTGCGCTACAGGCGCTGGCGCGGCAACAGGGGCGGGTTGAGGTGCGACGCCAAACAGGTTCTTCAGCCAACCCAGCAGACCTGCGGGGGCAGGAGCGGGAGCAGAGACTGCCGGGCTGGTAGGCGCCGCAGGAGCTGCTGGGACGGGCTTGGGTACCGCTTGCGGAGCGGGTGCGTCAGGCAGGACACCCTTGATCACCGGGGTTTGCCGGTTGGTCGGCTCCTGGCTGCGGCGGGTGACGGTGGTCGGGTCTTCGAATTCCTCGGCCATCTTGTAGCTGGCGTCTACATCGTCCAGGCGCGGATCGTCGTGCTTCAAGCGTTCCAGCTTGTAATGCGGGGTCTCCAGGGTCTTGTTGGGGACCAGTGTGACGTTCACGCGCTGTTTTAGCTCGATCTTGGCGATCTCAGGGCGTTTCTCGTTCAGCAGGAAACTCGCCACTTCCACCGGAACCTGTACGTTGACAGCGGCGGTGTTGTCCTTCATCGATTCTTCTTGAATGATGCGCAGGATCTGTAGTGCACTGCTCTCAGTGTCGCGCACGTGGCCTGATCCGCCGCAGCGAGGGCAGGGGATAGAGGCGCCCTCTGAGAGGGCTGGTTTCAAGCGCTGGCGGCTCATTTCGAGGAGGCCAAACTTGCTGATGCTGCCAAACTGCACACGCGCGCGATCTTGCCGTAGCGCGTCGCGCAGGCGGTTTTCGACCTCGCGGCGGTTCTTGGCCTCTTCCATGTCGATGAAGTCGATCACGATCAGGCCGCCGAGGTCGCGCAGGCGCATCTGGCGAGCTACCTCGTCAGCTGCTTCCAGGTTGGTGCGTGTCGCGGTTTCCTCGATGTCGCCGCCCTTGATGGCGCGAGCCGAGTTGACGTCGATGGCGACCAACGCTTCTGCATGGTCGATCACGATGGCGCCGCCGGAAGGGAGCTGTACCGTGCGGCTGTAGGCGGATTCGATCTGGTGTTCGATCTGGAAGCGCGAGAACAGGGGGGCGTTGTCTCGGTAACGCTTCACACGTGCTGCGTGCTCTGGCATCACGTGGCTCATGAACTGGTGCGCTTGCTCGTATACGTCGTCGGTGTCGAACAGGATGTCGCCGATGTCGTTATTGAAATAGTCACGGATGGCGCGGATCACCAGGTTGCTTTCCTGATATATCAGGAAAGCCCCTTTGCCTTCTTTGGAGGCGCCGTCGATGGCGTCCCACAGTTTAAGCAGATAGTTCAAGTCCCACTGCAGTTCGGGCGCGCTGCGACCGATGCCGGCAGTGCGGGCAATGATGCTCATGCCTTTCGGGTACTCGAGCTGGTCCATAGCTTCTTTAAGCTCGGCACGGTCGTCGCCCTCGATGCGGCGGCTAACACCGCCTCCTCGGGGGTTGTTGGGCATCAGCACCACGTAACGGCCGGCCAGACTCACGAAGGTGGTCAGCGCGGCGCCCTTGTTGCCCCGTTCTTCCTTCTCAACCTGGACCAGCAGCTCCTGGCCTTCCTTGATGACGTCATTGATACGCGCCTGGCTGACGGACACGCCTTCGGCAAAGTATTGTCGGGAAATTTCCTTGAAGGGCAGGAAGCCGTGACGTTCCTCCCCGTAGTCGACGAAACACGCCTCAAGCGACGGCTCGACGCGGGTAACCACGGCCTTGTAGATGTTGCCCTTGCGCTGCTCGCGCCCTTCGATCTCGATTTCATAGTCGAGCAGTTTCTGCCCGTCGACGATGGCCAACCGGCGTTCTTCAGCCTGCGTGGCGTTGATCAGCATCCGCTTCATGATGCATTCCTTTTCGTTGTCAATCACATTCGTGTGCCGCCATTGGGGCACAACGATGCCAAGGCATTCGCGCTGAAACGAAGGGAATTGCCGGGTGCGCCCGAGCCGCCAGGTGAACGCTGTCTTTCAGCGAGCAAGAGGCGGTATGTCGGGCGGGGGCGCGTGGAAGAAAGCGGTGGTAGAAAGCCGTGGTGCCGTATGCAGCACAGCTGAATGCCCATGCCTCACGCCGACAAGCATCTTGCATGTCTCGTTAAACGTGAAAGACTGCCCGCGCCATTCTTGATGGGCTGCGGGCGGCGGCAACATGGGCACGACGTAGGTCTCGCTTCGATCCGGCTGTGCAGAAGGCTCATGTCGATGGCATTTTCTTAGCCGAGCAGTCTGCACGCCTTGGGTATTCCGTATTCAGTGTTTCATCGCGTCGGCCCGTCCTGCGCTTTTCTTGGCGTGGCTGCCGCGGCATGATTGCGGGGGCAGGGCGCTTTCTTGTGCAAGAGCGGCATCGACCTGTACTGGCCAGTGTAGTGCTTCGCACCAAGCGGTGCCTGTGGGACATCCCCAGGTACCGCAAGGCACTCAACCCCACGCCAAGGCTTGGGTGGTTAGTGGCCTTAAACTCCCTGTCCGGGAATCCACTTCCAAATAAGACATGACTCGCGCAAATCAGGGGCAAACAAGACGTTGACCCTGGGGAAGCGACCATTGTGCATTCCTTGAATGCGCAAGTTCTATCAAATTCAACCACTTACAGCCGGTTGCCAGTGAATCGAATTATAAGTGACAAAGACGCGTCCACAGTCCCCTCGGGAAAACCCGAGGTCGGGTGGCTCTCCGTCGATGCTGACAGCGCCGGACAGCGTCTCGACAACTTTCTCATGCGGCACTTGAAAGGGGTACCCAAGACACATGTATACCGCATCATCCGCTCTGGCGAGGTGAGGGTGAACAAGGGGCGAGCCACTGCAGATACCAGGGTGCAGGCAGGCGACGCCGTGCGGGTTCCACCGGTGCGCGTCTCCGAGCGAGCAGCTTCCAAGGCTGAGCGGGCGGGACCAGCACGGGAGTTCCCAGTCCTGCTGGAGGACGAACATCTGATCGCCATCGACAAGCCCGCCGGTGTTGCCGTCCATGGCGGGTCGGGTGTCAGCTTTGGCGTGATTGAACAGTTGCGGCGAGCCAGACACTATGGTGAGCCTGGCGGAGATCGTTTCCTGGAACTGGTGCACAGAGCTTGACCGGGAAACCAGCGGTATCTTGCTGATCGCCAAGAAGCGCAGTGCACTGAAACATCTGCAAGAGCAGTTTCGTGATCGGGAGACTGGCAAAACTTACCTGGCACTGGTTCTGGGTGACTGGCCTGAGAACCGTAAAGTGATCGATGCTCCGCTACATAAATATCTGCTCGAAGGCGGGCGAGGTGAGGGTGAGCGCCGAGTGAAGGTGGTAGCCAAGGATGATCCTGACGGCATGCGGGCCATTACGCTGGTAAAAGTGCGTGAACGCTTGCCAGGGTTCTCACTGCTGGAGGTCACTATCAAGACCGGTCGCACCCATCAGATCCGCGTACATCTTCAGTCAGAAGGGCATCCGATTGCCGGGGACGATAAATACGGTGAGTTCAATTGCAACAAAGCATTGCAAAAGCAGGGACTCAAGCGAATGTTTTTGCACGCTTGGCGTTTACAGTTCACGCATCCAGCGAATGGCGAGCGGGTAGAGTTGCTGGCGCAACTTCCACCGGAACTTCAATCTTTCATCAGTTTCATCGATGGCAAATCTAAACCGGCCTCGTCAATTTGATCTAATTGCCTTCGATTGGGATGGCACCTTATTCGATTCCACCGGAATTATCGCGCGGTGCCTTCAACAGGCTGTGCTTGATGTCGGCGGCGCGAAGCCAAGCCGAGAGGCGGCTGCCTACGTGATCGGTATGGCTCTGATTCCGGCGTTGGCGCATGCCGCGCCGGATGTTCCTCCTGAAAAATACCCAGAACTGAGCACCCGATACCGCCATCATTACATGGCAAGACAGAACGAAATCAGCTTCTTCGATGGTGTACTCCCTATGCTGGCGGAGTTGAAAGAGCGCCATCACTGGCTCGCGGTGGCCACGGGCAAGAGTCGCCGGGGTCTCAATGATGTGCTGCTTTCAAGACAGCTTGAGGGCGTGTTCGACGGCTCTCGTACAGCTGACGAAACGGCCGGCAAGCCAGATCCACGCATGCTCCACGAGTTGATGCGCGAGTTCGGAACTGAGCCTGAACGCACTCTGATGATTGGTGATACCACGCATGATCTGCAAATGGCGCTGAGCGCGGGATGTGCCAGCGTGGGGGTTAGCTACGGCGCTCATGAGCCGCACGATTTTCACGCGCTTGGTCCGCGCGTGGTGGTCCATTCGGTGGCCGAACTACGCCAATGGCTGCTGGAAAATGCCTGAATTTGCTCAATTTTCCCGGGTGAACCCTCCGGAAGCTTCCCTTGCCATTCCGCTTTGCAATAGCCTGGATCTCCAAGAGGGTGGTTTGGCGGTGGCTTTCGATGTGGTTTATGCAGGCCAGACGTGCCGCGCCTTCGCGGTACGTTTCGAGGGTCAGGTGCACGCGTATCTGAATCGTTGCACCCACGTAGCGATGGAAATGGATTATCAGGAAGGTCGGTTTTTTGACGACACTGGGCGCTGGTTGCTATGCGCCTCGCACGGAGCGGCTTATGCCCCCGATACGGGAGAATGCGCGGGAGGTCCCTGTCGGGGGGATTGGTCAAAATTGAATTGTCAGAAGCCGAAGGCGTCGTCCGATGGCATACTTCTTATTCACTTAAACCGCTGGACTTTTGACATAGTGAACACCTTCTGAGCGCGCAAACACGCTCTGGGAGTGGCTCCTGCTCGAGTCGGTGGTCCTTCTCCTGCAATAAATACTCATCGGATTTTTTGCGCTGCCTGCGCTTTTATAGGGCAGGGCGCGGGATTTTTCGACACATCAGTGCACCATCAAATCATCGATCATGGAAAATGAAGTCAAAACCGGCGCGGTCTCCTGGGAGCGCGAGGCCATAGAGAAGCTGCTTCTAGCCAATGTTCTCGAACGCCGTGCTGTTCGCCGCTGGCGTATTTTCAAGAGCGTTGTCTGGATGCTGTTGTTTGCAAGCCTGATCTGGTTGCTGGCCGCCGAGCGACTGCCAAGTGGCACTCCAACTGGTCCCCATACCGCCTTGGTCAGCATCAAGGGAACCATTGCGGAAGACGGGGAAGCGAGTGCTGAGTACGTACTGCCGGCACTGCGAAGCGCTCTGGAGGATCCGGGCTCCAAGGCGTTGGTGCTGCTGATCAACTCCCCGGTGGAAGTCCAGTGCAGGCAGGCTTGATCAATGACGAGATCACACGCCTGCGCAAGTTGCACGACAAGCCGATTTACGCCGTGGTCGAGGAAACTTGCGCATCGGCTGCCTACTACATCGCCGCGGCCACTGATCGCATTTATGTAGACAAGGCCAGCGTGGTGGGCAGCATTGGGGTACTGATGGACAGCTTCGGCTTTGTGGACACCATGGAGAAGCTTGGTGTTGAGCGGCGGCTGCTGACGGCTGGGGAGAATAAGGGCTTTCTCGATCCGTTCAGCCCTCAGTCGGATGCGCACAGGAAATATGCGCAGGCCATGCTGGATCAGATTCATCAACAGTTCATTACCGCTGTCAGGAGCGGGCGGGGGACTCGGTTGAAAGAAACGCCAGAGATGTTCAGTGGCCTTTTCTGGACTGGCGAGCAGTCCGTGAGCATGGGCCTCGCAGACGGACTGGGTAGTTTGGATTCGGTAGCCCGAGATGTCGTCAAGGCTGAGAATCTGGTCGACTATTCAAGCAAGGAAAATATTGCCGAGCGCCTAGCCAAGCGGTTTGGTGCGGCTGTCGGGCACGGTGCGGCTATGGCGCTGCGCACTTTGCCCACTCTCCGTTGAACCTGGATCCGGATCCAGCTTGAAGCCAGATCATCAAGCACTCATTTACAAAGCCTGCAGGGGCGTTTTCACGCCTGTGGCAGCTGAGTTAAAAAAGCAATCAATCAAACTCAAGAGGTAAAGGCGATGCGCCTGAAATCATGGAAGTCGGTATTCCCGTTGGCAATCATGGCTGCTGCCGCTGGGCCTGCAGTTGCGCAGGAGCGGCCGACAAGCGAGTCTGGTTCTGCCCTGTCGGGGTGGACGTTCAGCGCAGCACCCTACACCTATCACTTTTCCAAGGCCGAGAAAGAGAACGACTTCGAGCCTGACCATCAGAAGCATTCCTATGTGTGGCTTCTGGCAGCTGAAAAGCAACTCGGTGCGCGAGACTTCGCGGGCTTTGCGTACTTCAATAATTCGTTCGGCCAGCCTACCAAGTATCTTTACTACGGCTGGCGCTTTCAGCCCTTGGCGTCAGCACCAAAGTTGTTTCTTAAGCTGAGTGCTGGCGTCATCCATGGCTATAAAGAGCCATATCACAAGAAAATTCCCTTGAACTCGCGAAGCGGATGGGGGTGACCGCTATTCCGGCTGTCGGATGGCAATTTTCTCCTGAGGCGGCCGTGCAGGTGAACATACTGGGCACGGCGGGACTGATGTTTCAGCTCAACTACACGTTCAAATAGGCAGCCTGGGTGGTGGCCTTTACACATGGTGGCGGACAGGTACTCGCAATCCTGCCCCCACTTATGTCTTAAGGATGCCCTGCATAACCCTCGCGAGTCGGTGGTAGTGCGGATCGGGATGAGGCGCAAGGCGTCTTTTTGCAGCCAATAGCCCAGCTATTGGCAAGAAAAACAACGCAGCGGATCGCCCGAGGCCGTGCTGCCACAGACCGCAGGGAGTTATGCAGGGCATCCTTAAGTCTGCTCACGCTCCTTGAGCGCGCTCTTATAGGCCAATCGCGAAAACGCAAGGAAGCTTCAACAACTCTGCCGTGGCCGTCGCGGCAGCTTCCCCGCGTTTCCACTGGCTGGCTGTTCGTGTGCGGATAGTCCCGTTCTGCAAGGTCAGGCCGCAGGCCATGGTCAGCCGAATGTCCTCCCGAAGCGTTTCCAGCAGAGCCTGTAGCAGTGCGCGGTTCCGGTAGGGAGTTTCAATAAAAAGCTGGGTTTGTCCAGTCTTACGGGCGAATGCTTCCAGCTCGCGAATTCTTTGCACCCGCGCCGTAGGGTCCTGGGGCAGGTAGCCCATAAAGGCGAAATTCTGCCCGTTCAGTCCGCTGGCTGCGAGCGCAAGAAGAATCGATACCGGCCCGATCAAGGGCACGACCTCTATCTCAAGCTCATGGGCAGCGCGCACCACAGAACTCCCAGGGTCAGCCACGCCAGGCATTCCGGCCTCGCTGATGAGACCGATGTTCAGACCGTCCAGTGCGGGCTTGAGCAGTGGGCGTGGGTCAAATTGGGGTGAGCGAGTGCCTGCGTGGTCCCCCTTCTTGTGAACTTCACGCGGTAACTCGGTGATCTGCAAGGTCTGAAGGGGGTGTGCCAGGGGCGCGAAGGCGTCTACGCGTTTGAGGAACGCACGGGTCGATTTTGCGTTCTCGCTGATCCAGTGAACCAAGTTTGACGCTTGGGTCATGGTTTCCTGGGGCAGCACGCCGTCAAGCGGTGTCAGATCCTCGCAGCCATGGTCAAGCGGCGAGGGTACCAAGTAGAGTTTGCCTTTTATCATGGCAGCACCTGACCAGCGGAACGCAGCAAACGCGCTGTACGGATCAACGGTAAGCCGATCAATGCGGTCGGATCATCGCTCACTATGGCGTCCAGTAGCGCTATACCTAGGCCCTCGCTTTTGGCGCTGCCAGCGCAATCATAGGGTTGTTCAGCGCGCAAATAGCGTTCGATTTCATCTTCAGCAAGCTCGCGAAAACGAACTTCAACGGGCGCCAGATCGCTGCTCTGGAAACCCGTTTCTTTGCACACCACCGATAGTGCTGTCTGGAAGATGACTGTCTGACCACTCATGCGCTTCAATTGCTCGACGGCGCGCTCGTGGGTGCCGGGCTTTCCGAGTGGTTCGCCGTGCAAATCGGCCACCTGATCGGCACCAATCACCAAGGCATCCGGGAAGCGCGCTGCCACATCGTGTGCTTTCGACAGTGCCAGCCGCTCGGCTAGCGTTCGGGGGGATTCGCCGGGTCGGGGTGTCTCATCGACATTTGGGGCCGCCACTTCAAAGGCCAGCCCCAGCCGCATCAGCAGATCGCGTCGGTAGCGGGAGGTTGAACCAAGGACGAGTGGTCTCGCGGCGCGGGTCGTGGGTACAGTTGAAATTATTGGAGAAGATGTCTGGGCCATGGGCCATGATTCTCTTACACTGCGCCCATGAGTAAAGTATTCAATCCGCAGCGGCTCGACGTCGCAGTATTTTCTCAGGAAGAGGCGCATCTTTCAGGTCGCGATTCGCTGGGCGACTACGCCCGTTTGGCGAAAGAGTCGGACGGGCCGATATCAGAGCTTTTCCTGGAGTGGCGAGCGACTGGTGAGCGCTTGCGTGCAGTCGATGGTGCGGTGCATCCCGGGTTGCACCTGCATGCACAAGCCGAATTGCCCCTGACCTGCCAGCTTTGCATGGGACCGGTCCCGGTTCCCGTGGAAGTCGATCGGCGCTTCATCTTCGTGGCAGACGAGGAGGCTGCAGCCGCGTTGGACGATCAATCTGAAGACGATGTACTCGTGATTTCCGCTGAGTTCAACCTTCGTGAGCTGATTGAAGACGAACTGCTCATGGCCCTGCCACTTGTACCGCGCCACGAACAGTGCCCCGAGGCGCCAACTTTGTCAGTGCAAGACGCGGATTTTGAGGCGGTGCAACAAGATAAGCCCAATCCGTTTGCCGTACTGGCGTCCCTTAAAGATGGCAAGAAGAGCGCTTAAGGGTGCCCTGCATGACTCCCCGCGGTCGGTGGCGGCGCGGCCTCGGGCGATCCGCACTACCACCGACTCGTGAGGGTGATGCACGGCATCCTTAATGGCTGAGAGTCAAAGCATTTTTGAAGATTTCCGAGGCGCATGTTTTCAGGCTATAATCTCAGGCTTAGTGCGTTATAGGCTGCTATTGGCTTGTGGCGACTTGAAAATTCTATTTCAACTTGGTTCTGGCTGTTTGGTAAGAGCGCCAGTGCCTGAATCAGACTTCTAAGGAGCCACCATGGCCGTTCAGCAAAACAAGAAATCGCCTTCCAAGCGCGGTATGCATCGTTCGCACAATGCCCTGACCAATCCAGGTACTGCAGTTGAGCCGACTACCGGCGAAATTCATCTGCGTCACCATATCAGCCCCAACGGCTTTTATCGCGGCCGCCAAGTCATCAAGGCCAAGGCGGAGGCCTGACCTCTGTTAATATAGTTAACTCACAGGGTGTGTGGCCGCTTTGTCGGCTTGTTTTCTGTGAATATACTTGCTGGGCCCAACGCTACGCTGTACGTAGCCTAGGGCCCTTGCCGTTTCTGGGCGGCAACTAACATTCACAAAGATCCGGCGTATTCCAAAGCCGGGCTTCATGGGGTTTGCATGATCGTTTTGGCAGTTGATTGCATGGGTGGTGACCACGGTCCAAAAATCACGCTTCCGGCCTGCCAACAGTTTCTCGAAAAACATGCTGACGCTGAGTTGCTGTTGGTCGGTCGGCCCGAGGCGCTGGGCGTCTTCAAGCATCCTCGCGCGCGTATAGTTTCAGCCAGTGAAGTCGTCTCCATGGACGACAGTGTGGAAGTCGCTCTTCGCAAGAAGAAGGACTCTTCCATGCGTTTGGCCATTCAACAGGTCAAGGACTCCGCCGCGCACGCAGCGGTCTCGGCTGGCAATACCGGAGCGTTGATGGCCATCGCGCGCTACCTTCTAAAAACTCTGGAAGGTATCGAACGGCCAGCTATTGCCACCCAGATGCCTAACGCCAAGGGCGCTGCCACCACCGTGCTCGACCTCGGTGCCAACGTCGACTGCACGGCCGAACACTTGCTTCAGTTCGCTGTCATGGGGGCCGCCTTGGTGTCGGTGTTGAACAATGATGACCAACCCACGGTTGGGCTCCTCAACATTGGCGAGGAAATGATCAAAGGCAGCGATGAGATCAAAAAAGCGGGAGATTTGCTCCGATCCGCGCGTAAATCAGGCGATCTGAACTTTATTGGCAATGTCGAAGGCAACGATATTTTCAAAGGCACCGCTGACATTGTGGTGTGCGATGGTTTTGTAGGTAATGTAGCGCTCAAGACCAGTGAAGGCTTGGCTGCAATGATTGTCGGTTTTCTCAAGGAAGAGTTTTCCCGCAACATCTTTACGAAAATTGCTGCTATCTTCGCCTATCCTGTATTGAACGCGCTCCAAAAGCGCATGGATCATAGACGCTACAACGGGGCAGCGCTCCTCGGTTTGCGCGGGCTCGTTTTCAAGAGTCATGGCTCGGCGGATGCATTGGCATTCGAGCAGGCGTTGACGCGGGCGTATGATGCCGCCAGCCATCAGTTGCTCGGCCGCGTTCAAGCGCGCATTGCGCAGGCGGCGCCGCTGCTGGCAGTGCCAGTTGCTGGTGTTCAGGCGCCCGTGGCAAATTGAGACTCAAGCCTAATCACAATCGCCTCATTCGAAATTACACGTGAAAATGACCAGTCGCCATTCCCGAATTACCGGTACCGGCAGTTATCTGCCGTCGCGCCGCGTCAGCAACGACGAGTTGGTAGCTGAACTGGCGCAACGCGGAGTCGAAAGCTCCGATGAGTGGATTGTCGAGCGAACAGGGATCAAAGCCAGGCATTTTGTGGAGCCGGGTGTCGCCTGCAGCGATCTGGCTGTACCGGCAGCTCAAGCCGCCATGAAGGCCGCGGGTGTACAACCCGCTGATATAGACCTGATCATTGTGGCAACATCCACCCCCGATATGGTGTTTCCCGCCACGGCAGCCATCGTGCAGCATAAGCTGGGTATTGCGGGCTGCCCTGTATTCGATGTGCAGGCTGTGTGCAGCGGCTTCGTTTATGCGTTGGCCGTGGCAGACGCCATGATCGCCAACGGAACGGCCAACCGTGCGCTCGTGATTGGTGCCGAGGTGTTTTCTCGACTCCTGAATTTCGACGACCGCACGACTTGCGTGCTTTTTGGGGACGGCGCCGGCGCGGTGGTTCTGGAAGCCAGCAGCACACCAGGCATTTTGGCCACTGATTTACACGCCGATGGCAAGCATGTAGGCATCCTGTGTGTTCCCGGGCATGTCTCCGGCGGACAAGTCACCGGCAGTCCGCTCTTGACCATGGATGGGCAAGCTGTTTTCAAGTTGGCGGTCGGCGTGCTCGACAAAGCGGCCAGAGCAGTTTTGGCGAAGGCGGGCAAGACGGAAGCCGACATCGATTGGCTCATTCCGCACCAAGCCAATATCCGCATCATGCAGGGCACAGCCAAGAGACTCCACCTGCCGCTGGAAAAAGTGGTGGTCACCGTGCATGAGCACGGCAACACCTCTGCGGCGTCAATTCCCTTGGCGCTTGATCATGCAGTGCGTTCTGGGCAAATTACCCGAGGTCAGACCTTGCTTCTGGAAGGAGTCGGTGGAGGCTTCACCTGGGGAGCCGTACTTCTAGATTTCTAAAAGCGTGTTCCAGGAAATTTAACACGCTCCAGGGCACGGGCTTCCGCGCGTTGCGTCGCGTGCGCATTTCGAGCTTCTTTCATCAAAATCCGTCGATCCGATAGAGGATCTTTGTATTCATGAAACCTGTTACCTTCGTATTTCCGGGTCAAGGCTCGCAGTCTGTTGGCATGCTCGACGCTTGGGGCGATCACCCCGCGGTTGTCGAAACACTGGCCGAAGCATCTGAAGCCCTGGGTGAGGATGTTGCCTCCCTGATTCGCACTGGCCCCAAGGAGGCCTTGGCTCTAACCACCAACACCCAACCGGTCATGCTGGTGGCTGGTGTGGCCGCTTGGCGCGTGTGGCGTGCAGAGGGTGGTGAGACGCCTGCGGCACTGGCAGGCCATTCACTCGGTGAGTATTCAGCGCTGGTGGCCTCGGAAGTTCTCACGCTCGCGCAAGCCGCCCCGCTGGTGCGTTTTCGTGCCGCGGCCATGCAAGACGCTGTACCAGTAGGCGCGGGGGCCATGGCTGCCATCCTGGGTCTGGATGCCGCAAAAGTAATTGCTGGATGCGCTGAAGTCACCCAGGCCATGGGAGAGGGTAGCTCTGAAGTGGTGGAGGCTGTGAACTTCAACGACCCTGCTCAGACTGTCATCGCCGGTAGCAAACTGGCCGTCGAAAAGGCATGTGAAGTGCTCAAGAGCATGGGAGCCAGGCGCGCGCTGCCGCTGCCGGTTTCCGCGCCGTTCCACTCCAGCCTGATGAAGCCGGCCGCTGAAAGGCTGCGTGAGAAGCTGAGCGAAATTCAATTCGCTGCGCCTCGAATCCCCGTGGTCAACAATATTGACGTATCGATTGAAGATGAACCCGGCCGCATTCGCGACGCGCTGTATCGCCAGGCTTTCGGGCCTGTTCGATGGGTGGAATGTGTGCGGAAAATAAAGGCCATGGGCATTGCGACCCTGGTCGAATGCGGTCCTGGGAAAGTGCTGGCAGGCATGGCCAAGAGGATTGACGCCGAGATGGAAGGCGTTGCGCTCTACGATCCAGCCACGCTCGCCGAAGTCAAGTCGCTGGTGGCAGGCCTTGCCGGGAGAGGTTGAATGACGGATGTTGTATTTGCGGGTCAAGTGGCCCTGGTGACTGGCGCCTCCCGGGGTATTGGTGCGGCAATTGCGCAGGAGCTTGCCCTGCGAGGCTTAAAGGTGGTGGGTACAGCCACCACTGATGACGGAGCGGCGAAGATCAGTGCGGCTTTATCCGCCCATCCGGGCTGCCGGGGCGCTCGTCTTGACGTCAATGACGCGGCCGCGGCAGAGGCTCTGATCGATGCGATCGTCAAGGAGCATGGTGCGTTGCATGTGTTGGTGAACAACGCCGGCATTACGCGCGACATGCTCGCCATGCGAATGAAAGACGAAGATTGGGATGCCGTGCTCGATACCAACCTGAAATCTGTTTTTCGCCTGAGCCGCGCCGTCATGCGCACCATGATGAAGCAGCGCTATGGGCGTATCATTAGCATTACGAGTGTTGTGGGTGCATCCGGTAACCCCGGGCAGGCCAACTATGCTGCAGCCAAGGCCGGAGTGGCTGGCATGACCCGCGCGCTGGCGCGAGAGCTGGGCAGTCGGAACATTACAGTAAACTGCATTGCACCCGGGTTCATCGCCACCGACATGACAGCGGCTTTGTCTGATGAGCAACAAAAGGCGCTCGTAGGTCAGATTCCTTTGGGTCGGCTGGGTCAGCCAGCTGACATTGCTCGTGCGGTGGCGTATTTAGCAAGCCCTGACGCTGGGTACATCACGGGCCATGAGCTGCATGTCAATGGTGGCATGTTCATGAACTAAGGCGCTGAGCAACGCCAAATTCCCGCTTGAGCGGGAGTGCGGCTGAGTTTTTGTCAACGTTCGACGGAAGTTCGGATGGCAGTGAAGGAGGAGCGAAAAATCCCCTCACTAAATCCCTACACTATTTCATTCCTGAGCCTAACCGGAAATACACTTGTCGGCGCAGGTAAAATCCTTTTTTTACAACCCTCAGAGGGAACCCATGAGCGATATCGAAGCACGTGTCAAGAAAATCATTGCCGAGCAACTCGGCGTGGAAGAGTCACAAGTCACCAACGAAAAAGCCTTCGTGGCCGATCTGGGTGCCGACTCCCTCGACACGGTGGAACTGGTGATGGCGCTGGAGGATGAGTTCGGCATCGAGATCCCCGACGAAGACGCTGAGAAGATCACCACCGTGCAGGCGGCGATCGACTACGCCACCTCCAAGAAAGCCTGAGTCTCGATGATGAGCCGGCGCCGCGTCGTCGTTACTGGCCTTGGTTGTGTGAGCCCTGTGGGCAGCACGGTGGCCGAAAGCTGGGCCAACTTGCTCGCGGGCCAATCTGGTATCGACCTCATCACCCAGTTCGATGCCAGCGCGTTCGCGTGCCGGTTCGCGGGTGAAGTCAAAGGCTTCAACGCCAGCGACTTCATACCCGAAAAAGAAGCGCGCCACATGGATCGCTTCATTCACCTCGGCATCGCCGCAGCCACCGAGGCTGTGCGCGATTCAGGTTTACCCACTGGTGATGACCTTTCCCCCGAGTTGGCCGAACGCATAGGCTGCAACATCGGTTCGGGTATTGGTGGGCTGCCCATGATTGAGGCAACGCACACCGAGTTGGTCAATCGCGGTCCGCGCCGCGTGTCTCCTTTTTCGTGCCTGCATCGATCATCAACATGATCTCAGGGCACGTCTCCATTCAAAACGGCTTCAAAGGGCCGAACATCTCTGTTGTTACGGCCTGTACAACGGGATTGCACGCCATTGGCCTGTCCGCTCGCCTCATCGAAACCGGTGATGCCGATGTCATGGTGGCTGGTGGCGCAGAATCCACCGTATCTCCTTTGGGTGTCGGCGGGTTCGCAGCTGCCAGGGCATTGTCTACACGCAACGATGATCCCAAGACGGCCTCTCGTCCCTGGGACAAAGATCGTGACGGCTTCGTCCTCGGCGAAGGTGGCGGTGTCATGGTGCTAGAGGAATACGAGCACGCCAAGAAGCGGGGAGCCAAGATTTACGCTGAACTGGTTGGCTTTGGCATGAGTGGTGATGCTTTCCACATCACAGCCCCCGACATTGATGGCCCCAGGCGCTCGATGCAATCGGCCTTGCGCAATGCCGGAGTCAACGCCGATTCGGTTGATTATGTCAACGCGCATGGCACCTCCACGCCGCTGGGCGACCTGAACGAAACCAACGCCATCAAGGCTGCGCTGGGCGATCATGCCAAGCGTGTTGTTGTCAATTCCACCAAGAGCATGACGGGCCATCTGTTAGGCGGCGCTGGCGGCATAGAGAGTGTGTTTACAGTTTTGGCGATTCATCATCAGAAGAGCCCGCCCACCATCAACATCTTCGAGCAGGACCCGGAATGTGATCTGGACTATTGTGCCAACACTGCCAGGGACATGAAGATCGATGTGGCTGTGAAGAACAATTTCGGATTTGGTGGCACCAACGGCACGCTGGTGTTCAAGCGAATCTGAAGTTCAGAGGCACTGACGTGCCTCTGAACTCGCCGATTTCGCGGGTGCTGCATCCTGAATGACTGAAGTACCGCAAGTCCCTGCTGTGGTCTACCCGGTAGGGCGGTCACCCCAGCTAGGCTTCGGAATGCTGGCACTTTGGTTGGTGGCTGCCGTAGTGGTATTGTGCTGGTCAGGCGATCAAGGGCTTGGTCGTAACTTTCTGGAATGGCGGCTTGCTTTGCTATTGCTGGCGCTTGCGGTGTCGGGCGGTGCATTGTGGTCGTTCTGGCGCTCCCAGAGGGCACGTAAACTGGCGTTTGATGGTAGCCGATGGTTGGTGGAGGGGCCTGATGTCATTCCCGATCCAGCAGAACCCACGCAAATCGCCATTGTTCTGGATGCACAGCGCTGCATGCTCCTCCGCTGGCCTGCTGTTTCGCGAAAATCGCACCAGGTTAAGTGGCTTTGGGCGGACGCATCTTCTGACCCTTTACGCTGGCATTTGTTACGCTGTGCGTTATATTCCCCCGCCAACCGTCCCACCGGCACAGTGTCCGGTGGCACTACCAAAATTTGACATTAGGAACTGCGGCAGCGCAGGCTGATTCATCCTTGCCTTCCACCTCCGATACTCCCGTCTCCTCCTCCGATAGCGATGCACTCTTGGTCGAGCGTGCTGCCGCGGGCGATCAGCGGGCGTATGAACTTCTCGTGATCAAGTACCAGCGGCGTATCGAGCGGTTGATCGGCCGCATGGTTCGGGACGTCGACATAGTTCAGGATATTGCCCAGGAAACCTTTATCCGCGCGTGGCGTGCTCTCCATCAGTTCCGGGGGGACGCTCAGTTTTATACCTGGCTCTACCGTATTGCGGTCAATACCGCCAAGAAAACCCTGCTCGAAATGAAGCGCGATCCGTTGATCACTGAAACCGCTTTGCAGGCTGCTGACAGCGACGATGAAACTTCCCGCCCGCAAAACGAACTAACCACCGAGGCCACTCCTGAAACTGAGTTGGCGGCACGCGAAATAGCCGCTGCCGTCAATGCGGCGATGGAGGCCTTGCCTGAAGATTTACGTCAGGCAGTGACACTGCGGGAAATAGAAGGTTTGAGTTACGAAGAAATCGCGGAAGCCATGAACTGTCCTATCGGTACTGTGCGTTCCCGGATTTTCCGTGCGCGCGAGGCTATTTCAGCCAAAGTTAAGCCGCTCTTGACTCACCAAACCGGAAAGCGGTGGTAGTGGTCATGGGTACGATCGGTAAACATGGGATCGCGAGGCGGGAATGAAAGCGCTAATGATGGTCGATATGCAAACACAAGACGAAATTCAACCCGGACACGAACAGGTTTCTGCGTTGATGGACGGGTGTTTAACTGGCGCCGAGTTCGAGATTGCAATGCAAAGCACTGCCTCAGACGAAGTGCGGGAATGCTGGCACCTCTATCACCTGATTGGTGACACCCTGAGATCGCCCGAGCTTGCTGCCTGCCAGCACGACGCGCGCTTTGTCCAGCAACTCAGCGAGCGCTTGAAACTGGAGCCTGTACCCCCCATCAGAATTCAGCCAGTGGTCGCAGCGGCTCCGATTTCCCCGGGCTACAACCCCGGGAAATCGGCTGCAAACGACGGCGTGTTCCGCTGGAAGCTGGTCGCGGGGCTGGCTTCTTTCGCAGCCGTGGCTGCATTTGGTTGGGGCTTGCTTGGAAGCGTGGGGACGCAGTCTGCTGGTCCGCAATTGGTATTGAACGCTGTGCCAGCCTCTGGTGCTGCACGTGTCGAGTCGCGCGCCATGGCGGCGTTGCCTGCCGCAGCTGAAGCAGAGGCACCGGTCATGCTGCGTGATCCGCGCCTGGATGAGTTCTTGGCCGCGCATCGGCAAGCATCAGGTGTGTCCGCCTTGGGTGACGCCTCCGGTTTCCTGCGCAACGCGACATTCGAAGGGTCCGGGCGTTGATCGGCGGCGGGTTTGTGGTTCCGGTTCGCATGCTCCCCTCTTCCTGGAGTCAGCGTGCGGGTTCTTGGGCGCGCGCGGCATTGCGCATGGCCGTGATATGTGGTGCTGGTGGAATGCTTGGCTTGGCATCAGCACAGAGCGTCGGCCAGTTTGGTCCCGGAAGCCAAGATGCCGTGGGGCCGCCGGAGCGCAGTGTGGCCGAATGGCTGGTGCGGTTACAGCAGGCCTCCCGGTGGCCAGCCTACTCCGGTACGTTTGTTGTCTCCTCTTCATCAGGAGCACTCTCGAGTGCGCGCATTTGGCACGCGAGCGAAGGTGACACGCAAATTGAGCGCGTCGAATCGCTCACAGGTGTGCCACGCCAGACTTACCGCCGCAACGAGTCGGTCGTTACATTTTTTCCGCAAGCACGAGTGGTGCGTGAGGAAAATCGTGAGTCAGGAGGCGTATTTCCCTCTTTGCTCCAAACCGGTGAAAGCTTCGACACTGCGAGTTTTTATATAGCGCGTCAGTTGGGTAATGGGCGAGTAGCGGGTTTTGATGCAGATATCGTGCTCCTCGCTCCGCGCGACGAGATGCGCTTCTCCTACCGGATCTGGAGCGAGAAAAAGACGGGGCTGGTGGTCAAGACCCAAACCCTTGATGGCAACGGGCGCGTTCTGGAGCAAGCAGCCTTTTCCGAGTTGACGCTTGATGCGCCAGTGCAGATCGACAAGCTCAAGCGGATGATGTCGGATACCCAGGGGTACCGTGTCGAAAAGCCCCACAAGACCAAAACCACTGCCGCTGCTGAAGGTTGGCATTTGAAGCCCCCTGTCGCAGGCTTTAAAGCCCAAAACTGCTACCGGCATTCGCCTTCCGCACCCACTCGGATGGTGCAGTGTATTTTTTCAGACGGTTTGGCTACGGTGTCGCTTTTCCTGGAGTCATTCAGCCGCGACCGCCATGTGCGCGAAGCTCGTTGGGCCATGGGGGCCACGCACACCATGACCAAGCACATCGTGGGAAGCGATGGCGAATGGTGGGTGACGGCAGTTGGCGAAGTTCCGGCGCAGACCTTGCAGGAATTTGTCGACAGCCTCCGCCGTGTGAAATAGCCGCTTGCACGGGCGGCGCTTTTTTAGTCGTTTGAAGGAAGCATTGTCATATGGTGAATCTCAATATTAAGGGTGCGGCTGCCGCCGCATGGGCTGCACCGTTGCTGGCAGTGGGTCTGCTGACTGCTTGGCCTGCGACCGTGAGCGCTCAGCAGCCGGTCGCTGCCTCGGTGCGTGGATTACCCGATTTCACTGATCTGGTCGAGCAAGTAGGGCCAGCCGTGGTGAACATTCGGACCTTGGAGCGGGTGCGTGCCGGCTCCGGTGCGGGTGGAATGGGCGGCCAGATGGACGAGGAAATGCAGGAGTTCTTCCGGCGCTTCTTTGGCATGCCTTTGCCAAATACTCCTCGACAAGGACCCAACCGGCCAACTCCCCAGCCGGAGCGAGAGCAGCCCCGTGGCGTCGGCTCCGGTTTCATCGTCTCCTCAGACGGCTACGTGATGACCAACGCACACGTGGTTGACGGGGCAGATGAGGTCATCGTCACGCTGCCCGACAAAAGGGAGTTCAAGGCCAAGATTGTTGGCGTGGACAAGCGTACAGACGTCGCAGTGGTGAAGATCGATGCAGCCGGTCTGCCCATTGTGAAGATTGGTGATGTGAATCGCTTGAGGGTCGGAGAGTGGGTTGTCGCCATTGGCTCGCCATTCGGGCTTGAGAGTTCAGTCACAGCAGGCATCGTGAGCGCCAAGCAACGGGACACCGGTGACTACCTCCCACTTATTCAGACTGATGTCGCCGTGAACCCCGGAAACTCTGGTGGACCTTTGCTCAACATGCGCGGCGAGGTCGTGGGCATCAACAGTCAGATCTATTCACGTTCGGGCGGCTACATGGGCATCTCCTTCGCCATCCCGATCGACGAAGCGATGCGGGTTAGCGAACAATTGCGCGCCACAGGCAGGGTAACGCGCGGCCGTATTGGCGTTCAGATCGACCAGGTCACAAAAGAGGTGGCTGAATCCATTGGCCTGGGTAAAACACAAGGCGCGCTGGTGCGCAGCGTGGAGCCCGGTTCACCAGCTGATAAAGCCGGGGTTGAAGCGGGCGACATCATCACGCGCTTCGAAGGAAGGGCCATTGAAAAGGCTTCTGACCTACCACGCGCAGTGGGCAGCGTCAAACCTGGTACGCGCAGCGCCATAACCGTGTTCCGCCGCGGTGCTAGCCGCGATTTGACGATCACCGTCGCCGAGATGGAGCCGGACAAGTCCGCAAGTCGAGCGGTCGAACCTCCGGAAGCACCGAAGGCTGCTGGTGCTTCGGTTCAGGCACTCGGTCTCACGGTCAGCAATCTTACCGATGCCCAACGCAAGGAACTCAAGGTTAAGCGCGGAGTCCGGGTAGAAGCGGCAGTTGAAGGTGCCGCCCGAGCCGGACTGCGCGAAGGCGATGTGATCCTGGCGGTAGGAAATACCGAGGTCAGCAGCATTCGCGAGTTCGAAGCTGCGGCTGCTAAAACAGACCGGAACAAGTCTGTCACGCTGCTGGTGCTGCGAGGCGAGTTGGTCCAGTACGTGATCGTGAGACCTGCGCGGTAGGCCATTCCATTTGAGGTGCTCCCGTCGGCCTCCAGCCGTTTTGGCAAACCGGAAAACCCCTGATCTGTAGTCGGTTTTTGGGGTTTTTCCGGCCTCCCGCAGCCATCAGACCCCTGGGCTGCGGAGTCAATCATGATTTTTCAACAGGTTCTTGTCTTCGGGTACATATTGTTTTGGATAGAATCACGCACCAATTGGTTGGACAACACGTATATGGATAGTCCATAAATCCACCATGCGGAAAGCGGCGCGCCTACTTCACATGCATTCCGCAAAAAGACCACAGCCTGCACCGGGGGAGTCTTCGTTCACCCTGTTGATAAGCTGTTAATAAATTTCCGTTGCGGCCTCACAACGACTGGTCATTAGTGATCGGGGGCTTCGGGAAAGGCTCTTTTTGCCTACAATGAAGCTCCAACTATCGCAGTTGCCATAGATTGTTGGTTGAGGGCGCGTCACTTCCCTGGCGCGCCCTTTTTTCATGCGCACCGCCCGTTATTTCAAATACTTGGCTCGACTCCTTGATGGACCACATCAGAAACTTCTCGATCATTGCCCACATTGACCATGGCAAATCCACCCTGGCGGATCGCCTGATACAGCGGTGCGGCGGTCTCGCTGAGCGTGAAATGCAGGCGCAGGTGCTCGACTCGATGGACATCGAGAAAGAGCGGGGGATAACCATCAAAGCACAGACAGCGGCGCTGCAGTACAAGGCGCGCGATGGGAAGATCTACAACCTGAACCTCATTGATACTCCGGGCCACGTCGACTTCTCCTATGAAGTCTCACGCTCACTCTCTGCCTGCGAGGGGGCGCTGCTCGTGGTGGATGCCTCTCAAGGCGTGGAGGCGCAGACCGTGGCCAACTGCTACACGGCTCTCGATCTTGGTGTAGAGGTGCTGCCCGTTCTCAATAAGATGGATCTGCCGCAAGCCGATCCAGACACGGCCAAGGCGGAAATCGAAGACGTGATCGGCATTGATGCGAGCGATGCGATCGCCATCTCGGCCAAGACCGGTATGGGTATCGACGACGTACTAGAGCAGATCGTCGCGAAGGTGCCCCCGCCGCGCGGACAAGTCAATGCTCCGCTGCGCGCCATGATCATCGACAGTTGGTTCGATGCATATGTGGGCGTCGTGATGCTCGTGCGGGTGGTGGACGGCCACCTGCTAAAAGGCGAACGCTTCAGGATGATGGCTTCGGGTGCCGTCTACGATGCGAACAACCTGGGTGTTTTTACTCCCGCGCCTCAGTCACGAGATTCACTGCAGGCCGGCGAGGTAGGTTTCATCATTGCCGGCATCAAGGAGTTGAAGGCCGCAAAGGTGGGGGACACCATTACCCTGGACAAGAAGCTTCCGGGCAACCTCGGCCCGGCAGAGAAGGCGCTACCCGGTTTCAAGGAAATTCAGCCTCAGGTGTTTGCAGGGCTGTATCCCACCGAGGCCAATCAATACGACGCTCTGCGCGACAGCCTGGAAAAACTGCAACTCAACGATGCATCGTTGCACTTCGAGCCAGAGGTTTCGCAGGCGCTGGGCTTTGGTTTTCGCTGCGGCTTCCTCGGCTTGCTGCACATGGAAATTGTTCAGGAGCGGCTCGAGAGAGAGTTTGATCAGGATCTGATCACCACCGCTCCAAGCGTGGTCTACGAGGTTCAGAGGGCGGACGGCGAAGTCCTGATGGTCGAGAATCCTTCGAAAATGCCTGATCAGGGCAAGATTCAGGAGATCCGTGAACCCATTGTCACGGTTCACTTGTACATGCCTCAGGAGTATGTTGGCCCGGTCATGACGCTAGCCAATCAGAAGAGGGGGTCCAGCTGAACATGGCCTACCACGGCCGTCAGGTCATGCTGACCTATGAGTTGCCGCTGGGCGAGATCGTGCTCGATTTCTTCGACAAGCTCAAGAGCGTGAGTCGCGGTTATGCAAGCATGGATTACGAATTCAAGGAGTATCGAGCTTCTGACGTTGTAAAGGTGGACATTCTGCTGAACGGCGAGAAAGTCGATGCGTTGTCGATCATCGTGCACCGCAGTCAGTCTCAGTACCGTGGCCGTGCAGTGGCCGCCAAGATGCGTGAGATCATTAGCCGGCAGCAGTTCGACGTGGCAATTCAGGCCGCCATTGGTGCCAACATCATCGCGCGCGAGAACATCAAAGCGCTACGCAAGAACGTGCTGGCAAAATGCTACGGGGGCGACATAACGCGTAAGCGCAAACTCCTGGAAAAACAGAAGGCGGGCAAGAAGAGAATGAAACAGATCGGTGCGGTGGAGGTGCCTCAGGAGGCGTTCCTGGCAATCTTGCAGGTGGAGGATTAATGCCGCTTCTTACAGCAATCATTCTTGCCGGGTTCGTAGGGTACGCCACCGCCTGGTATCTTGGCCTGCTCGAAGGGAATTTCGCGCTTTTGCTTTTCCTCGCGACCTTTGTCACCGGAATTTACTGGCTGGCAGACCGATTTATTTTTCTGCCGCGCCGTCGAGCGGTGGCAGAAGCTTTGCAGACGCAAGACGACCACCGACGCGCAAACTTGGCTGCGCAGGGCATCAAGCAGGTTGATGGTGACATTTCCGCCGCGCGTGAGCGTGTGCTGGCTCAACCTTGGTGGCTGGATTGGACTGCCGGCCTCTTCCCCGTTATTTTGATTGTCTTTCTGCTGCGTTCCTTTGTGTTCGAGCCGTTTAAGATCCCCTCGGGTTCCATGATCCCCACGCTGCTGATCGGGGATCTGATTCTGGTGAACAAATTCACCTACGGCCTGAAGCTGCCGGTGCTCAACACTCGCGTGACGGAGGGCAACCCTGTACAGCGTGGTGACGTGGTGGTTTTTCGCTACCCACCGAAGCCTAGTGTTGATTACATCAAGCGTGTGGTTGGTGTGCCAGGCGACGAGGTTTCCTACCTGAACAAGAAGCTCACCATCAACGGCCAACCCATCGCGCAATCACAGCTCTCGGATTTTTTCGACGAGTCGATGATGGAATACTTCAAGCAGTTCGATGAGCAGCTGGGTGCGAAGTCACACAAAATCATTGTCGACGCGCGTCGGCCAGCCTTTGTTCCAGGTGCAGACAACTTCAAATACAAGGAGAATTGCCGTTACAGTGTGGAAGGCGTGACTTGCAAAGTGCCAGAAGGCCATTACTTCGCCATGGGCGACAATCGAGATAATTCCCTCGATTCGCGCTACTGGGGCTTTGTGCCAGATGCAAATGTGGTTGGCAAGGCGTTTTTCGTATGGATGAACTTCGGTAACCTGAAGCGCATTGGCTCGTTCAATTAAATTATTCAAGAAGCGGCAATGAAGCAAATTTCTTCGCAGCGGGGGATTTCTTTCCTGGGCTTGTTGTTCCTGGGTGTGGTGGTCGCCTTTCTCGCCATCGTTGGAGCCAAAGTGGTGCCAACGGTCACGGAATTCATGACCATCCAGAAGGCTGCGAAGAAAGCCGCCTCTGAAGGTGACACCGTACCGGCGGTCAGGGCTTCATTCGATCGAATCGCATCAATCGACTACATCAGTTCGATTTCCGGGAAAGACCTCGACATCACCAAGGATGGCGATCGAGTCGTGGTCAACTTTGCCTATGACAAGGAAATTGCTCTGTTCGGGCCGGCGTACCTGCTCCTTAAGTACAGAGGCTCTTCAGCCGGAGGCTACAACTGACAGCGTATGGAAAGCGGCAGCAGGCGCTGAATCTGCCGTACCCGAAAGGGCAATAACGTGAGAAACGCGCTTGAACTCCTGCAGGTCCGCCTGCAGCACCAATTCACCGAGCCAGCTTTACTGAACAGGGCGCTCACACATCGCAGCTTTTCAGCGGACCATAATGAGCGTCTGGAATTCTTGGGAGATTCCGTGCTCAATTTGTGCGTGGCCCACTTGCTATTCGAAGCACTGGCCGATCTGCCCGAAGGTGACCTTTCACGAGTGCGGGCCAACTTGGTGAAGCAAGATACCTTGCATCGCCTGGCTCTTGAGTTGGGGTTACCCGAGCGGATTCGCCTGGGTGAAGGTGAACTGCGGTCCGGCGGGCAAAAAGACCTTCCATACTCGCGGATGCCCTCGAGGCTGTGATTGGCGCGGTCTACCTGGACGGCGGCTTCTCAGCGGCGCAATCCTTGGTGCGCCGACTCTTTGATCGAGTTGAGATCAATCCCGGGATGCAGGCCGCAGTCAAGGACCCCAAGACCGCCTTGCAGGAATGGCTGCAAGGGCGCAAGATGCAGTTGCCTCAATATACAGTTGCCGGCATCCATGGGGCGGCGCATTTGCAGACCTTCGAGGTGCAGTGCTCCATTGCCGAACTGAACCTTCAACAGATGGGTAGCGGCACCTCTCGCCGCGCTGGTGAGCAGGCTGCAGCCGCCGCGATGTTGAAGCTGTTGAACCAAACGAAACATGATAGAAACTACAAAAAGCACGGTTGATGACGCAGCCTCCATTGGCCCTGAGGATCCCGCTGGATCCGGAGGGTCGGCTGGGCAGCGCTGCGGGCTGATCGCCATCGTGGGTAAACCCAATGTCGGCAAGTCGACGTTGCTCAATGCGCTCGTCGGCCAGAAGATCAGTATCACCAGCCGCAAGGCGCAAACCACGCGCCACCGCATCACGGGTATCAGGACGCTGCCCAATAATGAGGGCGGTGGAACCCAGTTTGTCTTTGTCGACACTCCAGGTTTCCAGACGCGGCACAGCACAGCTCTGAACAAATCACTCAACAAGACCGTGCTCGGTGCCATTGATGGTGTGGATCTGGTGCTTTTCGTAGTCGAAGCAGGTAGCTTTACCCTTGGAGACGCTAAAGTCCTGGCGTTACTGAGAGAGGGAACTCCCACACTGCTGGTAGCCAACAAGCTCGATACCGTGCACCGACGTGCGGAGATCGCCCCGTGGCTGAAGGACATGCAGGAGCGTCATCCATTTGCTGAGTTTGTTCCGCTCTCCGCCAAAAACCCCAAGGATGTGGCTCGCCTGCTTTCGATCTGTGAGCCTTACCTACCCGAGCAGCCTTGGTGGTATTCCGAAGACGAGTTGACTGACAAGAGCGAGAAATTCCTCGCCAGCGAGGTCGTGCGTGAGAAGCTCTTCAGGCTCACGGGCGACGAATTACCCTATACCTCTACCGTCGTTATTGACAAGTTCGAAGAGGAAAAAAGCAAGGCCCACGGACGCATGGTCAAAATCGCGGCCACCATTGTGGTTGAGCGCGATGGGCACAAGGCCATGGTCATCGGTGAGAAAGGTGAGCGCTTGAAGCGCATTGGAACCGAAGCACGTCAGGAGCTTGAAAAGCTGATGGGGTGCAAGCTTTTCCTGGAAATCTGGGTGAAAGTGCGTTCCGGCTGGGCGGACGACGAGGCACGTGTGCGCAGCTTCGGGTACGAGTGATCCGTGCGCTGCTTGCCTTGTTGATTCTGCTAGCGCCTGATGAAGCGCGTCAGCCACGAACCCGGTTACGTTCTGCACCGTTACGACTGGAGTGAATCCAGCGTCATTGTGGAGGCTTTCACTCGCGCTTACGGTCGCATGGCTTTGGTTGCCAAGGGCGCCAAGCGGCCTTCTTCCAATTTTCGCCCTGTACTGTTGCCTTTGCAGCCCCTGATGCTCAGTTGGGGCGGTGATGCGGAGATCCGTACCTTGAAGAGTGCCGAGTGGGGGAGGGCACGTGATGCCGACTGGCGATGCCTTGCTGTCAGGCTATTACGCCAATGAGCTGCTCATGCGGTTGCTTGCACGCGAGGACGCCCATGCACGCCTGTTCGACGCCTATGCGGCCTTGGTTCATGTGCTCGCAGCGGAGAAGGGTGAAACTCTTCACGCGGGTGCTTTGCGTGCCTTTGAACTGTTGTTGCTTCGCGAGACCGGACACTTGCCGACGCTGGACGCGCAAACGCTGACCTTTGCGTCACTGTTGCCTAAGGAGCGATACAGCCTGGTGCCAGAGGGCGGCCTGCGCCGCACCCATGAAGAAGATGGCAATGCCTGGCTCCCCGGCGGCAGTTGGCTTGCGCTGGCGGCCGGACTGGCAAACGAAGCACCCTTTACAACGGTGCTCAGCCTCTGCGCGCACCTGCCTGGTGAGCAGCGTGCCAGCCTGCGCCAGCAACTGCGCGGACTGCTGCACTACCATTGTGGTGGTGGAACCTTGCGCACTCGCCAGATGATGATCGATTTGCAATCTTTTCCGTGATGAAAACCCATCTTTCCGTTAACGTCAATAAAGTCGCGCTTGTTCGCAATACGCGCCACTTGGGTATTCCGAGTGTCATGCGTGCAGCTGAAGCGTGTTTGCGCGCCGGTGCGCACGGTATTACGGTGCACCCGCGTCCCGATCAAAGGCATATTCGTGCATCGGATGTGCATGACCTCGCGGCCCTGATGAAAAAATGGCCAGGCCGGGAATACAACATTGAGGGCAATCCCACTCAGAACCTGATGGATTTTCTTCACGCCGTCAGGCCGGATCAGTGCACCTTTGTGCCCGACAGTGAAGACCAGTTCACCAGCGACCATGGCTGGAACCTGGATGACCCGACAATCTGCGAACGCCTTGCACCTCTGATAGGAGAGGCCAAGGCGCTGGGAGTCCGCGTGAGCCTTTTCATGGATCCGCTACCCGAGCAAATGGCGGCTGCGCGTGCACTCGGTGCTGACCGTGTCGAACTGTATACCGAACCCTATGCGGCCGCATGGGCCAGCGGCGTCGAGTCGGCCAAGCTGAATGAACTCCATCGCTATGCGGAAGCAGGTCAGGCCGCACTGGATGTAGGCCTAGGGGTCAACGCAGGTCACGATCTGAACCGCGACAACCTCTCAGAGTTCTTGCGGCGAGTGCCTGGCGTGGCTGAGGTGTCCATAGGCCATGCCTTCATCGCGGACGCTCTGGAGCTGGGCTATGTGGCCACGGTAGGCGAGTATCTGCGCAGCATTGAGGCTGGCAACGCGGAAGTCTGAAATATGCAGCATGCACCACTAATTATCGACATCGAAGGCACAAGCCTCAGCTATGTCGACCGTCGCAGGCTGGCGAATCCGCTGGTTGGCGGCATGATCCTGTTTGGCCGCAACTGGGAAAGCCGCGAGCAACTCACGCAGTTGACGGCAAGCATCAAGCGCTTGCGTGCTGATCTCCTGATCTGCGTTGATCACGAGGGCGGGCGGGTACAGCGCTTTCGCACCGATGGCTTCACTCATTTGCCTCCTATGCGCGCGTTGGGTGAGCTCTGGATGCAAGACGCCATGCGAGCGCAGGGGCTGGCAACCGCCTGCGGCTTTGTGCTGGCCGCCGAGTTGCGTGCCTGCGGGGTGGATTTTTCATTTACCCCTGTACTTGACCTCGACTGGGGCCCTTCTGGAGTTATCGGCGACCGCGCGTTCCACGCCGACGCGCGTGTGGTCACGATGCTTTCCAAGGGCATCATGCACGGATTGCTGCGAGCTGGAATGTTCAATTGTGGCAAGCATTTTCCGGGGCACGGCTTCGTGGCGGCTGATTCGCATACGGAGCTTCCGCGCGACACGCGTACCCTGAAGTCCATTCTGGCTCAGGACGCGGCACCTTATGGCTGGCTAGGCATGGCCCTGGACGCCGTCATGGCGGCGCACGTGGTCTATACCAAAGTCGATAGCCGTCCGGCGGGCTACTCGGCTCGCTGGCTGCAGGAGGTGCTGCGCGGGGACCTGGGCTTTGGTGGGGCAATTTTTACAGACGATCTCAGCATGGAAGCCGCGCGCCATATAGAGGGCCGTACCGTGACTCCCGCCGAAGCCGTGCTGGCGGCGCTGGAGGCAGGATGTGACCTGACACTGCTGTGCAATCAGTCACTGGGCGGGGAGGGGTGATCGACGAGACCATTATCAGCCTCGACGAAGCACTAATACAAGGCAGGTGGGCCCCCTCGCCGGCAAGCGAAGCACGTCGGCAGGGCTTGCTACCCAGGCTGCCGCCGCTTGACTGGGATGCCCTGATGCATTCGCGGCAATACCTGGATGCGCTGGCATTGGTATCTGAAGCAGCGAAAATGGCGCAGTAGGCGGATTTTGAACGAAGTTGAACTTCAGGTTTTCGAAAGGGTCACAATAGCATGAACGAAACGTTTTTCCGTCAATTGCCTTCGTCACCCTACGCCCGCACCTCCGGCGGCGCAATGGAGCGTATTGTTGCCGGCATCATGGGTCTCATGGTGTGGGCAACTTTGGCATTCATGGGCCTCATCGTGGCTGCCAGCCTGCTCATCTGGCTGGCCGTGGCCATTGTGTTCAGCCTGATTTCCAGCCTCTTCACAGGGCGTCCGGCCACCGTCACCTTGCTGTGGCGTCGTTACCGCGACATGACACGCCAGCGCTGGCCAGCCCACAACGCTTCCAGCAATACACCGCGTGCTGATGCAACAGCTGCTACCGCAGCGGCTACCCCCCTTCCAGGGTTGAAGACGTCGTATGGCGAGAAGTTCCTTCCGCAAACGACACCTCCAGCACCAATCGCTGATCCATTTTCAAGCTTCGAAGCGCTCGCGCTCAGCCGGGCGCTTCTGCCTTATACAAAGGCTATGCTTCTCGCCTTAGGGCGGGGAACAGGATCACGTCCCGGATGCTGGGCGAATCGGTCAGCAGCATCATGAGTCGGTCAATGCCCACACCGCAGCCGCCGGTTGGTGGCATGCCGTATTCCAGGGCTCGCACGAAGTCGGCGTCGTAGTACATGGCCTCGTCGTCACCAGAGTCTTTGGAAGCTACTTGCGCGTGCAGGCGTGCAGCTTGATCTTCTGCATCGTTCAGTTCGCTGAAGCCGTTTGCCATCTCGCGGCCGGTAATGTAGAGCTCAAAACGCTCGGTCACCTCTGGGCGGGCGTCGTTGGCGCGCGCCAAGGGGCTGATCTCGGTGGGGTGTTCCATGATGAACGTGGGGTCCCAAAGCTGATCTTCCACGGCTTCCTCAAAGTACATCACCTGCAGCGAGGGAAGGCTACGGGTAGAGAGTTTTTCCTTTTCTTCGCTGAGGCCCAGCTTCTTCAGGCGACGAATCAACTCGGTGGTGTCATCCACATGCGCACCAATGTCGGTATGGGCATGAATGGCTTCGCGAATGGTCATGCGCTTGAAAGGCTTGGCAAGATCCACACGGCGGCCCTGGTACTCCAACTCCAAGGTGCCGACGGCCTTCTGGGCGGTATCGCGAAGCAGTGCCTCGGTGAAGTCCATTAGATCGAGGTAGTTCCAGTACGCAGCATAGAACTCCATCATGGTGAACTCGGGGTTGTGCCGAACGCTGATGCCTTCGTTGCGGAAGGAGCGGTTAATCTCGAACACGCGCTCGAAGCCGCCCACTATGAGCCGCTTCAAATACAACTCGGGCGCAATGCGCAGGAACATCTGCTGATCAAGCGCATTGTGATGAGTGACGAAGGGTTTCGCATTGGCGCCCCCAGGAATGGGGTGCATCATGGGTGTCTCAACTTCCATGAAAGCGTTCTCAGTCATGAAGGCGCGCATCGCCGAAAGCGTCTGACTCCGGGCGGCAAAGCGGCCGCGAGCGGTTTCATCCATGATCAGGTCGACATAACGCTGACGATACTTCAACTCCTGATCCTGCATGCCGTGGAATTTGTCCGGCAGCGGCCGGAGGCTCTTGGTAAGCAGGCGAATACGTGTGGCGTGAACGGAGAGTTCACCTGTCTTGGTCTTGAACACCCACCCCTCTGCAGAGACGATATCGCCAAGATCCCAGTGTTTGAAGGCGGCGTAGTCCTGTTCACCGACCTCGTCACGCGCCACATAGATCTGGATGCGCCCGGTGGCGTCTTGCAGTGTCGCGAAGCTTGCCTTCCCCATGACGCGTTTGAGCATCATTCGGCCGGAAATGCTCACCAGGACCTTTTCCCCGGCGGCAATATTTGCATCAAAATCAGCCTTCTCGGTCGCTCCATGGGCTGCGTGCAACTCGGCTGCGCGGTTCTTGGGCTTGTAGTCGTTCGGAAAAGGTACAGGGCCGCCTTGAGCCTGGGCTTCCCGCAGGGCCCTCAGCTTCTCCCGCCGCTCGGCGATCAGTTTGTTTTCGTCTTGTTCGGGCGCGGCGGGGGTGGAAGCGGTTGTTTCGGACATGTTCGAGCTGAAATATGGGGATGGCACGCGGGATAATGTCCGCAGCCAAACCTATGATTTTAGGCGCCCCTAGATATCCCATGCATTCTGCTCCCTTGATCTTCCCAACTTCCAGCTGCGCAAGTGCCTGCTGGAGAGGGGGCACGCCTCAAAGAAACGCATGACCAGGGGCTCCTCTACGCTCGTGCATGCCACGCTGACGCTCCTTGCTGGCGGGGCGCTTGCGCAGTTGGTGCCACTGCTTTTATGGCCTGTCATAGCGCGATTTTTCTCTCCCGCTGCCATGGGCAGCTTCACCCAATTCAGCACTGTGGCCGCAGCACTGGCAGTCGCCGCCTGCTTGCGTTACGACTGGGCGTTGCCGATGGCCCAGAAGGACCCGGAAGCGCATGCCTTGCTGGCACTGTCATGGCGCATCGGCTTGGCAGCGGTGCTGCTTTGTGCGCCTATGGGGTGGGCACTTCATGCAGCGGGACTGCTTCCCATGCCTGCCTTGTTGCCCCTGGCGGTGGGTTTTTCGGCATTGGCACAGGTTCTTATGATGTGGGCCAATCGGGCGCGCCGCTTTCAGACCATGGCGTTCAGTCGTGTGATTCAATGGGGCGGAGCGGCTGTGGGGCAATTGGTACTGGGTTACCTGTTGTGGCGCACTACTGGCGAAGCCCCGTTGGGCACCGATGCGGCGTGGGCACTGATTGTTGCGCCCATGGCCGCGCAGGCGCTGGCCTCATTCTGGTTGCTGTGGCCCGCACCGGTGGGTGGCTGGCGCACGGTAATGCTTCCAGCCTCGAAGGCTTTGCACAGCGCCATGCGTACGGTGGCGTATCGATACAGGGACTTTCCCTTGATCAACACCCCACACGCCTTTCTCGGGACGTTGCAGGACGCTTTTGCTGTGGCCTTGCTGGTGGCCATGACAGGTGAGGCTTCGGCTGGCTTCTGGGGGTTGGCGCTGCGCTATTTGAAGGCGCCGTCGACATTGATCGGAACTGCTGTGTCGCAGGCGCTGTACCCGCGCCTTGCAAATTCCGAGCCCGCCGCGGCTCGCCGCATGGTGCGTCAACTAATGCTCTTGCTGGGCGTGCTGGCCCTGGCATTCATGGCGTTGTTGATGCTTGCCGGGCCTTGGCTTTTTTCCACCGTATTCGGGTCTTCCTGGCTTGAGGCGGGGAGCTCGCACGCGCGCTTTCGCCCTATATCGCGGCGCATTTTGTCGCGGCTCCTTTGGCAGTGGTCACCATGGCATGGCAGGCGCAACGCTGGGCTTTTCGTTGGGCCTTGGTCGGGCAGGTGGTGTTCGTGCTTGCGCTGGCGTGGGGGCTAAGACAAGGTGGCCTACAAGGCGGAGCCTGGGCAGTATCTGCCGCCATGCTGCCCTACTTCGGGTGGTATTTTTATCGTCTGGCACGGTGGCCGAATATTCCAGTCCCTACTGCAGGTCAACACTCAGAACGAGGAGGTGCATCTTGACCGGGATACGCACGTGGGCCAACCGTTTGCGCCGCCGGCTTTGGCATGTGCTCTTTTTTCGCATGCTCTTTGGTGAGCGCAGCCAAGGCCAAAATTTGCCTCAGACGCGTATTTCGCCCAGCACATGCATTGAGCACGAAAAATCCCTGCAACTACAGGACGACGTTTTTGTTGGTCACTTCAACTTTATCGAGGCAAGTTCGGGTGTGAGCATAGGGCGCGGTACGCAGGTGACGAACTTCGTCAGCATCATCAGCCACAGTACGCACCGCAGTGTGCGCGTGGCGGCTCAGCTATCCGGATTTGACGTTTCGGAAGCTGCGTCTTCGGTCATTCGAGCGCCTATTGCGATTGGCGAGCGATGTTTCATCGGCCCGCACAGCACCATTGAGGCCGGCACCACGATCGGGCACGGCAGCCTGGTGGCGGCACACAGCCGTGTGCGGGGCGAGTTCCCGGATTTTGCCGTTCTGGCTGGCAGCCCGGCCCGTGTCGTCGGAGACACACGCGAAGCAGATGCCCGCTGGTTGGCCTCACACCCCAATCTGCGGGCCGCGTACGATCTCTGGCGTGCCAAGCTCGCCGAACGGGGTGAATCGCCATGACTGGTCATTTGTGTCTGCTGGGCGACGCAAACAGTGTGCACGTACAGCGTTGGGTTGGGGAAATGCGCGCCCGTGGCTGGCAGGTGTCAGTGGTTACCGCACGGCCGCATCCGATCGAGGGCGTGCGTCAAGTTGTGCTGCCGCCGGTTCGCAGAACCACGGATTGGTTATGGCGGGTTGGTGCTGCGCGCCGCGCCGTGGCTGAGCTGAAGCCCGACATCGTCCACGCACATTACGTTACGTCTTACGGTTATCTGGCGGCCCGCAGCGGTCGACACCCGCTGGTCATGACTGCCTGGGGGAGCGATCTTCTGGTGACGCCTAAAAGTAACGTGGTGCTGCGCCTCTTGACTGCCTGGATTCTTGGTCAAGCCGATCTTGTGACCGGCGATTCACCCGATTTGTTGGCCGCAGCTCATGAGTTACGCAATGGATTGAGCACTGAACTGATTCATTGGGGCGTTGACCTTGCTCGCTTTTCTCCAAGGGCGTGGGAGGAAAAACCGGGTTGTGACGCTGTGAGCCTGCGCAGCTGGGAGCCCAACTATCGTATCGATGTGATTTTGCGGGCATTGGCGCATGTCCGTAAGAAGCGCTCGGACGTTCGCCTGCACTTGTTGGGAGGCGGCTCTCTTGAAGGGGCTCTGCGTGCCCAGGTATCCGAATTGGGGCTGCAAGATGCCGTGCGCTTTCATGGCAAGCTGGATGATGCGGGCATGGCCGCTGTACTTGACCGTTGCCGATTTTCCATTAGCGTGCCTGAGAGCGACGCCACCTCTGTTTCAGTGCTGGAAAGCATGGCCTGTGGCCTGGCGGTCATCGCTTCTGATCTGCCCGCCAATAGGGATTGGTTGCCTGCGGGCGCTCTAGTGCCTGCCGGCGACGCTGGGGCACTGGCGGAACGTTGGGAGACTCTGGTCCAGGATGATGAGCAGGCGTCGTTTCTAGGCGAGTGCAACGCCGAGCGGATTGTGCTCGAGGGGGACCGGCAAGCGCAAATGAATGCCATGGATCGGCTGTATCGACGATTGCTGGGGTCAGACGTTCATGTCAAGTAATGCTGATGCCGTCACTCAGCTTGTCAGCGTGATCGCTCCCTGCCGCAATGAGCACGCCTACATTGATATTTTTTGCGATCAGGCGCTGGCGCAGCAGCTACCTCCAGGCTGGCAGTTGGAGGTGCTGGTGGCCGACGGTGGTAGCGATGATGGCACGCGTGAGCTACTTGAAGCTCGTGCGAAGCGGGAAGGGCGTCTGATCCTTGTGGATAACCCGGCTCGCATCGCCTCTGCGGGGCTGAACGCCTGCTTGGCGCATGCGCGGGGTGCGGTGATTGTTCGCATGGACATTCACACCACATTCGCACCCGACTACGTCCTGCAATGCCTCAGCGCTCTGGAGCGCAGCAGCGCGGACAACGTCGGAGGCCCCTGGGTAGCCCAAGGTGTGGATGCGATGGGCCAAGCCATTGCGGCGGCTTTCCAGTGTCCGTGGGTAGTGGGCGGCGCACGGTCGCGCGACCTAACTTACGAGGGCGAGGTGGATACGGTCTACTTGGGCTGCTGGCCACGTGCAAGCTTCGAGCGCTTTGGTCATTTTGACGAGTCGCTGGTGCGCAACCAGGACGACGAACACAATCTGCGCATTCGGCTGGCGGGAGGGCGCGTGTGGCAAAGCGCTGACATTCGCTCCATCTACCGGCCACGCGGCTCCTTGCGGGCACTGTTCGCACAGCAACGCCAGTATGGCTATTGGCGCCCCTTCGTGATGAAAAAACACGGTCAGCCCGGCTCGCTGAGGCAACTGGTTCCTATGGTCTTTGTGGCAGCCTGCATGGCCTCAGGGGTGGCGACTCCCTGGTTCGCTGCGCCTTTCGTCTCGTTGTCCCTGGCATACGGGCTTTATCTGACAGTTGCTTCGTGCAAGGCAGCCAAAAACGCGCAAAATCTCATGCGCTTGCCTGCGGTCATTGTGGCTTATCACTTCGGGTACGGCATAGGCACGTGGCAGGGGTGTTGGGACTTGGTCCTGGGTCGGCGCGCTGGCCAAGCGCAAACTCGCCTGACCCGATGAAGCGACAATTCACACCATGACGCAAGCGTTTCCTTTTATTCCTTATTCACGACCGGATATCGGCGAAGACGAGATCGATGCCGTGACGCGCGCCATGCGCTCAGGCTGGGTTACCACAGGCCCTGAAACCAGGGCTTTCGAGCAGGACTTTGCTTCGTATATTGGGGCAGGCGTTCATGCCATTGCCGTCAACTCGGCCACGGCTGGTTTGCATCTCGCGTTGGAGGCGGCCGGGGTAGGTCCTGGCGACGAAGTCATTGCACCCTCGCTCACCTTTACGGCGACCGTGGAGGTGGCCCGCTACCTGGGGGCAGATGCCGTGCTGGTCGATAGCGATCCCGTGACTCTGAACATTGATCCAGCGAAGATCGAAGCGGCCATCACCCCTCGAACCAAGGCGATTCTGCCGGTCCACTACGGTGGTTTGGCATGCGATATGGACGCTATTTTCTCCATCGCCCGCCGCCATGGAGTGCAAGTGGTGGAGGATGCCGCCCATGCGCTGCCGGCCACGCATGCAGGCAAGCTCATCGGCCAGCTACCCAGCGCAGCCGCCGTGTTCAGTTTTTATGCCAACAAGACCATGACCACCGGAGAGGGCGGCATGATCGTGACGAAGAGCGAGGCATTGGCCGCGCGTATGAGAGTCATGCGGCTGCACGGCATCAGTCGAGATGCATTTGAACGCTTTTCCAGTAGCAAACCCGCTTGGTATTACGAGATAGTGGCGCCTGGCTTCAAGTACAACATGACAGACATGGCTGCAGCCCTGGGGCGCGTACAGTTGCGTCGGCTACCTGGATTTTTGTCCCGGCGGCAAGAGTTGGCAGCGCGCTACCTGAAAGAGCTGCAAGGCCTGCCTCTGGTGCTGCCAGCCAAAGCACCGCCGGGTGATACGCACTCCTGGCACTTGTTCGTGTTGCGTTTGTCTGATGAGGCC
This sequence comes from Ottowia caeni, assembly GCF_050821495.1. Taxonomy (GTDB): domain Bacteria; phylum Pseudomonadota; class Gammaproteobacteria; order Burkholderiales; family Burkholderiaceae_C; genus Ottowia; species Ottowia caeni. The sequence goes on along the minus strand of NZ_CP151080.1, from coordinate 2,678,964 downwards.
ACGATCTCGCGCGATGAGGTGGTGCAGGCTATGGCTGATGCAGGGGTGGGTACCAGCGTACATTACGTGCCGCTGCATCGCCAGCCCTACTGGCGCGATCGCTATGGCCTGACTCCAGAGCAGTTTCCCGTAGCAGAAAAAGCTTATCAGCGCATGTTCAGCATACCTTTGTTCACCGCTATGAGCGACAGCGAGCAGATGCGGGTCATAGCCGCGTTGAAGGATATTGTGCGGTGATTGGTGAGCCTATGCATTCCTGTCGTGTCACCGTATGAAGTCAGACGGCTCAAGGGCCGCCAAGCGCGCGTTGGATCTTGGCCTTGCATTGGTTGCGCTGCCGTTGGTGTTGCCCCTGATGGCTGCTGTTTCGTTGTGGGTGCGTCTCGATTCACCCGGTCCCGTGCTGTTTCGGCAAGAGCGCGTGGGGCGCGACGGCCAGTTGTTTCGCATTCACAAGTTCCGCACCATGCATGTCCAGGCGGCAGGCGCTGGACCGCAGTTAACTGCGGCTGGCGATGCTCGAGTTACCAGGGCTGGACGCTGGCTTCGGCGCACCAAACTGGATGAATTGCCCCAGTTGATCGACGTGCTGAAAGGGGATATGAGCCTCGTTGGTCCTCGGCCGGAGGTCCCGCGCTACATGGCGCTGTATGCTGATGACGTTCGCCAGAAAATTCTATCGGTGAAGCCGGGCATTACCGATCGGGCCGCGATAGAGTTCCTGGACGAGGAGCGGCTGCTGGCCCTTAGCGACAACCCCGAGGCGACCTATGTGCAGCACATCATGCCGATCAAGCAGGCCTACTATCTGGAATATGTCGACCAGCACAGTGTGGCAGGCGACTTGCGAATTCTTCTGGACACTCTGCGTGCCCTGTTCAAGTAAGAGGGCAGAAAGACAAGCGCGCTTTGAAGGCTAAACCCCAGCTCGGTTCAAGATGTCGGCAACCAGTTCGAGCCGCAGGAGCGGGCTGTCCAGCACCATCAGTTGTTGCTTGAGCTGCCCGGACAGCGGTAACAGTTCGCACCAGCGGTTGGCAACCCAGCCGCAATCTTCGTAGAGACTCGGCTCTAGATCTGGGCCAAGTGTCCCCCGCTGGCGCAGGGTTTCTCGCAGCTGGTGTAACGCATCGGCCGAGTGTTTCAGATCATCGGGAATCAGTACTGCGGCGTCGCGCGCCAACAGAGTGACGTCCGCGACCCAGAGTCCGTGCTTGAGCCGTTTTTGCTGATTGATTTGAAAGCGCTGCCTACCCTCGCATTTCACATGCAGCAAGCCGGCCTGGGTGCGCTCCATTGCCACAATGTGAGCCATGGTTCCAACGGTTTCCAGCCGCTCTTCGGGCGCCCCGGCAACCTGAACTTCGCTGCCTTCTCGCAGATGAATCACTCCAAAGGGTGCGCCGGTTTTGTGGCATTTCTCAATCAGATCCAGGTAGCGGACTTCAAAAACCCGCAACGGTAGCTCTCCTCCGGGAAACAACACGGTACCCAGGGGGAAAAGTGGCAACGATGAAAGGGTGAGGGTGTCTTCGGCCATGGCAAGAAAAGTGCTGTGGAAATCATTGCCCGACAGCTTGGTATCGCTATGATCGCATGCGGACCAATTTTTTGTCCGATGTTTCCAAACCTGATGCTTTATCAAGTCATATCATTCCTGTTCGAGGTCGCCGCCACGTTAGTTGGCGGCGCCAGCCTGCTTCGCCTCTACATGGGGTGGCGGCGCATGTCCATGGCGAATTCGGTCGGGCGCTTTGTACTTGCGCTGACCGATTGGCTGGTTTTGCCATTGCGGCGCATCGTGCCTCCGCGCGGCAAATTGGACGCGGCCAGTCTTCTGGCTGCGTGGCTGGTCAAGTTGGCGCAGTACTCAGCCATGCTGCTTCTGCTGGCAAGCAATGCTTGGGCAGTGCTCCCAGTGCTCGCGTTACTGGGCGTCGTCAAACTCGCCATTTCGGTGGCTACCGCCGTCGTCCTGGTGGCGGTCATCTTGTCATGGACACAGAGTCGCAGCCCTATGGGCGACGTGTTTGAACGCCTAAGCGAGCCATTGCTTGCTCCGCTGCGCCGCAGCATCCCGCTCATCGGTGGTATTGATCTTTCTCCGCTGGCGCTCTTGGTACTGCTGCAGGTGGCCAGCATCGTTTTGGGATCCGCCCAGGCCAGCCTGATGGGTGGCGCGATAATCGGCTAGAGAGCCGGTGTACGACCCCTTATCGGGAAGATCGTTAACAAGCTCTCAGGTGTCTGACTTTGCGCAGATCAGCTCACGGCATCAGCCGGCTGTCGCTGGAGCATGGCCAGAATTTTCGCGATTCTTTCGCGAAGTTCCCGCCTGTCGCAAATGAAGTCGACAGCGCCCTTGGTTTGCAGAAACTCGGCCCGTTGAAACCCCTCCGGTAGCTTCACGCGCACTGTGTTCTCGATGACGCGGGGGCCCGCAAAGCCGATCAAAGCCTTGGGTTCGGCAATGACCACGTCGCCAACAAACGCGAAACCTGCGGACACGCCGCCCATGGTTGGGTCGGTCAGTACACTGATATAGGGTAGCCCCTTCTTGGCGAGGCGGGTGAGGGCGGCATTGGTCTTTGCCATTTGCATGAGGGAGAGCAGACCTTCCTGCATGCGCGCGCCGCCCGTGGCGGTAAAGCAGATGAATGGCACTTTTTGCTCTACTGCGCTCTCAACGCCGCGCACAAACCGTTCCCCGACCACGGAACCCATGGAGCCGCCCATGAAGTCGAACTCGAAAGCCGCGGCCACCACGTTGATCGAATGGACTGCACCTCCCATGACCACCAGCGCGTCCGTCTCGCCGGTGTTTTCCATGGCTTCCTTGATCCGCTCGGGGTACTTGCGGCTGTCCTTGAACTTGAGCGCATCGACTGGCACGACTTCTTGACCGAGTTCGTAGCGCCCTTCGTTGTCCAGGAACACGTTGAGGCGGTCACGTGCGCCAATGCGATGATGGTGGCTGCAATGAGGGCACACGTTCTGGTTTTGCTCCAGATCGGTCTTGTAGAGCACCGTTTCGCATTCAGGGCACTTGATCCACAGGCCCTCTGGCATTTGACGACGGTCAGCAACGTCGGATTTCTGAATTTTTGGGGGAGAAGCTTCTCAAGCCAGCTCATGGGGTGAATTTCCTTGATATATCGCGAGATTATCCTGGATCCGGCGGTTGGACGCGCCCGAGCAGGTCGTCATCGGGTGCGTAGCGCTCTCACTTAACGGGTGAGCGTTATCGGAGCATCGAAATTGAATGTTCACGCGGCTTTCCTGAAGATTGCAAGCGGTCAACTGCCGGATCCAGGATCATGCGTCGAGCGCCGCTCTGATGCCGCGCAGAAAGTCTGCTGCGACGGCGGCAACCTTTTCGTGCGGCTGATCTTCTATGAGCTGAATCAGACGGGTCCCAATGACTACGGCATCTGCCATGCGTCCGATGGCCTTGGCCGTTTCGGCATCACGAATACCAAAACCCACACCCACGGGCACATGCACATGTTGGCGGATTCGCGGCAGCATGGCCTCTACTTCGGCCGTATTCAGAGCCCCGGAACCCGTGACCCCTTTGAGCGACACGTAGTAGACATAGCCGCTAGCGACATCCGCCACTTCCTGCATGCGCTTCTCGGTCGAGGTGGGGGCGAGCAGGAAAATGAGGTCGATGTTATTGGCTTTCAGCTTGCGGGAAAATGCCTGACACTCCTCGGGCGGGTAATCGACAATCAGAACGCCGTCGACACCGGAAGCAACCGCATCACGGATGAAGGCATCGTTGCCGTGCATCTGGTCATAACGCTCGATAGGGTTGGCGTAACCCATCAGCACGACCGGCGTGGTGGGGTCTTTTTCGCGGAAGGCCTTCACCATGCCCAGCACCTGCGCGAGACCTATTCCGAGCGACAGCGCGCGTTCGCCGGCCTTCTGTATGACCGGGCCGTCGGCGCTGGGGTCTGAGAAGGGCACACCCAGTTCGATCACGTTGGCGCCAGCTGACACCATGCCGTGCATGAGGGCTGGAGTTATGTCGGCATAGGGGAAGCCCGCCGTGACGTAGGGGATCAGTGCCTTCCGGTTTTCACGCTGAAGTTTTTCGAAAGTGGCGTCGATGCGGCTCATAGCTTGCCTCCTTTCATAGCGGCGCTGCCCTTGACCGCATGCCCGCGCATGGACGGTCTGTCGTAGAGATCGGCGCCGTCGAGATCGGCGACGGTACCAATGTCTTTGTCACCCCTTCCTGACAGATTGACCAGGATCGACTGGTTCGGCTTCATGGTCTTGGCAAGTTTCATGGCGTAGGCGAATGCGTGGCTGGACTCTAGCGCGGGAATGATGCCCTCTGTCCGGCACAAGTGATGGAAAGCGGCCAGGGCCTCTGAGTCCGTGATGCCCACGTACTCTGCGCGGCCAATGTCCTTCAACCAGGCGTGCTCAGGACCTACCCCTGGGTAATCAAGCCCCGCGCTGATGCTGTGGGTTTCGGTAATCTGCCCGTTGTCGTTCTGCAGTATGTAGGTGCGATTGCCGTGCAATACCCCACTCGTTCCGCGCTGAAGGCTGGCAGAGTGCTTGCCACTGTCGAGCCCCTCGCCGGCTGCCTCGACGCCAATGAGTCGCGTATTTTCGTAAGGGATGTAAGGGTGAAAGATCCCCATGGCATTACTGCCTCCGCCCACACAGGCGACAACCGCGTCAGGTTGCTCAGCGGCAATGTTCTGCTCCGCGAGCATTTCGGGCATTTGCGTCAGGCACTCTTTGCCGATCACACTCTGAAAATCTCGCACCATCATGGGGTAAGGGTGCGGGCCTGCTACGGTCCCAATAATGTAGAACGTGTTGTCAACGTTGGCCACCCAGTCTCGCATGGCTTCGTTGAGTGCGTCCTTAAGAGTCTTGCTGCCTGATTCGACTGGCACCACGGTGGCGCCCAGCAGTCTCATGCGATAAACGTTGGGGCTCTGGCGTTTGACGTCTTCGCTGCCCATATAGACCACGCATTCGAGCCCGTAGCGGGCGCAAATCGTGGCAGTGGCCACGCCATGCTGGCCAGCGCCCGTTTCGGCAATGATGCGCGGCTTGCCCATGCGTTTGGCAAGCATGGCTTGTCCGATGACGTTGTTGATCTTGTGCGCGCCGGTGTGATTGAGGTCTTCACGCTTAAGGTAAATTTGCGCGCCACCCAGCTCACGACTTGTGCGTGCGGCATGATAGACGGGCGAAGGACGGCCTACGTAGTGAGCCAGTTCGTAATGAAACTCGGCCAAGAACGCCGGGTCGTTCTGATACTTGGCATATGTCTCGCGCAGCTCGCTGATCGCGTAGGTCAGGGTTTCACTGACGAAGCTGCCGCCGTATGGGCCAAAGTGGCCGGAGACATCGGGTTGGTTATAAGTTGACATGGTGGGCACGTGAATTGGTTGATGAATGACACGCGTCTGGGCGTGAATGCCATTCGCTCTTGCTTTTACCGTCATGGCGCCGCTTCAGCGGCGAAGTCGTTAGTTTTGCAAATGTCTTGCAATAGCCCTGCAAATTAACCGCTTAAGTCAGCTGGTTGAGTCAGCCGCTCGCACCGCGGTCACGAATTGCAGGATCTTGTTGGCGTCCTTGATCCCCTTAAGCGGTTTTCCGTCGGGGCCATCGGCTTCTACGCCGGAACTGACGTCAACCCCAAGCGAAAAACCTCGCTCACGCAATGCGCGGATGCCAGCGCTCACGTTTGCAGGTGTAAGCCCACCAGACAAGACGAGGTGAGCATCGACGTTTGGTGGCAGGAGTGACCACTGGAATGCTTTGCCGCCGCCACCATACCCCTCGACTTCGGCGTCTAGAAGAATGGCTTGAGCTTGATAAAAATCTTGTACGAATTTTAGCAAGTCAAAGCTCGTTGCATTTGCCAAGGGGATTCGTGCCGCTCGCAGCCATGGGCGAGCGCAAGCCCTGGCGATGGTTTCGCACTCTGCGGGGTTCTCGTCACCGTGGAACTGCAGAAGGGTTGGTGCCACCAAGGAGCAGTCGGCCTGGATTTTTTCTAAGCTCTCGTTGACGTACAAGAGTACGGAACTGACAAAAGGCGGTAGCCTGCGGACCAATTCTGCCGCGCGCTCGGCGCTGACGTAGCGAGGGCTCTTTTCGTAGCGGACGAAGCCCACGGCATCTACGCCGGCCGCAACTGCTGAATCAACGTCTTCTTCGCGGGTCAGGCCGCAGATTTTGATGCGAGTTCGAGTGCTTGTTGGGATCATGGAAGCCAATCATACGCAGACGTACGCTCTGGCAGCCCCCACTTTTGGTCGTAGACAGGTCCGAGGAAATACAGGCCGTCTGGTGCAAAGGTGGGCGCAGCGGCATCCCGGTTGCGAGCCTGTAGTACTTCGCGCATCCAGGCGGGCGACTGAGATCCCTGGCCAACGGCTACCAGGCACCCCATGATGTTGCGGATCATGTGATGCAAGAAGGCGCTCGCTTCGAAATCGAAGCGCCAGTATGCGCCGTGGCGCGTGATGTCGATACGACGCAGTTGCTTGACGGGCGACAGAGCCTGGCAGGCGGATGCTCGGAACGAGGTGAAATCATGCTCGCCAATCAGTTCAGCCGCTGCAAGGCGCATGGCTTCGCCATCCAGGGGGCGAAATACCCAACCTACCCGATGTGCATCCAGGCTCGGCCGCACCGGCGACTCAAGGAGCATGTAGGAGTAACGGCGGCCAATGGCACTGGCACGCGCGTGAAACTCGGGTGGAACCTCTTGTGCCCAATGCACCGCGATGTCTCGTGGTAGAAAACGGTTCGTACCGCGCACCCAGGAAAATGCATCTCGGCTAAGTTCGGTGTCCAGATGCACAACCTGCATCAAACCATGAACGCCTGCGTCGGTTCGGCCGGCGCAAAGGGTTGTCATGGGTTGATTGGTGAAGGCTGACAAGGCAGCTTCCAGCTTGTCTTGGACCGTGCGCCCGCTGGCCTGGCTTTGCCAGCCCTGGTAGCCGTGACCGTCGTAACAAAGGCCAAGGGCGAGCCTCATTGCGCGCGCCCCCACCCAAAAGGCAGAAAACTCAACTCAACTCGCTCAGAAAACGCTCCGCACGTGCCTTGATCGGTCCATCGGCCTCAGAGACGACTTCCTTCGCCAGGCTGAGTGCACCTTCCGTGTCGCCTATGGCGTGGAACTCGCGGGCAAGCTCCAACTTGGTGCTTAAGGGATCATCATCGGCTTCGTCAGGCTGGGCAGACAGGAGATCGGCCGTGCGAGTCTCGGGATCGACTGACAGGGCCTCCAGGTCAAACTCGATCATTCCGGAGTCGCTCTGCCCGCTGGACACCTTGGGGAGGTCAAGCGCGGCAGGCTTGGCCGCTTGCGTCGTCGGTGTTAGGGGTGTCGGGGAGGGCGTTGCCGGCGATACGGTATCAGGAGCATCCAGCTCGCTCAAACTCAGGTCGAAATCCAGAGGAGCCAATTCTGTGGCAGAAGGGGCATCTGCTGGAGGCTTGGTTGCCGCCGGTGGCTTGCCGATGGTGCTTGTGGCCGCAGCCGTAGCCGCAGCCGCAGCCATCATGGGGGCAACTACGGTATTGCTCGCATGTGCGGAAGGTTCTGACTTGACGGAGGCATCATCAAGGCTCAGGTCGAGTCCCGGGGCCATGCTCGGCGGACGGGTTTCGTCGCCCATCCGTGTTGAGATAGATGGCTCCTCCTGCAATGTGTCCACATCAAAATCGGGGCGGGCAGGGGCCAAGTTGGGGCTAGGCTTGCGAGAAATGGCTCCGGGTGCGTAGAGTTTGTTGGCGGGATCCAGTTGTTCCCCTAGTTCCCGAACGTGCTCCCAGTCGGGCCCTGCGCCGCCGGAAGCAGTGCGGATGGCGGTCGCTACAGCTTCCAGTGCACGTGAATCGCGTCGCTTGGCATAAATTTCTGCCAGCTTGCGCTGAATGGATACTCGGCCCGGATACACCCGCAGGGCTTCCTTGAGTATTTTTTCAGCCTCAGTGTCACGCCCATAGGCAAGATAGACCTCAGCCTCGGCCACCGGGTCGACGTCCCCGGCGGAATCGATCTGGCTGGGCGAATACATCATGGATGACGGGGCCCCTGCACGTTCAGAGCTCTCGCTGGTGTCAACTCGCTTGCCGCCGCTCGCGCCGAAGAAGGAGTCTGCCGACACGCGGCTGTCCCCAAGCGAATCGTTCAGAAGATCGGCTTGCTTCTTTTGCCGCGAACGGTAAACGCCGTATGCGGCCAAAAGCGCCAGAAGGCCGGCACCCGCCACAGGAAGCAATGGATTTTCCTTGAGCGAGTCGAGGAACGAGGGCTCAGGTGCCTCCATAGGCGCGGGCTTTGCGACAGGAGCCGGGGCTGGAGATGCTGCCGGCGCTTCCGTCGCACCCATAGCGGCCGCCGAAGAGGCTCCCGCTTGCGCGCCGTTGGCGACTGTTGGGGGGTTGCCGCGCCCGGTGCTGCACTGGCGCCCTGTATTGCGCCAGTGGGCAAACCAATCGCGGGAGCGTCTGGCGCGGACGCGGTAGAGGCTGGGGCTTTGAGGCGGGCCAGCTCGTCAATGTTCCTGTTCAGTTCTGCGATACGTTCAGCCTGCTCCTGCGCTTGCCGCGACTGAGCTAGCCCCGTTTCGGCTGCGCTCGGTGCTGCAGTACTGTCTACTGTGCCTTTGGAAATGGTCAATCGATCCGGGGTGGGTGGGGCAGAAGTGCCTTCCTGAACACTGGCGGCGACGCGGCCAGAGGCGCTGCGACCGGCCGCCGCTACTTGCGTGCGTGGAGCGCTTTGCGCCAGACTCCGGCGGAATTCCTGAAAATCGCGGCTATGTGTTGCCACTGCCCGACGGGCTTCGGTACGCGAGATGGAATTGGCCTGTTCAGCACTGGGCAGGTCCAGTACGGCCCCAGCCTTCATGAGGTTAACGTTGCCGCGGATGAATGCGTTTGGGTTGGCGCGCATCATCGCTATCAGCATCTGATCCAGCGAGACGCCGTCTGGCAAATTGCTGGACGCAATTTTGTAGGCGGTGTCGCCTCGTTGAACGGTCACTTGTCCGTTGCGATTGGCAGAGGCGCCGCGAGGCTGACTCGCTTCTGTGGCGCGGGGAGTGCGTGAAGGCCTGGGAGAAGTTTCGCTGCGGGTGACTTGTTCTGCCGTCGGAGTAGACACTACGCCTGGCTGCGGAGCAATGCTTGCGCTCGGTGGTGGCACAGGGGCGGACGCGACGGGCCTGCCAGGAGGGTCGACAAGCATGGTGTAGTCACGCACCAAACGGCCGGTAGCCCAATTGGCCTCGACCACCACGCCCAGGAATGGCTCGTTGATTGGGCGGTCGCTCACTAATCGTAGATACGCTTGCCCATTGGGACGTCTCTGAAGGGACAGCCGGGCACCAGTCAAGGCAGGCGAATAATCGACGCCCGCTGCGCGAAACGCCTGTGGCGAGGCGATGCCGGCCTGAAACGAAGCGGCTTCTTCAGACGATATTTGCGGCACTTCGATTTCTGCGCGCAAGGGCTCGCCCAAGGCAGAACGCACCGTGACTGCCCCCAGGGCCAGTGCCTGAGCATCCAGACTGACGCCCAGCATGGCGAGCGAGGCCGCCGAAGCCAGAAGGGCTTTCTTCCAAGGCAAGACGGTCAAGCCGGCCGGCGCCGATCTGCGGTGGAGTGCGTTCGTTCTTTTCTGCATAGATCGTTGGAGAGATAAGGACCCGCCTCTGGATAATACGAAAATCGACATTAACATCAACAAATTAGCCTGACAAGCTAATCGAAGAGTTTGTCGAGCTTGGCAATCGCCAGCAGAGTATGGGCCGCAGTGTCCGTTTTTTAAAGTCTTCTTGGCCCACGTATCGTCAGCGAGTCTCGGAGCACCGCAAATTCCACCCTTGCCAAGGAGAATTTTGGCTTTTGGCGCTCGAAGTCCGATGGCTTGACCAGGTCCTCTAGTGTAGTGCTGCAGGCGAGACCACACTCATGGCCCCGCATCGTTCAATCCCGGGAATGGGCGCCTGCACCAATAGCTCAATAGTGTAGGCTAAGAAGCGATCATGAATTGGCTAAATGAGACCCATTCGCAGCTTGAAATTCTTGGGTCCGCCAAGCTTGAAACCCTGCTTCAAATATTCGGCCCAAGGCCCCAAAAAGGATGCCTTGGGCTATGTTGCGAAAACGCAACGAGTTTGGGCGGACACGTTGCGTTTTTAATACCGTCAGTCTTCCAGCAAGATGCGCAACATACGACGCAGCGGTTCAGCAGCACCCCAGAGGAGCTGGTCGCCAATGGTGAACGCGCCAAGGTACTCTGGACCCATGGCCAGTTTGCGGATGCGCCCGACTGGAATAGTCATGGTGCCGGTGACGGCTACGGGGGTCAGTTCAGCCAGCGTGGCTTCTTTGTTGTTGGGCACCACTTTCACCCAGTCGTTGTCCGCGGCGATCATGGCTTCGATGTCAGCCGTCGGCACGTCTTTCTTCAGTTTGAAGGTGAGCGCCTGGCTGTGGCAGCGCATGGCACCGACGCGAACACAGAATCCGTCTACAGGAATGGAAGGGGTTCCAAAGCCGTCGCCCAGCCCCATGATCTTGTTGGTTTCGGCCATGCCTTTCCATTCTTCACGCGAATAGCCGTCGCCCAGATCCTTGTCGATCCAGGGAATTAGCGATCCGCCCAGAGGTACCAGAAAGTTGGCGGTCTCGTCGGCACTCAGGCCACGCTGACGGGCGATGACCTTGCGATCGATCTCCAGTATGGCGCTCTTTGGGTCATCCAGCAAGGCTTTCACCTCGCTATACAGAGTGCCATATTGGGTGAGCAGTTCGCGCATGTGCTGCGCGCCGCCGCCGCTGGCAGCCTGGTAGGTTTGCGTGCTCATCCACTCGACCAGGCCTGCTTTGTAAAGCGCGCCTACGCCCATCAGCATGCAGCTGACGGTGCAGTTGCCCCCGACCCAGTTGTTGCCGCCTTTGGCAAGCGCGTTCTTGATGACGGGCATGTTCACGGGGTCGAGCACGATGACGGCATCGTCATTCATGCGCAGGGTGCTGGCGGCGTCAATCCAGTGGCCTTTCCAGCCAGCGGCGCGCAGTTTGGGGAACACTTCGGAGGTGTAGTCGCCACCCTGGCAGGTGAGAATGATGTCGCACTTCTTCAGCGCCTCAATATCGTGCGCGTCCTTGAGCGTTTTCTCGTTCTTGGCCATGGCCGGAGCAGCACCACCGGCATTGCTGGTAGAGAAAAACACGGGCTCGATCAGGTCGAAGTCTTTCTCGGACTGCATGCGGTCCATGAGAACCGAGCCGACCATTCCGCGCCAGCCGACCAAGCCGACGGTGTTTCCGATTTTCATTTTCTTTCGCGCCTTTCAAACAAAGTTAATCTGTCTGACCTGCCCGGCTCGTCTGCTCCGGGAGTTGGGCGCACGACGAACCAGGACTGAGTCAGCCCTTTTTGGTAATCGTGGTAATGGGGGACGAGAACGAGCCAGAAATGCCCGCGGACGCGAACGCTTTCGGTGTAAAAACCGAGGTGGTGGGATCAAGGAGATCGCGCGCGTTCATGGTGCGTGAATTGTAGCGGGGGAGGGCGGCAATTACTGAATATTGGGAATATATTCCCGCCATGCTGGCGGGGTGAGTGTCGCTTTCCCGCTACGTAACCTCTGAGAAGCCTAAAAAAAGACAGCAATCTCATTCACCCGCGGCTGTCAACCCACAGGGGCTGCGGGGTTAGGCCTGTTACTGTTATGGGGTCAGGCCAAGGCTTTCACTACGGCATCGCCCATTTCACGGGTGCCGACCTTGGTGGTTCCTTCGCTATAGATGTCAGCCGTGCGCAGGCCCTGTGCCAATACATTTTTGACGGCGCTTTCAATGCGATCAGCTGCCTCAGGCTGATTCAGAGAGTAACGCAGCATCATGGCGGCACTGAGAATGGTGGCCAGCGGATTGGCCAAGCCTTTTCCAGCAATATCAGGCGCACTGCCATGGCTGGGTTCGTACAGGCCTTGCTTCTTGTCGTTCAGGCTTGCCGAAGGCAGCATGCCGATTGAGCCGGTCAGCATGGAGGCCTCGTCGCTCAGGATGTCTCCAAACATGTTGCCCGTGACGACCACGTCAAAGCGCTTGGGCTCCTTCACAAGCTGCATCGCGGCGTTGTCGACGTACATATGGTCAAGCGCCACGTCGGAGTAGTCCTTGTGTACCTCGGTAACCACATCTTTCCACAACTGGAACGTCTCCAGCACGTTGGCCTTGTCGACGCTGGTGACCCGCTTGCCACGCTTGCGAGCGGCCTCGAAGGCCACCCGCGCAATGCGTTCGATCTCAGGGCGGGTGTAGCGCATGGTGTCGAAGGCTTCTTCGGCACCCGGGAAGTTGCCATCCGGAGCCGTTCGGCGTCCGCGTGGCTGGCCAAAATAAATGTCGCCCGTCAATTCGCGGATGATGAGGATGTCCAGGCCTGAAACCAGTTCCGGTTTCAGGCTGCTTGCGTGGGTTAGCTGTTCATAGCAGATCGCCGGGCGGAAATTCGCGAACAGGCCAAGGTGCTTGCGGAGCCCGAGAATGGCTTGCTCGGGTCGGAGCGGACGATCCAGCTTGTCGTATTTCCAATCGCCCACAGCACCGAACAAAATGGCGTCAGCTTGCTGGGCGAGTTTGAGTGTGGACTCCGGAAGAGGGTGGCCGTGCGCATCGTACGCGGCACCGCCAACAGATGCCTCTTCCATCTCGAACTGAAGGTCAAGCGCCTTGAGAACCTTCACTGCCTCGGCAACGATCTCTGTACCAATACCGTCGCCGGGAAGAACTGCAATTTTCATGATTTTGGATGGTTTTATCGATTTTTTTTTGTAGGTCGAAGCAAGCTTCAGGAAGTGGCCGCAACCTTGTTTAGCCATGGCTTGGTCGCCAGCCGCTCGGCTTCGTAGGCCTTGATTTTTTCTGTCTGACGCAGCGTCAGGCCGATGTCGTCCAGGCCATTCAGCAGGCAATACTTACGAAAAGGTTGTACGTCAAAAGCCAGTTCGCTTCCGTCAGGCTTGACAATCACCTGACGCTCCAGGTCGATGGTCAGCTCGTAGCCTGGAAACGCCGCCACCTCGTCAAACAGCTTCGCCACGACGGCTTCAGGCTGAACAATCGGAAGCAGCCCGTTCTTGAAGCAGTTGTTGAAGAAAATATCGGCAAAACTTGGTGCGATGATGCTGCGAAAGCCGTATTGCTCCAAGGCCCACGGCGCATGCTCACGGCTTGAACCGCAGCCAAAGTTGTTGCGAGCCAGAAGAACGCTCGCACCCTGGTAGCGCGGCTGGTTCAGGACAAAATCAGGATTCGGCTTGCGAGAAGCAGGGTCTTGCCCTGGCTCACCCTTGTCCAGGTAGCGCCATTCATCGAAAAGATTCGGCCCGAAGCCGGTCTTCCTGATCGACTTCAGAAATTGCTTTGGAATGATCGCGTCGGTGTCGACGTTTTCGCGATCCATCGGGGCCGCAAGGCCCTTGTGTACGGTGAATTTGTCCACGGCGGAAGTTGGTAGGTGTAGGGGGTTGAGGGGGGCTTATCAATCGATGGCGGTCAATCGTCAGAACCGCATTTACGGGAGTTACGGAGGCGATGGGCACAGCCGGACGCCTCCGGAGCAGCAGGACTTTTATTTGGCGACGCCTTTGACTTTCTCACCAGCGGTGTTCAGGCCGTCGCCAGCCTTGTCCAGACCCGTGCCGACTGCATGGGTAACGGTGCTGCCAACTTGCTTGGCGTCTTGCTTGGCTGCGCTCCAGGTGTTGCAACCGGCCAAGGCTGCGGCTGTCAAAATGAGTGTGAGGGCGATGGAAGATTTCATGGAAAGCTCCTTTCGATCAGATCGATAAACAGGCTTATGAGCGTAGCAAGACCTGCGGCCTATGGTTTGTCAGGAAAAACGCCGAACATCCACGAAATGCCCATGTATGGCTGCAGCGGCAGCCATCGCCGGGCTGACCAGGTGTGTGCGGCCACCAGCTCCCTGCCGGCCTTCAAAGTTCCGGTTGCTGGTGCTGGCGCAGCGCTCACCTGGATCCAGCCGGTCGGCATTCATGGCCAGGCACATGCTGCAGCCCGGCTCGCGCCATTCAAATCCTGCGGCGACGAAGATTTTGTCCAGGCCTTCAGCCTCGGCTTGAGCCTTGACCAATCCTGAGCCGGGCACGACCAAGGCCTGCTTGACGTTTCGAGCTACCTTCTGGCCGATCTTTTTGACCACGGCTGCAGCTTCGCGCATGTCTTCGATGCGGCTGTTGGTGCATGAGCCGATGAAGACTTTGTCGACATGGATGTCCTGCAGCGCCTTGTTGGGCTCCAGACCCATGTAGGTGAGGGCGCGCTCGATGGCGCCGCGCTTGCCTGCGTCCTTTTCTTTCTCGGGATCAGGTACGCGGGCATTCACTCCAAGCACCATCTCGGGGCTGGTTCCCCAGGTCACCTGCGGCACAATCTGGGAACCGTCGAGCTCAATCACGGTGTCGAAGTGCGCTCCGGGGTCGGAGTGCAGCGTTTTCCAGTAAGCAACAGCCTGATCCCATTCCGGGCCACCGACGAACTTTCCTGTCACCGGGTCGGTGCCGGGTGCCAGCAGGCGGCCTTTTACGTACTCGATGGTCTTCTCATCCACCGCCACCATGCCTGAGCGGGCGCCTGCCTCGATCGCCATGTTGCACAAGGTCATCCGACCTTCCATGCTCAAGGCGCGGATGGCACTACCACCGAATTCGATGGTGTAGCCGGTCCCGCCGGCTGTACCGATCTTTCCGATGATGGCGAGCGCAATGTCCTTGGCGGTCACGCCCGACTTCAGTTGCCCCTCGACCTTGATCAGCAGATTTTTCGCCTTCTTGGCCAGCAGTGTCTGGGTGGCCAGAACGTGCTCAACCTCGCTGGTGCCGATCCCGTGTGCCAGTGCTCCAAACGCTCCGTGCGTGCTGGTATGGCTGTCTCCGCAGACAACGGTCATGCCTGGAAGCGTGGCCCCGTTTTCCGGACCCATAACGTGCACGATGCCCTGGCGCTTGCTCAGGAACGGAAAATACGCGGCCGAACCAAACGCCTTGATGTTGGCGTCCAGGGTGACGATCTGCTCCTTGCTGATCGGATCCTCAATGCCGTCATAGCCACGTTCCCATCCGGTAGTGGGGGTGTTGTGGTCCGCAGTGGCGACCACGGAGCTGACTCGCCATACCTTGCGGCCCGCCTGACGCAGCCCTTCGTAAGCTTGCGGGCTGGTGACTTCGTGCACCAGGTGGCGGTCAATATAGAGGATGGCGGTGCCGTCTTCTTCGGAGTGGACGACGTGTTCGTCCCAGAGCTTGTCGTAGAGGGTGCGGGCTGTCATGTGAAAGTCTCTCGTGGGGTTTCAGTTTTCCAGGTCTAAAGGTCGTGGGGCGTAGGGGCTTCAGATAGGTGCTCTACCAGCGTTCTGGCGGTGACTGGGAGGCTGTCAAAGTCGCGCGCGATCATGCTGATTTTCCGGGTGGCCCATTCATTCGTGAGCGGCACACTTCGCAGGTCCCCAACGCCGTGTATCAGCGAGAACGCGCGTTCAGGCATAACGCCCACTCCGAGTCCATTGTCGATCATGCGGCACACGGCATCCAGGCTGGTAACGCGTATGCGCAGGCGAATGGATCGCCCCGCGTCGCCAGCGGCCTGATGCATGGCCAAATATAGCGACGAATGCGCGTGGAGTCCTACGTGATCGAAATCCAGGGTTTCCATGAAATCAACAGTCTGCCGCTCGGCAAGAGCGTGTCCGCTGGGCACTATCAACGTCAAATGATCCTCGCGGTAAGGCCGCGTTTGCAGCACTGCACCGCTGTCGGTCAGGGAATTGACATTGCATATGCCAACATCTGCGGCGCCCTCTTGCACGGCGCGTATGACTTCCTTGGATAAGTGCTCTTCCAAGTCTATCTTGACCTGTGGGTGGCGGCGTGAAAATGCACCAAGATCTTCAGGCAGGAACTGCACGATTGCAGAGATGCTGGCATGCATGCGCACATGGCCCCGAACTCCGTCGGCATACTCTGAAAGCTCGCCTTGCATCTTTTCCAGACTGAACAGCACGCTTCGAGCATGGTGGAGCAGATTCTCCCCCGCAGGAGTGAGGTCGACTCCTCGTGTGTGACGATAGAGGAGGGCGGTGCCCAGAGCCTCTTCCAGATCCGCCAGTCGTTTGCTGATGGCCGAAGCTGCAATGAACTCCCTCTCAGACGCCCGCCCGATGCTGCCCAGCTCGCACACAGCTACGAAGAGCTGAAGCGAGGTGAGATCAATTCGGCGTACGAAACTGCGTTCTGTGGTTTTCATGTGAGAAGTCTTCTCTGCTTGAGATGACTTGAAGTTATTTTCCCTTATATCGGGGTGATTCGCCATCTCTGTTGGAGATGTCTGCGTTGCTGAGCGGAGCTTTCTCGCGACGCTTGTTTTTCCCTGGGTGAAGTCGTCGCGATCGAGATGATCCATCCATAGGATGAGGATGCATTAGTAAGCTATAAGTACTATTAAATATCTAAAATAGCGCCTTGATCAAGAGGGTTCTAATTTTGAATATAACTATAGTATTGTTAATTCTGTGCATGGTCGGATGCAACCCATCGTTGCCTCGGAAGGGGTGGCATGGCAGTTAGGCGCCAACCCTCAGTCGCAGCCTTGCGCGAGGAGGAGGCAGACCATCAGTTCGGACTCAAAGCGGATTCTGCTGATCAGTCTGAGGCTGTCCGCAGTCTGTTGGCACTTTGCGCGGTCGCGCGTCTGCACCATATTGCCGTAGACCCTTCGGCATTGGCCCACCAGATGGATTTACGGCCCAGTGAGTCGGCCACAGTGAAGGATCTCCTGCGGGCAGGCAAGCACTTAGGGCTAAAAGTCAAGCTGTCAGGCACCACTACTGAGCGCCTTCCGTTGTGTCCATTGCCTGCCTTAGCCATTCTTCGGTCCGATGATGGCGGCACGCGCACCGTGGTTCTGGCCCGGTGCAACGCTCAGCGCGTCCTTATTCTCGATCCATCTCGGGAGAACGCAGAGAACCGGCCAGCAATTGAGACCATAGAAGCATTCGGTGAATCCTGGACTGGCGAACTCATTCTGGTCTCCAGCCGCGCCAGTCTGGTGGGCGAACTCGCCAAATTTGACTTTTCCTGGTTCATTCCCAGTCTCGTCAAATATCGACGGCTTCTGGGCGAAGTGTTGCTGATCTCGTTCATGCTGCAGCTGTTCGCTCTGGTCAGTCCATTGTTTTTCCAGGTCGTGATGGACAAGGTTCTTGTGCATCGTGGAATGACCACCCTGGATGTCCTGATCGTAGGGCTCGTCGTGGTCGTGGTGTTCGAGAGTGTGCTGACTGCTCTGCGCACTTATGTCTTCAGCCACACCACCAGCCGCATCGACGTCGAGCTGGGGGCGCGGCTGTTCCGCCACCTCATGCAATTGCCCTTGGCCTACTTCCAGGCTCGCCGTGTTGGCGATTCGGTAGCACGCGTGCGTGAGCTAGAAAGCATCCGAAGCTTTCTTACCGGCAATGCACTTACCGTGGTGCTGGACTTAGTGTTCTCCTTGATCTTCATTGGTGTGATGTTGCTCTACAGCGCACCGCTCACACTCATCGTGCTCGTCAGTCTGCCACTTTACTTGGGTCTGAGCCTGATGGTGGTCCCCATCCTCAGGCGCAGGCTGGATCACAAATTTGCTCGCGGAGCCGAAAACCAGGCCATGCTGGTCGAAACGGTGACCGGCATTCAGACCGTCAAGGCCAGCGCGTTGGAGCCCAGCTTCGCACGCCGCTGGGACAACCAGCTGGCCGCCTACGTGAGCGCCAGCTTTCGGGCTCAAAACCTCGCTAGCTGGGCGCATGAAGGAATCAACCTGATAGGCAAACTCGTGAACGCAGCCACCCTTTGGTACGGTGCACACTTGGTGATGAGCAATCAGTTGACGGTCGGTCAGTTCATTGCCTTCAACATGTTCGCCCAGCGCGTGGCCCAGCCCATCATGCGAATGGCACAGCTCTGGACAGACTTTCAGCAGACCGGCATTTCCATGGCCCGGCTGGGCGACATTCTCAATACCCGCACAGAAGCCCCCCAAGCAGCGCCGCACAACTTCCGTCTGTCACGGGCCGGATCACGCTAGATGGCGTGCACTTCCGCTATCGGCCGGAGGCCACTCCCGTCTTGCACGGTCTGAGTCTTGATATACGCCCAGGTGAGGTGCTGGGCATCGTAGGCCGCTCAGGCTCCGGAAAAAGTACGCTGACCAAACTCGTTCAGCGTCTCTACGTTCCAGAGCAGGGTCGCCTGCTGGTAGACGGGATCGACATTGGCCTTATCGACTCCGCGCAACTGCGCCGGCAAGTCGGCGTCGTGCTCCAGGAAAACCTGCTCTTCAACCGCAGCGTGCGCGAGAACATCGCCATCGCTGATCCTGCCGCTCCGCTGGAGACTGTCATGCGAGTGGCCCGCATGGCCGGTGCTCACGAATTCATCAGTGAGCTGCCAGAAGGCTATGACACCGTCGTGGGTGAACAGGGCGGCGGACTCTCGGGTGGGCAGAGGCAGCGCATCGCTATCGCGCGTGCACTTTTTACCAATCCGCGAATCCTCATTCTGGACGAAGCCACCAGTGCCCTCGATTACGAAAGCGAAGCCATTATTCAGCGCAACATGGCATCTATTTGCCGGGGGCGCACGGTGCTCATCATTGCGCACCGCCTCAGTGCAGTTCGTCATGCGCATCGGATCATCGTCATGGACAAAGGATGCATCGTCGAAGCCGGACCGCACGAAGCGCTGATCCAGAGGCCGAAGGGCCTCTACGCGCACTTGTGGCGCATGCAAGGCGGCCAGGCGAACGCTCAGACCACAGCGCCAACGAATGACGAAAAAAATATCGAGGCATTCGGACAAACCCCTCCGGAAGCTGCGGCATGAACCCGGATTCGCCAGAAACCACCCAACGCCATCCGGCCATGGGCCTACTTGCCCGCTACCGCGCAGTCTTTCGGGCGGCATGGGCGCACCGTGCCGAACTGGCTGGCCCGCGTCGTCAGGCTGATGAGGCTGCCTTTCTGCCTGCCGCACTGAGCCTGCAGGAAACGCCTGTACATCCGGCGCCACGGCGGCTGGCCTGGATCATCATGGTTCTCTTTCTCATGGCACTCGCCTGGGCCATTCTCGGATCCATCGATATCGTGGCCGTGGCGCCCGGTCGAATCATCGTGAGCGACCGAACGAAGGTTATCCAGCCGTTGGAGCGCAGTGTCGTGCGCCGAATTCTTGTTAAAGACGGCGACCGCGTCATTGCAGGGCAGACCCTGGTTGAACTGGATCCTACCGCCGCTCAGGCTGACAGATCCAGCCTTGCCGAGAGCGGCCGCGCCGCGCAATCTGAGTGGCTGCGCACGCGAGCACTGCTGAACCTACTTGCGAATGCATCAAAGGGGGCATCAGTAGTCGCGCTCGATCCCAATGGCGTCCCTGCAGACTGGAACGAGGCAGCACGAGCCGAGGCTCAAACGCAGTTATCTGCTGAATGGAGTGACATCACTGCTCGGCTGGCGCGCTTTTCAGCGGAACATCTGCGTCGCGAGGCTGAGCAGGTCACGGTGCGGGCCATGATTGGCAAGATCGAAGCCACGCTTCCCATAGCGCGTCAGCGGGAGCAGGATTTTCTGGCATTGACTGCACAAGGCTTCATGTCGGGCCACGCCAGCCAGGACCGGATCCGTGAGCGAATCGAACTGGAGCGGGATCTGGCGACCCAATACGCCAGGCTCCAAGAAGCGCAAGCGTCGCTCCGCGAAGCAGAACATGCACGACGTGCCTATCTGGCCGAAACAGTCAAAGCGCTAAACGATCGCCTGGCGCAGGCAG
This sequence comes from Ottowia caeni, assembly GCF_050821495.1. GTDB lineage: Bacteria > Pseudomonadota > Gammaproteobacteria > Burkholderiales > Burkholderiaceae_C > Ottowia > Ottowia caeni. The sequence goes on along the minus strand of NZ_CP151080.1, from coordinate 2,659,060 downwards.
AACTCAAGCGCCACCAGGCCTCTCAGGAGATGACTAAGGCCATGCACCGTGAACTGCTGACCACCCTCGTCGCCCCGGTAGCCGGTACCGTCCAACAATTGGCGATGCACACCGAGGGTGGGGTCGTCACGGAAGCGCAGCCACTGCTCGTGATCGTGCCTGATGGCGCAGAACTAAGCGCCGAGGTGATGCTTGAAAACAAGGACATAGGCTTTGTCGAACCTGGCCAGGAAGTGGCACTCAAGCTTGAAACCTTTCCCTTCACACGCTACGGGATTGTCAAAGCCACGGTAGACAAAGTCTCACAAGACGCAGTGAGTGATGAGAAGCAAGGCGCCATTTTCCCCGCTGCGCTGAAGCTCTCCAAGACCCACATCGATGTGGACGGAAAGCGCATCAGGCTGGCACCAGGCATGAACGTGACCGCAGAAATAAAAACCGGCAAGAGGCGCTTGATTGAATATTTACTTAGCTCAATTCAAAGGGCTGGTAATGAGAGCTTAAGGGAGCGCTGATCGTGTTTGATTTTTGTTGAGCTTGATTAATCCGGCGAAATTTCTGATGAACGAAGAATTTATATGAAACTTGATGCGAATATATATGATTTGAGGCGGATTGGCGGAAGTTTGGTTTCGGCTATTGTGTTTGCTGCCATATCCAGCGCTAGTATTGGTGATGCATTGGCATCGTCATTAGAAGAGTGTCGAGCGCTTAAAGAATCTGGAATTTTCAAAATTCCAGGCCAGAGCTATTCTAGTCAAGCCGTTCGAGCTGATCTGGGTGGTGTGCCCGTCATGATACCAGCCCATTTCGCTGAAGATCTCGAATGCAACGTTAATGTGAGCCAGGGAAATCAGCGCCTGGATCAGCCCCCTAAGATAAATAGCTTCGGCTTTCATGTGCGCTTCCCAGATATGTCGGGGAAGGAGAATTTGGAAAATTGGAGGAATTACTATAATTCAAATGTATTCGCCACCAGCTGGTTCAGGGTTACCGTGGTGTCCGGTGAGTTGTATGCTGGAGCTGAGTCAATTGATCGGCGGGCAAGACGTTCTCTCAAGACGATGCTTGAATCCGAAACGTTTCGTCCGCTGATTAGTTACGAGCGGCTTGGTGGTGTCGAGTTCGGTCTAGAGGGTTTTGCCCCCAAAGGACTCAATCCTGAAACAGGCGCCCCTTACAGGGCGCATATTCATGCGGAAGATATCTATATTGCATGGGGAGACGACGGTAAGGCGAGAGCTTATATTAGCTGTAGCAACCGAAATATTGCTTCAGCACAGTGTGTTCATTATTTTAGCTTGGAGCCGAGAATGCGCGCCAACGTTACTATATCCTATCGCCGAGAATTTTTATCTCAATGGCTGGATCGCCAGGTGAAGGTTGCGGAGATGATTTATCGATTCGCCTTGTGAAATTGAAAGAGCTCGCGTCCATTACTGCTTACCAAGTTCGAAGACATCGCTTGCACTGCGTTTCTGGCGGTCGGTACTCTCGGTGGCCGTTTGGCGAGCTAGTATTCCAGCTTAAAATTTTCATAATCACGGGAGAGTGCAATGATTGATGCATTTCTATTGGGGCTTGTAGATCTTATTTTTGGGTTTGTTGGGAGAATCTCTTGGGGTTTGCTTAAGAAGATTAAGCTGGTAAGTTGTGAGATAGGGTATTGGGGTGAGGTGGCAATTGGATTTATTGTTGCCTTGGCAATATTGGCTCTATTTTGCTTTCTTGGTTAATTGGTTTGATACTTGATTTTAAGATTCTATGGCTGACAGTGCGAGATTTAATAAAATAATTGATGTTATATTTTTGCGTGCATCAAAATTTCTAAGTCAAGGGGGTGTAAATACACTCGCCACTGAAATGATCGGTGGCGCAATTCTTGGGTTGGGAGCAGCGCTAAATTCCAGGAATTTGGGTGGTTATATGAATCCTAATATTATTGATGGCTACGCCTACAATCCCGCCGATGGCAACTGGTACAGGCCATCGATCTTCACCTCCACTTATGATTTTAGTGACCCCGCTCCTCGTGCTCTTGCTGAGGATTTAAACCATCAAAGGCATTGGCGCGAAATACATAATAGAGTTGAAAATGTCGGCCCATCATCGGGAAATGCAGGAGATAGGAATCTAATTTCATTTATTGAACTGATTCGAGCATTCCCAAGAATTTACGAAAGAAGTTGTGAGCTGTGGCCGACAGTTTATAAGGATCTTGGCATTTCATCTTCCTTAAATGATGTGGCTGAGATTTCCGAGAGAATTTATGTCTCGCTTCTTAATGGCGATATGCAGCATGAGGCTCCCTCGGATATTATTCTTCCGTCTTACGATGGATGGTTAATTTCCAGCGCTGGAGGTGGCATTCAAACTGACGCTGGTCAGATTAATGGATATGGCCTTATTGCCAATTTGGATCATTGTTTTCCCGGTGAATCTGAATATTATATTTTCGACAAGGAGGAAGCACGCGCACCGAATATCCATGGAATTGAAAATAATCAACCGTCCTTGACGGAGGCGCCCTCAGGCCTCGAGGGTAGTGAAACACCGGTGGAGCCCGCAACCCCAGACGCTGCCTCCATTGGCCGCACTGCCCAGTCGGCCATCAGCGCCTTCAATACGTTCCTCTCCAGCGTCGACAACTGGGGCCACATGAGCGACTTGCAGCGCGTGGCGGCGCTGACCAACTTCTACAACGGCATCAGCGTCATCTCCGGCGGCAGCATTCCTCTGCCCGCCCCGCTGGTCACCGGCGCGAGCCTTCTGAACATCGCCACCGCCCTGGAGTCCGGTAACCACGCTAGCGCCCTGGCCAGCACCCTGCAAGTGGTCGACACCCTCACCCAGACCGCGCAAACAGCCGGCATCGTCTCTGCCACCCTGGGCAACCAGTTCCTGCCCGGGCTCAACCTGGCTCTGGCGATCAACAGCGGTAACCCGATCTCCATCGGCACCAGCGCCTTGAGCCTGTACGCCGGCAACAACCCCGCCGCCATGGCCTGGATCGGCCCCGTCGGCGTGTTCGCCACCATCGCCAGCCTGGCCCTGGCGCCGCAGCCGCCCACCGTGGCCGGCTGGAGCCACGTCGATCTGGATCCACAAGGGGAGTTGAACAGCCGCATCTCCCACGACCAGGAAGGCGGCGGGCAAGTCACCGACGGCGCCATGAGCCAGCTGCTTCAGGCTTTCAAACAGAATCTTGACCGCATCGTCGATGACGAAGGCCGTCCGCATTTTGCCCTCAACCCCGCCCGCGTGCCCGAAGTCGGCTACTGGCATGACCCCACCGGCGTGCAGTACCAAAGACAAGGCGCCAGCATGCTGCTGCGCTGGGTCGATGCACGCGGTGAAACCGTCACCCGCTTCTATGATGGGGCGGGCAACCGCGCCGATGGCTCGGGCGAGAACATTGCACAGGATTTTGCGCGCCACGCGCAGGAGGCCATTGTGCCGGCCTGGCTGCTCGAAGGGGTCATGCCCCGGCATGCCGAGCTGGTGCAGGCTGCTGCCCAGCTCGAAGCTCAGGTGCGGGCGCTGCAGCTCGAAGCCGATGCCATCGCGCCGCGCATCGAGCAGCGCCTGCAGACCGATCTGGGTCCGCTCGTCATCCCCAGCCCGGCGCCCGAGCGCCATAAGGCGCTGCTGCCAAAGATCGCCTCTTTGCGCGATCAAGCCGCCCTGCAGCGCGCGCAAGCGCACCAGTTACTCTTATCCGTACCCGCCATGAAGGATCTCGGGCAAAAGCCCACCGAGCATGGCGATGGCACGCAGAGCGTGGAAGCCTTGACCATCACGGTCGCACCCGAGCCGGCAGGCACCACCGCAGAGGCTTCTGAAGCCCAAGAGCTTCGCCAGGTGCTGATGGATCTGGATGGCGATGGCTTTCTGGAGCTGACCCAGTGGGTGCGCAGCAACCAGGCGCTGCTGGGCATTGATCTGAATGCCGATGGCCGGCTGGACGGACCGGAGTTGCTCAGCTCCGATCTGCGCTGGCTGGATGCCAATGGCGACGGCCGACTGGATGCCCAGGATCCGGCGTTTCGGGCCATTCGCGTCTGGCTTGATCGCAATGGCGATGGGCAGGTGCAGCACCAGCCAAGGGGTGCTGACGGCGCGCCGCTCTTGAGCGGGCAGGGGCAGCCAGTGGCGGAATCCGAACTCAAGAGCCTGAGCCAGGCGGGCATTGCCGCGATCAACTTCGGCCAGGGCAGCGTTACCGCCACGAAGATCGATGGCTCCACCAAGCCCGTGAAGCCCACCAAAGTAACGGGCGACACGTGGGGCGTGCGCTACAAGCCTGGAGACAAGGACACGCCGGGGATCATTCGCATCGATGAACAACCCGATGGCAGTGGCAAGGAGGTCGTCCTGCCAGGCAATACGGGCAAACCGGCGCCGCCTCGCGTGGCACCGCCCGCAGCCGCCACCCCTGCCGCACCGCACGTCAACCACAATCCGGTGGCCACCGATGATGTGTTCGCAGGCCTGGAAGATACCCCCATGGAGATCGCCTTCGAGCAGTTGCTCATCAACGACTGGGACGAAGATACGCCGCGTACCGGCGATGTGCTGCGTGTGACCGGCGTCAGCGCTGCGGTCCATGGCGTGGTGCGCATGGCCCCAGGGCATGTGATTTTTGAGCCAGCCCAGGATTTTTTTGGCCAGGCGCGCTTTAGCTACTCCATCAGCGATGGCAAGGGCGGCAGCGCCAGCGCCACGGCGTTTCTGAACATTAAGCCGGTGAATGACCCGCCGATCATTGATTCGGTGACTTACGACACCGCGCCCAACCGCTGGGCCTGGACGCACTGGGATGGAGATTTGTACCACTACAAGGATCCGACGCTGGCCAGTGGCCGGGTGTTCGCCCATGACATCGATTCGCCGGGGCCTCTAAGCTACAAGATTAAGGCAGCGCCGGTGCATGGGCACGCGAGCATTGATGCGTCCAGCGGCGCCTGGGAGTATCGCGCTGAACTGATTGATCCCTACGTGGGAGAGGATCCGTTCTGGGTGCAGGTGTCGGACCCTGAAGGGGCTGCGTCGATCGCGACGGTGCACACGCGCCATGAGAAGGATAAGGTGCGTTTGCAGGACAAGCAGCCGATTGGCTGGAATCCGCCCAAGCGACAACCGGATCCGGACTGGTTCGCGCCGGTGGTGGTGGATTTGCAGGGCGACGGATTGCAGCTGCTGGATGTGCGCGAGCAGCCGGTGCTGCTGGATCTCGATGGTGATGGGCTGCCCGAGCGGCTGGGTTGGGTGGGGCCCGAAAACGCCTTGCTGGCGCTCGACCGCAACGGCGATGGGCGCGTCTCGCTGCCCGAGGAGATCAGCTTTGTTCATGACTGGCCCGGCGCGAGCACCGATCTGGAGGGACTGCGGGCGTTTGACAGCAATGGCGATGGTTGGCTGAGTGCTGACGATGCGCGCTGGCAAGATTTCGGGCTGTTTCGCGATCTGAACTCTAACGGGGTGCAGGATGACGGCGAGTTCACACCGATCGGACAGACGGACATCGTGGCGATCAGCTTGCAGCGCGAGGGTGCGCCTGAGATGGTCAGCGGCAATCTGGTGTGGGGCACGTCCCAAGTGCGGATGGCCGATGGCTCGACGCGCATGGCTGGCGATGTCATGCTGAGGGTGTGGGGCGAGGCGAGCCAGCCGCTCACAGCCACTGCGGAGCAGGCAATGCTCGGCCGGCAGGTGGACCAGCTGGTCTCGGTCATGGCTTCATTTGCACCGCCAGCGGCGGGCCAGGCGGGCTGCGCGGCCAATGATCGAATGATGGTGCAGCCTTTGTGGGCAGTGAACGGGGGTGAACGGCACTGAAGCCGCGTCACAAGGAGCACCGCATATTTACCCTGGAGCGCCGGGTGCCGAAAGACTCATAGGGTGCAGGGAGCCTGCAATAAATAAGACCGGCGTATGAAAAAACCCGCCAGCGCGGAGCATGGCGGGTTTGCACTCAAGGCTAAGGCGAGAAGTTAATTACTTCACGTCGCGGCGGGGTTCGCCGGTATAAAGCTGGCGCGGGCGGCCGATCTTGTAGTCGGGGTCACTGATCATCTCGTTGAGCTGCGCGATCCAGCCGACTGTGCGGGCCAGGGCGAAAATGCCGGTGAACAGCTTCACAGGGATGCCGATGGCGCGTTGCACAATGCCGGAGTAGAAGTCTACGTTCGGGTAGAGCTTGCGCTGAACGAAGTAATCGTCTTCGAGTGCAATCTTTTCCAACGACTTGGCAAGTGCGAACAGCGGATCTTTTTCCAGACCCAGTTCAGCCAGCACCTCGTTGCAGGTTTCCTGCATGAGCTTGGCGCGGGGGTCGTAGTTCTTGTAGACCCGGTGACCAAAGCCCATCAGCTTGACGCCGGAGTTCTTGTCCTTGACCTTGGCAACAAATTCGCCCACCTTGGCCACACCGCCCATTTGCTGAATGTCTTCCAGCATGTTCAGTGCCGCTTCGTTAGCGCCACCGTGAGCAGGGCCCCACAGGCAAGCCACACCAGCTGCAATGGCTGCAAACGGGTTGGTGCCAGAGCTACCGCACAGACGCACCGTGGAGGTCGACGCGTTTTGTTCGTGATCGGCGTGCAGGATGAAGATGCGATCAAGTGCTTTTTCGAGCACAGGGTTCACCTGATAGTCCTCGCAAGGCGTGCCGAACATCATGCGCAGGAAGTTGCCTGCGTACGAGAGGTCGTTGCGAGGGTACATGTATGGTTGGCCCATTCCATACTTGTGCGCCATGGCAACCAAGGTGGGCATTTTCGCGATCAGGCGAATCGCCGCAATGTTACGGTGCTCAGGGTTGTGAATGTCGGTGCTGTCGTGATAGAAAGCCGACATGGCGCCGACCAAGCCGGTCAACACTGCCATCGGGTGGGCATCGCGCCGGAAACCGCGCAGGAAGAACTGCATCTGCTCGTGCACCATCGTGTGTTGCAGCACGAGCTTGTGGAAGTCGTCGCGTTGGCCCTGGTCAGGCAGATCACCCTTCAGAAGAAGGTAGCAGGTGTCTAGGTAGTCGCACTTCTCGGCCAGTTGCTCAATGGGGTAGCCACGGTAAAGCAGCTCGCCCTTGTCGCCATCGATATAGGTGATGGTCGACTCACACGACGCCGTGGACAAGAATCCCGGATCGTAGGTGAACATATCTGACTGGCCATATAGCTTGCGGATGTCGATGACGTCGGGCCCGATGTTGCCCTTGTAGACAGGAAGCTCGACTTGGGGGCTGCCGTTCGTAAACGACAGAATGGCTTTGTTATCGGCAAGTTTCATCGATCAATTCCTGATGAGTTGGCGGTTGGGATCCGGGTGGGAAGTGCGAAAAAGCGTAAGAAACTCACGGTCAGTTCCGCATCAGCTGCAAAACTTCTCGCACTTCCGGGGTGTCTAGTTCATCTTTGGGCTCGGTTCGCCGGAGCAGCAGATCCAGCAGATCATTGTCTGCCAGATCCATGAGCTGCGTCAGGCCGTGTGCCTGTGCGTGCGTCACGCACGACTCGTGACGCGCGAAGAACTTCTCGATGAAGAGGTCGTTCTCCAGCAAACCGCGCCGGCAGCGCCAGCGCAGCTTGCTCAATGCGCGTTCATCGATGCACTCGGTGGAGTCCATTTTTATGCAGCGCGGCGAACCATTAGTTCCTTGATCTTGCCAATCGCTTTTGTCGGGTTCAGGCCCTTGGGGCAGACGTCGACGCAATTCATGATCGAGTGGCAACGGAACAGACGGTAGGGGTCTTCCAGGTTGTCGAGGCGTTCGCCGGTAGCCTGGTCGCGGCTGTCGGCAATGAAGCGGTAGGCTTGCAGCAAGCCTGCGGGGCCGACAAACTTGTCAGGGTTCCACCAGAAGCTAGGGCAGGAGGTGGAGCAGCTGGCGCACAAAATGCACTCGTACAGACCGTCCAGCTCTTCACGTTCCTCGGGCGACTGCAGGCGCTCTTTCTCAGGAACGATGGTATCGTTAATGAGGTAAGGCTTGATCGAGTCGTACTGCTTGAAGAACTGCGTCATGTCGACGATCAGGTCGCGCACCACGGGCAGCCCGGGCAGGGGCTTGAGCACGATAGTGCCCTTCAGCGTGAGCAGGTTGGTCAGGCAGGCGAGGCCGTTCTTGCCATTGATGTTCATGGCATCAGAGCCGCACACGCCCTCGCGGCAGGAGCGACGGAACGACAGCGTGGGGTCTTGTTCTTTGAGCTTGATCAACGCGTCGAGCAGCATGCGCTCGTTACCTTCGAGTTCAATCTCGACGGTTTGCATGTACGGCTTGGCGTCCTTGTCGGGATCGTAGCGGTAGATCTTGAAAGTGCGTTTTTGCATCGTGTAGTCCTTGTGATCTTCGCTTAGAACGTGCGCACTTTGGGCGGCACGGATTCCACTGTGAGCGGTTGCATGCGCACCGGCTTGTAGCTCAGGCTGTTGTCTGCCGAGTGCCACAGGGTGTGCTTCATCCAGTTGGCGTCGTCACGGCCCAGGGGGGCTGTGGGGTGGTCAGCCGGGTGTTCGTAGTCAACCACCGTGTGTGCGCCACGGCACTCCGTGCGCGCAGCAGCAGAAACCATGGTGGCCTGCGCGGCTTCAATCAGGTTGTCAACTTCCAATGCCTCAATGCGGGCCGTGTTGAACACCTTGGAGTTGTCTTTCAGGCCGACATGCTTCGTGCGCTCGCGCAACGCGGCAATTTTTTCAACGCCTTCATTCATGCTGGCCTGGGTGCGGAACACACCGGCGTGCGCTTGCATGGCTGAGCGAATGTCGTTGGCGACGTGCTGCGCGTACTCGCCGCCAGCGGCTTTGTCGAGGCGGTTAAGGCGCTCCAGTGAGGCGTCTGCAGCATTTGCAGGCAGAGGCTTGTGCGAGGTGCTCTTGCTGAATTCGACAATGTGGTTTCCAGCGGCTTTACCAAACACCAGCAGGTCGAGCAGCGAGTTGGTGCCCAGGCGGTTGGCGCCGTGCACGCTCACGCAGGAGCACTCGCCCACGGCGTACAAGCCCTGCACGGGAACGTTCGGTTCGCCACCTTTCGGCGTGACCACCTGGCCGTTGATGTTGGTCGGAATGCCGCCCATCTGATAATGGATGGTGGGCACAACCGGAATCGGCTCTTTGGTGATGTCGACGTTGGCGAAGTTGACGCCAATTTCATACACCGATGGCAGGCGCTTGTGGATGGTCTCCGCGCCAAGGTGGTCAAGTTTGAGGAGGATGTAGTCCTTGTTGGGACCGCAGCCTCGGCCTTCCTTGATTTCCTGGTCCATGGAGCGAGACACGAAGTCGCGCGGTGCCAGGTCTTTCAGGGTGGGCGCATAGCGCTCCATGAAGCGCTCGCCATTGCTGTTCAGCAAAATGGCGCCTTCTCCACGGCAGCCTTCGGTCAAAAGAACGCCAGCACCTGCCACCCCGGTAGGGTGGAATTGCCAGAATTCCATGTCTTGCAATGGAATGCCTGAGCGAGCAGCCATGCCGAGGCCGTCGCCGGTGTTGATGAACGCGTTGGTGCTGGCTCCGAAAATGCGTCCTGCACCGCCGGTAGCCAGCATCACGGTCTTGGCGTGCAGCGTGTACAGCTCGCCGGTTTCCATTTCGAGGGCTGTCACGCCGACCACGTCGCCTTCGGAGTCGCGGACGAGGTCGAGTGCCATCCATTCGACGAAGAAGGTGGTTTTGGCCTTCACGTTCTGCTGGTAAAGCGTGTGCAGCATGGCGTGGCCGGTGCGGTCTGCGGCGGCGCAGGCGCGTTGCACGGGCTTTTCACCGTAGTTTGCCGTGTGGCCGCCGAATGGACGCTGGTAAATGGTGCCGTCTGCGTTGCGGTCGAACGGCATGCCCATGTGTTCCAGGTCGTAGACGACCTTGGGTGCTTCACGGCACATGAACTCAATGGCGTCCTGGTCGCCCAGCCAGTCACTTCCCTTGATGGTGTCGTAGAAGTGATAGTGCCAGTTGTCTTCGCTCATGTTGCCAAGCGAAGCACCGACGCCGCCTTGCGCTGCCACGGTGTGCGAACGGGTCGGGAAAACCTTGGAAAGCACGGCCACATTGAGGCCGGCACGTGCCAGTTGGAGCGATGCGCGCATGCCGGAGCCGCCGGCGCCTACGATCACCACGTCGAACTTGCGAACGGTGACTTGATCTTTGGTGTAACTCATGATCGGGGGTTCAATTCTTATGTCGTTTCTAGTGGTTCTTCGGGCGGATTAGAGGCGCCACAGCACTTGTACGGCCCAACCCGCGCAGCCCACCAGCCAGATGAGCGAAAGAGTGTTCAGGACGAGCTTGACGCCGACGGCCTTCACGTAGTCCATCCAGATGTTGCGGATGCCCACCCAGGCGTGCCAGGCCAGCGCCACGATGACGGAGAAAGTGAGAACCTTCATCCACTGGGACGAAAAAATACCGGCCCATTTGTCATAGCCCATAGGGCCCTTGTTCACCAGCACCTGGATCAGCACGATCAAGGTGAAGATGGCCATCAGTGCGCCCGTGAAGCGCTGGCTCAGCCAATCTGTCAAACCGTAGTGTGCGCCCACAACCAAGCGCTTCGGACCGTAGTTCACAGCCATTTTCCGTTCCCTTCTTCTCAATACAAATTAAACAGCTTGGCACCGAGCACAGCGGTGAGGCCCAGGCTCAGGACGAGAGTCGTCAACGCGGTGCTCCTGCCAAATTCCTTGCTCAGCTTGTGGGTGGCATCCATGTAGAGGTGACGCAGCCCGGCGAACATGTGATGGAGGTACGCCCAGATAAGCGCCAGCACGACCAGCTTGATGAACCAGCCGGGCAGGAACGATAAGCCGGCGGAGAATGCGGAACTGAACTGGCCGAAAGAAATTTCGGACGACACGGATTTGTCGAACAGCCAGATGATGAAGGGCAGCAGTATGAACATCAGCGCGCCGCTGGCGCGGTGAAGAATCGAGACCAAGGCCGCCAGCGGCATTCGGTACGAGGTGACATCCTGGAAAACATTGATGTTACGGAACTCTGGCCGTTTCTTGGCGACATCGCTCATGACTGGACTTTCTTGAAGTTGTAACGACAGTGTCGTTGTTCGCGGGGAAAACCCTCAAATTCTATTGCAACGCAGCAGGCTCAATTCAATTGGTTGCGATAGTGGTGCGTATCAGTGCGGTACAGGCCGCGGCGAAGCTCCATGGGAACGTCGTTGTAAGTGTATGCAATACGCTCTACGCTGAGCAGCGGTGTGGCCTTTGTAACGCCCAGCAGTGCAGCCTGTGAAGCGTCGGGAAGTACTGCACGTATTTTTTCGTCAGCACGCACCATGCGTACCCCGAATTCTGCTTCGAACAAGGCGTACATCGGGCCATGGTACTCAGCCAGACGCTCAGCGGTGAGACCCTTGAAAGGGCCTCCGGGTAACCAAAGATCTTCGCAGATGGTGGGTACACCCGAAAAGCTGAGTACGCGCCTGGCCTGAAGCACGGTGTCGCCGGTACGAAGGGCGAGGGCGCGGGCAATTTCTGCGCTGGCGCGTGCGCGTCGACACTCGACAATGTCGCGCTGGGCCGGCCCTTCGGCGTCGGTCGTGCCTTTATCGGGCTGAAGGCGCAAAAAGCGATACTGCACGTGCTGCTCGGCGTGCGTGGCGACGAAGGTGCCTCGGCCTTGCCGCCGCACAAGCAGATTTTCTGAGGCCAGTTCGTCTACCGCCTTGCGGACAGTGCCCTGACTCACGCGAAAACGCGCTGCCAGATCGAACTCGCTGGGGATCACCTCGCCTGGCTTCCATTCGCCTTCTTGGAGGCTGCGCAGGATCAGCCCCTTGATCTGCTGGTAGAGCGGGCTGAACGCCGGAGTGCCGCTGTCTGTCGGCGAGCCGGGCAGCAGAGGCGGCTCGGAGTCAGCAAGGGAAGGAGCGGTGGTGGCCATGCGATGGAAAATCGTCCGCGGAGTGCGGGAATAGCTATGCGCCGCTGAATCGACGAGCGCAGTCTCGATCATATCTTATATAAGACACAAGACAAATTGACCCTTCAGGGTCTTCCCGGATACACTAATGGGTTGATCGCCATGCGAAGCTTGGCGGGGTTTTCCTGGATTGGATTCTGGCAAACCACGCACGGCCGATCCCAAGTGTTCGGGTCACCACGCATTGCCACCTGTCGTTTTCTCATTACCAAACTGGAGTTTTTCCATGAGCAAGAAGCCTGTTCGCGTCGCGGTTACTGGCGCCGCCGGTCAAATTGGTTACGCCCTGCTGTTTCGCATTGCCTCCGGCGAGATGCTAGGCAAAGATCAGCCGGTGATTCTGCAACTGCTCGAGATCCCTGACGAAAAAGCGCAAAAGGCGCTCAAAGGCGTGATGATGGAACTGGAAGACTGCGCCTTCCCGCTCCTCGCAGGCATGGAGGCTCACAGTGATCCGATGACCGCTTTCAAGGACATCGACTACGCACTGCTGGTCGGTGCCCGCCCGCGCGGCCCCGGCATGGAGCGCGCCGACCTCCTGGCTGCCAACGCCCAGATTTTCACAGCACAAGGCAAGGCACTGGATAAAGTTGCCAGCCGCAACGTCAAGGTTCTGGTGGTTGGCAACCCTGCCAACACCAATGCTTACATTGCCATGAAGTCCGCTCCCAGCCTCCCAGCGAAGAACTTCACCGCCATGCTGCGCCTGGACCACAACCGTGCTGCCAGCCAGATTGCTGCCAAGACAGGCAAGCCGGTAGCTTCCATCAAGAAGCTCACGGTGTGGGGCAACCATTCGCCCACCATGTACGCCGACTACCGCTTCGCCACTATCGACGGTCAGAGCGTGAAGGACATGATCAACGACCAGGAATGGAATGCCAACGTGTTCCTGCCCACCGTAGGCAAGCGTGGCGCCGCCATCATTGACGCGCGCGGTCTGTCTTCGGCTGCGTCGGCAGCCAACGCTGCCATCGATCATATGCGTGATTGGGCTCTGGGCACCAACGGCGAATGGGTCACCATGGGCATCCCTTCCGAAGGCTGGTATGGGATTCCCAAAGACGTGATGTTCGGCTTCCCCGTCACGTGCGAGAACGGCGAGTACAAAGTGATCGAGGGCCTGCCGATCGACCAATTCAGCCAAGAGTGCATCAACAAGACGCTGGCTGAGATTGAGGGCGAAAGAGAAGGCGTCAAGCACCTGCTCTGATGCACCTCTGCGGTGTACCTGCACCCTCTTCCAATCTCTGGGGAGGGTGGTGCAGAGACGTCGCAAGTGTAGGGGCTGGCCGTCAAACCTTCGGTTTTTTCGTTTTCAGGCTCGAAGCGGAGCCGGAAAATTCGGCTGACATCCAGCTGAAGGCCTAGATAGCCAGTTTGATAATCAGCCGATCAGCCGATCAACCGCACACTGCAAAATCACATGCATCCTCGCGACATTCTTCTTGGTGCCCAAGCTTCCGCCGGCATGTTGCCGGTATGCGACCATTACAGCGGCGTTGAGGCGCGCATGCGCAAGAGCCTGCAGCTGCAGGTCGAGATGGCACAGGAATTCGGCACATGTGTCTTTGATGTCACGCTGGACTGCGAAGACGGTGCGCCTGTGGGGGGTGAGGCAGAGCATGCCGCCCTGGTGACTGAACTGGCACTGGGCGCACCTGCAGGTGCCCGCGTGGGGGTGCGCGTGCACCCCGTTGATCACCCGGCATTTGCCGCCGACATGGCGCAAATCGCAGGCAAGGCGGGCTCCCGTTTGTCACACATCATGATTCCGAAAGTGGAATCCGTGGATGACGTGGTCTTGGCTGAACAAGCCCTTCTTGGCGCTTATGCACCCGGCTTGCCGTTGCACGTTCTGATTGAGTCTCCCGCAGCGGTGCACCGGGCATTCGACATAGCGGCCCACCCCCGTGTGGAGTCGATCAGTTTTGGTTTGATGGATTTTGTATCCGCCCACGCTGGCGCAATTCCTGCGGACGGCATGGGCATTGAGGGTCAGTTCACGCAACCGCTGGTATTGCGTGCCAAGCTTGAAATTGCATCGGCGGCGCATGCTTTTGGAAAAGTGCCCTCGCACTGCGTGGTAACCGAATTCAACGATGTTGAGGCTATGCGCCTGGCCGCTCGGCGGGCAGCGCGGGAGTTTGGCTACACCAGAATGTGGAGCATCCACCCGAGCCAGATCCGCTCCATTCTTGAGGCTTTCGCACCTGATGAAGGTCAGATCGAAACCTCTGCGTCCATTCTTCTGGCGGCCAAACAGGCCGATTGGGCCCCAATAAGTTTCAAAGGTGCGCTGCACGACCGCGCCAGCTACCGCCATTTCTGGCACGTACTGGAGCGCGCTCATTCGACAGGGCGAACGCTGCCTTCCGAGGTGGCGCATTGGTTTTGATGGCTACCTTTGGGTTATTTACACGTCTATTCGCCGTGTCATCATTTAAGTCTTCCCTTTTCCTCAAGAAAGAGGCTCCCATGAGGTTGATCGCACTAACCACTGTTGCCCTTGCACTGGCATGGCCCGCTGGCGTTGTTCATGCGCAGTCTGAGCAAAAGTCGCAGGCCGCACCAAAGAAGACGACGTCCTCCAAGCCGACGTCCTCGAAAGCGACTTCTGCCAAGCCTGCACAGGATGCGAGCACGGCCAAGCGCCGCGTGCCAGCCAAAACAGCCAAGGCCGTGGAAGCCAATACACCCGTAGAACCGCTCACCGCGCGTCTGACTGAGGCCGAATTGGCGATTGCCCAGCGCATCCACACCGGGAAAATCCAGTGTGAACTTGGCGCCGACGTCACCGTTCACGCCGATGAAAGAAACCCCGGCTTCTTCTACGTCAGCACGGGAAAGCGCCGCTACTACATGCATCCCGTCGAAAGCCGAACCGGCGCCCTGCGCATGGAAGACGGCCGAGCCGGTGCCATGTGGCTCCAACTGGGCAACAAATCCATGCTGATGGACCAACGAGCCGGTCAGCGCCTGGCGGACGAATGCGTCAATGCCGAGCAGCGCGTGGTAGCTGAGCACTTGAAGGCCAACCCCATGCCGAGCCTGCTGGAAGGGCTGAAGTAGTCAGAAATCGGCAGTCAGCCAACTCGCGGTGTGTTCGCGTGTGTGCTTTTTTTGAGTTTTTTAGTTTTCAGGAGAAAAGTTAATGTTGAAAGCCTATCGCGACCATGTCGCAGAGCGCGCTGCCCTGGGTATCCCGCCTCTGCCGCTGGATGCCAAGCAGACCGCCGAACTGATTGAACTGATCAAGGCGCCGCCAGCAGGCGAAGATGCCTTTCTGCTCGAGTTGCTGACTTACCGTGTGCCACCGGGCGTGGATGATGCGGCCAAAGTCAAGGCTAGTTTCCTGGCGGCAGTGGCGCATGGCGATATCCACGTGGCTCTGATCTCCAGGTCCAAGGCGACGGAATTGCTCGGCACCATGGTGGGGGGCTATAACGTTCACCCGTTGATCGAGTTGCTGGATGACGCTGAAGTCGCGCCAGTGGCCGGTGAAGCGTTGAAGAAAACACTCTTGATGTTCGACTTCTTCAACGATGTCGCAGTCAAGGCCAAGGCCGGCAACCTCAAGGCCAAGGAAGTGATGCAAAGCTGGGCTGATGCCGAGTGGTTCACCAGCCGCCCCGAGGTCGAGAAGAAAATCACCGTCACCGTTTTCAAGGTGCCTGGCGAAACCAATACAGACGATCTGTCGCCAGCGCCTGACGCATGGAGCCGCCCGGACATTCCGCTGCACTACCTCGCCATGCTGAAGAATACGCGTCCCGACGCAGCCTTCAAGCCTGAAGAAGATGGCAAACGCGGCCCCATCCAGTTCATTGAAGACCTGAAGAAAAAAGGGCACCTGGTTGCCTACGTGGGCGACGTGGTGGGAACCGGTTCCAGCCGTAAATCGGCCACCAACAGCGTGATCTGGGCCACGGGTGCAGACATTCCATTCGTGCCGAACAAGCGCTTTGGTGGCGTCACACTCGGCGGCAAGATCGCACCTATCTTCTTCAATACCCAGGAAGACTCCGGTTCGCTGCCGATCGAAGTGGACGTGTCGAAGATGGAAATGGGCGATGTCCTCGACATCTTCCCCTACGAAGGAAAAATAGAGAAGGCTGGCGAAAAGATCGCCGAATTTGCACTCAAGAGCGATGTGCTGCTCGACGAAGTGCGTGCAGGCGGCCGTATCAACCTGATCATTGGGCGTTCGCTCACAGCCAAAGCTCGTGAAGCGTTGGGCCTGCCTGCCTCAAACGTGTTCCGTCTGCCCCAGGCCCCTGCGGAGACCACGGCCGGCTTCACGTTGGCACAGAAAATGGTCGGCCGCGCTTGTGGGCTGCCCGAAGGGCAGGGCGTTCGTCCGGGCACCTACTGCGAACCACGCATGACCACCGTGGGTAGCCAGGATACTACCGGCCCCATGACGCGCGACGAGCTGAAGGATCTGGCCTGCCTGGGCTTCTCCGCTGACATGGTGATGCAGTCTTTCTGCCACACTGCCGCCTATCCCAAGTCCGTAGACGTAAAAACACACCGCGAGCTTCCTGCGTTCATCAGCAACCGTGGTGGCGTGGCTCTGCGTCCGGGAGATGGCGTGATCCACTCCTGGCTCAACCGCCTGCTGTTGCCTGACACTGTAGGCACCGGAGGCGATTCGCACACGCGCTTCCCCATTGGCATCTCCTTCCCTGCGGGTTCGGGCCTTGTTGCATTTGGCGCGGCTACGGGCGTGATGCCGCTGGACATGCCCGAATCCGTACTGGTCCGCTTCAAGGGTGAATTGCAGCCCGGCGTGACCCTTCGCGATCTGGTTCATGCAATTCCACTGTATGCGATCAAGCAGGGCCTGCTGACTGTAGCCAAGGCCGGAAAGAAGAACCTGTTCTCTGGCCGTATTCTTGAGATCGAGGGTTTGCCAGATCTGAAAGTGGAGCAGGCGTTCGAGTTGTCCGACGCTTCGGCCGAGCGTTCAGCCGCTGGCTGCACGATCAAGCTCAATCAAGAGCCGATCATTGAGTACCTGAAGTCGAACATTGTTCTGATGAAGAACATGATCGCCGACGGCTACGAAGATGCAAAAACACTGGCGCGTCGCATCGAGAAAGTGGAGGCTTGGCTCGCTAACCCTGAACTGCTCGAGGCCGACAAGGACGCTGAATATGCTGCAGTAATCGAGATCGATCTGGCCGACATCAAAGAGCCTATCGTCTGCTGCCCCAACGATCCGGACGACGCCAAGTTCCTTTCTGAAGTGGCCGGTACCAAGATCGACGAAGCCTTCATCGGCTCGTGCATGACCAATATTGGCCACTTCCGCGCAGCTGCCAAGCTGCTAGGCGGCCAGCGAGACATTCCGGTGAAACTTTGGGTGGCACCACCCACCAAGATGGACCAGAACGAGTTGATCAAGGAAGGCCACTATGCCGCCTTCGGTACGGCAGGTGCGCGCACCGAAATGCCGGGGTGCTCCTTGTGCATGGGCAACCAGGCACAAGTGCGCGAAGGCGCGACCGTGATCTCCACCAGCACCCGCAACTTCCCCAACCGCCTGGGTAAGAACACCAACGTGTTCCTGGGCTCCGCCGAACTGGCAGCCATTGCCTCTCGCTTGGGCAGGCTCCCCACCAAGGAGGAGTACCTCAAGGAAATGGGCGTGATTGATGCCGACAAGGCAAGCGTCTATCGCTACATGAACTTCGACCAGATCGAGGAATATGCGGCAGTGGCCAAGGAAGTGACTGTTTAAGCATCCACTTCTTACTCTTCATCCATTTTCTGGTGAAAAGTTAAGCGGCCTGCGGGCCGCTTTTTTTGACTTTTGTGCATGAGAGAGTTGACGCGCACCGGTGAATCACACGCTACCATGATAGGTTGGGCCGCATCTGGTGTCGCGGTTGGGACAAGCTCTATTGCGCCGCAGCATCCAGCTTCTACAATGAAACAGAACGATCGTTCGTTTATCTTTTTTGAGGGACAGCATGACCGCTGAATACAAGCTCCACGGCGATATCGCCGTCATTACGCTGAACAATCCGCCAGTCAACGGCTTGGGCTTGGCCACGCGCGTAGGCATTACCAATGGCCTGGAGCAGGCTAATGCTGATCCAGGGGTCAAAGCCATCGTGCTGACAGGTGCTGGCAAGGCGTTCTCGGGAGGAGCCGACATTCGGGAGTTCAACTCGCCCAAAGCTATGCAGGAACCCATCTTGCTGAGCGTGATTCGAGCGGTCGAGAATTCAGTCAAGCCCGTGGTGGCAGCTGTTCATAGTGTCGCCATGGGTGGCGGCCTGGAACTGGCTCTGGGCGCGCACTACCGTATCGCCGCACCAGGCGCCAAGATAGCTTTGCCTGAGGTCAAGCTGGGCCTGATTCCCGGCGCAGGCGGCACGCAGCGACTGCCCCGTGTGCTCGGCGTTGAAACTGCTCTCAACATGATCGTCAAGGGCGATCCCGTCAATAGCGAATTGCTGGCCAGTCTGCCAGGCCAGAAGCTGTTTGACCAACTGTCTGCCTCTCCTGAGTCATTGCTGGACGAAGCCATTGCGCTGGCGCAAAAAGTTGCGGCAAAGCACGCCGATGGCTCCGCTTTGCCGTTGGTCCGCAACTTGCCGTGCAAACACCCCCAAGGCGACGCGTACTTCCAGTTCGCGCGCAACATGGTCAAGGGCATGGCAAAGCATTTCCCGGCCCCCGCAAAGTGCGTCGATGCAGTGGAGGTTGCCACCACTCGCAAGTTCGAAGACGGCATGGCGCGCGAGCGCGAAATCTTCATGGGGCTGATGCTGACACCGGAATGCAAGGCATTGCGGCACATCTTCCAGGCCGAACGGGCAGCGTCCAAGATCCCAGACGTGGGCTCCGACATTGCCGCCCGCGAGGTCAAGAGCGTGGCCGTGATTGGTGCAGGCACCATGGGCGGTGGCATTGCCATGAACTTTCTCAACGCCGGCATACCAGTCACCATGCTGGAGATGAAGCAGGAAGCGCTTGATCGTGGCGTGGCCACCATGCGCAAGAACTATGAAGCGCAGGTCAAGAAAGGCAAGCTCAAGCAAGACAAGTACGAGCAGCGCATGGCTTTGCTGAGCACCACACTGAGCTATGACGACATTGGAAATGCCGATCTCGTGATTGAGGCGGTTTTTGAAGAAATGGGCGTGAAGGAAGCGGTCTTCAAGAAGCTCGACCAAGTCATGAAGGCGGGCGCCATTCTGGCCTCCAATACATCCACGCTCAACGTGGACAAGATCGCAGCATTCACCCAGCGCCCGCAAGACGTCGTGGGCATGCATTTCTTCAGCCCTGCGAACGTGATGAAATTGCTGGAGGTCGTGCGTGGCGAAAAAACCGCCAAAGATGTGCTGGCCACGGTTATGGCGCTGGCCAAGAAGATCAAGAAAACCGCGGTCGTCTCAGGCGTGTGTGATGGCTTCATCGGCAACCGCATGATCGAGCAGTACAGCCGGCAGGCGGGCTTCCTGCTTGAAGAAGGCGCTACGCCAGAGCAGGTGGACAAAGCCATCGAAAAATTTGGCTTTGCCATGGGCCCGTTCCGCATGATCGACATGGCGGGCAACGATATCAGTTGGGCCATCCGTAAACGTCGTAACCAGGAAGCTCCAGGCTTGAAGTACAGCAAGACCGCAGATTTGCTGTGCGAAATGGGGCGTTTTGGCCAGAAGACTGGCGCTGGCTGGTACGACTACCAGGCAGGCAAGCGTGACGCCATTCCTTCGAAAGTGGTGCTGGAAATGATCGAAAAGCACCGCAAGGATCTGGGCATTTCGACACGCAAGATCAGCGATGAGGAAATCGTGCAGCGCTTGGTGTACTCGCTGGTGAATGAGGGCGCGCGCATTCTGGAAGACGGCATCGCCAGTAAAGCCAGCGATATCGATGTGGTGTACCTCACAGGCTATGGCTTCCCGATCTGGCGCGGAGGCCCCATGCAGTATGCCGACCAGGTTGGGCTGTTCAACGTGGCAGAGAGCATGAAGCGTTTTGCACGCAACCCGCATGACGATGCCGCTTTCTGGAAACCGGCTCCGCTGCTGCAAAAGCTTGCCCTTGAGGGCAAAACTTTCAACGGCTAAGTCGAAACGCCGCATTGATTCGCTCGGACATGCTTAAAAAAGCTGTACTGGCTGTCCTGTTGCTCATCGCCGCTTTAATTGCGGCGGTCGCGTTCAATACCTGGAGACAGAGTTCACGCCAGGTCAACGTGCCGCAGGCGCCCCCGCTGGCTGTCGATACCGATACCGATGCCGCTGCAGGCCGGCTGGCTGCAGCGATCCGCCTCAAGACGATCTCGAGCGCGGATGATCCGGGCCTCAATGCGGATCAGTTCACCGGACTGCATGCGCATTTGCAGGCCAGCTACCCGCGGGCGCATGCTGCTCTGAAGCGTGAGATTGTGGGCGACCTCACGCTTCTCTACACCTGGCCCGGCACCGATGCTGCCGCACCACCTGTCCTGTTGTTGGCGCACCAGGATGTGGTTCCCATCGCACCCGGCACGCAAGCGCAGTGGAGTGCAGACCCTTTCGCGGGTGAGATCAAGGAAGGTTTTGTCTGGGGCCGCGGCGCCTGGGACAACAAGGCCAACCTGATCAGCCAGATGGAAGCGGTCGAGATGCTGCTGACTGAAGGCTTCAAACCTCGGCAGACTATCTTCATTGCCATGGGGGCCGATGAAGAAGTGGGCGGCCTTCGGGGCGCGAAGAAAGTGGCTGAGCTGCTCGCATCTCGCGGCATCAAGCTTGAGTTTGTTCTTGACGAAGGCTTGCTGATCACAGAAGGCATTCTCAAGGGTCTCAGCAAGCCCGTGGCATTGATAGGCATCGCGGAAAAGGGCTACCTCTCGGTGGAAATGCACGCGCACGGCACGCCTGGGCATTCGTCCATGCCGCCGCCAGCGGGCACAGGGGCCATCGGCGCATTGAGCGCCGCGCTGGCGAGGCTCGAAGATAAGCAGATGCCCGCGCATATTCGCGGCGTTGCACAAGAAATGTTCGACACCATCGCGCCAGAGATGGACGGCTTTGGCCGCGTGGCCTTGTCCAACCTGTGGCTCTTCGGACCGTTGGTTCAACGCCAGCTTGAGGGTGCAGCCAGCACCAACGCCATGCTGCGAACCACCACTGCACCTACTATTTTGCAGGCGGGCAACAAAGACAATGTCATTCCCGGTGAGGCCAAGGCCACGGTGAATTTCAGGCTGCTACCAGGCGACACCCAAGACAGCGTGATGGAGCACGTGCGTGACGCTGTGGGGCCGCAGGCGGAGGGGCGCTTGGAAGTAAAGGCGCTTGCAGGAGGGTCTGAGCCGTCTGCCGTTTCTCCGACAGCTTCAGATTCATATCAGTTACTTAATCGCACGCTGCGCTCGCTCTTTCCAGACACGCTTGTTGCACCCAGCCTGATGATCGCAGCCACCGACTCTCGCCACTTCACCGGCCTAAGTGACCACATTTATCGATTTTCTCCAGTGCGCGCCAAGTCCGAGGATTTGTCGCGCTTCCATGGAACCAACGAGCGCGTGAGTATCGCCAACCTGGGCGAACTGATCCGCTTTTACGTGCAACTGATGCGCAATGCTTCGGCGCAAAGCGGCACCAATTCCTGATTTCTCGATTTCCAAAGAAAGGTCCTCACATGAGCCAAGCAGTTATCGTCTCTACCGCGCGTACGCCGCTCGCCAAGAGCTGGAAGGGGAGCTTCAACATGACTCATGGCGCCACCCTGGGCGGCCATGCGGTGCAGCATGCCATTTCACGGGCAGGCATTGATGCTGCCGAAGTGGAGGACGTGATCATGGGCTGCGCCAACCCCGAGGGCGCCACAGGCATGAACATCGCTCGCCAGATTGCGCTGATGGCTGGCTGCCCCGTCTCCGTTTCGGGCATGACCGTGAACCGTTTCTGCTCCTCCGGCCTGCAGACGATCGCGCTGGCGGCCCAGCGGATCATTGCTGGCGAGGGCACGACCTACGTCGCAGGCGGCGTTGAAAGCATTTCTTGCGTACAGCAGGAAATGAACATGCACATGATCAAGGACCCCGCCCTTGATCGGATCAAGCCCGAGATCTACTGGAGCATGCTGCAAACCGCTGAACAGGTTGCCAAGCGCTATGGCATCGGACGGGATGCGATGGACGAGTACGGCGCAGCCAGCCAGCAGAAGGCTTGCGCTGCCCAGGCGGCGGGTAAGTTTGATGCAGAAATTGCGCCCATTACGGTCACGGCAGGTGTCGCCGATCCTGTCATGGGCCTGCGCGCCAAGGAAGTCACTGTCTCAAAAGACGAAGGCACGCGCGAAGGTACCACCAAGGAAGGTATTGGCGGCATCAAACCCGCTCTGCCCGGTGGCCTGATCTCGGCCGGCAATGCCAGCCAGTTCTCCGACGGTGCAGGTGCCTGCGTGATCATGCACGAGGACGAGGCGGGCAAGAAGGGACTCAAACCCCTGGGTCGCTTCCTGGGGTTCGCCGTGGCCGGATGCGAACCAGATGAAATGGGTATTGGCCCCGTGTTTGCGGTTCCAAAGGTATTGAGCCGCCTGGGCCTGAAGGTGAGCGACATCGATCTCTGGGAACTGAATGAGGCTTTTGCAGTGCAGGTACTTTATTGCCGGGACAAGCTTGGCATTCCTGCCGAGTTGTTGAACGTCAACGGTGGGGCCATCGCACTGGGCCACCCCTATGGCGTGAGCGGCCAGCGCCTGACGGGGCACGCACTGATCGAAGGCAAGCGCCGCGGGGCAAAGCGAGTTTGCGTGACCATGTGCATTGGTGGCGGCATGGGCGCTGCGGGGGTTTTTGAAGTTCTGTAGCCCTGAACGACAAAAAACCCCTGAACCCCATAGACGGGATACGCCCTCCGCATCGTGCTCATGACCCTACGTCACACCCTGGATTTTCTGCTGTACAACTGGCTGGACGCACCAGCTCTCACACGGCGAATGCGATTTGTCGAGCACTCACGAGAAACTTTTGATGCGGTGCTGGATACTTGCGAGCGCATTGCACGTGAAAAGTTTGCGCCCTTCAATAGACTGGTGGACACAGAAGAGCCGTACGCCGTGCCGGATGCCGACGGCAGCCTGCGTGTGGTGCTACCGCAAGCCACTTACGATGCGCGCATGGCATACGCAGAAAGCGGCATGTTGGCCGCAGCGCAGGACTACGAGTATGGTGGCATGCAGTTGCCCTATCTGGTGGAGGCGGCAGCCAACGCTTTTTTCGGCAAGGCTTCCATTAGCATAGGTGCCAACCTGCTTACGGTCGGCAATGCGAACCTTTTGATGGCGCACGGCACTCCCGTGCAACAACAGGTGTTTGCCGCCAATGAGTTTAACGGCCGCTGGACGGGCACCATGTGTCTGAGCGAGCCTCAGGCTGGGTCAAGCCTGAGCGACGTCACCACCCGCGCCGTCCTTGAAGATGAGACCGACCCACTAGGCCCACGCTATAGGTTGCGCGGCAACAAGATGTGGATCTCTGGCGGTGAACACGAGCTGGCCGAAAACATTGTGCATCTGGTGCTGGCCAAAATCCCGGACGCTGAGGGCAAGTTGATTCCGGGAGTGAAGGGGATCTCCTTGTTCGTTGTGCCCAAGAAGCTCGTTGACACCAGCGGGCAACTGACCGGGGTACGCAATGACGTGGCGCTTGCCGGCCTCAACCACAAATTGGGCTGGCGCGGAACCACCAACACGCTGCTCAATTTCGGCGAGGGGAAGTTCCTGGTAGATGGTAAGGCCGGTGCTGTGGGCTACCTGGTGGGACAGCCGGGGCAAGGCCTGCGGTGCATGTTCCACATGATGAACGAGGCGCGAATCGCCATTGGCATGGCGGCAACCATGCTGGGGCTGGCGGGCTATGAGGCTTCGCTCGAGTATGCTCGCACACGCACTCAGGGACGGCCCGTTGGTGCGGGTGGCAAGGACGCGAGCCAGGCTCCTGTCCGCCTGATCGAGCATGCCGACATCAAGCGCATGCTGCTCACTCAGAAAGCTTACTGCGAGGGTTCGCTGGCATTGTTGCTCTACTGCGCTCGACTGGTCGACGAGCAGCACACCGGCGAAGCCGAGGCCGCAGATGAAGCGCGCCTTCTGCTGGAAGTGCTGACTCCCATTGCCAAGAGCTGGCCAAGCGAAAACTGCCTGGAAGCCAACTCGTTGGCAATACAGATTCACGGTGGCTACGGCTACACGCGAGACTTTCCCGTGGAGCAGTATTGGCGGGACAACCGCTTGAACATGATCCATGAGGGCACGCACGGCATACAAGCCATGGATCTGCTTGGCCGTAAGGTGCTCATGGAAGGGGGGCGCGGCCTGAAGCTGCTGGCCGGTCGCATCAATGCCACCATAGAAAAATCCATGCAAAGACCACAGCTTGCAGTCCACGCTAATGCTCTCGCGCAAGCGCTGGAGCGAGTAGGCTCAGCCACCAAGGCCGCCTGGGCCAGTGGCAACCCGTCCGAGGCGCTCGCCAATGCAGTTCCCTACATGCAGGCCTTCGGGCATATGGTGCTGGCCTGGATATGGCTTGACATTGCCGAAACCGACCAAGTAAAAGGTGGGGATAACGATGCATCCGCGAACGGACGCATGCAGGCTGCAAACTACTTTTACCGCTATGAACTCCCAAAGCTCGACGCCTGGCTTCGCGTGGTGGAGTCGCGCGACATGACTTGCGCTGAAATGCCGGAGCAAGCTTTCTGACTGATGGCTGCACAAAGGCGCGGTGCTCATCACGCCTTTGCTAGCCGTTTGGCCTTCAACGTTTGACCTTGAATCCTTTAAAAACATGACCCGTACTGTTCTGCAACTCTTTGACCTCAAGGGAAAAACCGCCCTGGTAACCGGTGGCTCGCGCGGCCTGGGGCTGCAACTTGCGCATGCGCTGGGTGAGGCGGGGGCGCGCATCATGCTGACGTCGCGCAAGGCCGCTGATCTGGAGGAGGCCACTGCGCAATTGCAGGGAGCGGGCATTGACGCACGTTGGGTAGCCGCTGACTGCGCCGATGAAGCAGACATCGTGCGGCTTGTCGATGAAACGCTCCAACGAATGGGTGATATTGACATTCTGGTCAACAATGCCGGTGCAGCCTGGGGTGCTCCGGCCGAAGATCATCCGGTCAGTGCGTGGGACAAAGTCATGAATTTGAATATTCGCGGCTATTTCCTGCTCAGCCAGCAGGTGGGCAAGCGAAGCATGATTGCCCGGAAGCAGGGGCGCATCATCAACCTCGCCAGCATTGCCGGCTTGGGGGGTAACCCGCCCGAAATGCAGACTATTGCCTATAACACCAGCAAAGGGGCGGTGGTCAACTTCACGCGTGCACTGGCTTGCGAATGGGGCCGCTACGGCATTACCGTGAATGCGATCTGCCCGGGTTTTTTCCCGAGCAAAATGACGCGCGGCACACTTGAAAACCTGGGCGAAGATGCGCTCATCTCGCGCGCGCCACTGCGCCGCCTGGGTGACGACGAAGACCTCAAGGGCATCACGTTGCTCTATGCCAGCGATGCAGGCAAGCACATTACCGGTCAATGGCTGGCCGTGGATGGCGGTGTCAGCATTGTGACGGGCGGGTGAGTACCCAGATCGCCGCGCCTAATGCAGTGTTTCACGCTATGCAGCACTAGCCAATAAATCGTTGAATACCAAGGAATTGCCATGCCAACCAACCGCCAGATCCTGCTTGATAACCGCCCTGAGGCCGAAGCCGTTGCCGGCAACTTTAAGTTAATCACTACTGAAACGCCGCCGCTACAAGACGGGCAGGTTCTGGTGCGTCATCACTACTTGAGCCTCGACCCCTACATGCGGGGCCGCATGAGTGACAGTAAGAGCTACGCTGATCCGCAGCCTCTAGGTGAAGTGATGCTGGGTGGAACAGTCGGTGAAGTGGTTGAATCCAGACACCCAAAATTCTCGGCCGGAGACCTGGTGGCAGGCATGGGTGGCTGGCAAGAGTACAGCGTGGTCGATGCGACGCAACCGGGCCTATTGCGCAAGGTAGATACCACGCATGTACCGCTCTCCTATTACTTGGGCGCAGTGGGTATGCCTGGGGTGACCGCTTGGTACGGACTCACCCAGATCATCGCCCCGAAGTCCGGCGAGACAGTGGTGGTTAGTGCGGCCACTGGCGCAGTAGGTAGCACCTACGCGGCCTTGGCCAAGGCGCGTGGCTGCCGTGTGGTGGGCATTGCAGGCGGACCGGAAAAGTGCAAGTACGCGGTAGATGAACTGCATTTCGATGCCTGCATCGATTACCGTCTGCACCCTGACATCAAGACGCTGTCCAAGGCACTCAAAGAAGCTTGCCCGAATGGGATCGACGGATACTTTGAAAACGTTGGCGGCTACATTCTCGACGCCGTTCTGCTGCGCACCAATGCCTTCGCGCGCATTGCCGTATGCGGCATGATTGCTGGTTACGATGGCCAGCCATTGCCTCTTCAGAACCCAGCGTTGATCTTGATCAACCGCCTGAAGATTGAAGGCTTTATTGTCAGCGAACACATGGAAGTATGGCCTCAGGCTTTGCAGGAGTTGGGTTCTCTGGTGGCGCAAGGCAAGTTGAAGCCGCGGGAAACCATCGCCCAAGGTATCGAATCAGCCCCAGAAGCTTTTCTCGGTTTGCTGAAAGGCAAAAACTTCGGTAAACAATTGGTCAAACTAATTTAAGTCCATACTGTTTACTTGATACTTTTGGGTTTTCTTGTAGGAGCGGCTTTAGCCGCGATAGGCCTTTCGCGGCTAAAGCCTCTCCTACAAAGAACGGGTTGGAACACCTGAATGAACGGTATTAAATTGAAGTCCGCCCGCGCTTTTTAGCTGATTACCGAGCCTGGACTCGCGCCGGGAAAAGAGCTTGCATATCCACAGGAGGCATTGCCATGGCCGCGACGCATGAAGTGTTCAACCAGGCATCTGCGCTCGCAGATGTGAACCTGTTCAACGGAAACCGGGCGCTGCAAGACGCACTGCGATTCAATGCGCCCGGGCTGGATAGCGCGCCTCTGGCGGCTCTGGGCGCCTTGGCCGGCAGCGCTGAGATGCAACAGCACGCACGACTGGCGAACGTGCACACGCCGCAACTGCACACCCATGATCGCTTTGGCCACCGCCTCGACGAGGTGGAATTTCACCCCAGCTACCACGCACTGATGTCGGCAGCCACCGGGGCGGGCTTGCACGGTACGCCATGGGCGCCGCAGGGGCAATCTGCGGGCGCTTCGCCGCATGTGCTGCGGGCAGCGGGTTTCATGCTTTTCACGGAGCTGGAGCCTTCCACCCTGTGCCCGATATCCATGACCTACGCCGTCACGCCCGCGCTGCGCGACAACCCGGCCATTTACCGCGACTGGGCACCTCAGCTGACCAGTCGGGCGTACGACCCTGGGCTGAAACCATGGCGCGACAAAGCCGGTGTAACCATGGGCATGGGCATGACCGAGAAGCAAGGCGGTTCCGATGTTCGCGCCAACACTACCCGCGCGTTGCATGACGGGCACGACGAGTGGGGCGAGCGCTACCGTCTCACAGGCCACAAATGGTTTATGTCTGCACCGATGTGTGATGCCTTCCTGGTGCTGGCCTATGTGGAAGGCATGGGGGAGGGCGGCTTATCGTGCTTCTTCCTGCCGCGCGTGCTGCCCGACGGTTCCCGGAACCCACTGCGCATTCAGCGCTTGAAGGACAAGCTCGGAAACAAGGCCAATGCTAGCTCAGAAGTCGAGTTTGATGGTACCTTGGCCTGGCTTGTGGGCGAGCCCGGGCGCGGCGTTCCGCAGATCCTCGCCATGGGCACCATGACACGCCTGGATTGCGCGCTTGGTACCAGTGGTTTGATGAGGCAGGCCCTGTCCATCGCACTGCACCACACCGATCAGCGTCAGGCCTTTGGCAAGTGCTTGATAGAACAACCCTTGATGCAGAACGTGTTGGCCGACCTGGCACTTGAAAGTGAAGCGGCCACAGCCCTGTCGCTGCGCTTGGCGCGCGCCTTTGATCGTCACGAAGACGAGGCAGAACGCCTGCTGGCACGCGTACTGACGCCCATTGCTAAATTCTGGATCTGCAAGCGCGGCAGCCTGTTCGCTCAGGAAGCCATGGAATGCCTGGGGGGAAATGGCTACGTGGAGGAAGATGGCGAAGGCATTCCTGCGCGCATTTACCGTGAAATGCCGGTCAACAGCATCTGGGAGGGCGCTGGCAACATCATGGCGCTGGATCTATTGCGCGCCTTGCGCAAAGGAGACGTGGCGGAAGCCCTGTCAAGCGAACTGGCGCCAGCGCGCGGCCAGCACACTGCGCTGGATCGCATGATCGACGCCATGCCCGCGCTCATACAGAGTCATGCCACCGAATCCACTGCAAGGCAGTTGGCACGCGATGTCGCGCTGACCGTGCAAGCCGCCCTGTTGGCGCAAACCGCCCCTGGTGCGGTATTTGGTGCTTTCTGCGAATCACGTTTGGCATCACGCCATGATGTGTTTGGCACGCTACCCGGCGGTGCCGATTGCGAAGGCATTGTCCGCCGCGCCATGCTCGCCTAACCCAATTCGGTTTGCGTGGTGACTTCCGGTCTCTTTGCTGGAGCGACTTTTGCCGCGATAAACCCGTCGCGGCTGAAGCTGTTCTTACAGGGGGTGGGCACATCAAACGAACGCTGTTGCGTCTTATACACAGGCTTCTTAAGGATGCCCTGCATAACCCTCGCGAGTCGGTGGTAGTGCGGATCGGGATGAGGCGCAAGGCGTCTTTTTGCAGCCAATAGCCCAGCTATTGGCAAGAAAAGCAACGCAGCGGATCGCCCGAGACCGTGCTGCCACAGACCGCAGGGAGTTATGCAGGGCATCCTTAACCCTCTCCAACTTTGAAAAAGAATAAACGTGATCAAGAACTTCGAAGGCAAAACCGCGGTTTTAACCGGCGCAGGGTCGGGCTTTGGGCTCGAATGCGCGCGCTTGGCGGCGCGCAAAGGCATGAACGTGGTTCTGCTCGACATCCAGCAAGAATCTCTGAATGCGGCTGAAGCTCAAATTAAAGCATTGGGCGCGCGTACCCTGGCGCGCCGGGTGGACGTCAGCCAGTCGGCGGAGATGGATTCCCTGGCGCAGCAAGTTCTGGAAACATTTGGCGCTCCGCACTTCGTGTTCAACAATGCGGGCGTCGCCACGGGGGGCCTGATTTGGGAAAGTTCGGTTAAAGACTGGGAGTGGGTGCTCGGCGTCAACTTGTGGGGTGTGATCAATGGTGTTCGCAGTTTCACCCCAATGATGTTGCAGGCTGCTCGGGAAGACCCGGCGTATGAAGGGCATATTGTCAACACAGCCAGCATGGCGGGGCTCCTGACGCCCCCTAACATGGGGGTATACAACGTCAGCAAACACGCTGTGGTTGCCCTGACCGAGACGCTCTACCAAGACCTCAAGCTGGTCACGGATCAAGTATCGGCCAGTGTGCTGTGTCCGTATTTTGTGCCCACAGGTATCAGCCATAGTGAGCGCAATCGTCCTCAGGGTTCGCCTGCCACTGAGCTGACACCCAGCCAGCGCATCAGCCAGGCTATGACCGAGAAAGCAGTGAACAGCGGCAAGGTGACCGCCGAGGAGGTGGCGCAAAAAGTTTTCGACGCCATCGCAGACGACCAGTTCTATGTTTTCAGTCACCCAAAGGCGCTCGGAAACGTGGCGTCGCGCATGGAAGCGATAGTGTCCATACAGAACCCGCCAGATCCATTTGCCGAACGCCCCGAGATCGGTGCAAGTCTTCGAGAGGCCCTCAGAGGATGAACAGATTCTTAGCACCTCTTCGCTATCGTCCAACCTGTGTAATTTGCTTCCTCCAGAACTCGGGCAACAGGTCGTACAAGGGCGTGGGCTCTCGGTAGAGCAACTCCATGGTGCTGGGCACACCAATAGTCGGAATTGTGGTCATGGGATCGGCGTAGGCCAACTGCTGCATCCAGCCTATGTCAATGCCGCCCGTGAGCGACGGGCGTGAAAAAATCAACCCAAGCATTCTGCGCGCTTCCAGGCTTCCCTTGGCCTCGGCTAAGCGATAAAGGCGAACTGCCTCGACATAATTGACAGGCACACCCGTGCCACGGTGGTATTTGCGCGCGGCGGCCAGTAATTCGGCGATGCTGGCATCGTTGGCACTGCCAGACTTGCTGGATCGGCTGGCGTCCAAGCGCGATTGAATTTGCCGAATGTTAGCCTGCGCTGCCTGAGATCGGGTTCCGGCGCGACGGAAATAATCAAGCGCATCCGACAAGTTTTCGTTGGTAACGGCATTCAAGCCTAACTCAATGAGTGCGTGCATGTCCCCTTGTGCCGCAGCCCTTTGAAGCAAAGCTGAGTGGGGCAACTGCAGGATTGCTGTCTGCATGACCCCAGGCTTGCTGACTTGCAAAGGGGTTGCTCGAGCCAGCAGCACCCATTCGAGGTAGTCAGCACGGGCTGGGTATTTTTTCTCAATTGCTCGATCGCGCGTCGAGCAAGTTCAGGATCGGCCGGGCCGTCGCAACCTTCAATGGCGCACCACGCCTGACCGGCATAGGCCCAGGGTTCTCGTCCAAACCGGGCAGCGCGATCAAACCAGGTATGTGCAAGCGGCAAGTCGCGTCTCACGCCCGCTCCATGCAGGTAGACCAGACCTAACAGCCAGGCGGCCTGGGCTGAAGCGGCCGTGGTGCCGACCCCACGCCTAGGCTCTGCCAATAATTGCAGGCGCTGCAGCTCACGCTGTACGTTGGGGTCGACCGCCGGGCGCACATCTATAGGGGTGGTTCCCACAGGTGGCTGAACGATATTTGTCTTTTCGGGCGCGCGCGGTTCAATAGGCTGCGCGCCGACGCCCGGTGCAACGATCTTCGGCGTTGTTGACGGAGCCACTTCAATTGGCGAGTCAGGCGCCGGGGCCATTCTTGTTTGCGATACAGACAAGGCCCGTGCTTCCGCTAGTGCAACACCTTGCGCCATGCCTTCGACCCCCGCGCTCTGTGCTTGCGCCGCCATCACGGGCCATATCACCATGACGCTCGCCCACATGAATGGTCGTGGTCGAAAGCCTTTAGCGGGTAGTTGTGGGGAGACGTCCATGATTCAAGCTAAGTGGTGTAGGCGTTAGAGATTTGGCGCTTGTCTGCACTTGTTTGCTCTCAGTGTTGGACGCTCGTCCCGCTAAGTGGAGGACTTTGCGCCCCCTGCCGGGGCGGGGGTCGCTGGAGCTGGCGCGGGTAGTTTCGGCACCACCATCCACTGCAGCACCTGGGTGACAAATGCGTCCTTGCCGAGTACGGAAGCAAATCGCTCCTGCAGACCTTGCACGCCTTTTACATCTTTCAGCACACTCAAAGCAGGAACCTGCAACTCGGGTGGCAGCACAGTAGATGGGTCTTCCGCGGTCGCCACGCATACTACGGCCTCAGTGCCTGGCTTGCCAGCGTCAAGCAGGAACCCAGGGTTAGATGCCATCCAGTCAGGAATGCGCAGAGCATGATTGGCGGGTGTCAGCGAATTCGGTGTGATGGCGTTGGGCAACAATCGCATCACGTTGCCTGCGGCGTCAGAGAAGTAGCAGTACAGGTAAGAAGTGCGCGAAACAGTGGCCGACAAAAATACCTGATCCCCCTCGGAGAAAGCAGGCCGCTCACCAGCGGGTTGTGGGTTTTCGATCTGCATGTCAATCATCCAGGGAGCTGCGGTGTTCATGTCTTTCGGTGCCCCCCATCGGCCACCTGTAGCGTTCCCAAATTGGACCATCCGACACGCGTCAAGATACCGCTCTCGTCGAGCTCCACGAAGTTGCGCAATGCCCGCTCATAGGTAGGGAAATCCAGCTCGCCAGTCACAATGACGCCCTGGTCTGCCTGAAACTTGGCCAACGCACTGCGCATGATCAGAGAATTGGCGGCAGCTCCTCTGGCACTGGCCGGGAGATATCCCTGCATCAGCAGTGAGCTCTGAACCAACCGCAGCTGTCCTGCAGGCCCGCTCTCGTCGTACCAGTCCCGCATCTGGCGCTGGAAGTTGGGGTTGGTCTGGTCTAGCATCAGGCATTGCCAGTAGGGCACGCGCGCCCACTTGCCCGCCAGTTCCACGGCAGCCAGATCAACCAAAGTCCGTAACGCACCACCCGTACCTTGTGTGTAGTCGCGCCCCAGCGTGAACCTTACGCCGTAGATACCGATGGTTGCCGCTGCGTCCACCCCTTGGCTTGAACTGCCGAAAACCACCTCATTGGCCGAGTCCATACCCGGCAAAAGAGTGCGGGTCCGAAAGTCTCCCAGGTGCATTTCGAGGCCCAGAAGGGTGACGTTGCGGTTTTTGTTGTACCCCAAGTTCACCCGATCAGAAGCCAAGCCCATGCTGGCCGTATTGGAGAAGACGCCCTGATCCACGAAAGAAACTGCGCCTGAAATATAGAGCGCTGGCCGTTGCAATTGCATCTGGTTGTTGTTGAGCAAGATCGTCGTGAGGTTCTGTACCGTATCCTGTGTGACCAGGTTCACCTCATAGTCAACGTAACGAAACGCGTTTGACAGCCGTGACATGCGCGAAAGCGCTGTGATCATCATGTCCTTGGTCGCCGCTGGCACCTTCCCGGAATAGTCGGGAAACTGTTTGGCTGCTATGAGCGTGGTCGGTACCTCGGCTGCGCGCAGCATATGATCCATGCAGAACAAGGACTCATTGAAGCTCGATATGGAACGCACTGGACGCACGACAGGACGATCCGCTGCGGGGGCATAAGACTGGTAATCGGCGTCTTTACGCGGATCCAGTTGCGCGCAGCCACCCAGCAGAGCGAGCGCGGCACCTAGGAGCATCGACCCTGTAGCGTTCCGAGTTTGGAAAAATCGGCAAACGCGGGTCGGGTACTGGCGGATCTTTGAGGACATGGTGCCTTCCTTCTCTGTTCTCAGCTAACGATTCGCCAGCTAGTTGCTCGGCTTCAGTTGCAGACGTTCACGAGGTCTCCGCGCAAAACGACAACCTGAGGTGCGGCCAAGACGGTTGCTCCCGCTGAGGTTGGTGCGGTATTGCTGCCCACGCTCTGCACGCAAGTGGTGTACATCCCTTTCGTGCTTACGGTGCTAATGGCATCTTTCTCTGTCAGCACGTTAGGCGTCGGGGTGTAGGCCATCGCGGTATAGCGTGCGATCTTGGCTTCATCTGCGCCAGACAGGCCCCTCTTCATGATGATGTCCGTGGACTTATTGACGATGGGGTTGGGTGCCATTTGGTAGGTCACCTTCGAGTTGATCGTGACAGGATCTTCCCCTGGCGCAGTCTGCGCGGCCACCACCGACCCACAAAGAAGAAGCGAGCCGGTTCCCAGCGCCTGAAAAATTGATGTATTCAGCATGGCTTCACCTCAATTTGTTTTGACGAAGAAGTTGGGTTGCAGAACGCAACCCAACTTCAGTTACCCTGAGTTCAGAGTAACAATGGCTGGATGGCAGGCCTAGCCTAGTTCCAAGACAGACGTGCCAGCGAGAACGGGCCGCAAGCAGCACCCAC
Source organism: Ottowia caeni (assembly GCF_050821495.1). Classification (GTDB taxonomy): domain Bacteria; phylum Pseudomonadota; class Gammaproteobacteria; order Burkholderiales; family Burkholderiaceae_C; genus Ottowia; species Ottowia caeni. The sequence continues at coordinate 2,625,565 of NZ_CP151080.1, read as the reverse complement.
ACAAAGTGGTGGAGGTGGCATGCAGTAGTCGTTGGAAGCCAGGTTTTGATAGGCCGAACTGTGGGTGCCACTGGCCAGGTTGGCTACCATCGATCCGCCACTTACGTAGGTCGTCTGGTTGGAAGTGCCGCTGATCGTGACATCGCCATAGTTGGATGACAGGTTCTGCACCGCCACTGCATTCCCACCGTTGGCGGTGTTCGAAACGGTCGACCATCCGCTCACATCGAGCTTCTGATTGCTTGTCCCTGTAATTTTCACTTTGCCAAAGTTGGTAGCGCCATTTTGATAGGCGGCAGCGGTTCCATCGCTGCAGTTATCGCATCCGTCGCCGCTGGCCTTGTTGGTCATAGTGCTGTTTGAGACGTAGGCTTCCTGAGTTGAGTTCTTGGCGATCGTCACTTTGCCAACGTTAGATGCAAGGCTTTGTACTGCTACGTCACCACCATTCATGGCTTCGTTCGTCACGATTCCATGTGTGACAACTGCCGTTTGACTGGAGGTTCCGGAGATGTCGATCAGACCCTGATTCGATGCCAGGTTCTGTGAGGCAAAACTACCGGCGTGGCTCGTGTTCTTGACCACTGATCCACTATTCACGTTAGCCAACTGGGTGGATGTGCCGGTAATGACGATGCTCCCTGGTCCCACTGGAGTCAAAGCGTAAGACGCGGTCGCAATCGCCGTCATTGCGAAAAATGCGAGCTTTTTCATGATGAAGTCCTCCTAATGCTGCCTGACAAGGAATCGGAACGTCTGGCTAATTCCAGACTTACCGAGGTTTCGACTCGGCCTCCAACAGGCCTACCGATACTTCTGGTTGGTTCAATTGCGGCGTTGTCGGAGTTCAGTGTCGATCTCGGAAGAGGCAACCCCAATCGCCACAAGTGGCTACTTCGGAAGAGATGCTTTGACGACCGGTGAACAGCTAGGAAGTGCTATCGACAAGACATTGGCGCCTCAGCGTGCTACACACGAAATAGCAAGACTTGGAAGCATTTGGGGTAGCAACCAAATGTATCAATGTCGCCTAAATGTGATTTGTGGGGAATTTGTCAGAAAACTCTTTGTTTCTTGATTTAATCTTTCTAGCACCACTCATCCGGGCCATTTTTTATGGTAATTGCTTGCGATTGGGGTGGAGGCATAGGATGAGGCGCTCTTCCGTGCTCAGGTTGTCACTAAAGCGCCCATCAACAAGGAAGAACGATGAGTTCGCTTAGTTTCCCCCTCGATGGAGATGGTCTGACGGTACCCCGCAGGTCCGTCGACACAGCACCTACCTCCGAGTCTGCGTCGTCGACGTGGCCGCATTTCATGACAGGACAAGCCGAGCAGCCCGTCAAGGTCATACTTGTCGACGACGATCCCCATGTGCGGCGCGTCATCTCGAATGAATTGCTTGCCGATCTGCGCATCAACCTGGTTGGCCAGGCCGCCAGCGTCCGAGAGGGAAAGCGTTTGATCTCCACCCAGGAGCTGGATGTCATGCTGGTCGATCTCAATCTGGGAGACGGAACGGGCTTTCAGCTCATTGAATACCTGAAGCACGTGCGTCCCGCAGCAGAGGCTGTCGTGGTCTCAGCCATGGAAGACGAGGAGAAGGCCATTTCCGCGTTCGAGCTGGGAGCCACCGGTTATCTGGTCAAGAACTCCTGGTTCGGGAATTTCCCGCAGGCCGTGCTGCAAGTGGTCAATGGAGGAGCGTCGATCACGCCCAACCTTGCCCGTCGGCTAATCCACAGGTTCGATGCATCGGGCAGGTCGCTCCGGGGAACCAAGTCTGCCGCGCGATGGCCGGCCGGCTCGAGTTGCTGCGATCAAATGTCCGAACGGGAACGTGAAGTATTGCGGCTGGTGGCATTAGGCTATACCACCTGCGAGATCGGGAAGCGCTTGGCCATCAGCGACCAAACGGTGAAATCGCACATCCGGAATATTTATAGAAAACTGCACGTGCGCACCCGCGCTCAGGCCGTCAGTCAGGCGTCCTTGCAAGGCCTGCTTTACTGAACTCGCCACGTAGCTACACAACCATCTTGGGGAGGAGGCCAATCACATGGCCTTGCTAACAACGGTACTTGCCGCGTGTGGCTTGGTGGGTTACGCGCTGTACCAGTATTGGCGCAGCAAGAACCTGTTGGACCTTCTCTTTGGCCTGTCGGTCCTGTCGTGGTCTATTTGGCTCGCTTTGTTGTTCGCAGTAGAGCAAGGTTGGTTAGCGCGAGATTCCGTCCACCTGGCGCGGGTACTCTATCAAGCCACTATTTTCGGAGGGTCAGCATTCTTGCTGCAGGCATTGAATGCCCTGCACTGGCCCCAGACAGCGCTGGTGATTGCACAGGCCGTTGCAGGCGTTTTTTTTGCTCTGGCGTCCCTCGTCGAGTGGATTTTTCCTCTGGACCCAATGATCGGGTGGTCGGAGGTCAATATCGTGTTTGCAGTGTTGCTTTTGCTACGAATTGCCCAAGTTGCCTGGCGCCTTTCAACTAACGACGCCTGGATGGTGTTACTCGTATCCATCTTGGGGATGAGCATCATGCAGGCGGATGTGCGTGCGTCCGATTTATTGGTGGCGTGGACATCCAGTGCGCACAATTTTTACGCTGCCGCCATGCTGCTGCTTTGGCTGATACTGACCCGCCGAGTGGACACTCTACGATTGGCAACGAGCCATCCGCCCGACGACCTGGAATTGGAACGCAAGCGCTTGGCCCAGGAGCTTCACGATGGTGTGGGTTCCGAGCTGGTCAGCATCATTGCAACGTTGGACGCGGGTACGCCACAGCAACGGTCGACTGCTGCTTCGCTCCAGCATTGCCTGCTGGAGTTGAAGCTGCTGGTAGATTCCACCGCACATGAAGGCAGCGTCGTAGAGCACTTGGCGAGTTTGCGGTATAGGCTGCAGCCCTTGCTGCAGAGTGCAGGAGTGAAAATGCGCTGGGATATGCGCGACGAGGATGTCTTGGAACATGCACGTGGTGAGTTGGCGAAACAGGTGTTGCGAATCGCGCAGGAGGCGCTGGCCAATGTCTTGATTCACTCCCACGCGGACGAGGTCGTTGTAACCTGCTGGTACGAGAAAGCAAAACGAGCTCTGATACTGGAGGTTGTGGACAATGGAACCGGCTTGCCACCCGATATGCATGCAGATCGATGCCCGATGCCGTCATCGGAGATGCGCGGCGGCAAGGGGCTACCAGGAATGTCCTGGCGAGCTCGCAAGGTAGGAGGGCACTTGGTAGTCGGTACGGCCCCCGGCGGCGGCACGCGGGTTACGTTACAAATCCCGATGCGCAGCACATTGAAACGACATGAACGCGAATGAACACGATTCATGCCTTGCTTGATGTGGCAAACTTGCCTGCTTAGCTTTTCTAGAATCGTTCGCTAGGCACATGCAGCAAATCTTTCGGCAGTTGGCCGCAGAAATCAAAATCTCCGAGTCCCAGGTACGCGCAGCAGTCGAGTTGCTGGATGATGGGGCCACCGTTCCGTTTATCGCACGTTACCGCAAAGAAGCCACCAACGGCCTGGACGACGTGCAGTTGCGTGAGCTCGAAGCACGCCTTTCGTATCTGCGCGAGTTGGAAGACCGCCGCGGCGCGGTGCTGAAGGCGATAGACGAGCAAGGAAAGCTGACAGACGCGTTGCGTGCTGCCATTGCGGCAGCGCCTACAAAGCAGGAACTGGAAGACATTTACCTTCCGTTTAAGCAGAAGCGCCGCACCAAAGGCCAGATCGCCCGTGAGTTCGGCATCGAACCACTGGCCGACAAGCTTTTAGCGGACCCCACCCTGGACCCGCACGAAGAAGCCAAGGCATTCTGCCAGCCCGCCACCACGCTCGACGACGGCAAGCCCGGCCCTGATTTTTCAACCACCTTGGCCGTCCTTGACGGTGTGCGAGACATTCTTTCCGAGCGCTGGGCCGAAGATGCGTCGTTGGTGCAGTCCCTGCGTGAATGGCTGTGGACCGAGGGTCTTCTTCGCAGCAAGAAGGTGGACTCGAAGAACGAAAACGATCCGGAAGTCGCAAAATTCCGGGACTATTTTGACTACGATGAACCCATTGGACGAGTGCCTTCCCACAGGGCGCTGGCGGTCTTCAGGGGCAGGGCGCTCGAGATCCTGGAAGCCAAGCTGGTTCAACCTCAAGAACCGGAACCGGGGCAACCTAGCTTGGCCGAAGGCCGAATAGCCTTGCATCTGGGATGGAGTCACCAGGGCAGAAAGTCCGATGATCTTCTGCGCAAATGTGTTGCCTGGACATGGCGCGTGAAGCTGGGGCTCTCCACTGAACGCGATCTGTTTTCGCGCCTACGCGAAGAGGCGGAGAAGGTCGCCATCAAGGTGTTCGCAGACAACCTCCGCGATCTGCTGCTGGCTGCACCGGCTGGCCAGAAGGCCGTCATGGGGCTTGATCCGGGCATCCGCACCGGTGTGAAGGTTGCGGTGGTAGACCCTACGGGCAAGCTGGTGGAAACGACCACCATCTATCCGCATGAGCCACGCAAAGATTGGGAAGGTAGTCTTCACACATTGGTCAAGCTCGTGGACAAGCATGGTGTGCAGCTCATTGCCATTGGCAACGGCACCGCCAGCCGCGAGACCGACAAGCTGGCCGGAGACCTCATCAAGCTCTGCGCAAAAATGGCGGGCGCGCAAGAAGGCAGAGGTCAGGAGGTCATTCAAAAAATAGTTATCAGCGAGGCTGGCGCCTCTGTCTACTCTGCCAGCGAATTTGCCAGCCAGGAACTTCCCGATATTGACGTCAGCTTGCGAGGCGCAGCGAGCATCGCGCGCCGGCTGCAGGATCCTCTCGCGGAGCTGGTCAAGATCGACCCCAAATCCATTGGCGTCGGGCAGTACCAGCACGACGTGAATCAAAGCGAACTCGCACGAGCCCTCGATGCCACGGTAGAAGACTGCGTGAACGGTGTGGGTGTTGACCTGAACACAGCCAGTGCGCCGCTGCTTGCCCGCGTTTCCGGACTTTCTGGCACGGTCGCCAAGTCGGTGGTTCGCTGGCGCGAAGCGAATGGCGCTTTTAAAAACCGGCAGCAGCTTTTGCAGGTCAGTGGGCTGGGTGCCAAAACCTTCCAGCAAAGCGCTGGTTTTTTACGCATCCGGGGTGGTGACAATCCGCTAGACATGACCGGCGTACACCCGGAAACCTACCCGGTGGTTGAGCAGATCATCGTCAAAACAGGCAAGCCGGTAGATCAGCTCATGGGGCGCAGCGAGCTGCTGAAACCCCTGAAGCCAGAGCTTTTCGAGAGTGAGCAGTTCGGCGCTATCACCGTCAAGGACATTCTGGCCGAGCTTGAAAAACCTGGCCGCGACCCACGCCCCGATTTCACGGTTGCGCGTTTCAATGAGGGTGTCGAAGACATTGCCGATCTGCGCGAAGGCATGGTGCTTGAAGGCACCGTGAGCAACGTCGCTCAGTTTGGGGCTTTCGTTGATCTTGGCGTTCATCAAGATGGCCTGGTGCATGTGAGCCAGCTTGCCAATAAATTTGTTCAAGATGCGCGAGAAGTGGTGAAGACGGGGCAAATTGTGAAGGTGAAGGTACTGGAGGTCGACGCCGCTCGTAAGCGCATTAGCCTGACCATGAAGCTCGACGCACCCGCGCGACGCGACGGGCCGCGTGACAACCGCTTTGAACCGGCAAACCGAGGGCAGCGTGGCGGATTCTCCGGAGGCCAAGGCAGAGTAGCACCGGCGCAAGGTACCGGTACTGCCATGTCTTCCGCCTTTGAGAAGCTCAAAGGTTTGCAGTCGAAGTAGGGGCTGCTCCCGGGCGGCCCCGCCCCGGATTCGACACATGCTGCCCACACTCTTCACCTTCCGCCGCTGCCCTTATGCCATGAGAGCCCGTTGGGCCATTCAAGTGGCGGATGTGGCGGTCAAAATGCATGAAGTGGCCTTGCGCGACAAGCCTTCCGTCATGCTGGAGGCCTCGCCCAAGGGCACGGTTCCGGTGCTGGTGTTGCCTGATGGTCGGGTCATTGATGAAAGCTTGGAGATCATGCTCTGGGCTTTGAAGCAACACGACCCAGAGGGGTGGCTGAAGCCATCTTCCGGAAATCTGGCAAATATGCTGGCCTTGATCGAAGCATGCGAATCAGCTTTCAAGCCGCATCTGGATCGATACAAGTATCCGAGCCGATACAAATCTGAATGGACCTCACCTCTTGATGACCAGAGCGCAACGGCCTTGACTGCTGCAGGCACGGGTGTTGTGTTTTCTGAGCAAAGTTTCTCCGACGCGCATTTCAACGCCGCGCAAGAATTCCTTCGCCAGCTCTCTCTTGGCTTGACCGAAGCGCCAGCGCTGGGCGGTGCCACCCCAGCCCTGGCCGATTTCGCCATTGTCCCTTTCGTGCGCCAGATGGCACGCCATGACCGCCCACGTTTCGAGCAGGCGGTTCCTGCTACGCTGCTTTACTGGATGGACCGTTTGCTGGCACGGGCGGACTTTGAGGCCGTGATGACAAAGCAAATTTAACCTTCTGGGCAAGGTAGATGAAGAGGTGTAGGGGCTACTTGACAGCCCCACGCAGCAACCTCAATCCATTGCCCACTACCAGCAGGCTCGCCCCCATATCAGCGAACACTGCCATCCACATGGTGGCGCTACCAGCCACGGCCAGCACCAGAAATATCAGCTTGATTCCCAGGGCCAGCGTAATGTTTTGCCACAAAATGCTGTGCGCCCGCCTCGAAAGACGCACAAGCTCTGGAAGTCGCCGCAGGTCATCGTTCATGATCACGACATCAGCTGCCTCGGCGGCAATATGAGTCCCAGCCCCACCCATCGCGACGCCCAAGTCGGCCGCAGCCAGGGCAGGGGCGTCGTTGATGCCATCGCCCACCATGCCCACGCTCTCCGAAGACTTGCCAGCTAAGGCATTGATGGCCTCCAGTTTCTGCTGGGGCAGCAGGCCTGCCTGAACCACGTCTATCCCCACCTCTGCGGCGATGGCTTCGGCAGTGGCCTGGTTATCGCCCGTGAGCATCATGGGCACGATACCCATATCCTTTAGCTCCTGAACCGCAGCCAAAGAGGTAGATTTGACCGCGTCTGCCACAGCAAAAAGAGCCAGTACTCCATGATCGTCAGCCAGCAGGGTAATGGTGCGGCCCTGCTGTTCATGAAATCGCATCAGAGACTGCAACTCGGGCGATGTTTGGCCGCGCTCCTCAATCCATCGGTGATTGCCGAGAATCAATGCATGACCATCCATGCGGCCCTGGGTCCCACGCCCGGGTTCGGCTGAAAATTGATCCACCTTTCCAGGCATGCCAGCGCCTGCGGTGAACTCCAGACCTTGAACAATGGCTTTCGACACTGGATGATCCGAACGCGAGGCCATACTCGAAGCCATTCGTGCGATTTCCTCTTTGCCCAAGCCCGGTCGAATCACTTCCTGAGCGACGAGGCGAGGTCGTCCTTCAGTAATCGTTCCGGTCTTGTCGAGCCCAATACGCCGAAGTTTTCGCGCTTCTTCCAGGTAGGTCCCGCCTTTGATGAGTATGCCCCGGCGCGCAGCGGCTGCCAGCCCGCTCACTACTGTGACCGGTGTGGAAATGACCAATGCACAGGGGCAGGCGATCACGAGGAGCACAAGAGCCTTGTAAGCCGCCGCAATCCAGGTCCATCCGAGCGCGAGCGGCCCCAAAATCGCAACGACCAGAGCGATGATGAAGACTGAGGGTGTGTAGACCGCGGCGAATCGGTCGACAAAGCGTTGTGTAGGTGCTCGTGCGCCTTGAGCCTGTTCCACTGCATGAATGATGCGGGCCAGCACTGTATCGCTTGCGGGCGCCGTAACCTCGAATTCAAGCGATCCGTGCTGGTTGACCGTGCCGGCGAACACCTCATCGCCCGGAGCTTTATCTACTGGAACGCTTTCTCCAGTCACAGGTGCTTGATCAATCGCACTGTGGCCTGCCAACACACGGCCGTCTAGCGCGAGCCGCTCGCCAGGTTTAACTCGAACAATCGCGCCAATGGCCACAGTAGATGCCGGCTGGCTGCGCCAAGTACCGTCGGGGTGGCGAACTTCCGCGGTGGCTGGGGTCAGCTCCAGTAGTCCTTTGATCGCATTGCGCGCACGGTCCACCGCCCTTGCCTCGATCAGCTCTGCCAGTGCGTACAGGGCCATCACCATGGCAGCTTCTGACCACTGGCCGATCAGGAATGCGCCGGTGACAGCCACCGTCATGAGCGCCGTGATGCCGAGTTGCCCGCGCAGCAGCGATGCCAGCCCCTTTCGATAGACGCCGAGGCCTGAAAGCGCTATGGCCACCGCGGCCACCCCCATGCTGACCGATTCCCAAAGGGGGGTCGGGAGCCAGAAAATGCAGAAGTTCGGCGCCCAGTGCCAGCAGCAGAGCCAGGGCCAACTTCATGATTTCCCGGCGCTGGCCATGGCGCCTGTCTGCCGCGGAAACGACCTCAGTCAAGCGCTCCGTTTTCAGTCCTACCGCTTTGATGGCACTTTCAACCGTGCTCCAAGCGGCTTGCGGTGCGTCCACCTCTAGTGTGCGTGCTCCCAGGTCAAACCGCAGGGCCTTGATGGTGGCATGATTCTCCAATGCGCGGCGAATCTGGCTTTCTTCCGCCGCGCAGTCCATGGCCGGAATGCGCAACAACAAGCCTCCGGGGAATGTGGCCGCACTCACCCCGGAGATCGCCGTACCAGAGCAGCATTCTGAGAGCTCCGATGACTTTGGATGATCATCCCCGCCATGAACGTGATCATGGTCAGAATGCCCGTTGTGACCATGGCGATGCGGTAACTCTGTGGAACTCATACTTCCTTTCTGATCACGGATATATTCGAAAGCCTGACTCTATTCTCATGAAGATTAACGCTCTTTGCCTATATGCCGGACCGGCGGCACGTCGCTATATTGAACACGAAGGTTTTCAACCTTCCAGCGTAGGGGTAGTTCCTGCAGCAGCCGGCGGCCCAAAGGGCCTGATCCTCGGCCCGCTGGACCGGTTTATTTTTGGGCAATGGCTTCCTCGCTCAACACATCCTGTCGATCTGGTGGGTGCATCGATTGGTGCCTGGCGCATGGCCACCGCATGCCTTCCTGAACCCATCGCCGGCTTCGAAATGCTGGAGGAGGGCTACATCCACGGGGACATGAAGGCGCCGCCGGGCCGCAAGCTTCCGTTGCCGAGTCAGGTAAGCGCCACGTTTGCCGCCAACCTCCGCACCATGTTCGATGGCCAAGTGGCATCTATCCTGAGTCACCCCCGCTACCGCCTGCACGTCGTCACTTCCCATGGCCGCCATGTTTTGGCGCGCGAGGGAAAATGGCGAACAGCTTTGGGTTATCTTGGCGCGGCACTGACTAACGCAGCCAGTCGGCGCGCCATGGGGGTTTGGCTGGAGCGAGTTGTGTTCTCCAGCCCGGAGCTGCGGGGCAGGGCGCCCTCGCCAATGCCTTTCGACACCCTCGATTACCGCACTCGCCACGCGCTGCTTTCGCAAGACAATTTCTATGCTGTGCTGCAGGCCAGCGGTTCGATTCCTTTTCTGCTCCAGGCCGTGCATGACATTCCCGGTGGGCCGCGCGGCGCATACTGGGACGGCGGCATTACCGATTATCACCTCCACCTTGCCTACCGAAGCTTGCCTTCCGGGGCTTCCGCGACACCTGAATCAGCGCGTCTGGTGCTGTATCCGCATTTTCAGAAGGAAGTTGTTCCTGGCTGGCTAGACAAACCCTGGAAACGTCGTCACGCAGCCAGCAGTGCGCTGGACCACATGCTTTTGCTGGCACCCAACCCGGAATGGATTGCCCAGCTGCCAAACGGAAAGCTTCCAGACCGCAAGGATTTCCAGACCTTGACCCACGCTGAGCGGGTTCGAGCCTGGAGCACGGCGGTTTCTATGGCAACACAACTGGCGGAAGAGTTTGCCGACTGGCTGGAACGACCTTGCCCACGCATGGTGCGGGCGTTATAGCGATAGGGACTTTGAACTAGTCAAAGTCATCCCATACTTGGTCATCCATCATAGCGATCTGCTGTTTAACCCAAGGCTTCAGCCCCGCATCTTGTCGAATGATCGCGAAGTCACGTTTAATCAGGGCTATCTTGTGCTGCAAACCCTGAGCTTCGGCTCGCAAAGCTGCGTCTATGCTGCGCGCGGTCAGTGTGCTTCCCCACCCTAAACCCAGGCTGTCACGGACTTGCATTGCCAGATGCTGCTGTTCTTGGCGCAGGCTTTGCTCTTGCTCTTTGAGCACGCGATTAAAGTGGCGCAGCTTTTCTTCTGCCATCGCAGCCACATCCCCAGGGTTGAGTTGTTCGATCTGCAACTGCAACTGCAATAGCGTCAGGAGATCGCGGCGATCATTGGCGGCGTTGACCTGCGCCATCAAAGCAGCTTTGCGAGTGCGCTCCTCAGGATCAGGCTCCCGATCAGGGTGCAAGGCACTGGCAAGCTTGCGATAGATTTCGCGCAACACCTTGTCGGTGTCCAGCGCTTGCTGTTCTTGTTGAGTTTGGCGGGGAGTCTTCTTCCGTTTGGCCCGCTTGGCCGCGTGCGCCTCTTCAGCCGCCTCGCGCTGCACCCTGGCTTTTTCCATGGCTGCTTCGAACAATGCATCCGGCGAGCCGGTCTGGTCGGGATCAAATTCCATGCCGAAAATCTTCGAGAGCATCTCCTGCATGTCGGCCATGACCTCGTCGTCCTCTTCCGGATCTAATTCGTCCAACTCCGGAGAATACCGCTCATAGATTTCTTCAATGACAGGATCAGCAACATCTCTGGCAACCAGATCTTCAGACAATGCCTGAACGATGACTGCAATGTTTTGCTGCATTTTCTTGGATAGACCCTTGGGCTGCTGCAGGCGTTGATCCAGAAAAATGGCAATTTCCCCGTGGAGCTTCGTGACCTGCTCCTCCAGCGGGGTGATTTTCCGCGAGCGTTCGGGCGCATACTGAGCAAGCAAGCCCTGCATCTGGATCAGTGCGGCTTTGGAGGCTTCAATCTTGGCCAGCAACTGGTTGAACAGTTTCTGCGCCGGGCCCAGTTTCTGGCCACCGGCTTGGATCGCAAGCGATTTAGATCGCGTTTGATCCTGCTCCTGGATAGGATCTTCGAACAGGGAGGGTTGTTCACTCATCCGAAAATTATCTTATAGATTAGCGTCGTCGAGTCCTTCGTCGAGTCCAAAAGGCCAATTGCCAGGATTAATTTACGGGGTAGGATCGGTGACCCTAGATCCGGCAGTTGACCGCTTGCAATCTTCAGGAAAGCCGCATGAACACTCGATTTCTATGCTCCGATAACGCTCACCCATTTGGTGAGAGCGCTACGCTCCCGATCAGGCCGCCCTCGGGCACGCTGGCGGCGTTGCTCGTTCTTGCAGGCACGAGCCTGCGGCGTCCTCACGCCTAGCCAGCGCACCCGATGACGACCTGTTCGGGCGCGTCCAACTGCCAGATCTAGGGTGACCCTTCCCTGTGACAGAAAAAAGGAACCGATTCTTGGTCGCATCGCACCCCCATTTTCCGCCTCACGGGCCGGAGATCCACGCTCGTCTTACACCCGCCATGCGACAGTTGGTTGAACGCATGGCGCGGGCGCCTCATCCGCCCATGCACACGCTGAGTGCCGCAGAAGCGAAGGCCGCCTATGCCAAGTCCATTGGGGTGCTGGATGTACCCAAGCCAAAATTGGCGCGCGTGGTGGATTTCACCATGCCCGCGCGCGATGGCTACCAAATTCCAGCACGCCTTTATGCACCGGAAACAGTAGAAGCATTGCCCGCGCTCCTTTACTTGCATGGCGGCGGCTTCACCATCGGGAGCATCGAGTCGCACGACACCCTATGCCGATGCCTGGCCCAGTCCAGCGGAGCGGCAGTGGTGTCGCTGGACTATCGGCTCGCGCCCGAATACCGCTTCCCAACCGCCGTGTACGACGCATGGGACGCCCTGCAATGGCTGGCCAACGAAGGCGAAGCGCTTGGTCTGGACAAGTCGCGCCTGGCCGTTGGCGGCGATTCTGCAGGCGGGACTTTGGCGGCAGTGAGTGCGCTCCACGCGCGCGATGCCGGCCTTCCGTTGGCACTACAGCTTCTGATCTATCCTGGCACTACCTCCCACCAGGACACCGACTCCCACGAACTGTTTGCTCACGGTCCGGTGCTCGAAAAAGCGCTTATCGACTGGTTCTTCAATCAGTACATTGATATTGCCGAACGCAACGACTGGCGCTTTGCGCCTCTGCGTGTCGATGACGTGGAAGGCGTCGCCCCCGCGTGGATAGGCCTGGCCGAGTGCGACCCTCTGGTAGATGAAGGCCTCCTGTATGCCGACAAACTTCGTGCTGCCGGGGTCGAAGTCGATCTGGAAATCTATCGTGGCGTGGTGCATGGTTTCATCACCATGGGCCGCGCCATTGCCGAAGCTCGTCAACTGCACGCGGATGCCGGAGCAGCCATGCGCAAGGCGTTCTTTGACTGAAGCCTTCGGCCTTGCTCCTCTCTTCTCCATTTTTTCTTTCTTTTTGCTTTTCATGCTGCGCGCAGATCGTGAACACGCTCTCATTGCGTAGCCACATGGATCAATCTTATGAAGCTTCAGCGCCAGGATTTCCGCTTCTTTGACCACTTGCGGGTGCGCTGGGCCGAAGTCGATCTTCAGAAAATCGTCTTCAACGCCCACTACCTCATGTATTTTGATACCGCCATCACCGGCTATTGGCGGGCGCTGGCCATGCCATATGCAGATTCCATGGCGACTCTTGGGGGTGAGCTGTACGTGCGCAAGGCGGGCATAGAGTTTCACGCGTCCGCGCGCTGGGACGACAGGCTCGACATCGGCATGCGCTGCAGTCGAATCGGCAATTCATCCATCACCATGGCTGGCGCCATTTTTCGGGGCGACCAGCTGCTCATTACCGGTGAACTGGTCTACGTATTTGCTGATCCGAGCACCCAGACTTCGCGCCCGGTGCCAGAGTCCCTCCGCGCTTGGCTTCAGGCATTCGAGGCCCGAGAGAGCATGCTCGACGTAAAAACCGGCGATTGGACCACTCTGAGCCGTGCCGCAACGGCGGTACGCACCCAGGTTTTCGTCGAAGAACAAGGCATCTCCCAAGAGGATGAATGGGATGCCGCCGACGCCACGGCGCTCCACACGGTGATTCTCAACCGGCTGGGACAACCCGTTGGTACTGGCCGCCTTCTGCAAGATGCCCCTGGCGTTGCGCGAATAGGCCGCATGGCCGTGCTCCACCCGCTTAGAGGGGCGGGAGTCGGGCAAGCCGTGATGGTGGCTCTAGAAGATGCCGCCCGCGCCCGCGGCGACAGCGAAGTCATCTTGAGCGCCCAGCGAAGTGCGGAAAATTTCTATCAGCGCCTAGGCTACACCCCCAAGGAGAACCGTACGACGACGTCGGCATTGCGCACATCACCATGGTACGCAAGCTGCGCTGATTAAAGAGGCGGGCTGCTCCTGAGTGGCCCTGATTGGCTCCTATATGTCCTCTAGTAGTTCATAGGGGATGTTCCAGCCGGTCAACGCCGGACCATCGGGCGCCCCCACAGTGAGCATCTCAACGCCTTCCAACGCTGTCAGTTGCAGCGAAGCAATCACAGCCGTACCGCCTTCAGGCGCTGGAGCAGCCAGCGCCACGATCCCGCACGGCTGTTCCGGGTCAGCGGCTGAGAAAATTTCCTGTCCGGCCTGGGCCGTGCCGTTTACCTGGGCCACAAAGGCCCGGCGCTTGATCGCACCACGAAACTGGCTCCGCGCCACCACCTCCTGTCCGGGGTAGCAGCCTTTCTTGAAGTTCACACCGCCGACCGTCTCGTAGTTCAGCATCTGCGGTACAAATGCTTCCATAACTGGCAGGCTGACCATCGCAACGCCGCTGCGTACTTCTGCCCAATTCCACACCACTGTATCGAGCTGTGGCGGAGAGGGAGTGGGTGCATCGATGGGCGCGACGCGCAGGGCGCGCGCCACGCCATCAGCAGGGGCGAGGGGACACAAGAACACCCCTGCGGAGGGGCTTCCAGCGTGCAACACTGCATCGCCCATGAGCCCGTGGATGGCAAACTCCTCCGTGGCATCGCTAAGCTTGGCCTTGGCGCGCAACACGAACATGGAAAGGCGTTTCAGAGTGCGGGTCAGAAGATCGCGTCCACACACCAGCAAAATTTCATTCTCGGCACTCTTGATCGCCCAGAAACTAGCCAGCATCCGTCCTTTGGGGTTGCATAGCGCCGCCAGTCGGGATTCACCCCACTTCATGAGCACGACATCCTGCGTCAGCTGGCCCTGTAGAAATTTTGCAGCCTCATCACCCGCCACGCGAATGATGCCCAATTCGGTCAGAGGGGTGGCGCCGTTCAAGTCGGCGGCGGTGACGGGGGAGCAAGATCAGGCAAATTCATATCCTGAATTATCATGGCCAGCTTATTGTTGTATTGGTCGAAGGGCTGTGCGCCTAATTTCTAAATTTTTCTTGATCGTACTGGTCTTGGCTGCTGCAGGGGCAGGAGCTCTCTGGTGGTGGACAACCCAGCCGCTTGCGCTGGCCGCCGAGAAGGTGGAGATCAGCGTGCCTCCCGGCGCCTCACTACGTACGGCCGCCCGCAAGGCAGTTGAGGGTGGAGTGCGCGCTCCCTCAGATCTGCTGTACGCTTACTTCCGCCTCGCCAGCGACCCTGCTCAGCCCATCAAGCCTGGCGAGTATGAAGTCACTCGCGGAATGACGCCGCGCGCGTTGCTGGAAAAGCTGGAGCAGGGCGATCGAATCGTACTGGCCATCACCCTCGTGGAGGGGTGGAACTTCAGGCAAGTGCGCGAGGCGCTGGCCAAGGCGGATCACCTCAAGCCCGAAACGCGAGACATGACTCCAGCTGACATCATGCAGGCATTGGGCAAGCCCGGCCTGCATCCCGAGGGTCGGTTTTTCCCCGACACCTATCACTATGCCAAGAATTCAAGTGATCTGGCTGTGCTTCGCCAATCCATGCAACTGATGGACGCTCGTCTCACGGCAGCATGGGAAGCCCGCTCCAACGGTCTGCCGCTCAAATCCCCGGAGGAAGCACTCATTCTGGCCAGCATCGTTGAAAAGGAAACTGGCAAAGCTGCCGACCGCCCTGAGATTGCCGGAGTTTTTATTAATCGACTAAAGATCGGAATGCGCCTGCAGACAGACCCAACCGTTATCTACGGACTCGGCGAAAAATTCGACGGCAACCTGCGCCGATCAGACCTGACCACGGACACCCCTTGGAATACCTACACCCGTGCCGGCCTGCCACCCACCCCCATTGCCATGCCCGGGCGCGCGTCGCTGATGGCGGCGGTGCAGCCTGCGGCCACTAGTTCGCTTTATTTCGTGGCTCGGGGCGACGGATCCAGTCACTTCAGCCGCTCACTTGATGAGCACAACCGTGCCGTCAACAAGTTCCAGCGAGGAGGCAACTGATGAGCGGGCAGGGTCGTTTCATCAGTTTTGAGGGCATCGACGGTGCCGGAAAATCAACTCACGTGGAGGCGCTGGCTGATCGCCTCCGCTCTGCGGGCCACAACGTGGTGCTCACGCGCGAGCCGGGTGGCACCCCGCTGGCCGAAAAAATTCGCGCCCTGGCGCTGCATGAACCCATGGATGCCCTGACGGAGGCGCTTCTCATGTTCGCAGCGCGCCGCGATCACCTGCAGCAGGTGATCGAACCCGCCCTGGCGCGTGGAGACACCGTGCTGTGCGACCGCTTCACCGACGCCACCTTTGCTTATCAAGGAGGAGGGCGCGGCTTTGACTGGTCAACCCTCTCCGAGCTGGAGCGTATGGTTCAGCGCATTCCGGCAAAAATTGAGGGCGGCTCAGATTCAATACGCCAGCCCGACCTGACGCTATGGTTCGACCTGGACCCCGACATTGCGGCGCAGCGCTTGTCAGGTGCGCGGCTGCCAGATCGTTTCGAGTCGCAGCCGGTAGCATTTTTCGAAGCTGTGCGTGCAGGTTACGCCCGCCGTCTGGCGGAAAGTCCTGATCGTTTTGTGCGCATTGATGCGGCCCAACAGCGCGAACAAGTATGGCAAGCTGTGGAACAGTCTGCGCGGGGCAGGGGGTGGCTTTGAATAAACCCGCTCCCTGGATCGCACGGCAGCTTCAAACCCTGCTGTCCCAGCGCGGCCATGCGTGGTTGCTCCAAGGGCCCTCTGGCTTGGGTCAGTTCGAGCTCGCCGAAGCCTTGGTCCGCGCCTGGCTGTGCGATGCTCCGTCACCAGAAGGTGCCTGCGGACAATGCGCCAGTTGCCACGGCATCAACGTCCACACTCATTCTGATTTGACGGTGCTTATGCCAGAAACCGGCATGATCGAGCAAGGTTGGCCCTTGCCCGAAAAGGCGCAGAGCGAGATCGACGAGAAAAAACGCAAGCCTAGCCGGGAGATCCGTGTCGATGCCATGCGAGGCGCCATTGAGTTCTCGCAACGCACCAGCGGCCGAGGTCGAGGAAAGGCGGTTTTGGTGTACCCCGCCGAGCGCATGAACCAGGTTACGGCCAACGCGTTGCTCAAGACGCTGGAGGAGCCACCTGGAGACGTTCGTTTTGTGCTCGCCACGGATGCCGCTCATTTGCTCCTGCCCACCATCCGCAGCCGATGCCTCTCCCATGTGATGGTTTGGCCTGAACCCGGGGAGGCCCTCAGTTGGCTGACCGGGCAGGGGCTGCTCGCAGAAGAGGCGGAGGCCTTGCTCCAGGCGGCTGGCGGGCGTCCGGCAGCTGCGTTGGCCGCAGCCGGGATCAAACTTAGCGCAAAATCGTGGAAACTCTTGCCCAAAGCCATGGCCAAAGGTGACACTTCAGCCTTGGCCGATGTTCCGCTACCGGAAGCAGTGGCCCGGCTGCAAAAGCTTTGTCACGACATGATGGCACTGCAACTAGGAGCTTCGCCAAGATTTTTCGCGGCATCTGATCTCCCCACAAGGAAGCTGCCGCTAACCGCCCTGACGCGCTGGTGGACAAGCCTGACTCAATCCGCTCGGAGCGCTGAGCACCCACTGAACCCCGGTTTGGCGGTGGAATCCCTGGTAAGCTCAGCCCGAGAAGCGCTAAACTCCAAGAACTGACCGCCTATGTCCCGCCCCAGCGTCATTCAACTCGCCATCAAGGAAAAAGCTGCTTTGTATGCCGCTTATATTCCTATGTTCACCGAAGGCGGGATCTTCATTCCTGGGACACGTGAACACCGCCTGGGGGATGAGGTTTACCTGCTCTTGTCACTGCCCGACGACCCGCAGCGTTATCCCGTGGCTGGCAAAGTAGCCTGGATCACTCCCGCCGATGCTGCAGGCAACCGTACGCAGGGCATAGGCATCCGCTTTCCCAAAGACGAGAAATCTGCGCAACTCAAAGCCAAAATCGAGCAGTTGCTAGGTCCGAACCTGAGTTCCGATCGGCCTACTCAAACCGTCTAAGAACACCAGTGCTGCATGAACCAACCTGGGTTCAGTGCCAGCAAAACGTTGCATGTTCACCGATTCCCACTGCCATCTGAATTTTCCGGAGCTTTCCGGTAATCTGCCTGCCGTGCGTGCCGCCATGGCCGAGGCGGGCGTTACGCGCGCGCTCTGTATCAGCACCACCATGGAAGAGTTTCCTGAGGTGCATGATCTTGCCAGAACCTACGACAATTTTTGGGCCTCTGTAGGCGTACACCCTGACAGCGAAGATGTCCACGAACCCAGTGAAGACGAACTAGTGCGGGCGGCGGGTTTAGACCGCGTCGTAGCCATCGGTGAGACTGGGCTCGATTACTATCAAATGGAAGAGCGCAAGGGCGGTCGTAGCATTGCCGACATGGAGTGGCAACGCCAGCGTTTTCGCACCCACATCCGCGCGGCCCGCCGCGTCGGCATGCCGCTGGTCATTCACACAAGAGCAGCGTCTGACGATACGCTTGCCATCTTGCGAGAAGAGGGGGAGGGCATTGGCGCGGCATGCGCAGGGGGCGTTTTCCACTGTTTCACCGAGACACGTGAAGTTGCCCGCGCCGCCCTTGATATGGGTTTTTACATCTCATTGTCGGGAATTGTCACCTTCAAGAGCGCTCGTGAACTGCACGAGGTCTCCCGAATGATCCCGGACGACCGCCTGTTGATTGAAACTGATTCGCCCTACCTGGCACCGGTGCCATTCCGGGGCAAGACCAACTCGCCGGCATACGTGCCCTATGTGGCTGCCCGGCTAGCGGAACTGCGTGGAACCAGCGTAGAGCATATCGCCAAGCTAACCAGCGCAAACTTCACTCGTCTGTTTCCCAAGGTGGCCTCATGGTGAAATCCTTCTATCGCACTCTTCTAATCCTCTGGATAGCTGTACTTGCCCCACTCGCATGGGGCAACGACGTCGACTCTTTCGTGCGCGCCATCAAGCAGGACAACGATGTCGCCATGCGCAGCTTGCTCTCAAGGGGCATGGATCCCAACACCAAGGACGAGAAAGGGGCGCCCGGCCTTTATATTGCCCTGCAGGAAGGGGCCCTCAAGGTGGCTCGCCTGCTGATCGAATCCCCTCGAATCAAGGTTGAACTGCGCAACGCGAGCGATGAAAGCCCTCTCATGATGGCTTCCTTCAAGGGATATCTGGACATTGCCAAGCGTTTGATCGAAAAGGACGCAGACGTCAATAAGCCTGGGTGGGCGCCACTGCATTACGCGGCCACCAACGGCCAACTCAAACTCATGGAGTTGTTGCTGGAGCAACATGCCTTCATCGATGCCCAATCCCCCAACGGAACCACTCCCTTGATGATGGCGGCGTCCTACGGCTCCCCAGAAGCGGTCAAATTGCTGATTGAGGCCGGTGCAGACCTGCGCATGCGCAATCAAAAAGGCCTAAGCGCCCTCGATTTCGCCCAGGGAGCTGAGCGCACCGACGCCGCCGAACTCATCACGAGCGCCTTGAAAGCAAGTGCGCCGTCATCCCGAGGGAAATGGTAGGGCATCAAAATGTCAGGGTAGGGCGCAGACCTCCCCACCCACGTCAGGAGGCTTTCAACGGCTGCACTGCCAGAGCCTCGATTGCGTCCAGATGCTGCATGCGTAGCAGGCTGATGGCCGGTGCTGTCTCTTTTGTACGCTCGGCGCACACTGCCAGCAAGTAATCTCCCTCTAGCTGGTACTGCCAGAATCGCCACCGCTGTGCATCGTCACCCAGCTTGGGATCCACTGTCAGCCTGAGTGAATGTTCCGTGGGAAAGTCAAAGCTGAAGCCGTCCAGCGTATGTGCAATTCCTTTGCCGTGCGCCTTGATGTATGACTCCTTCAAAGTCCAGTACTCAAAGAACCTTTGAGCTTGCTGATCAGAAGGCAGTGCCGCCAGTTCTGCGGCCTCTGTAGACGAAAAGAACCTTTCGGCCACCCCTAGGGCCGGCTGGCGCTCCAGGTGCTCCACGTCGACGCCAATCGAGGATCCGCGGCAAACGCCCAGGGCGATCAGTCCACGTGTGTGGGACAGGTTAAAGCGCAAATCACCAGCGAACGCTGAAAGCGAGGAGTCAATCTCAGGACGGCCGTGGCTGTTTGCCTCGAAAGTCCATGCCGCGGGCGCGACGTCGGCGTAACGCGACAACACCGTCCGCACCATGGCACGGGTTACGACATAGCGCAGGCGATCGTCGGCAAAGTGAAAGCAGTTCGACTTGTCTCGTTCTTCATCGCTGAGCAGGTTCAGAAGGCGAGGGGCCTCTTGCTGGAACTCGTCATAGTAGGCCAGCCAAATATCAATTCTGTTCATAAAAGGGAGTTTCGAGGAGCTCAGACTTCCTCGATGCAAAGCAATTGTTTTGCCGTAATCCGGCTTTCCTGGGGGTATCCGAACGCGTTGTTGACGTAGCGAACCCCATCCATACATACCGACCGATTAATGTGACTGTGACCATAGACATGGATTTCCGGATTAATGCTTCGCAGTTGATCTTCCAACCGGGCACTTCCAAGAACAGGATCCAGCATGCGGTGACGTTGAGGCACAAACGAGGGCACGAGATCAATACGCGGCAAGAAATGCGACACCGTTATACGCCTGCGAACATCGTCCGCGGCGGGAGCGGTATTCATGCGCGTAAAGTGTTCCGTGATTTCTGTCACATCGAACCCGTTTGGCCAACGGCAAGCTCGGTAGTCGACCCAGGCTTTACCCAATTCCTCCTTGGGCTGTCCAAAGGAATAGTCGTACCAACCAAGAAGCGGAACAATGAGCCATTGGCCCAAAGAAACAGTTTCCATGGTCGCACCACAATCCGCAACCGTTTTAGCCACCAAGGCGAATTTGCCGAGTGAATCCATCTTTGGGTCCTCGCCCTGAACCCATAGATCATGGTTCCCGGGCACAAAGAGCACCGTCTTGAACCTCCGAGTCATCGCACTGAGCGTCTGGTCAAGCAATGCGCGCTTGTGGCTCACGTCTCCAGCCAGGATCAGCACATCATCCACATAGTCGGACCGAGACAGGCCCTTCACCCATTCGAGGTTGGGCGCGTAGTCGACGTGAATGTCCGAGATGGCAAGGATGCGCATAACCCGATTGTGCCGCCCAAATCAGCTATCCGCCCAGCGTTTACTAAACAGAAGTTGTAGCTATCTGCGCTCTGAAAAATTGTCTGTTGAACACGCAGCATGGCCTCAATTCAATTGATTCGCCATCTTGTAACGTAAGACAAGTTGTAGTTCAATTACCGAAAAAAGTGAAGTTGTAAAAATTTTGCAACCCACCGTCCAGCGGAAGATCTTCTGGACTCGGAGGCGTATATGCCAAAAAAGCCGCGTATCGGTTCCAGGGCTTGGGCTGGTCATATCCAACTCAATAGCCAAGCTGGAGAGCTTGTCGATCCTTCAACTTGGCGCCAAGTGGATGAGGACGCTCTCTCAGAAGAGAGACGTGAGCTTTTCCTACGCCGAAAAAAAGCTGTGCTCGACTATTTCGACGGGGCCTCTGCTAAGGAAATAAAGCAGCGTTGGGGCATGGGCCGCTCACAGGTCTATAGGCTCATCAGTGAACGCTGTCTTAAAACGGCACACGACGGTCACCTTTTCGGGTGGAGAGGGCTGATTCCTCACATGCGGATCACGCCTTGGACAAGACAAACAACTCCTGAAATTATTGCGGGAAGCGGCGCTGGTAGCTCCGGTAGTCTGCAATGGTTGTTTTCTTCTCCGGAAAACAGGATGTTAGAGCAAAAGTTTCGCGAAAGAATTCTAAAAACACCATCAGGTCTCGAGGGCACGAGGAGATCTAAGCAAGTACTTTTACGATGGTTTTATTCAAAACTTCGAGAAAACGGAGTTGAGCGTCGAGGTGAATGGCCCTTTAACACTGACGCGATGGGATACACCACGATATGCAAATTTATAAATAAGGTTCTCAATGAGAACCCCGGAAAAAGCATAGCAATACTGGGTGGCCAGAGTGCGCAAAAAAAAGCACGAGCGGGTGACGGCACAAAGCGACCTACATTTAATTTATTCCAACGCGTGGAGTGCGATGCGCATAAGTTGGATTTGCGCATGGTCGTAATGGTGCCTTCACCACATGGAGGATATGAACAAAGGAAAATTCATAGACTCTGGGTCATCGTAATTATTGAAGTATGCACTCGTGCGGTGCTCGGGTATTATCTGAGCATGCGTAGAGAAGTAGGGGCAGAGGATGTTTTGCGCGCCGTTCGAAACGCTCTGGGGAAATGGGGTCGCCGCACAATCTCATTTAGTGAATTTGCTTACAGTGCAGAAGCAAATTTTCCCTCAGCTGTCGATCCAGATTTCTTGGGGGCATGTTGGGACGAGTTCAGTGTAGATGGTGCTTTAGCAAATACTTGTGACCGAGTTGAAAAAAGATTAAAAGAAACTGTTGATTGCACAATAATCAAACCTCAAGATAAAAATTCTTTTTCATCGCGACGCAGTCTTGATGATAGACCATTTATTGAAACTTTTTTAGAACATTGGCTGGCGGCGGATCCGGTTTGCATAATTTATCTAATTCAACCAAATCAAAGCCAGCTGATCTAAAGGGCGATGTTGAGCCCGCAAAAAAAGCTTACGAACTTCAGTTTCAAGTTGAATATATTTACGAACTTCTAGATGTAATAATTGCAAATTACAATGCAACCCCGCATCATGGCATAGGCTATCGCACCCCTCTTGCGCAAATGAAGTTTCTTAATGGCGGGAAAAACTCAGTTTGCATTAGGAAAGCCGACCCTCGTCAAGTCGCGCGTCTTGGCGCCACCCGAAAGCTATGCAAATTGCTTGGGGGAAAAAATTCGGGACGTCGCCCACATTTTCATTTTAAAAACGCCCGATACTCCTCCGAAGATTTGGCACATCGACTTGATCTTGTGGGGGGCGATTTCTGGCTGACTATTGAAAATGAAGATGATGCACGATGGGCTACTGTTAGTACTCAAGAAGGACTTTATATATGTACGGTCCGTGCTGCACCTCCTTGGCATCACACGCCTCACTCCCTTTATGTCCGTAGTGCTATTCGGGCACTTGCGCGCCAGAGATTTATACACTTGACATCTTCAAATCATGCAATAGATGAGTTAATTAAATACAGCGAAAATCAAAGGGATAAGAAATTGCCAGTCCATCCGGCCTATCTTGAGCTTCGGAGGATTTTGCAAGCCTATTCAGAAAATATTGCATTAAACCCGTCCATTGATCCCATATCGCTAAGTAGTTACACCCAGCCCGCTCCCGATGAGTTCGACGACTTGTGTGAAATTTCAGAGCTTAATGAGGCGAAAATCGCACAGAAAAATAATCAAATGACTGTAAAAAATACAAATTCCCCCATCGCAGACATCCCCAAGAAGCCGTTGCAACTCACGATGCGCAAGGCGAGAACTTGGTAAGTTTTAATTATTTCTCATGATGGGGATTTTGAAATTAGGAGGAATATTAATGATGGACCCCCTCTTGTTCCACCTCACTTGCCCAAAGATCATCCATTGGTAACTCGAGACTACTCCCTTTTTACTCCGTCAATTAATGCTATGGTCGCAGGCATTGGTCAATGGCTCGATGATCAAATGGATGGAGGGGTAGTATTTGGCCCCTCCCGATTTGGTAAATCCAGTGGGGTTGATAACTGGCTCGGATCTATGTTAACAGAAAGATGTGGTCAAGTTATCCCTTTAATTATTTGGAGTCACTCGGAATGTAATTCAGCTGGAATAATGTATGGAAGTCTATTGCATGCAGCTCACTATGGCTTGGCTGGTGATGTACGCACTAGTTTGCAACGAAAACATCAGCTTATAGAAAAGGTTGTTCACCTTGCAGTCGAGGGAGGGGGACGCTTTGTCGTTCTTGTTATTGATGAGTCACAAGGGATGACAGAGAGGGAGTGGTTGTGGCTAGTTGAAATACATAGTTTATTGGAGAAAGAAAGAATTCGATTAATGGTAATTTCAATTGCCTCGGTTCAGATTTTCGATCAACCAATGGCTCTTGCTCTTACAGGTGGTGCTCATGCTGCTGCCAGATTTATGCTGTCGCAGTGTCGCTTTTTAGGGATTTCTTCTGAGGAAGAGCTTGAATTTGTGCTGTCGGGATACGACTCCGGCACCGATTGGCCAAGGGGATCAGGAATTTCGTTTACTAAGGGAGTTGCGCCATTGGCATGGGAAAAGGGATTTCGTATGGCTGAGTGTGCGGCTTTAATTTGGGAAACCATGGTTAAGGAACTGCCCTCGGGTTATTCTGGGCCCATGGAATTTCCCATGAAAACAATATCTCAAGTTTCTAGAAATCTTCTTCTTAGAATTGCATCTGGCGCCGACCCCCTTTCAGTTATTTCACACTCTTCTATTCGCGATGTTGTTATCTACTGTGGACACAAGCAATTAATGTCAATAGTTGGGGCCGCAGCACCACGACTCTTGCGGGGAAAAAAATAGAATCTTAAAAAATTTTTATAAAGAAACACATAAGCTCCTATGTTGCACGTAGTTAAACCTCTAACATGGTATAAAGGAACGGTTTTGCCTTATGCGTCGCTGTGGAGTACTTTACTGCGTGCAACTTGGTTAAATGACCTCCGCAAGGGTGATATATATAAGCTAGCCCAAGTTGAAGATAAAAATATTAATGATATCGAAGCAAGGAGTGGGGGCAGTGCGGAGATTGTTACGCTCGTAGCTGACGTTCTTGGTGAGAATCGCTCTTCATTTTCAAGTTTTTGTTTAAAAAGCCAAATTCCTGAATGGCTTTATCTGGATCATGCCAGTGCACGACCTCGATGCTGCCCCCAATGCATACGACTCGGTTACCACACATGGCTAATGTCGATAAGACTCGTCGTAGAGTGCCCCATACATCATGTGAAGCTGCGACGTAGTTGCGAAAGGTGTGGTGGCGATTTAAAAATGGGCTTGGCGGGACTCGCAGTGCGATCCTTAGGATGTCGATGTGGATCAAAATGGGGGGCAATACCATATTCGATGAGACAGCCAACGCTAGCACAAGAAGGAATTAATGCGTGGTCAGAGGTCGCCCAATGGGTGCATCAGGCGGAGAAAATGCATGTAAATTTTGGAGAAAGCAGACCTGATTCGACAGAGCAGCTTGCACTTACCGAGAGGTGGTGTTCTGACTTAGGCATTCCATATCCAGCTTGTTTTGAAAAATCAGATTATTTTTGGCATTCTGCTAAGTCATCAATTGAGCACTGGACACCTTACACTGCAAATACATCAATTAAGACAAAAAATGTCGTCGGAAAATGTTATGAAGAATTTGAATCCAGCCCTCAACTTTCCGTTTATAAAGCAATGTCGAGGCATCTGAGGAAGCAAGCAAAAGAAAATCTAGATCAAAGGGTCGTAGAGGCATGCCAGACTAAAGATCCCATCAGCCTTTCGAGAGATTTTTATCAAAAAACACCGGTGCGTGATGCGTTTCTCGAGATGCTATGGACCCGTCGAATTGAAACCCATGCATATCTTTGGCGTTGGCCCAGGCGCGAAGTGAAAGATGATAATAAATATCACGTATCTATATTTGAGAGTTTTTTAGAAAACCGCAAAACTTCGCCTATACAGAATTAGTAAATTATAGGCATGACACTTGGCTCCAGTATCATTATTCCGCGTTGGTATGCCTGCTCGCATGGGGAGAGGCGATTCATCAGGTTGAGAAGTCCATGGATGAAAACTGGGCTGACTGGACGATTAAAAATATTTATTGGAAAAAAGGCAGAATAGCTTGGTATTCGATCGAGAAATCCGACGAGCTTCTATTCGTTGGCTACACAAAAAATATGAAAAAGGCCTCCTTTTCATTTGATATCAAGCTGCAGCCGGTGGCTTCTGAATTAAATTTCAAAAGTCTATATAAAAATACTTATGCTGTTGAGATGGATGAGGAGGACGATATATATTTCAAGTCTGTCAAAGCGGTTCGTGGACTGGGTGGTTTTTTAAAAGAAGCAGTTTTTGAGTCTTTTTTCTATTATGAGAATTACAAAATTAAATGCTTCCTATTTGATAGAGTATTCAATTTTGCTGCAACCACTCCGGATGGAATTTTGCAGTCTTGGGGATACGACAAAGAAAGCGCGCTAGAAGCTATCAGGGATGCGGCGTTGATCTTTTGCAAAAATTATGGTTGCGTTGCACCATCTGGGGTGAGGTATTCAATAGGTTTTGAATCAAGTAATGTATATACTCTGAATTTATTGGCTGAAGGAAATTTTTTTCGATTCAACAGCAGGTTGGTTACCTAGGTGTCGCATCCGGGAGGATCATATGGTCTCTTGTGAAACAGATGTGGGTGAGATGCGTACCACTCTTTCATCGTCTGCATAGGCGTCTTGCTTTTGAGTGCCGATTGCGGCAGCTGGTGGTTGTACAGGGTCACATAACGCAACAAGGTCTGCTCCATATCCTCACGGCTGTTGAACCTGTGGGTCTTCAGAACGTCCACTATGCGACCGTTGAAGCGCTCCACCATGCCGTTGGTTCTCGGGGTTCGTGGCTTGGTCAGCCGGTGCTCCTGGTTGCAATACCCCCACCTGTATTCGACTCATGCAAAGCTCCCTCTCTGGTTGGATGCCTGTAGATATTAACGATGGACTTAAAAATCGGGGAAGTTGCGTTGGCTTCGGGCAGGCGCAACTGGCCGGAGATCAGGCGGGGGAGCAGGGTGTCGCGGAGGGTGGAGAAGGTTTGGGCTTGCTCACCGGAGTTCGACACTTTGCCCCTCTTTTAGACCATTTTCCCGGGGTCCGGGTGTTAAGAATCAAGGACTTGCGCGTAAATTTCTGAATTTTCTGTAGTGGCAATCTTTCATGGTGTTGGTGTTGGCAATATTTTTGATTTGTCCTACACTGAGGAGCACCATGTTCGTCAAGCTCACCCGCTCGGGCGGCCACACTTACGCTCAGTTGATGGAGTCCTTCCGGGACGCCAGCGGCACGCCGCGCCAGCGCACCGTCACCACGCTTGGGCGTGTGGATGAGGACGGCGGCCAAGTCGATGCGGTGCTCGCCACGCTGCTGCGGGCCAAGGGCCGCAGCGCGGATGTGGCCACCCCGCAGATCAAGTTCGAATCGGCTTTGGCTCTGGGTGATGTCTGGGCGCTCGATCAGCTCTGGCGTGAGCTGGGTTTTGATGCCCTGGCTGGCGTATTCCGCCGGGCTCGCTACACCACTGCGGTGGAGCACGCCATCCGCGTGATGGTCTTCAACCGTCTGTGCGATGCCGATTCCAAGCTGGGTGCACTGCGCTGGTTGCAGACCGTCTCGATGCCCGGGGTAGAGCCCAGCAAGATCACTCATCAGCACCTGCTGCGCAGCATGGATGCCCTGATCGATCACCAGGGAGCGGTCGATGATTGCGTGGCCCACCTGCTGCGACCGCTGATCGATGACGAGCTTTCGGTGGTGTTCTACGATTTGACCACCATCCGAAGCGAAGGCCTGAGTGTTCAGCAGGGCGATGTGCGCCACTTCGGAATGTCCAAGGAGGGCGGCATTGCACGGCAGTTCCTGCTGGGCGTGGTGCAGACTGCCGACGGCATGCCGATCTACCACGAGGTGTTTGATGGCAATACGGCCGAGGCGCCGACGATGCTGCCCACCGTGCGCAAGGTGCTGGCGCGCTACCCGCACATTCGCCGCCTGGTGATGGTGGCCGACCGGGGCTTGCTGTCGGTGGATAACCTGGCCGAGCTCACCCGCATCAGCCTGCCCAGTGGGCAGCCCCTGGAGTTCATCCTGGCCGTGCCGGGTCGCCGGTATGGCGAGTTCGCCGAACTGCTTGAACCCTTACATGCCCAGGCGCAGGCGCACAGCAGCGAGACGATCACGCAAGCGAAGTGGGAAGGCCACCGCCTAGTGGTGGCGCACGACCCCGTGCGTGCGCAGGAGCAGACTGCCCTTCGCGCGACGCGCATTGCGGCGCTGCAGGCGCGGGCTGAGCAGTTGGCTGGCAAGCTCGACGGGCAGGATGCGGGGGAGGTTCACCGCGGGCGCAAGCTCAGTGACTCCGGGGCCAAGGCGCGCTTCTTTCACGAAGTGGCCGAGGCTCATCTGACCAAGATCGTCAAGGTCGATCTGAAGTCTGAGCTCTTCACTTACGAGATTGATGCCAAGGCCTTGGCCCGGGCGCAAATGATGGATGGCAAGCTGCTGTTGGTCACCAACGTGGCTGACCTCAGTCCTGCCGAGATTGTGCAGCGCTACAAGAGTCTGGCCGACATCGAGCGCGGCTTCAGAGTGCTGAAGTCCGAGATCGAGATTGCGCCGGTGTACCACCGGTTGCCCGAGCGCATCCGTGCGCACGCCAGCATCTGTTTCATGGCCTTGATTCTGTACCGCGTGATGCGCCAGCGGCTGAAAGCGGCCGGTCACAGTGCGTCACCCGAGATGGCCCTGGCGCAACTGCGGCGCATTCAGCGGCAAAGCGTGTCAATCAACGAAGGCGTGCCCATCGCAGGCATCTCCACCATCCACCGAGGCCAGGCCAGCGTGCTGGCCGCTCTGAACGTCAGGAGCCCTAACCCAGACACCCAGTTAAGCCTCTTGTAGTGGCAAGATGAGAACGGTTTCTAAGGAAATCAAACACTTACAGCGCTTCGTGTCGAACTCGGGTGCTCAGCGTTGTGAGCCCTGGGCTGCTGCCGGTTTCGATGACACCTTGTTAAGGTGGAAGATGAAACCGGAGGTGGTTCATGGAGAGAAGAAGGACATTCAGCCGCGAGTTCAAGCTCGAGGCGGTCAGGTTGGTCACCGAGCGTGGCGTGGCTGTGGCCCAGGCAGCCAAGGACCTGGACGTTCACGAGAACGTGCTGCGCAAGTGGGTTCGTGAGTTGCGAGAGGAGCCCCAGGAGGCGTTCCCTGGCAACGGCAAGCAGAAGGCCCAGGACGCGGAGATAGCGCGACTGCGCAAGGAGGTTGCCAAGCTCAAGATGGAGCGCGACATCCTGAAAAAAGCCGCGGCCTACTTCGCGAAGGAGTCGATGTGAAGTTCGGCTTCGTGGCGAAACACCGAGGGGCCTGGCCGGTCAATCTGATGTGCGAGGCGCTCGGTGTCTCGCGGGGTGGCTTCTACGCGTGGCTCACACGGCCCAGGAGCCAGCGCAGCCTCAGCGATGAAGTGCTGGGCGCGCAGGTCCACCAGAGCTTCGTGCGCAGCGACCGCACCTACGGCGCGCGCCGTGTGTGGCACGACGTGTTGGAGCAAGGTCAAGCCTGTGGTCTGCACCGCATCGAGCGACTCATGCGAGAGCAGGCACTACGAGCCAGGCCCCGACGACGTGGACTGCCCAAGGACCGGGGCACGCGCGGCGCGGTGGCCGATAACGTGCTGGACCGCCAGTTCCGGGCCGATGGCCCGAACCAGAAGTGGGTAGCCGACTTCACCTACATCTGGACAGCCGAGGGCTGGCTGTACGTGGCGGCGGTGCTGGACCTGTACTCGCGGCGCATCGTGGGCTGGTCGATGCAGGAGAGCATGACCTCGCAGCTCGTGGTGGATGCGCTGATGATGGCCGTGTGGCGGCGAGGCAAGCCGGTGGCCTTGTTGCATCACTCGGACCAGGGCAGCCAATACACCAGCGAGCACTTCCAGAAGCTGCTGGATGAACAAGGCATCACTTGCAGCATGAGCCGGGCCGGTGAGGTCTGGGACAACTCGGCCATGGAGAGCTTCTTCAGCTCCCTCAAGACCGAGCGCACGGCCAGGAAGGTGTACCGCACACGAGGGCAGGCCCGTTCAGATGTGTTCGACTACATCGAGTG
Source organism: Ottowia caeni (assembly GCF_050821495.1). Lineage (GTDB taxonomy): Bacteria > Pseudomonadota > Gammaproteobacteria > Burkholderiales > Burkholderiaceae_C > Ottowia > Ottowia caeni. The sequence continues at coordinate 2,596,249 of NZ_CP151080.1, read as the reverse complement.
CTTCTACAACCCGACGCGCCGGCATTCGACGCTCGGCTATCTCAGTCCCGTACAGTTCGAGAAAGCTCAAGAAGCTTAGGTCGGTGTCAACGGAACCGGCAGCAGCCCAGTAGTTCCTGCCAGCCGTTAGCGGAAATCCGCAATCACCTGGATCTTGCGCAGATTGTCTAGTGGCGTTCCAAACGCCGAACGAGCGTAGAAGGTGCCCGACGCCAACTCGTACACGTCTGCGGTCTGCCCCTGCGCATCCGGCTCTTCTGCTTCCCACAGTGCCGCAAGCGGTTCGAGCTTCCAGCCAGTTCCGCCATTCATATGCGCGGGTGACACCAGGCTCACCGAGGTCACCTCACATGCGTCTGCAGACTGCGTTTCCACGAGTTGCAGCAGTTCTTGAACTCCCGAAAGAAGCATATCGCTGCTTTCTTTCGGCGTCGAATTTCGGCGCAGTTGCACCATGAACCAAGGAACGCTCAAGGCCAACTCGACTGCGGACCAATAGGTGATCTCACTGCTTTCGATCCACTTTGACATGGGGTGGGTATTCGCGCTGTGCGTGAGAAACATAACTTGGATCGCAACCGTCAATGAACACTATAGATTGTAGTCTTATGGTATTCATTATTTGGTAATCGAGGGATGCCCTCTGCCAAAGTGATCCACAACAAGCTGCCAGCTGCCCTCAAAGCAGCGCGCGCGGCTCGTGGCCTTACGCAGGAAGATTTTGGACTGGTCTCTAGCCGGACTTATCTGAGCACGCTGGAACGCGGCATCCAAAGTCCCACGCTCGCCAAGATCGAGCAGCTCGCACACACCCTGAAGGTGCATCCGCTCACGCTGCTGACCATGGCGTATGCGGAATCTGCGCGTCCCGAGGATGTGCAGGAAATACAGAAGCTGGTCAGACGAGAAATGTCGGAGCTCGGTTGATTCGCCTGAAGGCCGTGATGCAGGTAATGACTGCACCGCAAAGCCAGCAACGGCCACGACTGTTGGGAAACGAGACCTCGGATTCAAGCTCCGCAGGAGAATAAGACGCGAGGGTCCCAAGGGGAATGCAGCTGAACCCAGTTCAACCCCCGCTGTGCTGCGTTTTTTTCGGCACGGGTGCGCAACGCATCGCCGTCCAGGCGACGGCTGACTTCAGGGTGCCGGCACGCTCGGCACTGGAGCACCGACGCGGCGCAGTGCCCAGCTTGGATGCTTTTGTGAACGCTCCAGGTCAGCCAGCACTTCGTCGCGGGTCGAGGCCGTTCCCTTCACGGGAACCGGTGCACCAAACCGATGGTATTGCCACAGGCCATCACTCTTGGACTGCTCCATCTCTACGAGAACTTGGTCGCGCGACTTGCCCGCCTGAGCGTGTTCGGGGTGGGTCGTGTATCCCATCTCAGTGGTCGCAGGGTGGATCACGCTGCTGGCCATGGCTGGGGCAACGACCGCGGCAAGCGACAAGGCCGTAAGGAAGGTGCGAACTGTCATGTGTCTATCTCCTTGGGTTTGAATGAACGTGCCCCGGAAACTGCACCAACCTGCTGGCCAGCCGACGAGTCACGTGTGACAGTTTGCTGACCGCAAGGCGACAGCTTGCCCACCGCAGGATTACAAGTTCGTAATGTCTCGGACCTTCGCCTCGTGATCAGGTGGGGCGCCTGGCGAGTCATCGCACCGACCCTCATACGAAACGGCCCTGTGATTCAAGTCCTGGGTTGCCCACATGCGCCGCAGAACCGCGCATCCATCGTCAGTGCTGCCGAACACTTCGTGCACTGAGGTGCGACCATGCTCGTTCCGCACTGGGGGCAAAACCGAGCGCCTTGCTGGCTGACCGTCCCGCACTTCGAGCATGCGCCGCCCGACATCGGGCGTTGCGCATCGCGGTTGTCTCCGTAACCACTGTGGTGGCCCCCGTTTCCAGCGTCGCTGCTGTGGTGGCCCCGCTTTCCATGGTGGCCGCTAAAAAGTTTGTCAAAAAGTCCCATCACGTTCTCCGTTGAGCTATGCAGTGAAGTGATTGGAAAGGCTGTAGCGACTCGAGAGTCAAGCACCCCAGAGTGCTAGCTCGACAAGATGGCAAACATGTAATCGCAGTGCAATGTGGGCGAAATCCAAGGACACCCGGGTGCATCGCATCATTCGCTTCTGCATGGAAACTGGCTATTGCAGGCCCATGCACCTGAGCCGATGCCACTACAATTTTGCGTATGCGATCACGACTGCTTGTTTTTCTTCTGGTACTGATGCCACTGCAGTTGTGCTGGGCTGCTGTGGCAGGGTATTGCAACGCAGTGGGGCCCGGCTCTTCGCCTCTGGTGGCGCTGCATTGTTGCGAGCATGGTCTGTTGCCCAGCGATGCCAGAGTGGCCGAACCCATGCCCGGCCAAGCAGCGGATCAGGGTTTCGCCCGAATTGGCGATGCGGCTACCGACGTGGACTGCGGTACATGCCATTCGCAGGGCGCTGACGCACTTCAGGCGCAGCGCATTCCAATGCCGCCGGTAGGCCCCGAGCGCTTTGACAGTGGCACAGCTCCGCTGTCATCCCCGGTGCCTGCCAGCCGCCCCGAACGCCCGCAGTGGCGCCCCTTGGCCTGACCAGGGCATCGGCCGGCAATCCATCCCCGATCCCTGGCAAGCGTGTCGGCACTGAATGTGCCGGCCTTGTTCGCATGCCTTTGGGATTACACATGTCCAGTACCTTCGGGCCACGTCGCCCGCAATTCCCTGCACAAAATTGGGCCATGTCAGGCGCTTTCAGCAAGCGCCAATTGACCGGGGGCATCAATGAATCGGCCCTCGGTGCTGCTTTTGGTGGCCTGGCTGATAGCGGTGGTGTCCACGGGCAGCGTGCTGTTTATCGGCGAAGTCATGGGGATGATCCCCTGCGTGCTTTGCTGGTACCAGCGCATCGCCATGTTCCCGCTGGCCCTGATGCTAGGAATGGCCTTCTACAGCGAAGACCGCCGTGGCGCCGTCTATGCCTTGCCACTGGCACTCGTGGGCGCAGCCTTTGCGGGCTACCACAGCCTCCTGGTTGCAGGCCTGATTCCCAAAGCATGGATTCCCTGCGGTGCTGGCGCATCGTGCGCCGATCAGAAGCTCAACTTCTTCTACGGCATCGAGCTGCCCTGGCTCTCGCTGGCGGCCTTCGTTGCCATTGCCATTTCTCTTTCCCTCTATCTGCGCAGAACATCCAAATGACCCACAGAAAATACATCATTGCCCTCGTGCTAGGCATCGCGCTCGTGGCCTTTGCGGTCGGGGCGTATCTCTACCAGAGCCGGGTGCAAAGTGCCCAGCAGCAGCAAGCAGCTGAGCATGCCGAGCGCTTGGTACGCATGCATTCACCCGTGCTCGGACCCCAAGACGCACCTGTGACCATTGTGGAATTCTTCGATCCCGCCTGCGAGACCTGCCGCGCCTTCTACCCTTTTGTGAAAGATCTGATGCGGCAATACCCGTCCCAGGTCCGGCTGGTCATTCGCTATGCACCATTCCACAAGGGCTCGGACGAGGTGGTCAAGCTCCTCGAATCCGCCCGTCGGCAGGACAAGTACCTGGCAGTACTTGAGTCGGTGCTGGCTGCCCAGCCGCAATGGGCCGACCATGGGGACCCCAATCTGCAATTGGCTTACAAGGCAGCCGAGCGAGCGGGACTGGACATGCAGCAGGCACGGGCCGACATGGCGGCGCCGGCGCTGGAGGTCATGTTGCGGCAGGAGGTGCAGGACCTGACTGCCCTCAAGGCCGACAAGACCCCCACATTCTTCGTCAACGGCAGGCCGTTGCCCAGCTTTGGCCAAAAGCAGCTAGCTGACCTGGTGTCTGAGGAGGTTGCCAAGGCCAAAAAGTGACCTCAGAGCTCCTGCCTGTTTCGCGGCCGGTCCCCAAATTAGCTCCTCAGTAGCTCTGTGGGGGGCACTCAGTGGGAATGGGCATGTGCCTTGGGTTCTGCACCGCTGGGCTTGGAAGCTGAATCCACCTGTGTCCCACGGAGCAGCCGCAGACCGTTGGCCACCACGAGCAAGCTCGCGCCCATGTCCGCAAAAACTGCCATCCACATCGTGGCGGTACCGACCACCGCCATTACCAGGAACACGCTCTTGATGCCCAAGGCCAGGGTGATGTTCTGCCAGAGCACGGCATGCGTGCGCCTGGACAGCCGCACCGTCTCGGCGACGCGCTGCAGGTTGTCGTTCATGATGACCACGTCAGCCGCTTCCATGGCGGTGTCGGTACCCGCGCCTCCCATGGCGAAGCCGATATCGGCCTGGGCCAATGCCGGTGCATCGTTAATGCCGTCCCCGGTCATGCCGGTGGCGCCGTAGCGCTTTTGCATCTCTTTGATGGCGTTGAGCTTGGCTTCGGGCAGCAGGTCGCCGCGGGCATCATCGATCCCTGCCTGCCCCGCGATTGCCTTGGCCGTGGCCGTGTTGTCGCCGGTCAGCATGACCGAGGTCACTCCCAGCGCCTTGAGATCAACGATGGCCTGCTTTGATGTCTCGCGAATGGTGTCGGCGACGGCAAACAGGGCCAGGACGCTCTTATCGTCAGCCAGGAGCGTGACCGTGCGGCCTTGTTTTTCATGGATGGCAAGCTCCGCCTCCAGTTCAGGGGTGCACAGTCCCTGTTCGTGGATCAGTCGGTGATTGCCCAGCACGAGGCGTACTCCATTGACCACGCCTTCGACACCGCGCCCTGGCAAGGCCTTGAAGTTTTCGGCCTCCGGACCTGGTACTTCCAGACCCTGGATGATCGCCTTGGACACTGGATGATCGGATCTGCCAGCCAGGCTGGCGGCCATCTGTTGGGCTGCAGCTTCATCGCCAGCGCCCCAGACGCGCCACTGCACCAGCTTGGGTTTACCTTCGGTGATGGTGCCCGTCTTGTCCAGCGCCACCGCCTTCAGGAGCCGCGCGTCTTCCAGGTAGGTTCCGCCCTTGATGAGGATTCCGCGCCGAGCGCCGGCCGCCAGTCCGCTTACCACCGTGACAGGCGTGGAAATTACCAAGGCGCAAGGGCAGGCGATCACCAGCAGGACCAGGGCCTTGTAGAGCGCCTCCAGCCAGGTCAGGCCCATCAGGAACGGTGTGAGAACTGCGACCGCCACAGCAATGGCGAAGACCGCAGGCGTGTAGATCGCGGCGAACCGGTCGACAAAGCGCTGTGTCGGTGCGCGCGTGCCTTGTGCCTGCTCAACGGCTTGAATGATTCTGGCCAAGGTGGTGTTGCTCGACAGGGCCGTGACCTCGAACTCCAGTTCACCGGTTTCATTGATGGTGCCTGCGAAAACCTGATCGCCAGGAGCCTTGTCCACGGGAATGCTCTCGCCAGTCACCGGGGCCTGGTTGATGGCCCCGTTCCCCTTCGTCACCTTGCCGTCCAGCGGGACCCTTTCACCCGGCTTGATGCGCACGGTAGCGCCGATGGCCACAGAGGCGACCGGCGTGGCAGACCATGCGCCATTGGGGCCCAGCACCAGAGCCTCTTCCGGCGCCAGTTCCAGCAACCCCTTGATCGCATTGCGAGCCCGGTCCACGGCCTTGGCCTCAATCAGCTCAGCAATGGCGTACAGGGCCATCACCATGGCAGCCTCGGGCCACTGGCCGATAAGGAAAGCGCCTGTGACAGCCACCGACATCAGTGCATTGATGTTGAGCTTGCCGCGCAGCAGCGCCGCGATGCCCTTCTTGTAGGTGTCGATTCCGGCCAGCCAGATAGCGAGCGCGGCGATGGCCATACCTGCCACCTTCCATGCCATCTGGTCAGGCGCGAAGAAGGAAAGCACTTCCGCTCCGGTGGCGAATACAAGCGCAGCCACCAGGCGAGAAATGCCGCCAGCGAACCCATGTCCTTCGTCGTCTTCGGCAGGCCCTACTGCCTGCTCCCCCTGGGAGTTCATTGCGCCGGCCACCGGCTGTGGATCGAAGCCCGCCTTGCGGATAGCCTCCAGGGCCAAGGGGTACGTGCTTTCGGCCGCATCGATCTTCAGCGTGCGGGCACTGAGCTGGAAGCCCAGAGAGCGGATTCCGTCCAGGGGTTCCAGCGCGCGGCGGATTTCCGCCTCCTCGGCGCTGCAGTCCATGGTCGCTATTTTGAACAGCTTGCCCCGGCTCCCTTTAGAGGCCAAGGCTGCGGCCACGGGCTGCGGATCGAAGCCAGCTTTGCGAATAGCATCCAGAGCCAAAGGGTATGCACTTTCGGCCGCATCGATCTTCAGCGTGCGAGCACCGAGCTGGAAGCCCAGGGAGCGGATGCCGTCCAGGGGTTCCAGCGCCCGGCGGATCTCCGCCTCCTCGGCGCTGCAGTCCATGGTCGCAATTCTGAACAGCTTGCCTTGGCTCGGGCTGCTTGCGGCGGCACTGACCGGGGAGGTGGAACTGGAGCATCCCGCTGAGCAGCAGGTGTCAACGTTGGAAGAGGTGCTGGTTTCTAGTTTCATGGCCTAATTGGAAACCCTGTAGTGACCTTAAAGTCAAGTGACAGCGCGAAATGCGTCCCAGCACCGTCTTGCACTACCCCCATTTGCAAAGGATGCGCCATGAAGATCGGCGAATTGGCCAAGGCCACCGGCACCCAGACAGAAACCATTCGCTACTACGAGCGGGAGCGTCTGCTGCCAGCGGCGATACGTACGGAAAGCAATTACCGAATCTACGATGGCAGCCACATCGAGCGTCTTGCCTTTATTCGGCATTGCCGCTGCCTGGACATGACGCTCGATGAAATCCGCGTGCTGTTGCATTTCAAGGATGCACCTGGTGAGAACTGCGGCGCTGTGGACGCGCTTCTTGAGGAGCACATCGATCATGTCGTCTCGCGAATCCGGGAACTCCAGGCGCTGGAATTGGAACTGCGCAGTCTGCAGCAGCAGTGTTCGCCAGGTCACCTGGCCAGGGACTGCGGCATCTTGGGCGGCCTCGCAACAGCGGCGCGTCAACACAATCACATGCCTGCAGCCAACTCCAATGAAGCGCATCCACCTGGCGTGCATCGCGAAATCGGAGCCGCTGCCAAGCAGCTGCGCATCAACCGTAAGGGCTGACTGTCAAAGTTCATTGGGCGCGGATCTCCAGTCCAACGCTCGACAGCCCGTTCTCCGACCATGCGACTGGTTTGCCTTGGTGCATGCGAGCGATTGCACCAACGATTGCCAGGCCGAGGCCATGGTTGCTTTGCCCATGGCTACGCGCAGGATCTGCGCGGAAGAAGCGATCAAACATGTGCGGGAGTGTTTGGGGATCAATGGTGTCGCCGCAATTGGTGACACTGATCTGCACACGGTCCTCATCCAAGCCCCTGATGATGATTTGAATGATCGAGCCGTCCCTCGCGTAACGAGTGGCATTTCCGAGCAGATTTGACAAGGCCCGCCGTAGCAGTGGCACGTCAAAGGCGCCTCCGGCATCGCCAACCACTTTGGCGGTAAGCCCTGCCTCGGCCAGTGCTGCCTCATGATAGTCCAGCACATCTGTAGCTACCGACGCAAGGCTTAATACCGGAGCGCGGCGTGCCCCCACGCCCCGATCCGCTTGGGATAGAAAGAGCATGTCGTTCACGATGCCGGTCAGGCGATGCAGCTCCTCCAGGTTGGAAGCAAGTACCTCCCGCATGTCCGCCTGTTCAGGGCGCCTTAGCGCCAGCTCATTGTTGGCGATGAGTGTGGCCAGTGGCGTGCACAGCTCGTGGGCCACGTCCGCATTGAAGCCCTCCATCTGGGAGTAGGCCGTCTCGATGCGTGCGAGGAGCGCATTGAACTGATCGATCAGGGGAACGAGTTCGAGCGGCTGCTCGTCGCCATCCAGTCGATGGTGCAGATTGTCCGCCGACAGGGCTCGCGTTTGGGCGGCCAGTCTTCGCACAGGCGCCAAGCCGAGGTTGACCAGGGAGAAGCCGCCAAGCGAAACGACAATGGCCCCGCCAATGGCGGCCACCAGCAGAGTGACTGCGAGCCGATGCAGCAATAAGTTGTCGGCCTGGATGTCCAGCGATAGCTGAACCCGAAGAACCTTCGATGTCGAACCTTCGAGGGGCGCCACCTCGAACTCCTGTTGGCGCCATACTGCCTTCGCACTCTGGTTGCGGGTGTGCGCGTAGAGCACGTTGCCATCGGCCTGATTCACTTCAAGTGACAGATCTCCATGCCCCACCAGGAAATCGTCAAGCTTGTGTACAAGGTCCTCTGACTCCCTGTGCCCCTTGCCATCGGCCAACAGATGCCGGATGACGTTTTCCTTTTGTGCCAGCGTGTCTTCCTGCCGATCCCGAAAATTGTACTCGGTCACCAGATACACGGCCAGACAGACCAGCCCGAGCCCGGCAAAGCTCTGCAGAGCCAGCCACCACGACAATCGCTGGCGCAATGAGTGGTGTTGGACCAGCGCCTTCATCCGTTGCGCTCTTCCATGATGTAGCCCATGCCGCGGATGGTGTGCAGCAGCGCAGTGTCAAAAGGTTTGTCTATCTTGCTTCGCAAGCGACGAATAGCGACCTCCACTACGTTGGTTTCGCTGTCGAAGTGCATGTCCCACACCTGCTCCGCAATCTCGGTGCGAGACAGTACCTCGCCTTTCCTTCGCAGGAACAGCGTCAGAAGCAGGAACTCTTTTGCGGTCAGCTCCAACCGCTGACCGCCGCGGGACGCCTTGCGCCGCACCAGGTCCAGTTCAAGATCGACGAGGCGCAATTGCGTGGGCTCTGCCGCATCGCGCGCGCCATGGGTGCGCCTCAACAGCACCTGGATGCGTGCGTTCAATTCGGAAAACGCGAAGGGCTTGACCAGGTAATCGTCAGCACCCGTCTGCAGTCCCAGCACTCGGTCCTCGACGCTGACCCGCGCTGTCAGCATCAAGACCGGTGTCTGCCTGGATTTGCGAAAAGCGGTAAGAAGGCTGAAACCGTCGATCCCAGGAAGCATCGCGTCCAGCACCAGTAGGTCGTGCGCGCCTTCAAGCGCCATGTGCAGCCCATCCACACCATTGTTGGCCACGTCCACTACATAGCCGACCTCTCCAAGGCCCTTGCGCAGGTATTCGGCAAGCTTGACTTCGTCTTCAATGAGCAAGATTTTCATAGTCCCATTCTCTAAGAATGGAGGCCGTTCGTAGATTACAAACTTGTCATGTGGCTGTTGGCATCCTGTCGCGGGCAGCTTTCTACAGTTCACCCATGTCGCAAGGCATGGCCGAGGCAAGTCGCCGAAGGCTCACCACAAGCAAGGAACACCCCTATGATCATCCGCAAACCTCTCGCCCTTTCACTGTTCGCTCTCGCCATTGCGGCTCCCGGCCTGGCATCGGCTTCTTCCTTCTACCACCCCGCGGGTGGCGAAATGGGATTTACCACCCATTCCGACCATTTTCAAAGCTCTTTGTCCCGTAGCGACGTGCTTGAATCGGTGGCTGCCGCCCGCAAGGACGGAACGCTCGCTATCCTCCAGCGCGGAGGTGCTGTGCCCGTTAAGGCAACGGGCCCCTCAAAGACGCGCGAGCAGGTGCAACAGGAATATCTGAATATGTCTGCCGCTGAGAAACAGCGTATCCAGGAACTGTACGGCACGGGCGGCTGATTTTTCAACGCATACCTCTATCCAGAGTCCATCCGTGCCCCACACGAAGACTCCATAGTCGCGTGCTAGACTCAAAAAATGCGCCGCTTGATAGCTATTTTTATGCTTGCATTGCTACCGTTTCAGTTCAGCTGGTCCGCGGTTGCTGCTTATTGCATGCATGAAAGTGCGACAACTCAGACGCAACACGTGGGGCATCATGAACACAAGCATGAGGCCGAAAGCGTGGTCGGCCAGGCAGACAAGAGCGGGCAAAACGCCGACCAGTTTGATGTTGATTGCTGGGTTTGCCATGGCGCCGGCATCGGCGCCCTCAACTTTGCCTATGCCAAGCAAGGTACTTCTCACGATAGCAATGTGGGTGCTCTGCCCTATGTGCGACTTGCTGAAGTAACACTCACTCCCCTGACCGCCCTCGGTGGTCAGTCCTCACCTAATCGGCGGGGCATCTCTCCTTCCGTCAGCCATTCGTGTCCGCCCTACAGGCGGATGTAGTTGCGCGTACCGTGGCTGTGATGAGTGACGAATTGCCAGGCAACTGCACGGTTGCCGTCCCGCCGATTCCTTCGTGCTTTGAAATCACTGGAGAATCGGATGTTCAAAGGTATTTGCCTTCAAGGAAAGCCGGACGCATGGCGCGGCCGCAAGAAAATTAGACTCGCAACAAGCGCAGCGGCCATATTGCTGGCCGCTTCTAGCGGTGCTTTTTCGCAGGGTGTGTCGCAACGCCCTATCGGCGGCGAAGATGCACCTCTGACTGCTATAACAGCACCACCTACGCCGCTGTCGCTAACCCAGGCAATTGAATTGGCTTTGGAGGGAAATCCCGAGGTGGCAGCGGCGACGCGCCAGCTAGAGGCAACCGAGGGGCAAGTTCTGCAAGGACGCGCACGCCCCAATCCAGAGCTCGCCTACTCGCTGGAAGACGCACGCTCCAAAACGCGCACGCAAAGTTGGCAGCTCAACTTCCCAGTGGAATTGGGGGAAAGCGTGCCGCGCGCACCAAGGCAGCTGAAAAATCCCGCGAGCAGGCGCAAGCCCAACTCACCGAATTGAAGGCTACTGTGCGGGCCAATGTGGCTGCTGCCTACTTTGATGTGCTGACGGCGCAGGAGCGCCTGGTGCTCGCCAGGGACAGCGTGGCACTGGCCAAGTCTTCAACGGATACTGTCGCCAAGCGGGTGGCCGCCGGCAAGATCTCGCCCGTCGAAGAGTCCAAGGCCCGCGTTGCAGAAGCTGGTATTCGCGTTGAGCTCGCCCAGGCTGCGAGTGAAGAACGCAACGCCCTGTCCCGTCTATTTGCGCTATTGGGAAAGATCGACGTGCCTTTCACGGTCCTGGAGGGAAAGGCTGGAAACCTCCCCCTGTACCGAACCTCGCCGATCTTCAGCCTCTCATTTCTTCTTCGCCAGCCGTTGTCCTGGCGAGAATCGAGGTGGATCGGCGCAAGGCATTGACCGACCTGGAACAAAGCAAGCGGGTGCCCGATGTCACCGTCAGTGTTGGCATGCAGCGCAGCAACGAGATGCAGCGAAACGTTCTTCTTTTCGGTGTCTCTGTGCCTCTCCCCGTGTTTGACCGCAACCAGGGCAATCTCCTCGAAGCACTAAAGCTTGAGGACAAAGCGCGTGATGAGTTGCAGGGGGCCACCGTGCGCCTGCATAGCGAAGTGGCGCAGGCCCGGGAGCGACTTGCGACGATCGCTGTAGAGATCCAATCTCTGCAGCAGGACGTGCTTCCGGGGGCGAAGTCAGCTTATGACGCGGCCACCATTGGCTTTGAGAACGGCAAGTTCAATTTCCTGGAGGTGCTCGATGCGCAGCGCACCTACTTCACCGCCAAGTCCCAGTACCTCAAAGCACTTGGCGAGGCGCATCGCGCAGCGGCCGATGTTGATCGCCTGCTCGGCGGCCGTATCGATCCCGGCCAGACAACAAAGCAGAACTGAGAATGACCATGAACACCAGCAAATCCTTTATCAGCAAAAAGCACATGATCGCCATTGCCATCGTCCTCGCATTGGGGGGCGGGGCGGGAACCTTCATCTTGCAGGGCGGCGGCAAGCCCAAAGCCGCGGCAGCAGAGGGTGATGGTCATGGCCACGGCGGCCACACCGAGGCCAAGGGGCACGGTGATGGTGAGCACCATGGCAAGGGCGGCGAAAAGGGCCACGACGATGACAAGGGCCATGCGGACGGCGAGCACCACGAAAAGAGTGAAACCAAGGGCGCCCACGGCGGCACCGTCTTCAAAGAAGGGGATTTCAGCCTGGAGGCGCTACTGTCTGAGGACGGCGGAGAACCTCGGCTGCGCATCTGGTTGTTCGACAAGGACAAGGCGCTGCCCCTGAATGCCGCGACGGTCACCGCAACAGTGACCCGCCTAACCGACGAAAAGCAGAAGCTGACTTTCATCCAGGAAAAAGACAGCCTGGTCAGTAAGGAAATCGTTCCCGAACCCCATGCATTTGAGATCGAAATCATTGCGCAGACGGCCACCGAGCCCTTCATGTTCGTGATGAGCAAGGAAGAGGGCAAGGTTGAATTGGCAGACGCTCAGATCAAGGCTGCCTCGATCACGGTGGATACGACATCCCCTGCCAATATCAAGACAGCACTTTTGTTGCCTGGCGAGATAAAGCTCAACGAAGACCGCACCTCGCACGTCGTCCCGCGACTCGCCGGCGTGGTGGAAAGCGTCAGCGCCAGCCTCGGCCAGGTCGTCAAGAAGGGACAAGTCCTGGCTGCCATTGCCAGCCCCACTGCCTCGGAACAACGCAGCGAGCTGCAGACGGCCCACAAGCGCCTGGCGCTGGCCAAGACGACTTACGAGCGTGAAAAGAAGCTGTGGGAGCAGAAGGTATCGGCTGAACAGGACTACTTACAGGCCAAGCAGGCATTGAGCGAAGCAGAGGTGGCTGTGGCCAACGCTAATCAAAAGCTGAGTGCGCTGGGCCTGTCCACCTCGTCGGCGTCTGGTCTCAATCGCATTGAGTTGCGTGCGCCCTTTGATGGGATCATCATCGAGAAGCATCTGAGCCTGGGCGAAGCCGTCAAGGAAGATGCTGCCGTGTTCACCGTCTCGGACCTCTCCACCGTGTGGGCTGAAATCAACCTTCCAGCGAAGGATCTGCCGTCGGTGCGGGTGGGCGAGAAAGTCACCATCAAGGCCACTGCGTTCGATGCCTCGGCCACGGGTACGGTCGCTTTTGTGGGCGCGCTGATCGGCGAGCAAACCCGCACAGCCAAAGCCCGCGTGGTTCTGGACAATCCCAAGGGCGCCTGGCGCCCCGGCCTGTTCGTGAACGTCGAGGTTATTTCTGAAGAAACGGCGGCACCCGTGACGATCTCGGCTGACGCGGTACAGAACCTTGGAGACAAGCCCGTTGTCTTTCTCAAGGTCAACGGTGGGTTCATTGCTCAGCCCGTGAAGCTGGGCCGCAGCGATGGCAAGCGGATCGAGGTCCTTGGGGGCCTCAAGGCCGGCATGCCTTACGCCTCGACTGGCAGCTTCGTCGTGAAGTCTGAGCTCGGCAAGGGATCTGCCGAACACACGCACTGATCCCGGAGCCCATACATGTTTGAAAAACTCATTCGATTCTCCATCGAGCAGCGATGGCTGGTGCTGCTTGCGGCCTTCGCAATGGCGGCCTTCGGCGTCTTCAGCTACCAGAAGCTGCCTATTGACGCCGTGCCCGACATCACGAACGTCCAGGTCCAGATCAACACGCAGGCGGCCGGGTACTCGCCCCTTGAGACCGAGCAGCGGGTCACATACCCGATTGAGACGGTCATGGCCGGCCTGCCGAACCTGGATCAGACGCGGTCGCTTTCGCGGTATGGACTGTCGCAGGTCACTGTCATCTTCAAGGACGGCACCGACATCTATTTCGCTCGCCAACTCGTTAACGAGCGCATCCAGGAGGCCCGGGACAAACTGCCTGCAGGCATCACGCCGGCGCTGGGGCCCATCTCGACCGGGCTGGGGGAAATCTATCTCTGGACCGTCGAAACCAAGGACGGAGCAAAGAAGCCGGACGGCTCACCCTACACCCCCACAGACCTGCGAGAAATCCAGGACTGGATCATCAAACCGCAGCTGCGCAACGTTCCAGGCGTGACGGAAATCAACTCCATCGGTGGCTTTGCCAAGGAGTATCAGATAGCGCCAATCCCCGAGCGCCTAGCTTCACTGGGCGTGACGCTGCAGGATGTGGTCACCGCCCTGGACCGCAACAACGGCAACGTGGGCGCCGGCTATATCGAAAAGCGCGGCGAGCAGTACCTCATCCGCGCACCTGGCCAGGTGAAATCCCTGGAAGACATCGGCAACGTGATCCTCAGCAGTGCCAACGGTGTTCCTGTGCGCGTCAAGGACGTGGCCGAAGTGGGCATTGGCCGGGAGCTTCGGACTGGAGCTGCAACGGACAACGGACGGGAAGTGGTTCTCGGTACCGTGTTCATGCTGATTGGCGAAAACAGCCGGACCGTCTCCCAAGCGGTGGACAAGAAGATGGTGGAAGTCAACAAGAGCCTTCCTGAAGGCGTGCACGCGGTGACGGTCTACGACCGTACCGTTCTCGTCGACAAGGCTATCAACACGGTGAAGAAGAACCTGCTGGAAGGCGCGGTTCTCGTGATCGTGATCCTGTTTCTGTTCCTGGGGAACATCCGCGCAGCGATCATTACCGCAATGGTCATTCCCTTGTCGATGCTCTTCACGTTCACGGGCATGGTCCAGTACAAGGTGAGTGCCAACCTGATGAGTCTGGGGGCACTGGACTTCGGCATCATCATTGACGGCGCCGTTGTGATCGTTGAGAACTGTGTTCGGCGTCTTGCCCACGCACAAGCGCATCACGGGCGGCCGCTGACCCGGGCAGAGCGCTTCCATGAAGTGTTCCTCGCGTCCCAAGAGTCGCGCCGCCCCTTGCTGTTCGGGCAACTGATCATCATGGTGGTGTACCTGCCCATCTTCGCGCTCACGGGCGTTGAAGGAAAGATGTTCCACCCGATGGCGTTCACCGTGGTCGCCGCGCTGCTCGGCGCGATGATTTTGTCGGTGACGTTCATTCCGGCAGCCGTTGCGCTTTTCATTGGCAATCGGGTCAGCGAGAAGGAGAATTTTCTCCTTGGCTATGCCAAGCGCATGTACGCCCCGCTGCTCGATCGCGTGATGGGCGCCAAAACGCTGGTTCTCACCATTGCCGCGGTCGCTGTGGTCTTGTGCGGATTGATCGCCACCCGCATGGGCAGCGAATTCGTTCCCAACCTCAATGAGGGTGATCTTGCCATCCAGGCGCTGCGCATTCCGGGCACCAGCTTGTCCCAGTCGGTTGCAATGCAGCAGCAGATCGAACGGACCTTGAAGGCGAAATTTCCCGAGATCGAACGCATCTTCGCCAGAACTGGTACTGCAGAGATTGCTTCGGACCCGATGCCGCCGAACATCTCGGACGGGTACATCATGCTCAAGCCCATGGATGAATGGCCTGAGCCACGCAAGACCCGGGACGAGTTGCTCGCCGCGATACAGGAAGTCCTTGGGAAAATTCCTGGCAACAACTATGAGTTCTCTCAACCCATTCAGCTGCGTTTCAACGAGCTGATTTCGGGTGTGCGCAGTGACGTGGCGGTAAAGATCTTCGGCGACGACATGGACGTGCTGAACAAGTCCGCCGAAGAGGTCTCTGCGATGCTGCAGAAGATCCAAGGCTCCTCGGAAGTCAAGGTCGAGCAGACGACCGGCCTTCCAATGCTCACGGTGAACATCGACCGCCAGAAGGCAGCGCGCTATGGACTGAACGTTGCTGACATCCAGGACACCGTGGCCACGGCCATCGGCGGGCGCGAGGCCGGCACGATGTTCGAAGGCGACCGTCGGTTCGACATCCTTGTTCGCCTCCCCGAGGCACTGCGCAACGATCTGGAAGGGATGAAGCGGTTGCCCATCCCATTGCCGCGATCTGGGACTGGCACGGACGCCAAGACCAACTTCATTCCACTGGGTGAAGTCGCCACGTTCGAGCTTGCGCCCGGTCCCAACCAGGTCAGCCGCGAGAACGGCAAGCGACGTATTGTGGTCAGCACCAACGTGCGTGGACGCGATGTCGGTTCCTTTGTCGCGGAGGCCGAGCAAGGCCTGGCGCAGATCAAGATCCCTACGGGCTACTGGACAAGCTGGGGCGGAACCTTCGAGAACTTGCAATCGGCCACGAAGCGCCTGCAGATTGTTGTTCCCGTCTCCCTGCTGCTGGTCTTCGTGCTGCTGTTCGCGATGTTTGGCAACGCCAAGGATGGTCTGCTGGTCTTCACCGGCATCCCATTCGCTTTGACGGGCGGCATCCTGGCGCTTTGGCTTCGCGACATTCCGATGTCAATATCGGCGGCCGTTGGGTTCATCGCGCTCTCAGGGGTAGCGGTGCTCAACGGGCTGGTGATGATTTCCTACATCCGCAGCTTGAGGGAGGACGGTGTCGGGCTTGATGAAGCGATTCGCGAAGGCGCTTTGACCCGGTTGCGGCCAGTGCTCATGACAGCGCTCGTAGCATCGCTGGGCTTCATTCCCATGGCCATTGCCACAGGCACCGGCGCCGAAGTCCAGCGGCCTTTGGCAACGGTAGTGATCGGCGGAATTCTCTCTTCCACATTGCTCACGCTGCTCGTGCTGCCGATTCTTTACCGTCTGGCCCACAGGCCTGATGAGAAAGATGAGGACGTTTCGGCAGAACCCTCGCACCCGCCGGACGTGCCCGCTCCCGTGTAGTTGTGAAAGGCCCCGCTGATCGCGGGATCTTTCATTTCCTTAAACCTTGCTTCGAAGGAATATTTATGAAAATCTCTCAACTCATTCTCGCTCTGGCTGTGTCGATCTCAGGCACGGCCTTCGCTGCCGACAACCACGGACACGATGTAAAGCCCATGCACGGTGGTGCTGTCGCAGAGGCCAAGGATGTCGAATACGAATTTGTCGCCGCAGCGGACAAGTTGCAGCTCTACATGCGCGACCATGGCAAGCCCGTTGCCGTCGCAGGGATGACCGCGAAGGTCACGCTTTTGGCTGGCAGCGATAAGCAGGACGTGCAACTCCAACCTGGTGACGGCAAGCTGGAAGCCTCGGGAAGCTTCAAAGTCCCAGCGGGCACAAAAGCCATTGTTGCTGTCTCTAAGGCGGGGAAATCTGTCGCTTCCGTCCGATTCACATTGAAATAACACGAAAAGCGCATGGGATCACCGCTGGCTGATGTGCGGCGGCGATTCCACGCCCCCCCACTCAAAGTGGCTTTCCATTGGAATGACGTCGCAGCGACTCAGTCCAGGTGCGATGGGAGGAGCAATCCATGTCGTTGCAGGGAATCCAGGATAGTCTGTTCGCCAAGCTGTTCTGGATATGGATCGGCCTGCTGATTTCCGTGTTTGTGTTTTGGGGACTGAGACACCTATGGCTCAAATTCCATCCCCCGCTGGAGGTGCGACCCAAGTACAGCCGTCGCTTGGCCGAGAGACTGAGAAACCGCCAGGCAACGCGTCTGAAGTGCAGACCACCGAGGAAGCCGCGGCATCGCCACTGACAGCGAAAGACTCAAACGCAGGCCCTGCGGACTCAGCACCGTCGCTCGCTCGGCGGCCGATTGCAATTTCAGGAAACAGACCATGGGCAAAAGCTCTGAGCACGCCTTGCCGGCGTCGGGAAACGAAAAGGCGCTGCGCTATGCGTTGATACTCACCGGCGGCTTCATGCTTGCCGAGGTCATTGGCGGGGTCATGCTCAACAGCCTAGCGCTGCTATCAGACGCCGCACACATGTTCACCGACGTTGCGGCCCTGGCTATTGCGCTGGCCGCTATACGGGTTGGTCGCCGGGCCGTGGACGACCGGCGCACTTTCGGCTATCACCGATTTGAAATCCTGGCGGCTGCGTTCAATGCCCTGCTGCTGTTTGGGGTCGCCGCCTACATCCTGTATGAGGCCTGGCAGCGCTGGAGCAATCCGCCTGCGGTTCAGACCACAGGAGTGCTGGTGATCGCGGTGTTGGGCACGGTCGTGAACCTTGTGAGCATGCGTCTTCTGTCCTCGGGCAAGGACTCAAGCCTCAATGTCAAAGGCGCCTACCTGGAGGTCTGGAGCGACCTGCTCGGCTCTATCGGGGTCATCATCGGTGCGCTGGTCATTCGATTCACAGGATGGAATTGGGTGGACACCGTCATCGCCGTCGCCATCGGACTCTGGGTATTGCCGCGCACCTGGATCCTCTTGAAGGAAACCCTCAACATCCTGCTGGAGGGCGTCCCCGAGGGCATCGAGCTGTCCAAGTTGAACCAGGCATTGCTGGAGTTGCCAGGTGTGCTCTCCGTGCATGAGCTCCATGTCTGGGCAGTCAGCAGCGCCAAGACGAGTCTGAGCGCACACGTCGTTTACAACCCGCAAGCAGCGCAACCAGGGGCCTTGCTAGCGGCCATCAATCAGCTGTTGCGAGCGCAATACGAGATCACCCACACCACCATCCAGCTGGAAATCGAGGCCTGCAATGCAGTTGGGGTAGCCGATGTTCTGAAGGCAGGTTCTGATCACTGGAAGGTCCCCGCATGATGCTGGCGCAGTTGATCAGCCAGCCAGCGACAGGGCACCACAGTGGATGCGCTGGTTACCGCAAAGGCCCGAGAGGGTGCAGCGTGTTGATTTCCACGCAGAAGTGACCCACTAACCCCCAGGAGGGGGTGCGGACGAAAACTTGGACTACTAGAAGGTAGTTCATGTATTCCTACGAAGACCGAATCCGAGCCGTTGAGCTGTACATCAAGCTGGGCAAACGCACCAGCCCGACCATCAGACAGTTGGGGTACCCGACCAAGAATTCATTGAAAGGTTGGTATCGGGAATATCAGCAGCGCCAGGACTTGCCTAAAGGCTATGCGGGGCGTGAGCCCAAGTTCTCACAGCCGCAGAAGGCTGCCGCCCTTGAGCACTACCTAACCCATGATCGATGCATCGCGGCCACGATGAGGGCTCTGGGTTACCCCGGTCGTGGAACGCTGACCAAGTGGGTCCGCGAGGCATTCCCTGAGGCCAGGAGGGCCGTCGTCGGCAGTGTGGGCCAACGAAGGTATCCCGAGTCCTTGAAGCAAGCGGGAGTGATGGAGCTTTGCACCCGGCAGGAAAGTGCACAGGCTGTTGCCGACAGGCTCGGCGTGTGCCGACCAACGTTGTACAACTGGAAGAACCAGCTTCTGGGGCGTGAGGCACCCGCATCAATGAAACACACCGATCGATCACCCCAGGCGCAAGAGCGCGAAGAGCTCGAGCGCCAGGTTGAAATACTGCGCCACGAAGTCAGGCAACTGCGCCTCGAGCAGGACCTCTTGAACAAGGCCAATGAACTGCTAAAAAAAGGCCTGGGCGTCGATCTGCAACTCCTGTCCAACCGGGAGAAGACACTGCTGATTGACGCCCTCAGGGAGCACTATGGCCTGCCAGAGCTCCTTGCACAGTTGGGTCTTGCGCGCAGCTCGTACTTCTACCATCGGGCCCGCGCGGCAATCGGAGACAAGTACGTGAAGGTGCGCCAATCCATCACCGCGATCTTTGAGTCCAATCACCGCTGCTACGGCTACCGCAGGCTGCACGCCTCACTGGCCAGAGAGCAATGCCCGATCTCCGAGAAGGTAGTGCAGCGGCTGATGAAGCAAGAGAGCTTGGTCGTTGCAAAGCCCAAGCGGCGGCGATATGCCTCTTACCTTGGCGAGATCAGCCCGGCACCAGAGAACATCATCAACCGTGACTTCCAGGCTGCGGCGCCCAACGAGAAATGGCTGACCGACATCACAGAGTTCCAGATTCCTGCAGGCAAGGTCTACCTGTCACCGATCATCGATTGCTTCGACGGGATGGTGGTCAGCTGGACCATTGGCACGAGCCCGGATGCTGAGCTGGTCAACACGATGCTGGATGCTGCTATTGAGACGGTGGCAGAGACCAACGATCGACCTGTGGTCCACTCCGACCGCGGAGGGCACTACCGTTGGCCCGGCTGGCTATCGAGAATGAGCGACGCGGACCTTACCCGTTCGATGTCCCGCAAAGCCTGCTCGCCTGACAACGCGGCGTGCGAGGGATTCTTCGGTAGGCTGAAGAATGAGCTGTTCTATCCTCGGGACTGGAAGAGCGTCACGATCGAACAGTTCATTGGGGTGGTCGACGACTACATCCGTTGGTACAACGAGAAGCGGATCAAGATCTCCCTGGGGGCCCTCAGCCCGATCGAATACCGGGTGAGTCTTGGACTTGCGGCATAAAACCAGTCCAAGTTTTTATCCGCACCCCCGGTGGGTTAGGTTTGCGTGGAAATCAACACTCTGTGTCAGGGCCTTCGCGGCGGGCTACCGCGCGAGCGGTTTAGTCCTCCGCTGCAAAGCAGTCGTATGAAGAGATGCCGATATCGTTCGTCACAACAGCTTTGCAGCTGGGTTGTCATTGGAAGGGCGGTAGTAGCCCACAACGCTGGCAACGCTTCTGTGGCCCGTCATTGCCATCGTGTCTGCCAAAGGCACTTTCTGGACGGCCGCCTCAGTCACAAATCCAGACCTCAGCGAATGCGCAGAAAACACCTCCGGCAGTCCGGCAAGTTTTGCGCGCTCGCGAACAATATCTCGCACGGCGGCAGGGGAGAGGGGTTCTCCAAGGTGTCCGCCTTTCCTGACCTGCCTGAATATTGCACCGTCCACGATGCCCGAAGCTGTTAACCATGCCTGCAGCGCTTCGCCCGCAATGCCCGCCAGAGGTTTCACGTTCTCCGGACGATCCGCTGCAGTCTGGTTGCTTTTGGAATAGGCGAGGGTGTAGGTGAAGCTGCTGGGCCCCACCCGGTGAAGATTCTTCATCGTCGCCCCCGTCACTTCTGATCGGCGGCGCCCGCCCGATGCCCAGGCAAAGAGGAGGAGGGCGCGGTCACGGATGCCCTTGAGTGATTCGTCGCAGGTGTCGAGGATGGCCATCAATGGGTCCTTGGTCAGCGCATCTTTCTTCTGCGGAAGCGCGCCACGTTTGCCGTAGGCCCGCCGAGTCTTGGCCAGCAGCTCGCGGACTTTGGGGTCCTGGCAAGGATTTTTTAGCTCTCGGAGCTGATGCGCCTTGGACAGCACGGCAATCCGATGGATCAAGGTATTGAGCGCCATTGGGCCTGGCTTGCCTTTGAATCCCGCATCCACCAGCGCTTGGTCAATTGCTGGCGGTAGCTCGTGAGCCAGGCCATCGGTGGTAGTCCGCTGTGCGTGATCCACGATGAACTGCAGGACGGCGTTCGCAGGCAGCGGTAGCGTGATGCCTTGCCCGTACCGAACGCCAAACCAGGCAGCCCAATAGCGCAGCGCAGAGCGATAGCTGGCCAACGTGTTCAAGGACTCGCCCTCGCGCATCAACTCTTCAACGGCCTGCGCAGTCACAAGCGACAGGGAGGACGGCTCCAGCGAGGGGATATTTCTCAGAGACGGCAGGCGCATGGTTGAAACCGAGGTTGTAAAGGCAAAATTTTGATAAAACTACATATGATGTATTGTTTACAACAAATATAGTTGATAGATCACGATAAGCATCGATTATCGTTGGTAAAAATGTAGTGGAGTAGGGCGATGCAGTCAAAAATTGTTCGAGGTCCGCGTGGTGTGCAAATGGAGGAGGTCTGGGCAGCCGCCGACGCTGTTCTGAATCAGGGTGAGCGTCCCACGATTGAACGGGTGCGCCAGCAGCTCGGTCGCGGATCACCCAATACCGTAGGCCCCATGCTGGATTCATGGTATAGCTCCTTGGCAAAGAGGCTGCTCACCCCTGGGGAGGCACTCGATCAACCAGAAGACCCAGGCGAGCAACTGCCAGGCCCGGTGCTGAGGGCCGCAAAGACGCTTTGGGGACGGGCGGTTCAACACGCTCAAGATGGCGCGACCGCGGCGATGGCCCAGGCACAAGCTGAGCTGGATAAACGAGCGGAGGCCATCAAACAGGCTCAGCAGGAGCTCGATAACGAGCGACAGCGCCTTAAAGACCGCAGTGAGGCCTTTGAGGTGGCCATGCAAGCCAAGGATGCTCAGATCACAGAGATGGCCGGGCAAGTCAGGGAATTGCATGCGCAGGTGCAGGCATTCCAGAGCCAGCTAGATGAGGCTCGGACCCAGAACGTCCAGCTTCAACAGGCCACGGAGGCACAGCGGCAACGCCAAGAAAGCGCAGAGGCCGAGCACCGGGCGGAGCGCTTGGGGCTTGAAGAGCGCGCCCACGCCAACGAACGCAGGCTCAACACCGAGGTAGACCGGGCACGGCTCGAGTCCAAGAGGCTGGCCGGGCAGCTGGAGGTCGACAACAGAAAGTCGGCCGGCGCACTTGCAGAGGCAACCGAGAAGATGAGAGCCCTGGAGGCTGAGTTGACCTTGCTACAGGCGGATAAGGCCCAGCTGGCGAAAGAGCTTCAGCTGGCCCGGGACGAGACAAGCACCTGGAAATCGAAGTTTGAGGAGAGCCGCCACGACATGTATGCCGTACTCACTGAGCTTCGGGATCGATTGCCACCAAAGAACAGCGAGACAGCAACGCCAGCAGTCGGGTCTCGAAGGAACAGACACAAGCGCTAGATTACCTGCAGGAGCCTGACTCCTTAAACGTACGTCCAATTGACGTCAGGTTACAACTTCTCTTTGAAAATAAACACAACTTCAGTTACGTAAACGCCCAGGAAGGGGTTCCATGGAATTCACCAACCATGTGTTTACTACGATGTGTATTATGTTAAGTCGAAGAAACGGGCAGGCGCCCTGGAAGTGCGTTATTCCATTCGTACCCTGATCTGCCCCGCACTCACATGGAAGCTCAGTATTGGAGTGCTGGGGTCTGAAAACGGTGCACCCAGTGCCATTTCACCGCTCGAATGCAGAACACACTGGTTGCGCCGGAGATGGGTTTCAGAGGTACCCTCACCGGAGAATCGAACCCAAGTACCGTAGGTGCTCAGATCCGTCAGGATAAAGGCCCCGTTGATCCACTCTATGCGGGCGTGCCTGCGGGAGACGCGTTGATCATTGACCACGAAAGCGCAACCTGCGGCACGGCCGAACTCAATCGGCAGCTCGTTGGCCAGAAACAATTGATTGGCATCCAGCCAGGTCAACTCAATGTTGCTGGAAGCCTCGCCAAAATCGATACCGCCGAACTCCTGCAAACCTCCACACACGGTCATGAGCTCCGTGGTGACTTCGTCGCTCCATTCGACTTGATAGATCGAATGTGGTTGTGCAATTCCCCGGATGTCGATCATGCCCAACGGCCTGTACCTGACAAATTCAAGCATGGAGTCGGCGCGAGCCGAACGAGGCTCTCCCCGCAGGTGCTTGATGACGGACTCTGTGGCCCATATTTCATTGGCACCGCCCATGTCAGACAACCGCGCCGCCAAGTTGACTGCATCACCATAGGAATCGTCGCCCATGCGTACCACGGGCCCCAGTGCCAGACCGATCTTCAAGCCCATGCGCAAGGGCTCGGGCCAGTGACGAATTCTTCCGCTATGGTGCCGCTGTAGAAATACAGCGACAGACACGGCAGACGCGCTGCTCTTGAACTCGGCCAGGACCCCGTCGCCCAGGAATTTGACAATGCGACCTTCATGTGCCTCGCAAGCTTGCCCAATCCAGTGGGTTACCTTCGAAATAACGCCGGCCACCTCTTCATTGCCAAGCGCCTGATAAGCCGCTGTGCTACCCGAAAGATCTATGAAGGCAATGGTTTGTGCAGTACTTTGCATGCGTTGAGAGGTAACCTGCCCTTGAATAACATCCGCTGATGTCACCATTCGGGCGTCAAGACTCATTTTTCTAGAACTTGACCAGAATGCACATCGAATCTAAATGCACTTTTTAGAAATATAGCTTAGTTATCTTACACTTACATTAGCCCCCGCAAGGGCTATGCAGGTCATCCCAAGGGCTCGCGAGGCTCTAATGTACGTGCCCCCAAAGCAGAAACGCGTCACGGTCTTCCAAAAGAAAATCTACCTTTTTTCCGACCGGCAGGAGAACCTTGGTGGGAACATGGCCGAACGGTAGCCCAGTGAGGATTGGGCACTTCACTTGGGTTCGGAGCCACTCCACCATTTTCGCAAGCGTGTAGCCTTTGTCCTGCGGAGTCAGTTTGTACTCAGTGAATTGCCCCAGCACAATGGCTTTTTGCTGACGCAGCACTCCTGCATGCATCAGTTGAGTCATCATGCGCTCGATTCTGTACGGGTGTTCACCCACGTCCTCCAGAAAGAGCACGCCATTCTTGATTTCCGGGAAATAGGGTGTTCCCAACAGCGAAACCAGCATGGCCAAGTTTCCACCCCAAAGAGTAGCCTGCTTGGCCAGTAAGCCACTCGAATGATCTTGCTCCGAACTGGGCTTTACCCTCCATCCGGCGCCCTCCCCTGACCCGCTGAGCAGGTCATCGAAACAGGCCATGGTGATTTCATCAGGGCCCTCTGGATCGTTTGTGCCGAAACCTTCGCAAAGTGCTGGCCCGGACCATGTGATGGCTTCAGTTTTGGCATACAGCGCCAACTGCAGTGCCGTGAAATCGCTGAACCCGACGAAATGAGTGCCTTTTTCAATAGATTTTGCAATTTGCCGATAAGGCAAGTCTGGCAACAACCGAGACAGGCCATAGCCGCCTCGGGTGGTCAGGGCCACATCGGCCCCGCTGGCCGCGGCGCGAGCTACACTGGCAAGACGGGTGGCGTCGTCTCCAGCAAATCGCTGCCAGGTATCCAGCGCAGTGGGATCAATTTCGACTTCGTGACCCAAGGCTTGCAGGCGCTTAATACCCCGCTTGAATGAAGCGCGGTCGCGCACTGCCCCTGACGGGGAATAAACGTAGATATGGGCCATGATTGTTAGTCGCTTTGCGAGTTCAACCGTCAGTCGATAGCGGTCGATATAAAACCAAATTGTACCGAGCCACTTTTCGACGAATTTCGATAGCTGCTCGATCAGTGTCTCAGGAGGTCTAAGTTCTCAGCCTCTGGAAAAGTGGGTTATTGCTATCTCAGCGATCACTCGCCCATGCTCTGGCACATGATGACCCGCTTGATCGAAAACCCATGGCTCAGGACACCCAAAAATATCTCGACGCAGCGATTGCATTGCAGATACCGTGCGCGCCGAGTCGCGAGCGCCTATGGCCATGAGGCTTTGACCTCTCCATTGATGACGCCAGAACTGCCGCACTGCATGCAGATCCTTGGCTAGGAGCCTGTTGGAATTGGAAATCGCCGGCTGCAAATGGGCCGCAGCGGTCCATTTTTCACAGTCTTCTTGACCCATAGCCGGGCTATGGGCCTGCGAATCCTGCAAAAACTGTCCTCGCTGGGTCCCATTTTCGCTTTCGGCGCTCCAAGTCCGACAGGCTCCTAGGTCATAGTCTGGTTCAGACATCATCTGGGTAACTGCCCGAATGGCTGAGCAATGCCCTTTATCGGGAAACGGTGCCTGATAAGCCGCACATTCAGCGGCGGAAAGTTGTGGCGCGCCCCGTGCGATCATGCCCGCAATGTCGAACTCGAATCGCGGCTTTCTGGATCGCTTTGGGTGTGAGTTTGAGGTGCGACCAGGCTCTGCGATATCGAGCATGGTGTTCATGACCAGTAAACCGGTGAAGCGCCCGGGCGCCGCCATTGGAAGCGTGAGCCCCAAGTGCGCGCCCCAATCGTGCACGACCAGCACAATGTTTCTTAAATCGAGTCGTTCTATGAGTTCCAGAAGAACTTGGCGGTGCCATGAGAAACTGTGCGCTGATTCTCGTTTGGGTTTGTCGCTTTTGCCAAAGCCAGGCATGTCGGGTGCGACGACTCGATCACCAGCCCCCGCGAAAACGGGAATCATGTGGCGGTACAGGTAGCTCCAGGTGGGATTCCCGTGCAGGCACAGCCAAGTGCGTGCCGCACCCTCTGATGCGCCCTCCTCCACGTAATGCAAGCGCAAGCCGGCCAGGCTGGGCAGATCGCTCACGTACCTGGGATCCCAGTGGTAGTCTGGGAGATTCGCAAAATCTGCCTCGCGTGTGCGTAGCGCATCCTCTCGCAAGGGGTTCGGGTTGCCTCGCCGGGATCGAAAAAAATCTTTTAACAGTGCCCCGCACTCATTGGCCAGCACACCGCCTGCCAGTTGAGTCTGGTGGTTGAGCATAGGCTGACCGAACAAATCGACTACCGAGCCGGCTGCGCCTGTACGCGGATCTCGCGCCCCGAACACCACGCGCTTTAAACGCGCATGCAACATTGCGCCCGCGCACATGGGGCACGGCTCCAGCGTGACATACAGTTCACAGTCGTCGAGCCTGTAATTTCCGAGTTTTCGCGCGGCGGCGCGAAGCGCGGCAATCTCAGCATGAGCCGTGGGATCCTGGTCTTCAATCGGGGCATTGCCTCCAGTTGCAATCAGTTGACCCCGGTGTACTACCACGGCGCCTACTGGCACTTCTCCTCTCGCACCTGCAGCCCGCGCCGCGTCCAAGGCTTGGCCCATCCAGTATTCATCGTCTTGTAACGGCGACTGCGAAATATTCATTCGGAGTGCTGCCTCGAGTCAATCCCTGGCACCATGTTCAAGGTCTGCATCCATACAGCCAGAGCCTGCTCATTGGGGCCACCGGCAGCATAGGTTGCATGCAACGCTGCATGAGATTCCTGACGGTGCTGGTTCAACTTGAGCTTGCATTGCCAGTCGACAATTTTTAGTTCGAAGGCGACTATGCCAGCCAGCATCTTGTGAGCAAACTCCTCGCCCAGCGAGCGCCACTGTGCAGCATAGGGCGGCTCGTGATCGGCAATGAGCTTCTTGAGGAGCGCGTCCTTGGAATCGACCTCATCGATGATCTTAGCCTCTACGGTGCAATGCAAAGCCAGATAGTTCCAACTGGGCACGCGTGCGAGGTCTGGGTAGACCTTTGGGGACAGGAATGCGTGTGGTCCCACGAAAGTCACCAGTGCCTTGGGCCGCGTGGCGAGGTACTTCCAATGCGGGTTCGGCTTCGCCACATGCCCGAGCAGCGTGAACCCATTCTGACTATCTTCAAGGTGCAAAGGCAGATGCGTGACAAAAGGAAACCCTTCGTCATCGGTCGAGATAAGACTGGCGAAAGGGTGCTCCCGCATCAGACGTGCAGCAATGAGCGGTTCGCGGCTGACAAACTGAGGAGGCTGGTACATGAGGCTGCCTGTTTATTCGGGGATGGATCGAGGAAGTGTACGCAGATGCCCTGACTGAACACCATCAATCCGCTAACTGTTGGATTTTGGGGGAGCCGATATGTGCGGAATCAAGGCCAGGATGAGCAAAGCAAACAGGGTTCCAAGCAGAGCCGTGCCCCCTTTGCCAAGTCCGCAAGTTACGCCTATGGCAGCGGTCATCCATATGCCGGCAGCGGTGGTCAGCCCCTCCACATCTTCCTCGGAGTGCCGCTTGATGATTGCACCTGCGCCTAGAAAGCCAACGCCTGCCACGACCCCCTGAATGACCCTGCTCATGTCGGAAATATGCATGCCAGCCCGCTCCGGCACCATGACAAACAAGGCTGCGCCCATGGCGACCAGCATGTGTGTGCGAAGCCCGGCTGCTTTTCCCCGATGCTCTCGCTCGTAGCCGAGTACACCGCCGAACAGTGCAGCCATCAAAAGGCGCACCAGCACACGGGTGGTCTCCGCAGCGTCAGGCAGATCGGCAAACTCCGAAATCAAGGTTGTTGTCACTTCTTGCCACATGTCACTCCCCCTGAAATGACCTGTAAGTCACTAAACGCTCCTGAGGAAAGGCTTTAGTCCGTTGCCGCGTCAAAGCCCCCTGCCCCTGAGGATACCGCTCAGCATGTGCTGGCTGTGGTAAATCACGCCGAGGAAATGCTCACCGCGCCGAGTTCGGTAGGCGTATTCGCACCTTGGAGCAGGTTGTTTGATGACAGACGAATCCCCCAGAGTCATGAAAACTGAAGAGACGAGAACCCGTTGAAACTTCTTGAGGATAGTATGCAAAATAACATCGCATCTTTATCGAAAGCGGCATCCGAGTCCAAGCAAAAAGCTGTTCTTAGTGCGAGCATTTTGGCGCCTCAGTTGCCAATACGACTGGGAAGTACACCGAAAACTTCGTTTCGTGGGCACGCCGATATCTTCGGGCGTTTGGTTGAAGACCACGACAAGCATAGAGCCCTCATCGCGATGATTGGCGAAACCTCAGGGGCTTCCGAAGAACGGAAGAAGCTTTTTAAAGAGCTCGTCCGCGACATCAAAGCCCACGCGGCAGCGGAGGAGCAAGCACTTTGGTCTACTGTAATGCGTAACCCTAAAACCACTGACCAGGCAAGGCACGCGGTGTCCGAGCATAAGGAGCTGGACGATATGCTGGCAGACTTGGCCGCTCGCGATATGGCGTCTTCCGGATGGCTTCGGCGCTTCAATCAGATGAAAGAAGAATATCTTCATCACATCAAGGAAGAAGAGCAGGAGCAATTTCTGGCTGCTCAGAAGAACCTTACTGATCCAGAAATCTCCGAAATACTCCGTTTGTTTCGAGTTCGTAAGCAAACCGAGAAGGCTGCGGCTGAGGTTGAGAAGAAGATCAGGATTAAGAAGTAAAGGCGACACAGGGCACAAGCTGCGACTTCTTTAGGAGCTGTAATATTTCGGACAGCTGTTTGACCCGCAGTTGAATGGTGGCTCTCATTTCAACCCTTAGAAGAGGTTTGGATTTGCTGTATAAATAGACAGTTTGATGCCATCATCTCTTCGGGAACATGCTCCCCGCCCATCGCTACTACTACCTCCACAATTTCGAGCGTGCGTTGGCATGGCTGGTCGTGCGGCATGTCGACCTGCTGGGCGATGCGGAGCGAGTGTTTCTCACGGAGTTCGATAGACTGCCCGAGCTATCGAAGGCGCTACTGGTGCGCCTTTTAATGCGGCGAGGCCCATGGTTTCGCGTGAGCAAGCTGAACTACGATGAAATTCCGGACGTGTCTGAGGCCGCTGCCAGTTTGCTGGAATTGGGCTGGCTTGACGCGTTGGGCGCCATGGACGTGGACGAACTGTTCGCGCTGCACACCAAGCCTGAATTGATGAATTTGTTCAGGGGATCGACGGTGCATGCAAGCATGCGCAAAGCCGAGATGCTGGATGTGTTGCGCAGCCTGCACGCTACCGCCCGCCCCTATGCCCAGTGGAACCCGGCCGCGCGTGAGTCTGTATGGCGCGTGACGATTGGCGAGGTGTGTGATCGCTTGAGGTTGGTGTTCTTCGGGAATCTGTATCAGCAATGGTCGGAATTCGTGCTGGCCGATCTGGGGATCGTCAAATATGAAACCGTGTCCCTGGATACCACCACTCACGCGTTTCAATCGCAAGCCGACGTAGACCAATATTTGATATTGCACGCATGCCGCCAAGCGCTTGATGAGGGTGCCGATAAAAATGACTTGATGCACAAGGTGGCGCTCTGCCACAGCGACAACCCCTGGCTCCAATCGCGCCGAGCCAAGGTCTTGTGGCGTATTGGCCAGGCCTTGGAGCGTGAGCGAGACTGGGACCGTGCAGAGCAGGCCTACGCCCTAAGCCGGCATCCTGGCGCCAGACTCCGCAGGATACGCGTGTGCGAGCGGATGGGCCGCTTCTCTGATGCGATGGCGTTCGCGGTGGCGGCAGAAGCCGCGCCAGAAAGCGATGAAGAACGTCAGCGTGTTGCACGCATGATGCCACGTCTGCAACGCTGCACACCCAGCTACCAGGGTAGGCAGAACGAACTTTCACCCGACGACAGCAAGCGCCCTCCCCGCCCGGTGATGCGCTCACAACAAGAACTGATCGAGTTCGAACTTGAGCTTCCGTCGAACTCCGCGGGAGTCGAGTATGCCGTGCGCGATCACTGGCACACTGACATTGCCCCTGTGTTTTACGTTGAGAATGCACTTATCAATTCACTATTCGGCCTTCTGTGCTGGTCGGCAATTTTTGCACCGCTGCAAGGCGCGTTCTTCCACCCGTTTCAGAGTGGTCCGGCAGATCTGTCGGCACCTGACTTTGTGCTGCGCCGGGCGGAATTGTTCAAGGCGTGCCTTGAAAGCCTGAAAGACGGCACTTACCGCGAAGTCATCCTGCGGAATTACGAATGCAAGCGGGGAGTACAGTCTCCTTTTGTCTTCTGGGGGCTCCTTAGCGAGCCACTGCTATGTTTGGCGCTTGACTGCATACCGGCGCATCACCTGGAGATTTTTTTCGAGCGCCTGCTCAGCGACCTACGGGCCAACCGCTCAGGTTTTCCAGATCTGGTGCGTTTTTGGCCTTCGGAGCGGCGCTACGAATTGGTTGAGGTCAAAGGCCCTGGCGACAAATTGCAGGACAATCAGATCAGGTGGCTGCGGTACTTTTACGAGCATGGTATTGCCGCTCGCGTCTGCCACGTACGCTGGCGCATGGCGCCGGCAGGCGAGGCTGCCCCATGAGCTATGTCGTGGCGGTGCGAGCCCTTTGCGAGTTCACCGCCAGAGCGGGTGATCTGGATCTGCGCTTCACACCAGCACCCTCAGCACTGGAAGGCATGGCAGGCCACGGACTGGTGCAATCGCGCAGAAGCGCGACCTATGAATCCGAAATCAGTCTCTCTGGTCAATACGAGAATCTTCGGGTGCGTGGCCGCGCTGACGGCTTCGATCCGCAGACAGGCCAGTTAGAGGAAATCAAGACCTACCGTGGGACTCTGGAAGGAGTACGCCCACATCAACGAGCGGTTCATTGGGCTCAGGCAAAGGTTTATGGGCACCTTCTGTGCCAGGCGCGCGGTTTGATGAGCCTGCGCGTGGCACTGGTGTACTTCAATATCGGCACTGGCGAAGAGACCGTGCTGCTGGAAACGCATGATGCTGAGTCGCTGCAATCGCTATTTGAGGAGCAGTGCGCCAGTTTCCTGGCGTGGGCGCAGAGCGAGACAGCACACCGGACGGCGCGCGACGCAGAACTGGAGGCATTGCAGTTTCCCATGGAGCGCTTTCGAACAGGCCAGCGCGAGTTGGCCGTGGCCGTTTATCGCTCAGCGCGTGCCGACGAGGGTGGTCAATGCCTGATGGCCCAGGCGCCCACCGGCATCGGCAAGACCATGGGCACGATTTTCCCTATGCTGAAGGCCTGCCCGGGCCAAGGTCTGGACAAGCTGTTTTTCCTGACGGCCAAGGGGACGGGCCACGGCTTGGCGTTGCAGGCGCTCAGCATTGTCAACCAGCGAATCGGCCAGCAGGCCACGCTTTCGCAGCGCCAACCCTCTCTGAAGCGAAACGGCCTGCGCGTGCTTAGCCTGCAAGCACGCGAGAAGACTTGCGAACACCCGGACAAAGCTTGCCACGGCGATTCATGTCCCTTGGCACGCGGGTTCTATGACAGGCTACCCGCTGCCCGAGCAGAGGCCATCCAACTTGAGCAGCCTTGGGGTCCCCAAGCCGTCCGAACGCTTGCTCTCGCTCATCAAATCTGCCCGTACTATCTTTCGCAGGAACTGGTTCTCTGGAGCGACGTGGTGGTGGCAGACTACCACTACTACTACGGCAGTTCTGCCATGCTCTATGCGTGGACTCAAGAGCGGCCATGGAACGTTGGTGTGCTGGTAGACGAAGCCCACAATCTGGTGGAGCGCGCCCGGAGCATGTACACGTCTGAACTGTCGCCGTTTTCTCTGGCTGACGCGCGTCAGGCCGCCACCGGCCCCGTTCGCAAGGCTCTAAATCGGCTTTATCGACACTGGAACAAGATATCAAATGAGCAGGTAGCCGACTATCAAGCCTACGAAGCGGTGCCTTCAGCGCTGGTGGGATCGGTACAGCTTGTGGTGAGAGAAATTGCTGCCAACATGGCCGATAAGCCGCTGCCACCCAGTGACCCCGTGCTGAATTTTTACTGGGAAGCACTGCAATTTTTGACTTTGGCCGAGCAGTTCGGCGACCATGCGCTGTTCGATGTGAGTCTTCGGGCGGAGTACGGCGGGCGTAGCCAGGTGCCCGCCTCCACTTTGTGTATTCGCAATGTGGTCCCCGCGCCTTACCTCGCGGAGCGCCATGCGGCTTCGCATGCTACCGTGCTGTTCTCCGGCACCCTGAGTCCGCCCAAGTTCTACCGTGATGTCCTGGGCCTACCAGAGAACACTGGGTGGATTGAGGTAGATGCACCATTTCAGCCTGAGCAATTGAACGTGCAGACTGTAGGCCATATCTCTACGCGCTATCAGGATCGCGAGCGTTCGCTACAGCCTATCGCTGACTTGGTGGCACGGCAGTACGAGCGGCAACCGGGGAACTACCTGTGCTTTTTCAGCAGCTTCGAGTACTTGCAGCAGGTAGCCGATTGCCTGCAGCGTACGCACCCTCTTCTGCCCCTTTGGCCTCAAACTCCCAACATGGACAAGGAGCGCCGGGAAGCTTTTTTGTCGCGTTTCACAGAACAAGGCCAGGGCGTCGGCCTGGCTGTACTAGGAGGGGCGTTCTCGGAGGGCATCGACCTCCCCGGCCAACGCCTGATCGGCGCCTTCGTTGCAACGCTTGGCCTGCCGCAGTTCAACCCAGTCAACGAGCAGATGAAGCTTGCGATGAATCGGCACTTTGGCGCGACCAAAGGCTACGACTACACCTATCTGTTTCCTGGGTTGCGCAAGGTTGTGCAGGCCGCCGGACGCGTGATACGAACCGAGCAAGACCAGGGCACCGTGTTCCTGATCGATGACCGCTATCAGCGCGCCTCCGTTCGCGCCCTGTTGCCAAGGTGGTGGCATGTTCGCCCCCACCGTTCGACCTGAGTTACTTGGCCCAACAGCCCTTCACAGCAGTTCGGCGCGCAATTCGGACGCGCTCTTGGGCGAAAGCAACCCCGGCGCCACATCGAATACCGTCTTGCAGCCTACCTGCCCCATCTGGTGCATTCTGTGAACAGCGCGCGCGTAGGCTACGAGCACGCTCGAGGTGAACTCGGGATTGCTGTCGAGCCGCAGGCTGTACTCGATCACTTGTTTGTTGCCTACAGTAGTGTTTCCGCTGCGGATGACGAAACCGCCATGTGGCATGGCCGAATGGTCGCGGGCCAGATCCTCGGCACTGATGAAGTGCACTGTCGTGTCGTACTCGTCAAAATAGTGCGGCATGTTCACGATGGCCTGGCGGATGGTCTCGGGGTCGGACCCGGCTTCCGGAACCACAAAACATTCCCGGCGGTGTTTTTCCCGCGTAGAGAGTTCTGGCCGGTTTCCGCTGCGCACTTTTTCTACAGCCTCGGGCAGGGGAATGGTGTACTGCACGCCTCCGGCAACGCCTGGCACACGACGAATCGCATCGGAGTGCCCTTGGCTGAGGCCCTTTCCCCAGAAGGTGTATGTAGCGCCATCAGGCAACAAAGCCTCGCCCATGACGCGGTTAAGTGAGAACATGCCCGGATCCCATCCGGCAGAAATGAGAGCCGTCGTCTTGCCTGCCTGGGCCGCTGCATCTACGGCGGCAAAATGTTCCGGAATCCGCGCGTGCGTATCGAAGCTGTCTACCAGGTTGAAGCGCGCCGCCAACTCCGGACTCTGACGAGGCAGGTCCTCCTTGGAGCCGCCACAGAGAATGAGCACGTCGATCCGATCCTTGTGCACGGCCAAGCTCTCCATGCGGTGAACCTGCACATCGGTGCCCAGCGTCTTCACTTGAGAAGGGTCGCGCCGCGTGTAGATGCCGGTGATGGTCATATCTGGGTTGCGGGCAATGGCCGCCTCCACGCCACGGCCCAGGTTGCCGTAGCCGACGATACCGATGCGGATAGCGCCGTCGTTTTTTTGCTCCATGCTCGGAATGCCTTTCTTTACTGAATTGGGGATCTGTGAAAACAAAGCGTCTTATCTTGGTGTGTTGCCTAGGCCTAGGCCGAGGGCGCTGGGCGCGGCCGCCGATCCTTCCGCTTTTGCTGCTCTGCCTTGCGCGCAGCACGCTCTTGCTCCTGCACTTCTGCTGCAGCCAGCCATCCGGCAAATTCTTCAGTTGTTTCCAGCGTCAAGCGCCCGAGAATGGCGCTACGCAGGTCAGTGAGAACAATTTCTGCAGCCTTCTGCAAATTGGGGCGCCCGCCACTCATCACGGCGCCGCGCTTGCGGGCCACCAGCTCCAGCAATTCTTCGTCATGCATCGCGGCGACGGCGCTCGCGTTCAGGCCAAGGTTGTATCGCTTTTCAAGCAATGGCGCGTAATGGTGCTTCAGGTAGGCCAATAGCTCAAGCGCCACCTCCTCCTCGTCATACGCATTGCGACCCACCGCACCGGCTGCCGCGAGTTTGTACCCGCTCTCGGGCACGATGATGCGCGGCCACAGCATGCCGGGGGTATCCCAGAGATAGAAGTCGTCAGCCAAGACGATGCGCTGCTCCTGCTTGGTAATGCCCGCTTCGTCGCCCGTCTTGGCCTCTCGCTTGGCTGTCAGTGTGTTGATTAGCGTGGACTTTCCAACGTTGGGAATACCGCAGATCAGCACTCGCATGGGCTTCATTGCAGTGCCTCGTTGCGGCGCGAGCTGGCGGCAGGCGTCAATGAGACGTCGCGCGGGGGCTGCGTCCGAAGCGTCGAGCGCAATGGCGCGGGTGCCCGGACGGGCGTTGTACCAATCGAGCCAAGCAACGGTACGCGCCGAGTCGGCCACGTCCTGCTTGTTCAGCACCTTGAGCGAGGGCTTCTGACCTGTCAGCTCCGCCAGCAACGGATTGGCACTGGAGCCGGGCAGGCGTGCGTCCAGCAGCTCGATCACGACGTCAATATCCTTCATGCGCTCGACAATCGCCTTGCGCGTCAGATGCATGTGACCGGGAAACCACTGGATTGCCATAAACTGCGTACTTTCACGAATGAGGAAAAAAAGGCCCTTATGCCTCCTGTCAACCAGACGTCCCTGCGCAAGCAGGATACCGAACTACTGACCAAAGGCGTCATTTGCGCGCTTATTGGTGCGATTGTGCTTCTGGGACCTTACGTGGCGCGCGGGCAGAGTGTGCGCGAGATTTTGCAACAGGCTACTTTGGTGGGCTGGTTTGCTTTGGCGCTGGGCTGCGCATTCCTGGTGCGATATGCCCTCAACCGCAGACGCGCCGCTGGTCGAGGCCAAAAAAGCTAGTCCCAACGCTGCTGGTAGGAAAACGTCGGCAGCTTCCAGCCTAATCGGATCGCCAGAAGGCGCATCGTCAAGCCGACTGCAAAGCTCAGCCCTGTATTCAACGCCAGATTGACTTCGAGCGCGCGCAACCCGAGGAATAGGCAGCAAACCACCAGGGAAACCATGGCATAAAGCTCTCTCTGAAACACCACGGGAACCTGGTTGCAGAGCACATCGCGGAGCACGCCCCCGCAAATGCCCGTGATCATGCCGGACATGATCACCACGGGGACGGAATAGCCCAAGCCCAGCGCCACATCACAGCCTATCAGCGAGAAAGCGACCAGGCCCATGGCATCAAGCAGAAGGAACAGGCGCCTGAGCCTGAACATGTGCTGCGCCACCGTAACGGTCAGCAGGCCTGCCACGATGACCATGCCCACATACTCGGGGTGTTGCGTCCATCCTATCGGGAAACGGCCCAGAATCAGGTCGCGAACCGTGCCCCCGCCGAGCGCGGTCACGAATGCGATCACGGCTACCCCAAAGACGTCCATGTTGCGGCGTCCGGCGGCCAAGGCCCCGGACATACCTTCGGCCACGATGGCGACAAGATAAATAAAAGTTAGCATGCTTATTCCTTCTGGAATGTTACCGAATAAACCGGTAAGCGACGTTCAAAGGTAAGCACTTGCGTGTTGCCGCCTATTTCAATGTTTGATTGGACCAATGAACCTCTGCGAAGTCTTCTTCTGAGAACACAGCGGCAGATGGGGCATTTTTCTCGTCTGGCTATAGCATGGGTACGACGATCACCGGCGCAAAGCCGCCGCCATGGGTTCTGAAGTTGGTCGTTTGACCGCTGTAGATCCGCGCCGCCAGCAGTTGAACTCGATTGCCATAGGTATACGCCCGAATGTCGAACTTGAGATCGGTCAGCTCTCCATCGACCTCAATTAGACGTTCTGCGGGTGGAACGAGCGCCTGGGCCACGAACTGTCCCGCCAGAATCTCGCCCCAAACGCGTCGAGTGAGCTTGTCTCCCCGATAGGCGGCCTTTGCACCGTGCCCCGCGACCGGCTTGAAGAAAAGCTGGCGACGCTGTGTCCACATTTCATCAGCGCGATCGGCTGTTACGAGCTGCGTCTGCGGCACGACTGACTTGAGCAATTGGCGGTCATCAATGGACGCGCCCCACGCAGCCAACATATCGTCTCGGCTGAGTGCAATGAGGTTGCGCTTATCGGCATACAGGGCGTGAGCGTGCGGATCAGGTGTCATCACCACTGCTCCCGCCTCATAGGCATGTCGAAGCGCCTGATGTCTGGGATCGTCGAGGTAGAAATCGGTCAGACGGTTATAGACCATGTCTACAGGGGCGTCTGCGTGCCACAGCTTGCCGTCGTGCCACGACAGATCCAACGGGTCCGCAATGCTGGAAGTCACGCCATGGCGCTCGAATAACTCTCGAAACAATTCAAACTCCGGTGCCAAATATTGATTGGCTGGCTCGTCATCCACTATAGCCAAGCGGCCCGGACGCCCATTACCACGCTGGGTGCGCCACTCCTTAAGGAACATCTCAAAGAGCGTTTCTTCCAGTCCCTCCAATTCAGAGTTGGGTACAAAAGTCCAATCCATAGCCTCGCAGCACTGCTCTTGCGCGCGCGCCAGAGCAACATTGAGCAAAGCTCCACCAGCGTTGGTGTTGATCTCTATGAGCCGAGGTCCAGCGACTCCGAGATGAAAATCAAAACCCATGCAAGCACCCACGGGGCCAAATGCCTGTTGTGCGATAGGCGGAGCGCGATGCAATGCCTGAGCCTGATACCCGGTCAGTGCCACCACACGTTGAATGGCCGCCACAGTGGCCACGATTTTTTGCTTCATCTCGTACGAGATAAAAACCACCGTGGACGCAAAGAGATGCGGGCGCGTGGTGGCGATGTTCTCCATCATCCCTTTCAGGCTGGGGTCACTTTCCAGATGGGATCTCAATCGCGTCACATTCAATGTGCGGCAGAAACACCCGCGGTTCAGCGATTCAGCCGAGCTAAGAGCCTGCGAGTCAAGTCGCGATTCGACCATGGTCATGTTTTCATTCTCCAGTGCAGCGGAGTCGAAATCAAAGCTACCCCGAGGCAGTCGCCACACTGAGTTCCCAATGATTTCCGAATACGCTTCAGATCATTATCGATACAGCAGAGCCTTCTGACCGGAGAGCGGTGGCTTGTTCGGGCATTCCTGCCCATCAGAATATGGATTGGCCCTGATGCCGATACATCGAACGAATTCTCTGATGGCTGATAAGATAGCAATCAATTACTTACTTTAAAAGCCATCTTTGATGCGTGAGCGATCCAAGCACCTGCCAGCGGAAGAGCGGCGAGCGGTCACGGTAGAGACAGTAGTTAGCTTGGCTGCTGAAGGGCATCCCAGCGACATCACCACGGCAGCCATCGCACAGCACATGGGGCTGACTCAGGGCGCCCTTTTTCGCCATTTCCCGAGCAAGGACGCCATCCTTCACTCGGTGATGTCGTGGGTCAAGGACAGCCTGCTCGATCGTGTCGGCAAGGCGGCAAGCTCTGCTGAATCTCCCGCGGCGGCACTTGAAGCGGTTTTTATGGCCCACATTGAGTTCGTGTGCGAATATCCTGGCGTGCCCCGGCTACTGTTTGGAGAACTACAGCGACCAGGCAGCACCCTGCCCAAGCAAGAGGTGCAGAATTTGCTTCAACACTACAGCGAGAGACTGAGTCATCTTCTAAAAGAAGGCCAGGCAAGCGGTGATCTGGATGTCAACCTTGATGTGGGCGCTGCCGTCGTCCTGTTCATCGGCACCATTCAGGGTCTGGTGATGCAGTCGCTGCTGGCAGGCGACGTGGCTCGCATTCGTGCAAACGCGCCAGGCACTTTCGCCATCTATCTACGCGGCATCCGGAGCGTTCTATGAAGTTTCTTGGTCTACAGCGCCGCACGCTTGCGTTGATCGCGGTCGTGCTGCCCCTTCTCTTTCTGTTCATTTATGTTGCCCTGCGCTCCGGGCCCCTGTCGCCAGTGGCCGTGACGGTCGGAAACGCTGAGTCAAAAACCATTGCGCCTGCGCTTTCGGGCCTCGGTACGGTGAGGGCTCGCTATACGTACAAGATCGGACCAACCTACGCAGGAAGGGTCAAGTTGCTGAATGTGCATGTTGGAGATCTGGTGAGTGCGGGGCAGGTTCTGGGCGAAATGGACCCCGTGGACCTGGACGAGCGCATTGACGCGCAGCAAGCCGCCATCAAGAGCGCCGAGGCCGCACTGCGGCAATCGGAAGCCAAGCAAGTGTTCGCACGAACACAGGCAACCCGATATGAAAAGCTTCTTGCGCTACAAGGCACGAGCGAAGAAAGCACCGCCACCAAGCGGCAAGAGTTGGCCGTGGCGGACGCCGCCCTGGGAGCGGCACGGGAAGACGTCAGCCGCATGCGCGCCGACCTTAGAGCCTTGCGCGCGCAACGAAGCAATCTTCGCCTGGTAGCGCCTGTTGCCGGGCTGTTGATCGCACGCCACGCCGATCCGGGAACGACTGTGGTGGCAGGACAGGCAGTGGTGGAGGTGATTGATCCCAACAGCCTGTGGGTAGATGCGCGCTTTGACCAGATCAGTGCCGAGGGTTTGGCTGCAGGCTTGCCTGCCCGAATCGTGCTGCGCTCCCGCCGCAGCCAAAGCGAACCGGGGCGAGTGCTGCGAGTCGAGCCTCAGGCGGACGTGGTCACGGAAGAGACTCTGGCCAAGGTTGCGTTCGAAACACAGCCCTCACCTTTGCCGCCGCTCGGAGAGCTCGCCGAAGTGACAGTGCAACTGCCCGAACTGCCAGCCAAGCCCACCATTCCGAACGCCGCCATTCGCACCGTGGGCGGCAAGCGCGGTGTATGGAAGCTTGATAACGAAAAGCTCGTATTCGCACCCATCGTCATTGGCCGCTCCGATCTTGATGGGCAAATGCAGGTGGAAAAGGGTCTTGATGCTGGCGATCAGTACGTCCTTTACAGCGAAAAGGCGCTGACCGCTCGCAGCCGAATTAAAGTTGTCGAAGCCCTTCCAGGGGTATCGCCATGATCAGCCTGGCCGGGCGCGACATCTTGCATGCCTGGGGAAAATTCATCTTCACCGGCATCGGATTGGGACTGCTGATCGGCGTGACACTGACCATGGCCGGCGTGTATCGCGGCATGGTGGAAGACGGCAGGGTTTTGCTCGACAACAGTGGCGCGGATCTTTGGGTAGTGCAGAAAGACACACTCGGTCCTTATGCTGAATCTTCGAGCATTCCTGATGATCTCTGGCGCAGCATACGCGCCATGCCGGGCGTCGCCGAAGCGGTCAATATCACTTATCTGACCATGCAGGTGCGCAAAGGAGACGCAGACGTCAGGGCGATGGTGGTGGGCATTAGCGCGGGCGAGCCCGGTGCGCCAGGATGGCCACCGTTTCTGATCGCCGGACGCCAGATCACCCGCGGGCATTATGAGGCGGTAGCAGATATCGCCACAGGCTTCCAGCTGGGTGATGTTTTGACGATACGCCGCAATCAGTACACCGTGGTGGGTCTGGCGCGCCGGATGGTCTCATCAAGCGGTGACCCGATGGTGTTCGTTCCCCTCAAAGATGCCCAGGAAGCTCAGTTCCTCAAAGATAACGACGCTATTCTGATGCAGCGCCGCCGTACAGAGGCCAACCCGACCTTTAACCGACCGGCCGTGCCGGGTCTGCTGGATGCAGTCATCGAGTCCCAGACCAGCAACAACTCCGTCAACGCCGTGCTGGTGAGAATCAGGCCAGAGTTCACGCCGCAGGAAGTTACCGCACCCATTCGCAGGTGGAAACGCCTCACGGTGTATGACCGCGAACAGATGGAAGGGATTCTGATCGGCAAGCTGATCGCCACATCGGCCAAGCAAATCGGTATGTTTCTGATGATTCTGGCCGTGGTTAGCGCGGCCATTGTTGCGTTCATTATCTACACGCTGACGATGGACAAGATCCGTGAAATTGCGGTGCTCAAACTCATCGGTACGCGAAATTTCACCATTGCCTGGATGATCCTTCAGCAGGCCTTGGTGCTCGGGGTGATCGGATTCGTGGTCGGCAAAATCAGCGCAACATTTGCTGCACCGCTGTTTCCCAAGTACGTCTTGCTGCTTCCAACCGACTCGGTCATCGGGTTTTTCGCGGTCCTGGCGATCTGTGTGCTGGCCAGCGTGGTGGCCATTCGCATGGCACTCAAGGTTGATCCGGCCGAAGCGATAGGTTGAAACTGGATTGAAGCATGAGCGCAAAAGGCATTCGCATAGAAAACTTGAGCAAGCGTTTCGGCGAAGGAGACACCGCGGTTCTCGCATTGAAAAACGTGAACATGCAGGTGGCACCGGGTGAAGTGGTTGGACTGATCGGCCCCTCCGGATCGGGAAAGAGCACGCTACTGAAGTGCTTGGGCGCCGTGATTGATCCAACGTCAGGACGGATGATCCTGGACGACACCGTGATCTATGACGATGGCTGGAAAGTGCGCGACCTTCGCGCATTGCGCCGCGACAAAATTGGCTTTGTCTTTCAGGCACCGTACCTTATTCCGTTCCTGGATGCGACCGACAACGTTGCCCTGCTTCCAATGCTTGCAGGTATACCCAACGACGAGGCTCGCCGGCGTGCCCGGGAACTGCTTACCGCACTGGACGTGCAGCACCGCGCACAAGCCATGCCCTCACAGTTGTCCGGGGGTGAGCAGCAGCGTGTGGCCATTGCACGCGGTCTGATCAACCGACCGCCGGTTATCCTCGCCGACGAACCCACCGCACCATTGGACTCGCAGCGCGCCATGGTGGTGATTCGTATCCTGAACGACATGGCCAAGCAGTTCGAGACCGCCATCATTGTCGTTACTCACGACGAGAAAATCATTCCTACCTTCAAACGCATCTACCATATACGTGATGGCGTAACTCACGAGGAAGCGGGAGAAGGGCGCGGTTTCGACTGAGTCTTGCGAGCAGCAAATGGCGTCGAACTCCCCCACTCCACTCTGATGGCGTTGCAAAAATTTGAGGATACAAGTCGCCATTGACGGACGCGGGGGGCACGAATCTCGCATCCTTGGCGATCTGCAAGCAGGAGAGATCATTTCATGAAGATTCGTTTTCTTGGCGCGGCCCGCGAGGTCACAGGCTCGTGTTTCATGTTGGAGGCGGAAGACGTCCGCTTTCTGGTCGATTGCGGCATGCGGCAAGGCGGCCCGGACGCTTCGGCGCGTAACCGGAGTCCGTTTGAATTCAACCCTTCATCCATTGACTTCGTTCTTCTCACGCACGCGCACATTGACCACAGCGGTCTGCTTCCGAAACTGACGCACGCGGGGTTCGCGGGCCCTATCTACGCCACAGAAGCCACAGTGGACCTGCTTGGCGTGATGTTGCCCGACAGTGCGCACATTCAAGAAAGCGACGCCAAACACTATGCAAAGCGCTCCAAAGGAAAGGCGCCGTTTCCACCCCTGTATACCGTTCAGGACGCGCGAGACTGTCTGGAGCAGGCCAAGAGCGTAGGTTACGACTATGAGTTTTCTCCTCACCCGTCGGTGCGCTGCCGCTTTCGTGATGCGGGGCACATTCTGGGATCAGCCATTATTGAAGTCTGGGTCACCGAGCATGACAAAGAGACCAAGCTTGTCTTCAGCGGAGACTTGGGACAACCCAATCGCCCCATACTGCGGGATCCCACGCTGATCGAAGATGCAGATATTCTGGTCATCGAATCCACCTACGGAGATCGGCAGCACCAGGACACATCGGCGACCGAAGATGCCATGATCTCGATCTTTGAAAAGACCCTGTTCGAGCGTGGCGGCAACGTGATCATTCCCGCCTTCGCGGTAGGCCGCACTCAGGAAATCCTTTACCTGCTCCATCGGCTCGCCCGCGAGGGCAGACTTCGCCATCCAATGGTGTTTGTTGATTCACCCATGGCCACCGAGGCCACGCGCATCACGCGTGAGCACATGGCGCTGTTTGACGAACAAGCCAAGCAACTGGCCGATTGGCATGATCAAGGTCATAACCTGCCCTACCTGCACTTCACCGGCAGCTCAGACGAATCCAAGGCGCTCAACCTCATTCGCTCGGGTGCCATCATCATTTCCGCGAGCGGCATGTGCGATGCGGGGCGAATCCGTCATCACCTGCGCCATAACCTGCCCCGACGCGAATGCAGTGTGGTGATTCCAGGCTATCAGGCTGAGGGAACCCTGGGGCGTCGACTGGTGGACGGCGCCAAAGAGGTGCGCATCTTTGGAGAAGATGTTCCCGTCAAGGCTTCGATTCACTTTTTTGATGGTCTTTCTGCACACGCCGATCAACCGGCCCTGCTCGATTGGGCCAGCGCCTTCCACCGATCGCCTGCACAGACTTTCGTGGTGCACGGTGAACCTGTCGCCGCACAGACATTGGCGGATGAGCTTCACAAGAAGTTAGGGTGGCAGGTCACCGTACCGGAACAAGGGCAGTCCGTGACATTGCCCAAGCCACCTGATCGACCGCAACACTGATCCGGAAATTCTTGCTCACAATGCTCTGTGATGCGGGGTTGCATAGGGCCCAATCGCATGCGGCACAATGGCGTGCCTTTATCCTGCTCAAACATGCTCCCCACTTCCCCGCCCATCGCCTTGGTCGTCGAAGACGACGACCACATCGCCCAGTTATTGCAGTTCATGCTTTCCCGTGAGGGCTATTCGGTCCATGTTGCTCAGGAAGGCCGCGCCGCGAAGTCATTCATTGAGACGCAACCGCCCCCGGCTATTGTGCTCCTGGACGTGATGTTGCCTTTTTTCGATGGATTCCAGTTGATTTCGATGTTGCGCGAGCAGCCGGGTTGGAGATCGGTGCCGGTCATCATGCTTACTGCCAAGACACAGGAGCGCGACGTTGTGCGCGCACTGGAAGCCGACGCCAGCGATTACGTGGTCAAGCCTTTCCAGCCCAATGAGCTGCTCGCGCGGGTGCGCCGACTCGCCAAGGTCAAACCATGAGATCCGTGCTGATCGCCATCGCGCTGGCGCTGCCAAACTTGGCAGCCATGGCGCAGGATCAGACTCCCCAGCCACAAATTCGCGCCGCAGCGAGCGTAGAGCGCAGCCAACTAAGCGGCGGACTTGATGACTGGACGGAATATTCCGTGGGCCTCAGCCGTCGCAGCGGTCCGCGCGATCTGATGGAGGCATCGCTGCTGGAAACCCGGCGTTTCGGCATCAAGGACACCCAACTATCCGCTGGCTTCAGCCGCCCGTTGTCGAGCGCGCTAACGCTTTCCGCTGATGCGTCGATCAGTTCCACGCACCGTGTGCTGGCGCAGCACGCGCTGGGCGCGGTATTGCAGTATGAGTTCGCGCACGCATGGTTGGTACACGGAGGCTACCGGCACACTCGCTACGACAATACAAACGTGCAGCGAGGCACCATCAGGCTTGAGCACTATTTCGGCAACTTCAGCGCTTCCGCCGGCTGGTACCCGGTGCGAGCACTGGGCACGCGAGCAGACTCCTTCGATGCGCGGGCCGCCTGGTACTACGCGCAAGACAGTTCAGTAGGTATCGCTGTCGCTCGCGGCGACGAAGCCACTCAGGTCGGTGCTGGCGCGATCGTGATGGCTCCGGTGCGCTCGGTGGCGATTTCTGGGCGGCACGCCCTGGGACCCCGGCTTTCACTGAATTGGTCACTGTTCCGCAGTGAACAAGGCACCTTCTATACCCGAAAAGGCTTCTACGCAGGTGTACAGGCTGCATTCTGACTCTTTTCTGTTGGTCGCCTTTTGGGTGGGCATCGTTTCCGTGGCACTCACGCTGCTGGTGGCACTGCTGGTGTTGAACATGCGCCTGCGGCTTCGGCGCAGTGAGGCCCATTGGAAGCGCTTCATGACGACCTGGCGGCCGATCTTGATGCAGGCAATGGTTGATCCAGGTCTTACTTCCTTGCCCAAACTGAAGGCGGGCCAGTACATATTGTTCATGCGTCTGTGGGTCTATCTTCACGAATCGGTGCGAGGCGAAGCGGCACAGCACCTGAACGAAGTGGCCCGGGCATTGGGCATAGACGTGTTTGCTCGCAAGCTGCTGCACCGGGGCTCACGTCGGCACAAGCTACTGGCGATCCTGAGTTTGGGCCATCTGCGCGACTCGCTTGCTTGGAATGAACTACGTTTACTGGCTGACCATCCGGACGGACTGCTTTCGGTGAACGCGGGGCGCGCACTTATTCAGATTGATCCAAGAGCTGGCGTGCAATCGCTCATGCCACTGATCGTTCGCCGTGAAGACTGGGACATTACACGTGTCGCCAGCTTTCTCGGCCCGGCCCGAGAGCCCTTCCTGCCACTGCTGGTCGAGAGCATTCCACAGGTGCCGCAAAACATGCTACCCCGTGTCCTGCGTCTGAGCAAGGCACTTCGGCTCAAGCTGCCGACACAAACGATGTTTCACCTCCTGGGTGCGACGCAACACTCTGACGTGGTTGTTGCGGCACTTCCGATGGCCGAGAGCCGGGATCTCGTGGGTGAAGTTCGTCGATGCACAGCTCATTCCGACCACCGGGTGCGCGAGCATGCTATTCGACAGCTCGCGGTGCTGGGAGATGCGAGCGACGTGAAGCTGCTCACTGATCTGATGGAAGATCCCCAGTGGACGGTCAGACTGGCCGCGGCAGAGTCTCTAGCGGTCTTGCCATTCATAAGCAACGAGGAACTTGCGGCTCTGCGTCGACCTGGA
The DNA here is from genome assembly GCF_050821495.1 of Ottowia caeni. GTDB lineage: Bacteria > Pseudomonadota > Gammaproteobacteria > Burkholderiales > Burkholderiaceae_C > Ottowia > Ottowia caeni. The sequence continues at coordinate 2,551,740 of NZ_CP151080.1, read as the reverse complement.
TCGCTGGCGGAGTCCATTCTCAATCACGTGCTGGCGCAGCGGAGTTTGGCATGACACAGCAAATGATCATCGAGTTCATGACCTGGTTCGTGCTGGCGTACTTCGTTCTGCTTAACCTCGGCTATATTTCGCTAAATCTTCTGTCCCTGTTCAGCCTGTACCGGATGGGGCAGGAGCGCGTGCTTGAAGACCTGCCGCCCGTCATTACCGGGCTTGAGCCAGCCATCAGCATCTTGGTGCCAGCTTATAACGAAGAGACCACTATCGCAGCCTCCATACGTTCCATGCTGCAACTTGCGTACTCTGAGTTTGAGATCATCATCATCAATGATGGCTCCAAAGATGCCACGCTGGACGTTCTCAAGAGAGAATTCGGCCTCGCGCTCTTCCCGGAGTCGGTGAGTCCGCAGCTGGAGACTAAGCCGGTGCGCGGCATCTATCGCTCGGCCAAAAACCCACAGCTGAGGGTGATCGACAAGGAAAACGGCGGCAAAGCTGACTCGCTCAACGCCGGCATTAATCTGGCACGCCACCCTCTTTTTTGCGGCGTCGATGCCGACTCCATCCTGGCGCGCGACAGCCTGCAGAAGGTGGCACGGCCCTTTTTGCGCGATCCGCACATGGTGGCCACTGGCGGCACAGTGCGCGTGGCAAACGGCTGTGAAGTGCAGTCAGGATTTCTTTCGCGGGTGGGCCTGCCTACGAATCCGTGGGCGCTGTTTCAAGTGGTCGAATATCTGCGGGCCTTTTTGTTCGGCCGTCTGGGATGGTCACAGCTCAATGCGATGCTCATCATCTCAGGTGCGTTTGGACTATTCAAGACCGATGTGGTTATTGCCGCTGGCGGTTACCGACCCAAGACCATTGGGGAGGACATGGAGCTGGTTGTGCGGATTCACCGCATGCTGCGCGAGCAGAGGGTTCCTTATCGCGTCGAGTTTGTGCCTGACCCTGTGTGCTGGACCGAGGTACCCGAAGACCGTAAGACACTCCGCAACCAGCGTATTCGCTGGCAGCGTGGCCTGTCAGAAAGTCTGTGCGCCAACTGGAGATTGATGTTCAGCGCACGAGGCGGGCCTCCTGGCTGGCTTGCGTTTCCATTTATGGTGCTGTTCGAGTGGCTGGGCCCCGTGGTGGAGTTGGGTGGTTACCTTTTTATGGCCTTCGCGTGGGTTTTCGGCCTGGTGTCCTGGGACGCATTTGCCGTCTTTCTTTTTGTGGCTGTCGGGTTAGGTATTTTGCTCTCTGCCTCAGGGCTTCTGCTGGAAGAAATGGCCTTCCACATCTACCCGCGCATGCGTCATATCGGGCTGCTCTCGTTGATCGTGGTGCTTGAAAATTTTGGCTATCGCCAGCTCAATAGCTGGTGGCGGCTGATCGGCTTGTACCGCTGGGCAACGCAACGCGAATCAACCTGGGGCGAGATGAAGCGCCGCGGCTCATGGCAGCAGGTGCAACCAGAGCCTCAGGCAGAACTATTACAAGTCGATCAGGGCAAGGGCAACTCGAAATAGAACTCAGTGCGAACGCCCGGTTCGCTGTTGAATGAGATCGTGCCGCCATGAGCCTGCACAATGCTGCGGCAAATGTTCAAACCAAGCCCTGTCCCCCCGCTGCATCGACGGTCTGAGCTGTCAGCCTGTGCAAAGCGGTCAAAAATGCGACCGTGAAACTGGGGAGGAACACCCTCGCCGTGATCCACCACCCTCACGCGTACCCCGCCACTGACGACCTCCGCGGCCACTTCCACGGTGCCGCCCTGAAGCGAAAACTTGACGGCATTCGACAGCAGGTTCATCAGCACCTGCACAATGCGGTCTCCGTCTGCACGGACTGTCACGTCGGGCAACGGGGTCTTGAGTGACACCTTGATACCCATGGGTGCGGCGTAAGGTCCGATGTCGTTGACGGCCTGCTCGATCATTCCGGCGAGGGGCCGCAGTTTCATATCGTAGCTTAGCAAGCGAGCGTCGATCTTCTCCACGTCGAGCACATCGTTGATCAGCCGCACAAGCCGTTCGCAGCTGCGCGTAGACATGGCGACCATCTTGGCGGCATCGACAGGTAGTTGGCCAGCCATGCCTGATTCGAGCAAGCTGAGCGAACCATAGATGGCCGTGAGCGGAGTACGCAGCTCATGCGACACGGTGGAAATGAACTCGCTCTTCAGGCGTTCGGACTCTTTGCGGTCGGTGATGTCGTGCACGAAGCCGCTGAAGAGCTTAAGTTGTTCGGTGTTGACCATACCCAGCTTTACTTCTACCGGAATCTCACGTCCGTGCCGGTCGATCATCACGCGCTCCAGACGTTGGTTGATGAACGGCGCTGCACCAGTTTCGCGGAAATGCGCCATCGCAACGTCCGATTTTGCGACGTAGCGCTCTGGCAGCAGAGTTGACGCCATAGGGCGTCCTAACACCTCTTCGCGGCTCCAGCCGAAGAGCTTCTGGGCCTGCGGATTCCAGTCGGTAATTCGACCCTCGAAGTCAATGCCGACGAAAGGATCCTGAGCGGTTTCGATAATGGTCTGGACCCGTTGCTCGCTGCGCTGCACTTGACCCAGCGCTTCGCGCAACTCGGCAGTGCGCTCCTCCACTCTGCGTTCCAGGCTGGCGTTTAGCTGGCGCAGTTCTTCTTCCTTGCGCCGCAGGCTGTCAAGCATTGAAGTCAGGGAGTGGCCCAGTTGGCCGGCTTCGCGGTAGGCGGCTCGCGACGGCACCAGTCGCTCCGGGTGACCTCCATCGCCCAGGCCTTGTGCGAACTGAGCTAGCTCGAGGATTGGACGGGTGATGGTACGTGCGGCATACCATCCCAGCAAGCTGAACAAACCTGCAATGACCAAGCCGCTGATGAACACTGTCAGCTGAAGATGCCGCGCTGGGGCATAAGCGACGGACAGAGGTTGACGCACCAGCACGTTCCAGCCCAGGCCCGGATACTCTCTGTAACCCCGACTGGCGGCGTAGCCCACCAGGTATTTTTCTCCATCGGGCCAGAGCTCGACGCGATAACCGGTTTTGCCGGTGAGCGCCTCGGACAGGCTGGGCAACTCGAGTTGAGTATCACGCAGCATAGGCGGGCCTAGCCGCACGGTTCCGTCTCCGGAAATGATCAAGAGGTCGATCACGTGCGTCTTGTCAACCGCATCAAAGATGGTGTGCTGAATGTCGTCCGCCCAATCCCACGACAGGTGCGCGCCAAGCACGCCGGACGTGCGCCCGGAAGCGTCAACCGTTGGGAACGCTACGTCCACGAATCGCGGCGGATCTCCAGACGCGGTATTACCCAGCAGCTTAGCGAGAAGAACGGCCTCGTGGACGTCCCCCACGTGTTTAGCTTTGAGCGCGCCATCGAACCAAGGGCGCTTTGATACGTCATGTCCTACCAGCATATTCTTGGTGGAAGCCAACACCTTCCCCGCAGTGTCCGTGAGCCCGATCCAGGCGTAATACGGGTAACTGGCCTGCAACGCAGCCAACTCGCGCGACAGATTATCAGGGTCTCCATCGGGTACCAGGCGTTGGGCCATCAACCTGACCTCGCGGTATCGCTCAAACATGGAGCGATCGAGACGGCTGGCGGTTTGGTGCGCCAGTTCGGCCAGGCTAGCGCCGATACTGCTTTCCACTTGGGCGGTAGCCCTGCGCTCCATCACAGCAGTAAGGATCAACGTGAGCAGGATCGACATTAGCGAGAACGTGAACGCGAGATAGGCGCTCAGGCTTAGGCGCTGGGGCGGTGCGGAGGATTTCATGCGGCAATCTGATTTGGCAAAACGCCATTGTCTTGCGTGTTCACGATCTTGGGTCCTGATTGACCCATCGCTATTGCAGAAGATGTTTAGAGACTTGCTGTGGGCAGAGCCAGTGTCGTGCCCTGCCTTCGCAATAGTCTGATCCAGCGTAGCTTCAACGCCGTAAAAAAATTACACGGTACTTCTAGACATCTCCATGTGTGTCATAGACAATAAAAGAATCGCCACTGATCTTTTGATCGATCTCAGCTTTACGAAGCTTGGTGATCACAAGCGTAGGTTGGCGATATTTCAATAACTATGACAAATGGTTAACGTATAAAAACATGTCTACCTGTATTTCGCGCAAGGTTAAATCAAGAAAAAGTCGCCTCACTTATTCTCTATTTGTCTATGACATTTGTAGATCTAGCCTCAGGAGGCAGCTAATGAATCCATGAAGCTCATACCTCATCGACTCGTTCACTCAATTTCAGGAGAAACAACATGCTGCGTTGGATAACAGGAACCCTGGGAGTTTTGCTGCTCGCACTTGCGGCGGGCTGCGGGGGCAGTGATGATCACCCCGGAAACATTGTTGAAGTCGCACAAAGCGACACCCGTTTCAGCATTCTGGTCGAGGCTGTTCAGGCGGCAGAGCTAACTACCGCCTTGTCTGATCAAGGCACTCTTACCGTATTCGCACCCACGAACGATGCTTTTGCGGCACTTCTCGCTGAACTTGGGGTTACCAAAGATCAGTTGCTGGCCAACAAGCCGCTTCTGACCGCGGTCCTGAAATACCATGTCCTGGGCAGTGTGGTGCGCAGTGGCGATGTGCCAGTCGGCAAGGCAATCACTTCCATTGGCGGTGGAGTCTTCAAGATCGATAAGGTGGGCGCTGACCTTGTCATCAACGACGGGCGTAACCGCAAGAGCAAGATCATTCAAGCAAACGTAGAAGCTTCAAACGGTGTCATCCATGCGATAGATAAGGTGATCTTGCCTGCGGACAAGACTGTTGTGGAAACCGCCATTGCGACACCTGACTTCAGCATTCTGGTGGAAGCCGTGGTTGCTGCTGGCTTGGCAGACACCCTCAGCGGCCCCGGCCCGTTCACCGTGTTCGCACCTACGAACGAGGCGTTCGCTTCACTGCTGGCTGAACTCGGGGTCACCAAAGCTCAGTTGCTGGCAGACACCGCACTATTGACCAAAGTGCTGACTTACCACGTGGTGCCGGGCATGGTACTCAAGGCAGGAGTGCCGATCAATGCGCCCATTACGACCGTCGAAGGCGGAACATTCACGGTGTCCCCCACTCTGGTGATCACCGACCAGCGTGGACGGCAGTCGAGCATCGTCGCAGCCGATGTGCTCGCATCCAACGGGGTGATCCACGTGATCGACAAAGTGATTCTTCCCGCACCTTAATCACGCCGGCGGCGCGGACTACCCGCGCCGCCCTTCTTAAGGCAGAAAAATGCCTTCGCCTAAGAAAAGTCACCTTCCGTACAAAATTTGCGCTTGCTGTGAGCGCCCCATGACTTGGCGAAAACGTTGGGCTCGGGTGTGGGATGAAGTCAAATATTGCTCGGAGCGCTGCCGGCGCAACAGTGCATCCAATGCGCGCACCAAAGGCCCCGAATAAAAACCTCATACGAGCTGCCGCAGGCAAACTCACTGTTCGGCGAAGTCAAGACTTCGATGCGAGTTCCCCTGCGAATATTTTGCGCCTGATGATCAGCATGGCGCCAACCTGGTGCAGTGGCAGCAGCCAGAAATCGCAGAATCCAAGTTGTGTGTTCATGCCAGCGCGACGCCTTAAGGCCCCAGACACAACACTCGCTTGAACAGCTAGAAACCTCGCAGATTCGAGAAGGACACCATGCAATCGCTCCCAGCAGGCTATCGCGCACTTGTGATCGGTAATTCGGGCGCCATTGGTGGCGCCTTGACTGATCAGCTGCGCGCAGATTCGCGCTGTGCAGAGGTGCTGGCACTCGGTCGAGGCAGCGACCCCTCCATTGATTTTGATGACCCATCCAGCGTAGCCGAGGCTGCGAATGCCATCCATGAGCGCGGCCCCTTGCATCTGGTGTTGGTGTCTACCGGCATGCTGCAAAGCCAGACCGGCCACCCGGAAAAGCGACTGGCGGATCTGAGCGCAGATCACCTTGCTGCGAGCTTTGCCGTGAATGCCATCGGGCCTGCGCTGGCTATTGCTCACTTTTCACCACTACTCCCGCGGCATCAGCGCAGTGTTTTTGCCGTCCTCTCGGCCAAGGTCGGAAGCATAGGTGACAACCGGCTGGGCGGTTGGTACAGCTACCGCGCATCAAAAGCTGCGCTCAACATGCTGCTAAAAACCGCTGCCATAGAGCTTGCCCGCACTCACCCCTACACTGTGCTGGCAGCCCTGCACCCTGGAACCGTCGATTCTGCGTTGTCTGCCCCATTTCGCGGTGCGCAGATTGGTCGGCCGGCGCAAGCTGCAGCGACCGACCTCCTGACAGTACTCGACAAACTGCAACCAGAAGATAGTGGCGGCTTCTGGGCATACGATGGACAACAGTTGCCATGGTGAATCCCTGAGCAAGATTAGCCGTGCTGGTTAGCGGCTTTCCGGGATTGGCTCTTTGGCCTGCTGGTGGTCTCGCGAGTCTTCCACAGTGATACCAACACACCCCCGGCAATCAGGCCAGCCGTGACCCCGAGGCTTACCACGGAGGGGATCTTTCCTACCAGGTTGACCAGGAATATCTTGCCGCCGATGAAGACCAACACCATGGCCAATGCATACTTCAGATAGACGAAGCGGTGAATCATGGCTGCCAGAGCAAAATACAGTGCCCGCAAGCCCAGGATGGCGAAGATGTTGCTCGTATAGACAATGAACGGATCAGTGGTAATTGCGAAGATGGCAGGAACGGAATCCACTGCGAAGATCAAGTCCGCAAACTCCACCATACACAGCGCCAGGAACAGCGGCGTTACCCAGGCAACAGGCTGACCCGTCACAGGATGCGGGGATCTCACGAAGAACGAGTTTCCATGCAACTCGGGCGTGACACGAAGGTGCTTGCGCAGGAAGCGCAACATGATGTTTCCTTTCAAGTCCGGCTCGTGGTCTGCCATCCAGAGCATCTTGATTCCGGTCGCGATCAGGAAAGCGCCGAATAAATACAGCACCCAGGAGAACTGGGTTACCAATGCGGCGCCAAGGCCGATCATGGTGGCCCTGAGAACAATCACACCCAGAATGCCCCAGAACAACACCCGGTGCTGGTATTGGCGAGGAATGGCAAAGAACGAGAAAATCATGGCAATCACGAACACGTTGTCCATCGACAACGACTTCTCGATCATGTAGCCCGTGAAGTAGTCAATGCCGCTCTGCGCTCCGAGCTGCCACCACAGCCACCCACCGAAGATCGAGGCTGCCCCGATATAGCCGGCAGACAGCCATAGGCTCTCCCGCACGCCAATCTCGCGGTCTTCCCTGTGTAAGACCCCGAGATCGAAAGCCAGCAACGCCACGACCACAGTGGCAAAGACCAGCCAGAGCCAGACGCTCTGCCCCAAAAAAGGCGTGTAAAGAAATTCAGTCATGATGAAGACAGGAGTTCTGAGTAATTCGATCAGCCTGGATGGGTTCGCTCAATCCGAGGAATTCACAGCAATCGCCCAAGCCACGGTTCGTACATTTCGGGAGTACTGACACAGAATTACTGTAGGATCGGAAACATCAGATAAAAATCAGAAAATACCCACGTCACTTCCAATTAATCGAACTATTCAGAAGACAGTGCAACACATGAACTACAAGCACCTTTACTACTTCTGGACGGTTCTGCGTACTGGAGGCATCGTTCGTGCGAGCGAACAGTTGCACCTCACGCCACAAACACTGAGCGGTCAGATCAAGCAGTTGGAAGAACGGCTGGGGCATCCGCTGTTGCGCAAGGCGGGACGAGGCGTGGAGCCGACGGAAGCTGGCCGCCTTGTGATGCGGTACGCCGACGAGATCTTCGCCTTGGGCGCTTCGCTACAGGAAGCCCTGGCGACTGGGCGAGACACACGGCGCACCGCAATCCTGCGCGTGGGAATCGCCGACGCCGTGCCCAAGGCCGTGGCTTTCCACATATTGGAGCCGGCCACGACACTGCCCGAGCCCCCAGACTGGTTTGCCACGAGGGCGGTCTGACTAGCCTGCTTGGAGAACTGGCGGTGCACCGGCTTGACGTCGTTATCTCAGACGTGCCAGCCCCATCCAGCCTGAGTGTGCGTGTGTACACCCACCTGCTCGGACGCACGGGCGTGGCGTTCTTTGCAGCGCCTCAGTTGCTCGGTTCGATTGGTTTGACGACATCTGGTGCGCAGCGTGAATTTCCGGACTGCCTGGCGGGCCTGCCCATTCTTCTACCCAGTTCACAAACGGCTCTGCGGCCGCGGCTTGATGCCTGGTTGCGCCAACACGCGCTTGCACCTTCTGTAGCTGCCGAGTTCGATGACAGCGCGCTGCTCAAAGCCTTCGGACGCGAAGGCAGAGGGGTTTTCGCCGCGCCTGCCGTTCTGAAAGAAGAGATTGTTCAGCAATACCAGGTGGACTGGATCGGCTCACCGGAGGATCTTGTGGAGGAGTTCTACGCGATATCGGTCGAGCGCCGAATCACCCACCCTGCTCTGGCCGCCATCACCGCCGCTGCACGCAGCAAGTTGTTCGCCCCGGATCTCCAGTGAGCATGCCGGGTTGTGATGCTCATCCCTTATAGAGAATAATTAACCGCATGAGGTTCGACCAAACCGCACTCGACGATCCTTCCCTGCTGGATCCTGGCGAGATTGCGCGGATATTGGAAACCGACCTTGAGAATGGTTTGAGTGGCAGCCAGGCTTCTCACCGTCTCTTACAAGATGGACCGAACGAACTGCGCGCGGCACCGCCCATTCCTCGCTGGCGCAGAATACTGGCCCAATTCCAGGATCCACTAATCTACCTGCTCTTCGGGGCGATCGCCATCGCACTCGCGGCCTGGCTGATCGATGGTCGCAACGGCTGGCCGGTTGATGCGCTTGTGATCGGGGTGATTGTGGTGTTGAACGGGTTGCTGGGCTATGCTCAGGAAGCTAAGGCGCGAAATGCAGCCGCCGCATTGTCCCGCATGACCGCTGTCACGTCGGCCGTGCTGCGCGATGGTCAGCTGCAACGAGTTCCGAGCGCGCAGTTGGTGCGCGGGGATCTGCTCGTGCTCTCCGAAGGCGATGCCGTCGGTGCAGACGCACGGATCGTTCAGTCTGCATCCTTGCGCGTGCAGGAAGCATCTCTGACCGGTGAAAGCGAAGCCGTCCTGAAGGATGCCGCTACCCTGCCGAGCACTGTTCCACTCGGTGACCGACTAGGCATGGTGTTCAAGGGCACAGCTGTCGTTCAGGGCACTGGCCATGCGATCGTGACGGCCACCGGCATGGCAAGCCAGATGGGCGCCATCGCCAAGATGCTGGATTCCACCAAGGAAGAGTCGACGCCTTTGCAGAAGGAGGTCGCGCGCATCGGGCGCATGCTCGGAATTGCCGTTGTGGTGATCGCACTGGTCGTCGTCGCGACCGTGTTCATCGTCTTCGAAGTCCGTACCGCCGCAGACATCATCAACGTCCTGCTGCTGGGCGTTTCCCTTGCCGTGGCTGCCGTGCCTGAAGGGCTGCCGGCGATCCTGTCGGTGGTGCTCGCGCTTGGCGTGCAGCGCATGGCCAAGCGCAAAGCGATCGTCAAGAACCTGTCGTCTGTAGAAACGCTGGGTTCGGCCTCCGTCATCTGCACCGACAAGACCGGCACACTCACACGCTCGGAGATGACCATCGAGCGATTGATAACCGCCTCTGGTACTGCCCATGTCACGGGTGCCGGCTATGCGCCGCAGGGCAGTGTCCAGGTCGACGGAGCTGAACTGGAAGACGAAGCCCACCGCGCAGAGGCGATCCTGGTGCTCAGCGGAGGCAGCCTTGCCGGAAACGCGCAACTGCAGCAGATGCCTGACGGCAGCTGGACAATACTGGGCGACCCAACCGAGGCCGCCTTTTTGGTCGCAGAGCGCAAGCTCGGTGTGCATGAGCGGCGCCTGCAGAGATTTGACCGGATCGGAGAAATCCCTTTCACGTCTGATCGCAAGATGATGTCCACCATTGAGGTGGATAGTGAGAACGACAACGAACGCGTGCTGGTCTCGAAGGGGGCGCCAGATGTGCTCCTTGAGCGCTGCACGCGCACGCGTGTAGGGATGAAAGTGGTCCCGCTCGACGGAACCTTGCGCCAGCGCATCCTGGCCGATGTCGACACACTCACCGACGCCGCTCTGCGAACGCTTGCGGTTGCCTACCGCCCGTTACGAGAAGACGAAAGCGCTGATCCGGAGCGCGCGGAAGACATCGAACGAGACCTGATCTTCGCCGGGACCGTCGGCATCATCGACCCACCTCGGGAAGAAGCGGCGCAAGCCATCGCCGATGCGCACCGAGCCGGCATCCGCGTGATCATGATCACTGGCGACCACCCACGGACGGCCGCGCGGATTGCTTCCGACCTCGGCATCGTCAAGCCCGGGGCCGTTGCGCTGACGGGCATGGAGCTGGACCAACTCGACGAACCAGGCTTTGCCGAAGCAGTACGCACGACCTCTGTATTTGCGCGGGTGGCACCGGCACACAAGCTGCGCATAGTCGATGCACTGCAGGCAGACGGCAATGTCGTGGCCATGACGGGCGACGGCGTAAATGACGCGCCGGCCCTCAAATCTGCCGACATCGGCGTGGCAATGGGCATTGCCGGCACCGAAGTCACTAAAGAAGCCGCGCGCATGATTCTTGCGAATGACAACTTCGCCACCATCGTGCATGCGGTGCGTGAAGGGCGCGCTATTTTCGACAACATCCGCAAGTTCTTGCGTTACCTGCTCTCATCGAACATGGGCGAAGTGCTGACGGTGTTCCTGGGCGTCGTACTGGCGGGCGTCATCGGTCTGACGGGTACAGACGCTAGCGGCGCGGTCGTGCTGCCTCTACTTGCCACGCAAATATTGTGGATCAACCTGATCACCGATTCGGGTCCGGCGCTGGCCATGGGGGTCGACCCTGAAACCGATGATGTCATGGCCCGCAAACCCCGTCCGCCGAATGAACAGGTCATAGATGGTCGAATGTGGGTATGGGTGATGCAGATCGGCGCGGTAATGGCTGTGGTTACCCTGCTGACGCTCGACATGTATCTGCCAGGCGGCTTGATCGAAGGCTCGCACGATCTCGACAATGCGCGCACTGCTGCGTTTACGACACTCGTTTTCGCGCAATTATTCAATTGCCTGAATGCACGCTCCGAGAACATCAGTGCGTTCCGGCACATGTTCATGAATCCTTGGCTTTGGGGCGCGATTACAGTCTCTGTCGCCCTGCAGGTAGCCGTCGTTCAGGTCGGTTTCCTGAATGTCGCGTTTGGCACGGTTCCCTTGGCGCCTGAGCAGTGGCTAGTTTGCGTTGCCATGGCCAGCGCCGTGCTTTGGTTCGAAGAGGTCCGGAAATTTTTCGCCAGGTCGATGCGCGGATAGTTCGGATAGGTGTTCCTGAGCAAGGTGGAGACAATCACCTACTTTAGGACTCGATCATTTCAAATATTCAACGGAATTCCCGCTTGATCAGTTACTGTTACGACAGATTCAACTCATAAATTGATAACGCAAGATGAGTACGCCCTTTTCTGCAACTGAGACCCGCGTGGCCGTGCTCGTTGATTGCGACAACGTACCCCCAGATATTCTTGAGCACGCCCTACGCATGGTGGCCCAGTTTGGACGCGTGGTTCTTCGTCGAGGCTACGGCAACCAAGGCACGCTGGCACACAAGTGGGAGGAAGCTCTCGTACGCCTAGCCTTTACACCATGCCTTCAGTATCAATATGCGGCCGGAAAGAACACTGCAGACATTGCGCTGGCATTGGATGCGCTGGAAGCGCTATTTGACCGCCGTGCGGACACGTTTTGCCTAGTTACCAGTGATTCGGATTTTGCGTATCTGTGTCGCAAGCTGCGAGAACGTGGTGCAACAGTCTGCATAGTCGGGGAGCCCAAGACACCAGACGCCCTACGCAACGCCAGCGATCAGTTCTTCGAATGGACTCGACCGCTGCCTGCGGTGGAACCTGTTGCCGATGCCGCACTAAGAGTCGTAAAGACTGATTCGCTCAGATTGGAAACTGCGAAGCCCGAGCCGGCCAAGCCTGCGATCAAGCGCCGACCGCGCTTTCTGGTCGAGGCCGTTTCTCTCTTAGCCAGTGATACGTCCGAAGGCAAGGTGGCCCTGGGTGCACTGGGCCAGTACCTCAAACGTACCGACCCCGCATTTTCACCGCAGAACTACGGTCATTCCGGGCTGTTAAACATGGTCAGGACGTACGACTTGCTCATCCCTCGCCAGGAGGAAGGTGGTCATTGGTCGGTGAGCCTCGCGCCGAAATCTGAAGCGCCCGTCGAGGAAGCTGAGATGCCGGCGGCGTAATCTTGGATTTTTCCTCAGCCGCTCTGTAACTTGCCGGATCGTTCGATTCGTTCTGGCGCTGTCTATTGGGTTTCGCATCGCTCTACCCAATTGCGAGGCTGCACAATGAATGACAGCCTTCGCAGGAAACTACGTCACTCCCACTCAATTGTCGCTGGCGGCTTGCTGCTTACGTCGTAGGTGACGCGGTTGATGCCGCGCACTTCGTTGATGATCCGACTGCTGACTTTTTTCAACAGGCTGTACGGTAGCTCCGCCCAGTCGGCCGTCATGAAGTCGCTGGTTTGCACGGCACGCAGGGCTACGACGTAGTCGTAAGTGCGTCCGTCGCCCATAACGCCCACGCTTTTCACCGGCAGAAAGACGGTGAAGGCTTGGCTGGTCAGGTCGTACCAGCTCTTGCCACTGTTTTTGTCGATGTGGGAACGCAGCTCTTCAATGAAGATGGCATCAGCACGGCGCAGCAGGTCGGCGTACTCTTTCTTGACTTCGCCGAGAATTCGCACGCCCAGTCCAGGGCCTGGGAACGGGTGGCGGTAGACCATGTCGTGCGGCAGGCCGAGCGCTACGCCCAATTCGCGCACTTCATCCTTGAACAGGTCGCGCAAGGGCTCAAGCAGCTTCAAGCCCAATTGCTCAGGCAAGCCGCCCACATTGTGGTGGCTCTTGATGACGACTGCTTTCTTCGACTTTGCTCCGCCGCTCTCAATGACGTCAGGGTAAATGGTGCCCTGCGCCAGCCACTTGGCGCCTTTTGCCGAAGCGCCAGATGCGGTGAGTTTGGCGGCTTCTGCCTTGAATACGTCGACGAACAGGCGGCCGATGATCTTGCGCTTTCGCTCGGGGTCAGTCACCCCGGCAAGCTCGCCCAGGAAAAGATCGCTGGCATCTACGCGCACAACCTTGGCGTGCAGCTTGCCCTCGAACATTTCCATGACCATGTCGCCTTCATTCAGCCGCAGCAGACCATGATCGACAAATACGCAGGTGAGCTGATCACCAATGGCGCGATGGATCAGCGCCGCGGCGACAGAGGAATCAACACCCCCTGAGAGGCCGAGAATGACCTCTTCGTCGCCCACCTGCTTGCGGATGGCCTCAACGGCCTCGGCGATGTGATCGCGCATGACCCAGTCGGGCCGGGCACCGCAGATTTCCAGGACGAAGCGCTCCAGCAAGGCCTTGCCTTGCAGGGTATGCGTCACCTCTGGGTGAAACTGCACGCCGTAGAAGCCGCGCTCTTCGTCGGCCATGCCAGCGATGGGACACGATTCTGTGCTGGCCATGAGCTTGAACCCGGCCGGCAGTTCGGTCACCTTGTCGCCGTGGCTCATCCAGACCTTGAGCATGCCGTGGCCTTCCGGCGTGTGGAAATCCTCGATGCCTTTTAGCAGCGAAGTGTGGCCCCTGGCTCGCACTTCGGCATAGCCGAATTCACGCGTCTGGCCACCTTCCACTTTTCCGCCAAGCTGCTGCGCCATGGTCTGCATGCCGTAGCAAATGCCCAACACCGGAACGCCGAGGGAGAAGACAGCGTCTGGAGCGCGGTCATCTACCTCGTACACGCTGGCGTGGCTGCCAGAAAGGATGATGCCTTTCAGATGACCATCGGCGGCGTAGGTACGAACCCAGTCGTCTGTGACGTCGCAGGGGTGAACCTCGCAGTACACATGCGCCTCGCGCACGCGCCGGGCAATAAGCTGGGTGACCTGGGAGCCGAAGTCCAGAATAAGGATTTTGTCGTGTTGCATGTTGCCGCTGAATCAATCCGCCCGGTAGTTCGGCGCTTCCTTGGTGATCTGCACATCGTGCACGTGGGATTCGCGGATGCCTGCTGCGGTGATCTGCACAAACTCGGCTTTGGAGCGCAGGTCTTCGATGGTGGCGCAGCCGCAATAACCCATGCTGGCGCGGAGACCGCCTGCCATCTGGAACAGAATCGAGACTACGCTGCCCTTGTAGGGTACCCGGCCTTCGATGCCTTCTGGCACGAGTTTGTCGGCGTTCGGGTTGCCTGTGGAGCTTTCCTGGAAGTAACGGTCAGCGCTGCCTTGCTGCATGGCGCCAATGCTGCCCATGCCGCGATAGCTCTTGTAGCTGCGGCCCTGGAACAACACGATTTCGCCGGGCGCTTCTTCGGTGCCGGCGAACATGCCGCCCATCATCACGGTGCTGGCACCTGCGGCAATGGCTTTTGCGATGTCGCCGGAGTAGCGAACTCCACCGTCTGCGATCAGCGGCACGCCAGTGCCTTCAAGCGCAGTGGCCACATTGTCGATGGCGGTGATTTGCGGCACGCCAACCCCTGCGACGATGCGCGTGGTGCAAATGCTGCCAGGGCCAATACCCACCTTGACGCCATCAGCTCCGGCCTCTACCAGCGCCCGCGCGGCAGCCCCGGTAGCAATGTTGCCGCCGATGACCTGCACCTGAGGGTAGTTTTTCTTGACCCAGCGCACGCGCTCGATGACCCCGTGGCTATGGCCGTGGGCGGTGTCGACAACCAAGGCGTCGACACCAGCCTTGACGAGGGCTTCAACGCGCTCTTCAGTGCCTTCGCCCACACCGACCGCGGCACCGACGCGTAAACGGCCATTGGCATCTCGCGCAGCGTTGGGGAAGGTAGTTTGCTTCGTGATGTCCTTGACGGTGATCAGGCCCTTCAGGCGATCTTCGCTGTCAATGATGAGCAAGCGCTCCAGCTTGTGCTTGTTGAGCAGGAGCTTGGCTTCTTCGCGGCTGGTGCCCTCTTGTACGGTGATGAGCCGCTCGCGCGGGGTCATGATCTCGCGGACAGGCACGTCGTAGCGCGTTTCGAAGCGCAGATCGCGCCCGGTAACAATGCCCACTACCCTGCCCTGGTCGATGACCGGAAAGCCACTGATGTCGAGCTCATCGGACAGTTGCATGACCTGCAACACCGTGTGTTCGGGGGTTATGACGACCGGATCGCGCAAGATGCCGCTCTCGTATCGCTTCACTTTCGATACTTGAATCGCCTGTTCCTGCGCAGTGAGGTTCTTGTGGACGATGCCGATGCCTCCCTCTTGCGCAATGGCAATAGCCAGCCGCGCCTCTGTGACCGTATCCATGGCGGCCGAAACCAAAGGCAAGTTCAGGCGAATGTCGCGGGTGAACTGGGAAGAGAGTTTGACGTCCTTGGGCAGGACCTGAGAAAAGGCGGGGACGAGGAGAACGTCGTCGAAGGTAAGCGCGTTACCGAGTAGGCGCATGTGAAAGCTCCAAAAAAGGATTGTATCCGTGTGCCGAATTTGCTTCAGAGTGTGGGCTTTTTTGGGTTCTTGCGAGAGCAGCGCTAAACTGCTTACCCAATGAACATCGTTCGCATATTCCTTGCCTGCGCTGTGCTCGCGACCTGCGGGGCAGCTTCAGCCCAATACCAATGGGTGGATAAAGACGGTCGCAAGATCTTCAGCGACCGCCCCCCCTGCGGACATACCCCAGAAAAATGTGTTGAAGCAGCCGCGTGGCGCCAGCGCGGCTCAACGGCCCACCCTGCCGCCAACCGTGCCGGAAGCCACCGCTGACGGTGGGTCGCAAGAGACTCCGGCTCCGGCTCCGGCCTTGGCGGCCAAAGTCGGCAGCCCAGCCCAGGGCATCGACAAATCCCTCGAAGAAAAGAAGAAACAGGCCGAAGCAGCTGAAGCCGCCAAGAAAAAAGAAGAAGAGCAGAAGCTCGCCGCTCAGCGTGCCGAAAATTGCAAAAGAGCGATATCGGTGAAGGCTGGCCTGGACTCAGGTGTGCGCATAGCACGAACCAATGAAAAAGGCGAACGGCAGTTTCTGGATGACGCCGAACGCGCCGCAGAAATGCAACGGGTGCAGGCGATCATTCAGTCCGACTGCAAATAGCCGGAACTCAGTATCCAGACTTGGCCCCTGATCTTCGTTGTGCGAACAGGCCGGCCGAGCTGGCGCCCTGTTTCTTGAAACGCTCGCGCCGGGCCACTTTGGGGTCGACCTTTAAAGCCCGCCAAATTTCCACCCTGTCCTGATCGCGGAGGGGATGGTCTAGTGCTGTCTTGCGGCCCCAGATGCCCACACTGCCATGCTCGATCTGGAGGTCAGGAAAGCGGGCAAGCAGGCCGCTGCCCTCAACCGCTTGACCCACTGTGCTGCCAGTCGGCATGGCAAGCTGCACTACACACACCTGCCGCGGCGCGTGGGAGTAAGCCACTGTAACTGCGATGTTCACCATGCTTGCCTGCGTTGTCACGCAGCGTGTCCATAGACTTGCTCGGCGCGTTGAACAAACGCATCGACCATGCTGGAAGCCACTCGATCAAAGACTGGGCCCACCAATTTGGCCAGCAAGCTGCTGGAGAACCCATAGATCATGGTCAAGTCCACTTTGCAGGCCCTTTGGCTTCCATCTCCGACCGGGGAGAACGTCCAAACGCCTTCCAGGCTGGAAAATGGCCCTTTCACCAAATGCAGGCGAACCTCCCTGCCGGGCACGTGCTCGTTGCGCGTAGTAAAGCTTTGCTTGATGCCCTTGAAATCGATGCCGACTTCAGCCTCCATGCCGGTTTCGTGCTGGGACAGTACCTGGGCATGGTCGCACCAGGGCAGGAACTCGGGGTAGCGCGCTACATCGGTCACCAGTCGGAACATTTCCTCAGGGGAGTACCAGATGAGCACTGATTTTCGAACGGTTTTCATAGAATGCGTATTTCGCCTTCGATTCTAAGAGGGTCTACCGACAAGGGGTGGAACCCGTTCGCTTGCAGCGATCAGCTCCGCCCCCATCTGCTTATCCATGGCCTCCAAAACTCCCGCATCCAAGAACCCCGTCATTGCAGACAACAAAAAAGCCTTCTTCAACTACTTCTTCGAAGAGCGTTTCGAAGCGGGAATGGTTCTGGAGGGCTGGGAAGTCAAAGCGCTGCGTGCTGGCAAGGTTCAGTTAACTGACGGCTACGTGGTGATCCGCGATGGTGAGTTGTATGTGATCGGATGCCAGATCAACCCACTCGGCACCGCTTCCACCCATGTGCGACCAGACTCCGTGCGCACGAAAAAACTCCTCATGAAAAAGGAGGAAATTCGTCGCCTGATCGGCAAGGTCGAGCAAAAAGGGTACACCCTGGTTCCAATCAATCTGCATTGGAAAAATGGCCGAGTGAAGTGCGAGATCGCGTTGGCCAAAGGCAAGGCGGAACACGATAAGCGCGACACGATCAAGGACCGCGAAAGCAAGCGCGAGGTGGAGCGCGTCATGAAAAGCCGGCATCGCTGATGCCCGAGGGAAAGGCGCACCCGTCTACTCCCCTGCTGCTCCTTGCTGCTCCTCGCTCCTATGAGACAGGCCTCGCAGGGACGGCTTTATCGCCCGTGCGCCCTGAGAAAATGCTCAACATGCGCTTGATGCCCAGCCATTGTTGAGCCCAGAAACCGCGCCCATAGTCCCTTCCGATGGCTTGGTCATCAATGCCTGTAGGTCTGGCCCCGCCTTGCCAGCTGGCGCTTCTGAAGATGATGTCCCAGCAGGGAAACAAAACACCGAAATTGGCCCCATAGCGGTGGCTAGCGCCCCGCCCTGGCTCATGGCCCAACCCCATTTCGTGGTGCCGACGGTGAAAACGCGGGCTGACAAGTAGTTTTTCAGCCCAGATCGGCCAGCGCCAGCGCAAATTGGCATGTTGCAAGCTTTCAAACAACTGCGAAATCGCAAGCAACGCCACGAACTGGGAAGGGCCTACCCCGATCAGCAAGGCCACGGCGACGAAAGTCAGATCGACGAGCACCGAATCCAGCAGATGATTGCGGTTGTCGGTCCACATGGTCATTTGACGCTGACTGTGGTGCACGGCGTGTAACTGCCACCACCATTGAAATCGGTGCTGAAACCGGTGCACCCAGTAGCCCAGTGCGTCAAAAACCACCAGATACAGCAGAAAACTGACCCAGGCCACATCAGATACGCCCGGCCAAAATTGGTCCAGCTGCAGCGTGGGCAAGCCGTGCGCTCGAATCATGCTGAAAAGCCGGAGCGCCCACTCCTCAAATGTGAAGAACATGGCCAGCTTGAAAATACCGAGCCGGTGAAGCAAGGTGTAGACAATATCTACGCGAATGGCATGGCGATCGGTCACCGCCTCGACCGGCCAAAGGCGTTGGGCCGGGCCAATCACCAGCACGAGCACCGCGATTTGCATCAAACCGACCAGGAGCCAGCCAGTTGCAGCGTATCCATTTTCAAGCAGATTGCCCGCGCCCAATGCAAAGGCAATCGGCTGAATGAGTATCTCAAACAGCCATTGCTGCATCACAGAGAAAACATTGACAAACCAGTCCATCGGCTACGCTTTCAATCTGACAGAAGTTTCCTGAATTCACCCACCATGCGAAGCGATCCAGCCCTTCAGGTCTGGGTGCTCGCGCAAGGTTGCGAAACAGAATCCCTTTGACTTCAGTCCCACAACAAGGGGCTCCAGCACCTCGGGCGCCCAAGGGTCGCGACGCGACCAGATACCCAGGTGGGCGAGCAGAATATCCCCGGACCGTATTGTCGCAAGGGCTCTCTTCAGTAGCGCGTCGTTCGGATACCTTTCGCTCGGTAGCTCGTCGCCCAAAAACCCAGCTGGCGACCACCCGACATGCTTGTAGCCGCACTTTTCAGCGACGGCCAGCAAAGCTGCTGAAGTCTTGCCGCCAGGCGCGCGGAAGATTGGCAACACTTTTTTCCCGGTCACGGATGTCAATCGCTTTGCTGAGGTTGCAATACTTTCACAGTACTGAGCCGCATTCCAGGTCTGGCTGCGTCCGGCTTGTGCACCTGCAGAGGGTTTGACCTGAAACCGCAACGGTTGGCCGGCCAAGTCTTGCTGCCAATAGTCATGATCCCAAGTGTGCGAAGCGAATTCATGTCCTTCGCCAGCCCGCGCCCTCCACCAGGGTGCCCAGTGCGCCCCCAAACTTCCGTCTCCCTCCTTCGTGCGCTCGTTCGCGGCAAAGAAAGTGACTTTAACGTTCTGGCGTTTGAGTACATCGGCGACCAATGGCGCAATGTCCATGTGGCCGGTGTCGAAGGTTAGGTAGATCGGCTTGCAAGCAGGTCCGGTACTTTGCTGGGCCCCAGCGGCAACGCTCGCGCCGGCCACACCCAAGGCGGCAATGGCCAGAAGCGACTTCCAGTTCGCGGGCATGCTATTGGCGGCCTACATGATCAAGCGTCCAGACGCCGTGTGGAGATTTGCCCACGTTAACCTGGCGCACAATTTTCTGAGTTTCCACGTCAATTACCGTGAGCTTCTTCGCCCAGCGCGAGCCGACCATGATAAGTTTGCCGTCGGATGAGATGTCCATGCAATCAGGACCCGAGGGCGCCGGAAAGCTGGCTTCGACAACCAGCGTTTGGTAGTTGATCCGGCTGATGGTGTTGGCCACGCGATTGCTCACGTACAAGCGTTGGCCGTCACCTGCCGCCCTGAAGGCGTGCGCACCTTTGCCGGTAAGGATCTTGCGCACAAATGTGGGCTCTTTTCCGCCCGCGACGTCGTAGACTTCCACGCCGTCACTGCCGGTCAGGCCGATGAGCAAGGTCTTGTCATCCGGGGTCACGAATACATCGGCCGGCATGGGGCCGGTCCTGACCCGATGTTTGAGCGATTGGGTAGCCAGATCAATCGCAACGAGCTCGTCGCTGTCCTGCATGGTCGCCCAAACCGTGGTGCTGCGGCTGTCGATCCACAGATGGCTGGGCGTGCGGCTTGTAGGAATGCGCTTGGCAAGCGTGGGCGTCGTGCCGTCCCAGTGGTAGATGTCGATGTGGTTCAGCCGGTTGGCTGCGGTGACAAACCACTTCATGTCTGGCGAGAAACGCAGATGATAGGGGTCAAGAATGCCACGGAGTGTCCGCTGCTCTTCGGCAGTGCGCGGATCGATGAAGGTCAGTGAATCTGCCCCAGCGTTGGCAACGATGACGGATTTTTCGTCTGGCGTGAGATACAGGTGGTGAGGTTCGCGGCCCGTGGGTATGCGTTTGACCTCTGTCCAAGTGGCCGGGTCAATGACGCTAACGTCACCATCCAGTGAGTTGAGCACGAATACAGGCGCTCCTTTACGGCTGGCGGCTGTGGCCGAAGCGGGCGGCGAGGACTGGACCGGCGCGGCCGCCGGCGCTGGCGCGCGACTGACTGCCCCGGCGGCAGAGACCTGCGTGTTGGAGACTGGCGATGCGGCTTTCGCCTGCTGACCAGGGGAATTATCCAGGCATGCCGACAGACAGCAGACAATCAAGACGAAAGTCAAGAGACGGGATGTTGTGATCACGAAGGAGGATTTCCGCCGGCAGGAGGCATTTTTTGCGCACGGGTGTGCGCAGATCATCCATTAACATTTGAACCATGAATCAGGTGGACATAGACGGCATTTTTCTTGAGCTTAACCATATTCCAGCCCCAAATGGGGCAGAGAAAGGCCTGGCTCCTTTGGTTTTCCTGCACGAGGGCCTGGGTTCGGTGGCCATGTGGAGAGACTGGCCCAGGCAACTTTGCGCAGTCACCGGACGTGAGGGCTGGGTGTACTCCCGTCAAGGCTATGGCAAATCAGACACTGTCGAGAACGTTCGAGGAGAGCCTCAGGAACACGATAGCGGCCGACGCAGCGGGCGCCTGTTGCCGGACTACATGCACAGAGAAGCGCTGGATGTACTGCCCAAGCTGCTGGCAAAGCTGGGCATACAGAAGCCCGTATTGATCGGTCATTCTGACGGTGCCACCATTGCTCTGCTTCATGCCACCCGGCACCCCGTCAGTGCCTGCGTAGTTTTGGCACCACATGTCATGGTGGAAGATGTCACCGTTCGGTCCATAAACGAGGCTCGGCACGCCTATGAAGCCGGCGATCTGCGCAAACCGCTGAGCCGTTACCACGACCAGGTAGACGTCGCCTTTTGGCAATGGAACGACATCTGGCTTTCCGATGCCTTCCGAAGTTTCGACATTCGGAATGAATGCCAGGCCATCACTGCCCCCCTGCTGGCCATACAGGGCCTGGACGATGCTTACGGAACGATGGCTCAGATCGATGACCTCGTAGACGCGGTTCCGCAGGCCTTATCGCTTGTGATTCCCCAGTGCCGGCACTCACCGCACAGGGATCAGCCTCAGATCGTGAATGAAGCCATCGCGAAATTCCTCCGCGAATAAGCGCTTCACCCTGCCAGCAGCGCCAGATCCGACGCGCCAAGCCAGCGCCACTGTCCGGGCGCCAGTTCGGCTGGCAACGCGAGACCGCCGATACGCGAGCGATGCAGGCCTTCCACCCTGTTGCCGACGGCAGCCACCATCCGCTTGACCTGGTGATACTTTCCCTCTGTCAGGGTCAGGCGCAAGTGCGAAGGGGCCACGATTTCGCAGGCGGCCGCGCGCACGGGCTTCGGATCATCATCCAGAACCACGCCTGCGAGCAGGCGGTCGCGTTGCTTTTCGTCCAGCTCGTGTTTGGTAGTGACTTCGTACACCTTGGCCACATGCCGCTTTGGTGAATTCATGCGGTGGATGAACGCGCCGTCATCAGACAGCAGAAGCAGTCCCGTTGTATCTTGATCGAGGCGGCCAACGGCTTGCACACCCTGCACTTTCCCTGCGGTGGGGCGCTGGCGCAGCGGCACCGGCAACAGGCTGTACACGCTGGGCCAGGCACCTGGTCGATGCGAGCACTCGGTGCCTGCGGGTTTGTGCAGCATCAGGTAGGCCTTGGCGTGATAGGCCCAGGGCTGGCCTTGCACACTGAACACCAGCTCTGGCGTTTCAGTGTCAACCTGGGTTCCTGGATCGGTGCAAACGGAACCGCGCACTTCCACCAACCCGCGCTCAATCAAGCCCGCGCAGATGCGGCGGGTGCCAAAACCTTGGGAGAAAAGTAGCTCATCCAGGCGCATGTCGACTCTCCTACCGCCTTAGCTTTCCAGCCGGATGAAATGCTTCCGGTAATGCTCCAGCTCGTCGATAGACTCATGGACATCAGCCAGCGCGGTGTGCGATTGCTGCTTCTTGAACGATTCACACACTTCCGGCCGCCAGCGGCGAGCCAGCTCCTTCAAGGTGCTGACGTCAATGTTTCGGTAATGGAAAAAGGCTTCCAGCCGAGGCATGTACTTGACGAGAAAACGGCGATCCTGACCAATGGTGTTGCCACACATTGGCGAAACCCCCTTACCCACGTAGCGAGATAAGAAGGCGATGATCTGGTCTTCTGCCTGACTTTCGCTCAGGGTGGAGGCCTTCACTTTGTCTATGAGGCCGCTGCGCCCATGGGTGCCTTTGTTCCATGCATCCATCTGATCGAGCAAGGCATCGGTCTGGTGAATCACCAGGACCGGCCCTTCCACGCGGGGCGTCAACTGGGGTCCACTGACCACCACGGCAATTTCAATGATGCGCTCCTTCTCGGGGTCAAGCCCGGTCATCTCGCAATCCAGCCACACGAGGTTTTGGTCGGACTTGGCCAAATCTGGGCCCGAATCTGGGCTTGAGTCAGGAGGGAGCTCGGAATTTTCAAGGTCTGTCATGCCTAGGATTGTCTACGAGCCCTGGCGCCCACTCGCAAGTGTTCGGTTAAAAATGCACCTACACTGCGTTCCATTGACACAATTCTCCTGATTTGATTCTTTGAGACCCGAGAAACTCGTGACGGAAAACGCCCTCATCCTGCCCCCTGCATTGCTGACCAGTCTGGTGTTCGGCCTTGTTCTGCTCGCAAGCGTGGTGGTCAAATTCTGGCTTGCCACGCGGCAGATTCGTGCCGTGGCGCGACATCGTGCTGCTGTACCAACGGAGTTTTCGCAAACCATCAGTCTGCAAACGCATCAACGAGCGGCCGACTACACAGTCACCAAGCTGCGCTTCGGCCTGTTGGAATTGGCCCTTGGCTCAGCGACTCTCTTGGGATGGACCCTGCTCGGAGGCCTCGACTGGCTGAATGCCAGCCTGCTTTCCGCCTTCGGGCCCGGCTACCCTCTGCTTCAGCCTCTGGCCTTGATCGGCATATTTGCACTCATCAACGGTGCCATCGACCTGCCGCTTGCCCTGTATCAGACCTTCGTGATTGAGGAGCGTTTTGGCTTCAACAAGATAACTTTCAGACTATGGCTGGGGGATCTGCTCAAGTCCACGCTAGTGGGCATGGTTATCGGCTTGCCTTTGGTGGCGCTGGTACTCTGGTTGATGCAGGCCACTGGCAGCCTCTGGTGGCTATGGACTTGGTGCGCCTGGATGGGTTTCAGCCTCTTGATGATGGTGATCTACCCCACGGTGATCGCCCCGATATTCAACAAGTTCCAGCCCCTGGAAGACGATACGCTCAAAGAACGCGTAACCCGGCTCATGACACGCTGCGGATTCTCCGCCAAAGGGCTTTTCGTCATGGATGGCAGCCGTCGTAGCGCCCATGCCAACGCGTATTTCACTGGCTTTGGCGCTGCCAAACGGGTGGTATTCTTCGACACGCTTCTTGCGCAGCTCTCGCCATCCGAAGTGGAGGCCGTACTGGCTCACGAACTGGGGCATTTCAAGCACAAGCACATCATCAAGCGCATTGCCGGCCTGTTTGCCTTCAGCCTGGCAGGACTTGCGCTGCTGGGGTGGCTTTCGACCCAGCTTTGGTTTTACGCAGGGCTGGGCGTCACACCCAACCTGCCGGTGCAACTTGGCGGCACTGTTCCCAATCATGCATTGGCGCTTCTTCTTTTTATATTGACGGTGCCTGTGTTCACCTTCTTTCTCTCCCCCTTGATGGCCCAACTGTCTCGCAAACACGAGTTCGAAGCTGATGCTTACGCTGCTGCCCAGGCCAATGCGCAAGACCTATCAAATGCACTGGTCAAGCTGTACAAAGACAACGCCTCCACCTTGACGCCTGATCCCCTCTACGTTCGCTTCTACTACTCCCACCCACCGGCTTCCGAACGTATTGCGCGGATGGGTGGAAAAATAGTGCCCGTCTGACCCATGCCTTCCTTGCCAACTGGCGGCCAAGTGGCTGCAACCGATCTGAGCGCATCATTGGCGCAACTCGAAGGGTGGAAGTTGATCGAACTCGATGGGGCACCGGCAATCGAAAAAAGCTGGCAATTTGCCGATTTTCACCAGACCATGACTTTTGCCAACGCTGTGGCGGGCGTCGCGCATATGATGGATCATCATCCGGATATGACCGTAAGCTACAACCGTTGCACAGTCCGATACACCACGCACGACGCCGGCGGGCTGACACAGCGCGACCTGGATGCCGCCACGCGCATCGATGGGCTGCCAGAAGGCTTCGCCGCCCCGTGAACAAACCACGACCCTCCTCCAGAAGTCTGGACACCTCCCTGAATGAAGGCCTGGTGGTCGCCAGCCATGGGCGTCATTGTGTGGTTGAAACCCCTGTAGGCGACCGCGTCATCTGCCACCCACGGGGAAAGAAACTCGCCGTGGTGGTTGGTGACCGAGTGCGCTGGCAGCCCTCGCAAGACGAAGGCACGATTGAGAAGATATCACCCCGCCGCAACTTGTTTTTTCGCCAGGATGAGGTTCGCACCAAATCTTTCGCGGCAAATCTGGATCAAGTACTGATTCTGGTAGCCGCTGAACCAGAGTTTTCAGAGCATCAGCTTGCGCGAGCATTGATCGCGGCCGAAGCCGAGCATATTGATCCCTTGATCGTGCTTAATAAGGCCGACCTGACCGCGCCGTTTGCGTCAGCCTGGAAGCGGCTAGCCTCCTATCGAGACATGGGTTACACCGTTTTGCCGCTGGCCGCCAAAGCCGGTAGCCATGCCGCCTTGCCCGAGGGGCGATCTGATGGCAACGGACTCTCTTCACTAGTTGAACGCCTGCAGGATCGCACCACACTCATTCTTGGCCCCTCGGGGGCTGGAAAGAGTACCCTGATCAACCGCCTGATTCCCGGGGCCAGTGCGCAAACGCGTGAGATTTCCCAGGCTCTCAACTCCGGCAAGCACACCACCACCAGCACAAGCTGGTATTGGGTGGACACGTCGCGCCGCACAGCGTTGATCGACTCACCTGGCTTCCAGGAGTTTGGCCTGCGCCACATAGATCCCATGCAATTGGCCGCCTACATGCCCGACATCAAACCCCACGTGGCCAATTGCCGTTTCTATAACTGCACGCACACGCATGAACCAGGATGCGGCGTGCTACCTGCGGTGGAAAGTGACTCAGGCGCCGGGACAATAAGCGCCGCGCGTTACAAAATCTACACAACGCTTTTTGACGAATTGACAGCAAATCAAGGGTGACCTGCATAAATCCAGGCGCACAGGTCTACGAGCCGGGCTGCACCAGGTCCATGCGGCGCCGGATGCGTTCGGCATCTGTGGAGTCTCCTCGTTCTTCAACCAAGCGAGCCTGAACGCCCAGCCAAGCGAGCAGCGGACGCCGCCACCCTTGGCGGGAAGCCGTTTCAACTGCCATAGCCACCGTTTCCGGGGTTGCAGCGCCTCGGCGAAAGATGACTCCGGCGGCCACCAGTTGGGCGAACGGGTCATCTATGCCAGCCACGCTGGTGCCCCCAGTGGCCACAGCACGGTGATGCGCAGGCAATAACGAAACTTCTTCAGCTGCAGCCTGCCCATACAAGTAGCCAGCGTAAGCGCGCTCAGCATCGGAAGCGTCGGCCCTCAGTGGCTCGAAGCCTGTACAGGGCTCAAATACCAGACTTGCTACTCGGGTGGCACAGCGGTTCAACTCGATGCGGGCGACCAGGTCGGGCCGGCCTGTACGCGAAGTTTCAGCACGCGCCAAGGAAAACTCCCGGGCCTCAACGCGTGAGTCACCCTTCAGGTAGGCCTCGGTAAAGCGCTCGACGTGGCCAATGGCGTTGATGCTCCAGTCCGGTACCTTCGGACCGCTGGAGCAGGCAGAAAGCATGGCGCTTGCCAAGAGCGTCAAAATCGTCAGGCGTTTGGAGGAAACGCTCGTCGCGAACCGCTTCAGCGCAACCCAATCTTGGAGGGGACGCTGAGAATGCAAGGCATCCATCATGGCAGTTTTACCTCCTTCTCTTTGGGCGCAAACGGCCATTTTTGATTGATCTCTGTGATGAGGCTGTCGATCTTCAGCAGGCTGCCCTCCACGTCCGCACGCAGATCACCCAGATTGGTGGTGGCCTCACGCGCATTTCCCGCCACGGCCTGAACATCCACCAGAACGGCATCAACCTTGACAACCGTTTGCCTGACATCTTGAAGCAAGGCGTTTAGTTGCCTCACGGCGGTCTGTGCGTCGGTTACCAGGCCGTCCTTGCCTAGCACCTGCTGGTCGGCCTTTTTAACAACGCCATCAACTTGCACAGCCACGCTGTCCAGACTTTTCAGCAGCCGGTTCGCCCTATCCAGCATCTCAGTGACACGTTGAGCATCCGTTTCATTTCCTGTCACTGCCGACAGCAAGCCACCTTTGCTGCTATTGAGTCTGCCTGTAAATCCACGCAACTCCGTGAGCGTGCTTGCGAGTGCAGAATCTGACGAGGTGAGGCTGTTGAGGTTTTGCAGCACGTCGCGCGCATCAGCCACCATTTTGGGGATTTCAGCCGACACATCGCCGCGCAGCACCATGCGTTCGGCATCAGGCGGCAGCGGCGCGTCCTCCGGAACGCCAGTAAAAGCGCGGAGCCTGGCGGCGCCAACCAAACCTTTTTCGAGTGTGAACACGCTAGATTGCCGCAACCAGTGTGCGTCTTTGACGGGCACGTCCACCAAGATACGAACCACACCTCTTTCGCCGAGCTCGATGAGCCTCACACGACCTATGGGGAAACCTGAAAAGGTCATATCCATTCCCACGGAGACACCTTCAGAGTCGTCGGTGGTCAGAGTGAGCCTTTGTGTAGCCTCGAAGGCGCCGCGCACCCACATCAGGTAAAGCACTGAGGCCACGATCAAGAGCCCCATGAAAGCCAGGAGCAAGGCGGCGCGAACCTCAAGCCGCCGAGCTGCCAGTGTTCCTGCGGGAGGGGCCTCGAGAAGATCAGATGCGCGCGGTTCTGTCAGATGGGATCCATTCGTGTCTGACTGAGGCGGTGGAGGTGGTGCGGAATGGGGCATGCGACTCAATAATAATTCCCGATGAGCGACGCAATCTCGATGGTCAGCATCAACATGACCATCTGCACCAACCCTTGGAGCTCGACACTGATGCGCGATTCTCGGCGCGGAATATCGCGCAAGGCATTGCCTACGGGCAACAGAGCCACTGCAAGGGCGAACATCAGTGTTTTCATGCTGAAGATCATGGAAACCACCGGATTGAAAATTTGCCCCACGGCGTGGTTGTATGACACGACACCCGCGAGCGTAAAGCCATGCACGGCGATATAGGCCAGCACCAGGGAGACCGAGCAACTCACCACCGCCAGCAGGATCACCGCGAACATTCCGGCCAGCACGCGAGGCAGTACCTCGTGGCTCAAGGGGTCTATTCCGCGCGCGCTCAGGGCTGCAAAATTACCAGCACGGCGCCGCTTGTAAAGGTCGGAGCCGCCGGGAATGGTGTACTCCACAGCCACGAATAAAGCCGCGGCGAGAGGAATGAGTTCCAGAACCAAGACCCGGATGACTGCATCGAGGGCATACTGATCCAGGCCATAAGCAAATGCCGTCACCACGACGATGCGAATGACCACCACGTTAAATAGTGCCATTAGTGCAGTAAAGCCAGGTAGCCCAGGTCCCGCAGCAAAATACATATGGCGGAGCACTGCGCCGCGAGATTCTTGCCGATAGCTCGATGGAGAGAGCGCAAGGACCATGACCTGCGCCCCCACGAAGACGACAGCCCACCAGCCCGCGAGCCAGCGCAACGCCCCGCGCCCAAGATCAAAGAGCCAGCCGTAAAGTGTCAAGCCGGAGGTCATGTCGAAGATCATACTTTGGGAGGCGGCATTGCTACGGCAAAACGTTACTGAATTTGACCTTGCGTCACGCCCCAACGAGCATTCCACACCGTGAAATAAATCGGAGGAAGTGTGCCTTGGGTGACCGCCATGTGAGCGTTCAGTGTGCATTCCGCGAAAACGGAATAAAATTGTTTACATTTTGACAATGCGGGTTATTACAGCTCGTCAGGGCGGTGCGATTTGTTGCGCAGCCGCCATAGCGTTGCGAACTAAGCCGCAATCTGCCACTTTACGCTGCTCCATTCTGTCTCACGCTGCTATATTGTTGCACTGCGGCATTTTTTTCAGGCAAACCCCATGCTCTACGACATTTACGAAGCACAGCGGACGCTCATTGAGCCGTTTGCCGACCTGGCAGAGGCCGCTGCCAAGCTTTACGGCAACCCACACTCGCTGGCGGGCCAACTACCCATGTCCCAGCGTGTGTCTGCTGCTTATGCCGTGATGCATCGGTTGGGCAAGGATTACGAGAAGCCCGAATTTGGCATCCGCAAGGTTGCTGTTGACGGGGTGGATGTTGCGATTGATGAGCGGATCGAGCTTGACAGGCCGTTTTGCGAGTTGCGCCGCTTCAAGCGCTTTTCCGACGACCCGGCGACGCTGACCAAGCTCAAGGATCAACCTCCTGTGCTCATCGTGGCGCCCCTCTCGGGCCACTATGCCACGCTCTTGCGGGACACAGTGCGCACCATGCTGGAAGGCCATAAGGTTTACATCACAGACTGGAAAAATGCGCGAACAGTGCCCTTGTCTGAGGGTGAATTCCATCTGGATGATTACGTCAATTACGTCCAGGAGTTCATCCGCCACCTTCAAGGCATCTACGGCAACTGCCACGTGGTCAGTGTCTGCCAGCCTACCGTCCCGGTACTGGCAGCCGTGTCTCTCATGGCAAGCAGGGGCGAAAAAACCCCGCTGACCATGACCATGATGGGTGGCCCCATTGATGCCCGCAGATCCCCCACTGCCGTCAACAACCTGGCCACGCGCAAGAGCATCGAATGGTTCGAGAACAACGTTATTTTCCGCGTACCGACGAACTATCCCGGTGCCGGACGACGCGTCTACCCGGGCTTTCTGCAGCACGCTGGGTTTATCGCAATGAACCCGGATCGTCACGCTCTGAGCCACTACGATTACTTCAAGGACTTGATCAAGGGGGATGAGTCCAGCACCGAATCGCACCGCAAGTTCTACGACGAATACAACGCCGTGCTCGACATGGACGCTGATTACTACCTGGAAACCATTCAGACGGTGTTTCAGGACTTCAAGTTGGTCAATGGCACCATGGAGATCCGCTCGCCAGAAGGCGCCCTGGAGCTGGTACGCCCGCAAGACATCAAGACATCTGCCCTGCTGACCATTGAAGGCGAGCTGGACGATATTTCCGGCTCGGGCCAAACCAAGGCTGCTCACGATCTATGCATGGGCCTCATCGATCGGGAACAGCGTCACCTGGAGGTCCAGGGTGCCGGGCATTACGGTATTTTCAGCGGTCGCCGCTGGCGCGAAACAGTCTATCCGCAAGTGAAGAAGTTTATCGCCCAGCACGAAAAACCCGAGGTGCTCACCGGGAAAGTCGACGAGATCGCACCTGTGATTCCCGAGGAAATCAGCAGCGCCGAGGATGTGGCCAGCCCTCCCGTGAAGGCCCCCAGACAGAGCGCAAAAGCCGCCCCCCGCAACACTAATCGGGCGGTGAATTCGGTTGCCTCGAGGCGCCGCAAAGCGTCGTGAAGCGGGGTAAGTGCCTTCTGTGAGGGCCGCGCAGAGTCGTCCGCTGGCAAAGCTTCTACTGAAAGCTCTGCCGCAAACGCAATGTACGCGGTGCGGTTATCCAGACTGCGCTGGCTACGCTCGAGCCATCGAAACTGGGGAGGCGCTTATCAACCAATGCCCACCCGGTGGCGCGGAAGGCATTCAGCGCCTGGCTAACATCACCGGACTTGATCCCCTCCCCCTCAATCCGGCACATGGCGCGGAAGCTCCGCGAAGCGTGGCCTGGATCGACGAAGCATGGTGCATAGGCTGCACGCTGTGCATCAAGGCGTGCCCGGTAGATTGCATCATCGGTGGCAACAAGCGCATGCACACCGTCATAGAAAGCGATTGCACGGGTTGCGAGTTGTGTATTCCGGCGTGCCCGGTAGACTGTATCTCGCTGGAAAACGTGACGGGCGATCGCACGGGCTGGGACGCATGGTCGGAACAAGAAGCCGAATCGGCCCGGGTGCGATACGAATCCACCCGTGCACGACGAAAACGCCAAGCCGATGCACACGCCGCTACTCTTGAAGAAAAAGCCAAGGAAAAACTGGCCCACTTGCCTGAACTCACCAAAGGCGCTTCTGGCGACGAGCTAGACCGCAAGCGCTCCGCGATCGAGGCTGCACTCGCCAGGGCCAGGGCGAAACGGCAGGCGACACCAAAATAGCGCCGCGCTTGGATTTGCTACCCTGAGATCGGCAGATTGACGCCCCGTGCAGGTCGTCATCCGGCACAGCGACCCGCGAGGAAACTTTAAACACCCTCTCAGGGGATTAGAAACTCACGGCTGATGTGTGCACCTAGCTGGCTGACGCGATCCAGGAACTGAGTCAAGTACGCGTGAAGGCCGTTGGCAAGGATCTCGTCGATGCGGCCGTAGCGGAGATCGGCCCTAAGTTTTCCTGCGTGCCGCAAGGTTTCATCATTCGGGCTGGTGCCAACATGTCGGAGACTGCCCATGACTTCGCTGACGCAATGATGCAGTGAACGAGGCATATCCTCTCGCAACATCAGTAGCTCAGCCACGCGTTCGGGTTTGATGACATCACGGTACACCTTCCGGTAGACCTCGAAGCCACTGACACTGCGAAGGATGGCTGACCAATGATAAAAATCGTACTCTTGGTCACGTGCGCTGGCAGCACCAAAAAAATCGCGTTCCACCGCATGAAACTTGACATCCATCAGCCGCGCAGTGTTGTCTGCACGCTCCAGGAATGTACCCATGCCCAAAAAATGAGACGCTTCATCTTGCAGCATGGTGCCCAGCGAAACGCCGCGAGACAGGTTGGAGCGAAACTTCACCCATTCAAAAAACTCTCCTGGATCGCGGTCGAATGCGCCTTCTCGGATGAGGCGGGTGCTTTCAAGCCAGGTCTGGTTTAGCGTTTCCCAGACCTCCGTGCTGAGCGTTCCTCGCACTGCACGTGCGTTCTCACGGGCAGCTTTCACGCACGCGATGATCGACGAAGAGTTGTTCTCATCCTTGACCATGAAGTCCAACACGCCATGTTGGGTGATCTCACCATGCAAGGCGGTGTAGGCAGGTACCAGTTCGCTGATGGAAAGTACGCCCTGCCATCCTGCTTCGCTGGTGCTCGCCGATTGCGGCAGCAGCGAGGTTTCGTAAAGCACATTCAGCATGCGGGCGGTATTCTCTGCCCGTTCGGTGTAACGAGACATCCAGAATAGATGATCGGCTGTTCGGGAAAGCATGGTTCCTCCTGACAATATTCTTGGTGCAACTGCTGAGCGCCTGTGCTTTGAACTCGCTCTTAGAACGTGTTTAGGATCTCTGCGCGAGGGGCGTTGTGTTCGAAAAGCTGTGGCTGCAAGGCGAAAAACGCAGTGATACCTCGTGGTATCGCGAGGATTTTCAACGCCGCAGACGCGTTTTTTCGGGCGCAACGGACCCGCAAGGAGATCGTAAACACGTTCTTAAGCCTCCAACACCCAGGTATCCTTGGTCCCGCCTCCCTGAGAGGAGTTGACAACCAGTGAACCCTCATTGAGCGCCACCCGCGTCAGGCCGCCTGGAGCCATGCGCACCTGCTTGCCACACAGCACGAAAGGCCGCAAGTCGATGTGCCGAGGAGCCACACCGCTTTCGACGTAGGTCGGGCAACTGGAGAGGCTTAGCGTTGGCTGGGCAATGTAGCGGGCGGGATTGGCCCGAATCGCTTTACCGAAAGATTCAATCTCTGCAGAGGTGGAGCTTGGCCCAATCAGCATGCCATAGCCGCCAGCACCATGAACCTCCTTGACCACCAGGTCTTTGAGGTTGGCCATGACATACTCAAGATCGTCTCGTTCTCGGCAAATGTAGGTAGGCACGTTCTGAAGAATAGGCGCCTCGCCTAAATAGAATTCGATCATTTTTGGAACATAGGGGTAGATCGATTTGTCGTCAGCCACGCCGGTGCCTACAGCATTGCAAATTGAAACATGACCTTGGCGGTAGGCCTTCATGAGATCGGGGCAGCCCAAGGTTGAATCGGGTCGAAACGCCTGCGGGTCCAGGAAATCGTCGTCCACACGGCGGTAGATGACGTCTACGCGTTGGGGGCCGCGCGTGGTACGCATGAAGACAAAACCGTCCTTGACGAAGAGATCCTGACCCTCCACCAATTCAACGCCCATTTGCTGCGCCAGGAAGGCGTGCTCGAAGTAGGCGCTGTTGTACATGCCGGGAGTCAGCACCACCACTGTGGGGTTATCAGCCATTTCTGGGCGGCTCTCGCGCAGGGCTTCGAGCAAGAGATCAGGATAGTGGGCAACAGGTGCGACGCGATGGCTGGCGAACAGATGGGGGAACAACCGCATCATCATCTTTCGGTCTTCGAGCATGTAGCTCACGCCACTGGGCACACGCAGGTTGTCTTCCAGCACGAAGTATTCGCCCCGGCCTCCTTCTACCCCCGCACGAACGATATCAATACCCGCAATGTGCGAATAGATCTGGTTCGGCACCGCCACGCCTTGCATGACCGCCCGGAATTGAGCGTTGTTCAGCACCTGCTCCGCCGGAATGACGCCGGCTTTCAGGATTTCCTGCTCATGGTAGACATCGTGCAAGAATCTGTTCAGCGCGGTTACGCGCTGCACCAAGCCGCGCTCCAGTACTTCCCACTCATTTGCAGGAATGATCCGGGGGATGAGATCAAACGGAATTAAACGCTCGGTGTCGGTTTTGCCTTCGTCGTTGGCGCCATAAACGGCGAAAGTTATCCCAACGCGGCGAAAGATCATTTCTGCTTCTTCCCTCCGCGAGCGCATCAGATCCTCACTCTGCTGAAGCAGCCACTTGGCATACCCCCGGTAATGCGGGCGGACCGGACTATCCGCCTCGTAGCCCAGCGGCTTTACGTTGGCCGTTGTTCCAGCCAAAGATTCGAACATTTCGTCGAAGGGGTGCATGTATGGTCTCCAGTTCTATTCGTAATTTGCTGAAGGATGCCCTCCATAACTCCCTGCGGTCGGTGGCAGCACGGCCTCGGGCGATCCGTACTACCACCGACTCGCGAGGGTTATGCAGAGCATCTTTTATGCTGGCTCCTTGATGCTGTGAGAAGAAAAGCAATTTGCGGGCCAAGGACTTCAGTGAATCACATGGTGCCAGTACCGCGCCGCCCGTTCACGCTCACAGACTACCTCACCGGCTCGCGCACTGTTCCAGTGCATGGCACCGCAATGGGGCGATTCGACCACTCGTATGCCGCGCTCGGCATAGCGGGCCATAACCTGCGGCGCCGGATGGCCAAATCGATTGCGGTAGCCGGCCTGCACCAAACCCACGGCTGGGTTTACTGCATCCAGAAACGCACCGGAGGATGAAGTCTTGCTGCCGTGGTGCGGCACGAGCAGAAAGTCAGCCCGCAAATCCGGCTCCCGGGCCAAGAGCGCCAATTCTTCACGGGCCTCTATGTCGCCCACCAAAAGAGCCGTTGCACCCGAGCCTATCGCCCGAAGTCGAAGCACACAACTCATGTTGTTCGATTTCTGCAATGAATGGTAGCTCTCTTGCAAAGGATGCAGGATTTCGAAGTCCACGCCATCCCACTCCCAGTGCTGGCCAGCCTGACAACGCTCGGACTTTCGTACATTCTGCAAAGGGTGTCTGTCTTCTATGGATGAGAGCAAGGTCGCATCGGGCTGCATGTCGAGCACTGCACGTGCCCCGCCGATATGGTCAGCGTCTCGGTGGCTGAGCAGGACCATGTCTACTCGCTCGCCCAGAGCGCGCAGCAAGGGCACTATGACCCGATCGCCGGCATCGCTCTCAAGGGAGTACCGAGGGCCAGTGTCATACACCAGAGTGTGCTGAGCCGTCCGCACAAGCACGGCGTTGCCTTGGCCTACGTCGGCTGCGAGCAACTCAAACGTACCGTGAGACGGGCGGGGTGCCTGCCACAACAACAGCGGCAGCACCAGAGGCAAGCCCGCCAATCGTAGCTCCCAGGGCCAGCGCATCGACAAGATGACACCGCCCGCCACGGCGACCGCTCCAACCCATATCGGGACGGTTGCCATCGAAACGCTGGCAAAAGACCATGATGCCAGCCAACCCAAGAGCCAGGAAAGTGGTGCAAGGGTCCAAGCAGCCGCGCCCCACAAGGGTGACCAGAAAACACCGGCCAGTGCCAACGGGGTGATCACCAGGGTGACCCACGGAATGGCAATGAGGTTGGCTGGCAAGCCCACCACCGATGCTTGACCAAAGATCAGCATGCTGAGCGGGGTGAGTGCCAGAGTCACGACCCCCTGCTCTCGAAACGTTTTCAGAAGGAACGCTTTTAAGCCCTTGCCCTGCTCGTCACCTCCCCCTGGATCAGCTACAAAAAGCACCCCGACGGCGACGAAACTCAGCCAGAACCCCGCCTGCATCAGTGCCCAAGGGTCGAACAGCAGAACTACTGCGGCCGCCAGTAACCATGTGAGCCACCAGGGCCAGTTGACTCCGAGCAATCGCAATGCTCCGAAAGTACTCAACATCAGGATCGTGCGCTGAGCGGGCACCCCCCAACCTGAAAACAATGCATATAACCCCGCCAAGGCAACGCCACCAACCAACGCAGCTGTGGGAGCCGGTAACCAAAGGCACCAGCGCCAACCCCACCTTGCAGTACGGCGCCACAGCCGACCGATCAAACCCGATGCTAGCCATGCAAACATGGTGATGTGCAGGCCCGAGATGCTCATCAGGTGCGCCACCCCGGTGGCTCGAAATACATCCCAATCCGCACGTTCGATGACGTTTTGATCACCAGTGACCAAGGCAGCAAGGATGCCGGCGAAGCGTCGTGCGTCTGGATTTTTCCCGGAAGCGCCTTCTCCGACCCGTTTGAGAATCTGCTCGCGCACGGATTGGCGTGCTCTCTCGATCCAGTGGCCTGAACCCGTTTCCAGGAGGCGCGGGGGTTCATCATGGCGTCCGGTACGCACGTAGCCAGTAGCCCGAATCCCCTGCTCCCACAGCCAAAGCTCATAGTCGAAACCGTGCGGATTCAGGTTGGCGTGCGGGGCCTTTAGTTGTACTGTGAACTGCCAGCGCTCACCGACCCAGAGTTTGGCATGCACAGAGCGAGGGACATCCGCTTCATCCGAGGTGCTGGTCGATTCGTACCATGCTAGCTGTAACAGAGACGGCACGCGTACAGATTCGTCGCCCAAGTGTGCAGACTCCACCTCAAAGAGAAAGCGCTGACCAGCATGGTTGCGCTGAGGCATGCTGTCGATGATGCCGGTCAGCACCAGGTTGCGCCCTTCCAACGAAGGATCAAGTGCGATAGCCGCCAGGTTGTTTGAACGCAGCCCGATGCTGCTGAACGCAGCCAGGCCACTCGCGGCAAGCAGCAGCAACGCGCCTGCCAGATGCCGACGCAAGGGCGTCACAAGAAGCACAGCCCCGCCCGAAAGCGTGCCCATCAGGGTCAGTGCATAGGCAACTTGGGACCATAAGCCGGGCTGTCGGATCTGGACTGCTGTGCCAAGAACCCAGCCGAGCAGCAACGCGACCAGCGTTAGATTCGCGGTGCGGGCATGAGAATTGCGTGTGTGCGGAGCAAACATGCGACGATGGCGCGCTGACAAAAGGAAAAACCGACAAAACGAGGGGAAAAGAGGGCTGCCCGCAACTTGCGAAAGGCGCGTAGAGTAACTGACTCTCACGCAAGTTCAGGCTCGTACGCTGAAAAATTGGTAAAAATGTATTCTTTTTTAATGGCGAACTGCCCTTGTCACAGCTGACTGAACTCCCCCGCCGGCCGGCAGTCGCTTTCCGAATGCTGAATCCGGCCATTACGACGAACTCCATGCGAGAGTTGCGTCATCTGATACCGAGCCGCCCGCAACCGGCGAAGAAACTTTGTCTCCCCTCTGGAGCGAGTTTTTCGGGCATCTTGGAGAGCACGGGTGGCAATCGTTGAATCGTTCCTCGGCTCTTATCAAGCGCCAGCTTCGGGACAACGGCGTCACCTACAACATCTACGCAGACGACTCTGATAAGCAGCGACCATGGCCGCTCGACCTATTTCCCTTCCTGGTGTCGTCTGAAGACTGGAAACACATTGAAGCAGGCGTTCTCCAACGAGTTCGATTGCTCGACACCGTCATGGCCGATGTCTACGGTGAACGCCGTCTGCTGAAGGACGGCCTGCTGCCCGCCGCGTTGGTGCAAGGGCACCCGGATTACCTGCGCGCCATGCACGGGGCGCCGCCAGTAGGTGGCGCGTACTTGCATATCGTCGCGTTCGATCTGGCTCGTGGGCCGGAAGGCCAATGGTGGGTGGTGTCACAGCGCACACAGGCACCCTCTGGCCTGGGCTATATGCTTGAAAATCGATTGGCTGTGACAAGCCAGTTTCCCCGGGCATTTCAGGCCATGAACGTGCGACGTCTGGCGGCCACCTACCGCGCCCTGATCGCCAACCTTAAGCGCTTGGCGCCGGGAGGCCCTGACGCCCATATCGCGATGCTCACGCCAGGTCCGCTCAACGAAACCTACTTCGAGCAATCCTACTTGGCCCG
Organism: Ottowia caeni; assembly: GCF_050821495.1. Classification (GTDB taxonomy): domain Bacteria; phylum Pseudomonadota; class Gammaproteobacteria; order Burkholderiales; family Burkholderiaceae_C; genus Ottowia; species Ottowia caeni. The sequence continues at coordinate 2,514,737 of NZ_CP151080.1, read as the reverse complement.
ATACCTGGGAGTCACGCTTGTCGAAGGCAGCGACCTGACGGTACGCAATGAACGCCTTTACCTCAAGACGCTGCACGGTCTACAAGCCGTGCATGGATTGATCAAGCGGGTTGATGACGCGTTCATTGATCCCCTGGAAACGCGCCCCGATTCGCGACTTGGTGTCCCTGGCCTGCTGCAAGCGATACGCGCTGGCAACGTACTGGTTGCCAACGCCCCAGGCGCTGGCTTTCTGGAATCCAGTGCGTTGCTCGGCTTTATCCCCGAGTTGACGCGTCGCTTGCTCGGAGAAAGCCTCCAACTCCCGGCACTTCACACATGGTGGTGCGGTGAGCCTGCCGCACTGAACGCAGTGCTGCCTCGCTTGGGGCAGTGCGTCATCAAACCCACCTACCCATGGTCACTCTCGCGCGGCACCTTCGATGTGGGGGTTGGGCCTCTCATGAGCCCTGAGGTGCTGCAGTCCTGGGCGCAAGCCATTAAGCGGGCGCCGGACGAGCATACGATACAGGCCTACCTGCCGCCGTCACAGGTGCCAACGTGGCATGACGACCATCACACACCTAGGATCGTGCCGCGCTCGGCCATTTTGCGTGTGTTCGCAGTGAGCGATGGCAAGAACTCCTGGCAAGTGCTGCCTGGCGGCATGACACGCCTGGTCAACGCCAGCGCCGGCTTGGCCAGCATGGCAATGGGTGGCAGCAGTGTAGATACCTGGGTGTTGCATGATGAGCCGCCGCGTGAGGACTCCGGAATGAACGTGGGCACATCTTCGGGCTCGACTCCTCCGGTCCCTGCATTGGTGCAACGAGAGAGTTTGATCACTAGCCGCGCCGCGGAAAACCTGTTCTGGCTCGGACGCTACACCGAACGCGCAGAAAACAGCTTTCGGCTGGCGCGCATCATTTTGCAGACCTTGAACGGTGACGAAGCGCCTTCGTATTCCGTACTGATGTGGCTAGGGCAACTTGCGAATTCAGATGGCCTGGTATCTGGAGGTACAGCCTCTCCGCTAGATGACCGGTACGAGTTCGAGCGAACACTGATCCGATCGCTAAGCGATTTGAACGTGTCAGGTGTGGGCTACACCTTGCGTAGCCTGCGTCAAGCGGGAGCGGCCTTGCGCGAGCGTCTGTCGCATGAACATTGGAGCTTCATCAAGGAAGCTGAAGATCGCTTCAGGACAGACTGTGGCGAATTGCTTTCACATTCTCCCTCAAGCTCTGACGCGATTCGCGCTCTGACACATTCCAGCAACGCTTTAGCTGGAATCACCGGTGCCCAAAATGACCGCATGTGGCGTGACGACGGCTGGTGTTTGCTATTCGTGGGGCGACAGATTGAAAGATTGACCTCTCTGGCAAATGCGCTTTCGCTGGGCTTCAAAACGAACGCCGTCCATGATGCGGCTGGATTTGCGGTCGTGCTGGATTTGTTTGATTCCACCATCTCATTCCACGCGCGCTACCAGCGCAGCAGTGCGATTGATGCCCTGATCGAGCATGTGGTGATCAACCAGCAAAACCCGCGTTCACTCGGCCTGGTGACGCAGGCTCTGACCACCCGACTTCAGCACCTGCAACAAAATGAACGAGGCAATGTGGAGGATCTTTCCTTGCGCCTGCGGGTGCTGCGGCCAGGCGACCTCCCCGGCTTATGCGAAACCAGCGATCTGGGCGAGTTCAGCCATTTACAAGGATATCTCTCCCAATCCATCCAAACCGGCAACGACCTCTCGTTGGCGCTCAGTCTCAGGCATTTCACACATTCCGGAGAGGCTCGCCAAAGTGTTTAATATGAACTTGATGCCGGGCACGGGAAAAGCCGGACATGGAGGTATGCCATGCGGCTTCGTATAACGCACGAGACGCGCTACGACTATGCACCTGCCGTTGAGCACGCGCTGCATGTGGTGCATCTGAAGCCGCCGTCCATTGCCTGCCAGGAACGGGTCGACTATGGCCTGGAGATTAGTCCAACGCCGGCCGTGCTGAGAGAAGACGTCGACATCTATGGGAACGTCCGGTCCTTCTTCGAGATCAGCGAAACGCATGAGTCACTCATTGTGCGTGCGACCAGCCTGGTGCAGACCGAAACCTCCAAACCGGTCCAGAGCGACATCACTTGGGAAAGCGCGCGCGACACCTTCATCTACCATGCCAATGCAGAGTGGCACCCGGCGGCGGAGTTCGTGTACCCCTCGACTCACGTACACCCAGGCTCTGCCTTTGCCGAGTACGCGCGGCGCTCGTTTCCACCCGGCAAGCCCTTTATCGATGCTGCACGTGACCTCATGCACCGCATCCATGAAGAGTTTGTCTACTCAACCAGTAGTACCCAGATAAGCACCCCTGCGGCGGAGGCTCTGGCAAACCGTCGAGGCGTTTGCCAGGATTTTTCTCACGTCATGCTGGCCTGCCTTCGTTCTCTGGGCTTGCCTGCTCGCTACGTGAGCGGTTACCTATTGACCCAACCTCCACCCGGCATGCCGCGCTTGGTGGGCAGCGATGCCTCGCACGCCTGGGTATCCGTGTATTTGCCCGATGTGGCCGCAAGCAATCGTGGTCATGGCTGGTACGATCTGTGCCCTACCAATCATCGTGAGGGCTGGGGTACCCCAGGCGACGATTACATACGCTTGGCTGTGGGTCGCGATTACGCCGACATCTCGCCGATGCGTGGGGTCGTTCACGGGTCAGGTACTCACAGCATGAGTGTGGGCGTTACCGTAGAGCCAACCCAAGCACAAGCCCTCTCCGATTGAATTCATTCATCTGGACTTTTTTATGAGCATTCAACAAAAACTTCAACTAATGGGCATCGTTCTGCCCCCCGTATCCACTCCTGCCGCGGCTTACGTGCCGTTCGTTCGCACCGGTAACCTGGTTTTTCTTTCGGGCCACATCGCTCGCCAAGACGGCAAGCCCTGGGTAGGACAGCTCGGAAAAAACATCAGCACCGAAGAAGGAAAAGCCGCAGCACGCGCAGTCGCCATTGATCTGATGGGCACCTTGCAAGCAGCCACCGGCGACCTGAACAAGGTTAAGCGCATCGTTAAAGTCATGAGCCTGGTCAACTCCACCCCAGACTTTATCGAGCAGCACCTGGTTACCAACGGGTGTTCCGAACTGCTCGGCGAGGTTTTCGGAGACGCCGGCAAGCACGCTCGTAGCGCCTTCGGCGTAGCGCAGATTCCTATGGGTGCTTGCGTTGAAATTGAGTTGATCGCTGAGGTCGAGTAATACCGACTCGGAGATAGCGCGCGTTCCTTTTTGAACCGTCCTCGGAAGTTCGGCCCAAAAGCCTGTTCAAAGTCTCCTCGAGAGGGCCGAGACTTTGATCGCGCTAGGAGCCTGTTCATGATTTCTGCACAACGAAACCGTGAGGCGATCGTAAACACGCTCTAAGGTGTCCGAGAGCTATTCTCCGAGATCTGCGCCTCATCTAAACGCAGCCCTTTGCTCGTACGCGCGCCGACTGCGAGTAGACCGCCGACGAGCCAGAACAGACTGCTGACGCCCATTACGGCTCCCAGAGACCCGAAAAGCATGGGCATCAGGAAACTGGAGAAGTTGATCGTCATCACCCGCAGTGCCATGGCTTCGCCCTGCCGGCCGCCGGGCGTAATCTGGTGCAGCACACTCATGATCATCGGTTGCACCGCGCCCAATGCAAAGCCCAGTATCACTGAGCACGCGCCCATTGTGATGGCACCGGGCATCAGCGGGTAAGCCAGCAAGGCACCCGCCGCGATGACGGTGGAAAACATGACCACCACCCACTCTGGCACTCGCTCGGACAACTTTGGAAGCACGACCCGAATCAGCGCAGCTGCTGCAGCAAACGCCCCAAGCAACATGCCAATGGTAGACGCTGACATGCCTCGCTCGTGCCCAAGAATGGGCACCACGAAGGTATGCACGTCCCAGGCTGCTGCCTGCATCCAGTTCACGAAAAGCAGAAGCCGAAGCTTAGGCAAGGACAGCAGATCCCACACCGATTGATCTTTTGGGGCATCTTCCACAGGTTCACGGGGGGCATCCTTCACCTCGCGCAACAACCAGAGGCTGATCAATGGAATCACTGCTAAGAACGCAAAGGCCGCACGAAATCCCCACTCATGTGCAGGCTCAGGACCTGCATGATCGATCAACAGACCGGCGATCAATGGCCCCAAGAAATTAGCCAATGCAGGCGCAATCGCCATCCAGCTGAATACCGTCTTGAGCTCGTTCGTGTTTCGCGCTGCACGTCCCACATGACGCTGCATGGCAATTTGCGTGGTAGCTCCCGCCGCGCCTGACAGTAGCGCAGCAACGCAAAGCACCCAAAACACAGGCCACAGCGCCGCCAGGGTTCCCGCCAGCATGGCTCCCCCGATGGCCAGCCGCATAGGCAGATGCAGTCCATGCCGATCTGCCAGCCTACCGGCGGGCAGTGCGAGAAATACAGGCGAAAGCGCGAACAGCGCCAGCAAGACACCGACTTGCACGGCGCTGAAGCCAGTTTGCAGCGCTAGAAGCGGTGCCGCCAATCGCGTCCCTGTCATGACGCCGTGTACACACACCTGCGCGACGACGATGCGCAGCAATTCGCGTCCGGTCATCGCTCGCCGCCGGATTCTGCGGGCAGCAGATTCTGAGCTTCGTGGTCGGGCAGCGCCTCGACCTGCCGCAGAGCCCGGTGCATTACGTTGCTTCGCGTTTGCGCTTTATCGAGCGTATTGAGTACCGTTTGTGTCTGCTCTTTCACGCGCATGAGCACATCGCCAAACTTGCCGAACTCGGTTTTGACTGCACCCAGCACCTGCCAGACTTCGCTGCTGCGCTTTTCGAGCGCCAGGGTGCGAAAGCCCATCTGCAAGGAATTCAGCATGGCCAGCAATGTGGTGGGGCCAGCGAGCGTGATGCGGTGTTCACGCTGCAGTGTCTCCATCAAGCCCGGACGGCGCAGCACCTCTGCATACAGGCCCTCTGTAGGGAGGAAGAGAATGGCGAAATCAGTGGTGTGAGGCGGTTCAACGTATTTTTCAGCCATGGATCGCGCCTCCAGCCGGATGCGCGCTTCGAGCGCCTTGGCGGCGACTTCAGCGGCGAGCGCATCGGCGCGTTGCTGTGCATCCAGGAGGCGCTCGTAGTCCTCGTTGGGAAATTTTGCGTCAATAGGCAGCCAGACCGGCGCCCCGTCCTCTCCGCGTCCGGGCAAGCGGATTGCGAAGTCCACGGCGTTCTTCGTGCCCGGTCGTGTAACCTGCTGGGCCGCATACTGCTCTGGGGCCAATGCCTGCTCCAGCAAAGCGGCTAACTGAGCCTCGCCAAACATGCCGCGCGTCTTCACGTTGGACAGCAAGTGCTTGAGGTCACCCACACCTTGCGCCAGGGTGTGCATTTCCCCCAAACCCTTGTGCACCTGCTCCAAGCGCTCAGCCACTTGCCTGAAACTCTCGCCGAGGCGGGTCTCCAGAGTTGCCTGGAGTTTCTCGTCTACGGTTCGGCGCATTTCCTCAAGCTTGGCGGCGTTGCTCTCTTGCATGAGCTTGAGTTGTGCCTCCAGGGTGCCTCGCACCTCGCCCAAGCGCCGCGCATTCCCCTCACCCACGGCTTGGAGCTGTGTGGCCAGTGTGTCCGCCAAGGTTTTTTGCAGCAGCGCCAATTGCTGGCCAAAGGCATCGATCTGGGTGTTCTGCGTGCGGGTGGCCTCAGCGCTCTGCTGCGTAAGCGCCTGCTGGAATGTGCCCAGGGTTTGCATCAATTCTTGACGACCATGGCGCCACGAACTTGCAATTTCATTCCGCAGCTCGCGCTCCAAACTCTCGCTGTTCCGGTCGACCAACTGCTGCACCTCGCCCCGGGATGCCACGTCGTGCGGGCGAAGCGGGCGGCGCAGTAGCAAAAGCACCAGAAGCAACACATTAAGCGCACCAACGAACAGGGCGACCCATAGCCAACCGTTCACAGCATCAGACGTCATTCAGACTCCCGCGCCAGGAGCATTGACTTTGCTTCATCAACATCAACTCTTCTTCCACTCCATGACCTCTGGATTCAGTGGCGTCACAGGCTTTCCATGTAGCAAGTAGCCGATTAGATTGTCGGCGGCCAGATGAGCCATTGCCATACGCGTGGGAACGGATGCACTGGCTATGTGCGGCGTCAGCACCACGTTGGGCAAGGTTAGCAGCTCAGGGTGAACCTTGGGCTCACCTTCGAAGACGTCGAGTCCGGCGGCGGCGAGGCGCTTTTCCCTGAGGGCATGGGCAAGCGCTGCATCGTCGACGATGCCGCCTCGCGCGATATTGATGAGCGTCGCCGAGGGCTTCATCAACGCCAACTCGGCTGCTCCAATGGCGTGGTGAGATTCCGAGGTGTATGGCAGCACTAGCACCAGGTGGTCGGCGGTGCGCAGCAGCTCTTCTTTGCTCACGTAGCTCGCTTTGCACTCGGCCTCGGTCGTGGAGTCCAGGCGCGAACGGTTGTGATAGATGACCCGCATGCCGAAACCGTGGGCTCCACGCCGCGCGATCCCCCGGCCGATGCGCCCCATACCCAGGATAGCGAGTGTGCTGCCGTGAACATCAGAACCGGCAAACAGATCGTAGCGCCAGCGATTCCATTTTCCAGCACGAAGCCAGTGCTCGCTTTCGCTGACCCTGCGCGCGGCGGCCATCAGCAGCGTGAAGCCGAAATCGGCTGTCGTTTCGGTCAACACGCCCGGAGCGTTGGTGCCCAGCACCTTGGCCGATGTCATGGCCGGTACGTCAAAATTGTTGTACCCCACCGCCATGTTGGCACAAATTTTCAGATCGGGGCAGGCACCTAGCAGCGCGGAGTCGATCCGCTCGCTGCTAGTGGTAAACACACCGTGCTTGTTCGCCAGGCGCCGTACAAACTCATCCTGTGACCAGGGTTCGTCGGCTTGGTTGCCCTCGATCTCGAAGTGCGCCGCCAGCTTGTCGATCACCTCGGGAAATATGGCGCGCGAAATCAGAATGCGTTGTTTGTCCATGCGTGCTCAAGCTCTGGTCGGGCTCATCGCTTCAGTGAAAGAACAGGAAAGTAACGAGTATGAACAGCGGCAGCAGGATACCGCCGCTCCATAGCATGTATCCGAAGAAGCTAGGCATACGGACTCCCCTGTCTTCAGCTATAGCCTTCACCATCAGGTTCGGCGCATTGCCTATGTACGTATTGGCTCCCATAAAAACCGCTCCGGCACTAATGGCAGCCAGTGTGGAAGCCATCGTCGTCATCAAAGCTTGTGCGTTTCCTCCGGCGGTGTTGAAGAACACAAGGTAGGTAGGTGCGTTGTCAAGGAACGACGAAAGCAAGCCAGTTGCCCAGAAATACATCGCTGGGTTGGGCGATCCGTCCGCGTTCGTGACAGCGCGCACCACTGCGCCAAATGGCCCATTCGTACCAGCCTGGAGCATGGCAATGACCGGGATGATAGTCAGAAAAATGCCGGCGAACAGCTTGGCCACCTCTTGCATGGGCCCCCAGCCGAACTGGTTGTCGACGTGGACCTTGCCTGGTGTAACAGCCAACGAAAGAAAGGTGACCAAAATTAGGCCGACGTCCCGCAGAATGCCTGGCAAGCCCACCTCGGTGCCAGCAATGTTAAAAGAAACTCCAGGTTTCCAGATGCCGCTCATGAGGACCAAGGCCACAATAACCAAGAGCAGCCAGAAATTGATGGCACCGTCAAAGCCGAAGGACTTGGTGTCCGGCGTTGGATCGGGGCGGACAATGCCTTCTTTCCGGTAGAGCCAGGTGTCAAGCACGTAAAAAATGGCGAGCAGCGTGCAAATCAAAAATAGCGTGTCGGTCCAGATGTGTCCCACAGTCCAGAAGAACTCGACGCCTTTCAGAAAACCAAGAAACAGCGGTGGATCACCCAAAGGCGTGAGCGAGCCCCCGATGTTGCTCACAATGAATATGAAGAAAACAACCGCGTGGGTGCAGCTTTTTCGGTTGTCGTTGGCGCGGATCAGGGGCGGATCAACAACATTGACGCGCCCGTGGTTCCCATGAAACTGGCCAATACCGCTCCGATCGCCAAAATGCCAGTATTTAGCAGCGGCGAGCCATGCAGGTTGCCTCTGATGTAGATGCCCCCCGACACCACGAACAGCGCGGTGAGCAGAAGTATGAACGGGATGTACTCGGCGACAAGAGCATGCACGAGGCCCGCCGTCGCCACACCTGGACCAAAAACCACAGAGAACGGAATGAAGAAAGCCAGCGCCCAAGCCGCTGACACCTTGCCGAAATGATGGTGCCAGAACATGGGCGCCATCAGAGGCAACAAAGCGATCGACAGAAGAATGCCGGCAAATGGCACACCCCAAAGCGGTGACAAGGCCGCCCCGTCCAGTGTCGCGGCGTGCACGGGTGCGCTAGAAAAACCCGCCAGCAAGATGAAAAGTGTGTAGAGCGCGGGCAGTAAACGGAGGCGGGGAATCAAGACAAAATTTCCTTCAGATCGAAGTGAGCGGTCACCTGCCGGATCCAGGTTAAATCATCAAATTCAGGGCGCCAAGGTGGTGCCCCGTCAAGGGCCATAAACCCTCAGAACATGTTCACGTTCTAGTGTCCTGAGTTGTAAGTTCGTTGAAAAAACAAATCTGCCGAAATCGGTGTCAGGCAAGGAACAAAACGCAGTGATACCGAGTGGCATCGCGAGGCTTTGTGACGCAGCATGGCGGCGATTGTCGGTGGATTTGTTCAATAAATTTGCAATTCAGGACACTAGCGCGGAGCATCAATCTCGAACACTTGACGCAAGTAGTTCAGGTAACCCGCGTCTTCCACCATGGTCTTACCAGGCGTGTCCGATATTTTCGCCACCGGTTGCCCGTTGCACTGAACCATTTTCAGCACAATTTGCAGCGGCTCCGGCCCAAGGTCGTTGGTCAGATTGGTGCCTACCCCAAATGCCACCTGAATGCGGCCATAAAAACGCTGAAAAAGCTCTATACATCGGGGAATGGTCAGGCCGTCGCTAAAAATGATGACCTTGGTTCGTGGGTCGCATCGGTTTGCCTGGTAGTGCTCGATCATGCGTTCACCCCACTCGAAAGGATCGCCGGAGTCGTGCCGCGCGCCGTCGAACAGCTTGCAAAAATACATGTCGAAATCCCGCAGGAATGCAGTCATGCCGTAGACATCGGAAAGTGCAATGCCGAGGTCTCCGCGGTACTCCTGCGCCCATTTTTCAAACGCAAACACTTGCGTGTCTCGAAGCCTGGGGCCAAGCGCCTGGCAGGCCTGGAGGTATTCGTGTGCCATGGTGCCCATGGGACGAAGGCCAAGCTCTTTGGCAAACAGAACGTTGCTGGTACCCGTCAATTGGCCATGCGTGGTATCAGAACCCAGCCTGTCCTTCAGAGTCTTCAGTACTTCACGCTGCCAATCGCGCGAGAAACGGCGGCGCGTGCCATAGTCCGCGATTTTCAACTCTTGCAGACCCGGCGCGTGCATCATCTCAATCTTGGCGTTCAGCCTGTTGCGGCCTTCGGACAAATCCAGGCCCGGCTGGGTATTCCTGAAATACACTTCACTGACGATAGCCAGCACCGGAATCTCGAACATGATCGTGTGCAGCCACGGGCCACGCACCCTGATGTCGATCTCTCCGTTATCTTGAGGCGTTAAGGTGATGTACTTGCTGTTAAGTTTGAACAGACCTAGAAAATCGACAAAATCGCTCTTGATGAAACGCAGCGATCGCATGTAGTCAAGTTCATCTTCGGAGAAGCTGAGCTCGCACAGCTGGTTGATCTCGGCGCGGATCTCGTCAATGTAGGGCGTCAGCTGCGCGTTCGCTGAGCGGCACTTGAACTTGTACTCGACTTGTGCGCCCGGGAATTGATGCAGGACGGCCTGCATCATGGTGAATTTATAAAGATCGGTGTCGAGCAGGCTCTGAATGATGCCGGGCATGGCGCTTGTCTCTCTTCTCTGTGAATAGGGAGCTATGTAGGCAGTGTAGCGTGACCCTGGAAGCGTTTTTGGGGTGACGCTACCTGAGTTGTTCCAGGACCGCCTTGAGCTCCGTGGGCAGAGGCACAGGCCGGTGTGTTGCTCGATCCACGTACACGTGTACAAAATGGCCCTTGGCGGCTGTCATTTCGGCGCCCTGCGCAAAAAGCCCCACTTCATAGCGTACGCTGGAGGATCCGATGTGTGCCACGCGAATGCCCGCCTCAACAATTTGCGGGAACGACAGCGGCGCAAAATACTGGCATTGAGTCTCAATGACAAAGCCGATGGTGTTGCCCCGCTCGGTGTCGAGTACGCCCTGCTCTATCAGATGAGCATTAACCGCTGTATCAAACCAGCTGTAGTAAACCACGTTGTTAACGTGTCCGTACTGGTCATTGTCCATCCAGCGGGTGGTGATGGAACGGAAAGCTCGGTAGCTGTCTCTGGACTCAGGCTGAGGGCGGGCTTGCAAATTCATCGCGCCATTTTGCCAGCCCCCACTTTTAGGTAGTCGTGTCTAAAAATGCTGCAACGCAACAAAATGGGTTGCAATCGCCCAAGACTTCCCTAAAATTCATATCCATGCTGCACTGCAACAAATAAGTAGTGGTTCAGGGCGGCAAACAAGCCTTATCGCAACTATCCATCTGGAGAGATCTATGCTGACCCCTGAACAAGTCATCGCCGCACAAAAAGCCAACTTCGAAACCCTGCAAGGTCTGACCACCAAGGCGTTCGAAGGCGTCGAAAAGCTGGTTGAACTGAACATGACCGCCGCCAAGGCTGCTCTGTCCGAATCGACCTCCCACGCTCAAGCCATGTTCAGCGTGAAAGACGCGCAAGAACTCGTGGCACTGCAAGCCAATTTTTTCCAGCCTTTGGCCGAAAAAGCAGCAGCCTACAGCCGTCATCTGTATGACATCGCTTCTGGCAGCAGCGCTGAATTCAGCAAAGCTTTCGAAAGCAAGCTTGCCGAAAGCCAAACCCAGTTCGCGGCTCTAGTGGACAACGCTTCGAAGAACGCTCCTGCTGGTTCCGAGACCGCTGTTGCCGTGATGAAGAGCGCCGTGGCAGCTGCCAGCAACGCCTTCGAAACGGTGCAAAAAGCTGTCAAACAAGCGTCTGATGTGGCTGAGGCCAACTTCAACGCCGTTGCAACCAGCGCCACCAACGCTGCGAACACTGCATCGGCTGCTGCCAAGAAAACTGCGCGTTAATTCTGCGTACAACTCTCCGGCCTTTCGTGCCGGGAAGTTATGGCTCCTCCCGCAAGGAGGAGCTTTCAGTGGAAAGAATCGACTCCTGGGTTCTTTCCACTGGAATACGAAAAGTTATCCGGCAAGTTGTCTCCTCGGATCCTTTCGAGACCTTTGGGTTCAGGGATCCCTTCAAGGGCTGATCGCAAGATCAGCCCTTTTTTAGAGCTTCCCAGGCCCCTGGGGGCGCCCGGCGTTCTAAGGAGAAACAAGAGGTATCGCTTGTAGGAGCGGCTTCAGCCGCGATCGGTTTCCTTCGGAGCACAAGACGCCATTGATGACGGTGACCCTTCGCGGCTGAAGCCGCTCCTACAAAGACAGAGGCAATGTAGGCCGTTTCGGGCTTTCAAAGTTTTGTTTCTCATGAGGCTGTTCAAAGACCGGGCTGCGAATAGATGTTACCGATATTCGCATTGAGAACCATTCGTGTTTGCGCTATCATGCACAACAACTTCTACAGTTGGTTCTCCAGGAATCTCAAAGCATGAAAAAACGTTTGATACTCGCGTCCGCGTTGGCGAGTGTGACCCTCTGGGCTAGCGCCGCGCAGGCACAGGAGCAAGTCATCAATCTATATTCGGCGCGCCACTACTCCAGTGACGAAGCGCTGTATAACGATTTTACAAAGGCCACTGGCATCAAGATCAATCGCGTGGACTCTGATGATGCCGGCATCATCGCGCGCATGAAGGCCGAAGGTTCGGCCTCTCCTGCGGACGTCATTTTGCTGGTCGACGCTGCACGTCTCTGGCGCGGTGAGCAGGACAACCTGTTTCTGCCCATCAAATCCGCCACGCTGGAAGCCGCAATTCCAGCCAATCTTCGTGCCACTCCTGCGGCCAATGGTGGCATTCCCTGGTTCGGCCTCTCCACGCGCGCGCGGCTGATCGTGTACGACAAAGTGAAGGTCAAGCGCGAAAACGTAGACAGCTATGAGAAGCTGGCCGACCCCGTCAACAAGGGCAAACTGTGCATTCGCTCAGGTTCGCACCCCTACAACCTCAGCCTGTTCGGCGCCGTGCTTGAACACCTGGGGCCGGAGAAGACTGAAAATTGGCTCAAGGGTATGGTCGCCAACATGGCACGCTCGCCCAAAGGCGGAGACACAGACCAGATCAAGGGTGTGGCTTCCGGCGAATGCGGGGTAGCAGTCACCAACAGTTACTACCTAGCCCGTTTGATGAGGTCCAACTCCCCTGAAGACCGCGCCATCACGGAGCGAGTGGGTGTTGTGTTCCCCAATCAGTCAACCTGGGGCACCCACGTGAACGTGGCTGGTGGCGCCGTGGCACGCCACTCGAAGAACGTGGCCGGCGCCACGAAGTTCCTGGAGTATCTGGCCAGCGCCTCGGCGCAAAATCACTTTGCCAACGGCAACAACGAATGGCCGGTCAGCGTGGGCGTCACATTTGACAACTCTGCGCTCAAAGCCATGACCGCCGGCAAGCCCTTCAAGAGCGAAACCATTCCGATCAGTGCTGTCGGGGCCAACCAGGTCAAAGTTCAGCAGATGCTTGACCGGGTAGGTTTCAAGTAAGCCGGAAAGCAACACCTGGACACCCGCCAAGCGAGTGTCCAGGGTCCAGGGTCCAGGGTCCAGATTCAGGGGTTGATTCTTATCAACTGCCCCCGCGGACTGTCGGTTACCACATAGAGCAAGCCGTCAGGACCTTGGCGCACATCCCGTATCCGCTGCCCGACATCTTGAAGCAGCTTGTATTCGCCGGTCACCTTTCCGTTCTTGAGTTCTATCCGATCAAGATAATGGAATTTGAGCGAACCCACAAAAAGATTTCCCTTCCACGCGGGGCCGTACCGGTCGCTCGTCAAGAATGCCATGCCTGAGGATGCGATGGAAGGGGTCCAATGGTGCAGCGGCTGCTCCATGCCCGCTTTCGCGGTCAGTCCATCGCCTATCTGCCCACCACCGTAGTTTTCACCGTACGTGATAACCGGCCAACCATAATTCCTGCCCGGTTGCGGAAGATTGATCTCATCGCCTCCTTGCGGCCCGTGCTCATGCATCCATAGGGTTCCGTCAGGCGCGAGAGTGGCACCCTGGCCGTTGCGGTGGCCATAGCTCCATATTTCGGGCAACGCCTTGGGGTCGCCCACATATGGATTGTCTCGCGGTATCGTGCCGTCCTTGCCTATGCGCACCACCTTCCCCAGGTGACTGTCGAGTTTCTGCGCCTGCTCCTTGTAGGAGAAACGATCACCAAGAGTCAGGAACAACGTACCGTCAGGCCTGCCGTTCACCCGTCGCTCCACAATGCGGCAGCCAAAATGCGCGGAGCTAGACACCTTTGGCTTTTGGCTGAAGATGATTTTCAGTTCTTCCAGGCGTTGAAGGTCGACCGAAAGCTTTGCACGGGCCAGAGCGGTGCTGTTTGTTGTACCGAGCCCGGGTTCTGAAAAGCAGAAGTAGATCGTGCGGTTCTGGGCAAATGCCGAATCGGTCACCACGTCCAGCAAGCCGCCTTGACCGCCTGCCGCAACTTCCGGCAGACCTGCCACTGGAGCCTGAACCCGACCATCAGCTTCGATCACGCGCAAACGCCCCGGTCGCTCTGTCACCAGAAAACGTCCTTCCGGCAAGAATGCCACGGCCCAAGGATGCTGCAACCCGGTTGCGACCGATTGCGGTTTGACTCCAACTTGCGCAAGTGCACCTGAGGAAGCTGCCGCAAGTGCTATGTATACAGAAATCCGCAAAAAAACTCGCATATGCGGATAATCTCACAGGAAGTTGTCCTACACTAGTGGTGCGTATTCAAACACGGTACTAGCGGTGGGTGTTCAGGTTATCAATCAGACACAATTGGCCGCGGTCCCACAGTATGAGTGTAGAAGTGGTTTTGAAGTGTTGCGTGGCGATTTCCCTCGGCCAAAACACCGGAAATTGTCAGTTTATCAACGAGTGAGCGGAATTTTCATGCCTTGCAACCAAGTTGCCTGGCCCAGCTACCGCTCGCCCAGTCGCAAAGATTCGCATACATGAGCATTCGCAAGTTTATTGCCGCCATCATCATTTTCTCGGGCATAAGCGCAGCCCAAGCAACCCCTCTCAAGACGAAATAGACAAGCTTCTGCACCAGAAGGGCTTGATCTCGAGGCTGAGCGATACGATCCATCATGCGACTGACCGCGCCTCCAATCTGGTAGTGAATGCCATGGGCGCGCTGGGTGTGCCGTATCGCTTTGGTGGAACTTCGGCCGAAACTGGCTTTGATTGCAGCGGCTTTGTACGTGCCATGGTTCAGCAGACCGTGGGCATGCTGCTTCCCCGTAGCTCAGAACAACAAGCCGCCGCCACCGAGCAGATTGAAAAAGCAGAGCTGAAGCCAGGTGATCTGGTTTTCTTCAATACAAGGCGCCGAGCCTATAGCCATGTAGGCATTTACGTGGGGGACGAAAAGTTCATTCACGCGCCGCGTTCCGGGGCTAGAGTGCGCGTAGAAAGCATGGAGAGCCGATACTGGACCACCCGTTTCAACGGGGCTCGGCGAGTGCTTTCCGATTCCAGCGGAGAAACCATGCAGGCCAGCAGTTCGCGCGTCATCACCCGCGAATCTCCAGCACCGCGTTCGGTTCGCCTGGGCGGTGGCTTTTCGCAACCCGCCCCCACTGCCCCACTGCCTTCCCTGCCGAGCGCGGGAGACAGCATCTGACTTGATGCACCCCGGGAGGCTCGGGGTTAACCTCACTCCTTGGCGTCTAGGCCGGGAAACAGCACTTCAGTGAAACCGAAGCGGCTGAAATCGCGAACCCGCATGGGGTAAAGCTTGCCCACCAGGTGATCGCACTCATGCTGGACCACGCGGGCATGGAACCCTTCCGCGACGCGATCAATACGGTCCCCATAGGGATCGAAGCCGGTATAGCGGATTTTTTCCACCTCGGAACCACGCCGCGCATGCCTGGAACAGAGAGGCATCCTTCCCAACCGTCCTCCTCTTCGTCTGACAGCGGCTCTATCACCGGATTGCACAGCACGGTGCGGGGCACCATCGGGGCATCAGGGTAACGCGGATTGACGGCATCTGTCCCAAAAATCACCAACTGCAGATCAATACCAATCTGTGGAGCCGCCAAACCAGCTCCGTCGGCGTCAGACATGGTCTGGAACATGTCACGCACGAGCAAGTGAAGCTCGTCACTATCAAAATTCTGCACGGGCTTGGCGACACGCAACAAGCGCGAATCGCCCATTTTCAGGATGGGGTAGCTGGTGGCCAAGTTGAAACCTCGAAACGGTGGCTGGGGGGCGCTCGTAATTGTCCTGAATCTGGATTTAGGATTATTGTCCGTCTAACTCGCCAGGCTTGAGTCCAGAGCCTCTGCCGCCAGGGGGCGGTTCTGACCACCGGGCGGTGGCCTCATCTGGTTCGCCTCAGGAGGACGTGGACGGGCAGGCCCCCCCGCTCCTGGAGGACGCGGGCCATCAGGGCGACTCCACCCGCGGTCCGGTCCACGATCGCCGCGCCATCTTGGACGTTCATCCCTTCCAGAGAAACGAGGCGGAGGCGGCGGCGATGGGTGCAGATGACGAGGACGCGCGCGATAGCCCCCATAGTAAGGCCCGGTATAGTACCCTGGCGCGTAGTAATAGGGAGCGGGCGCAGGTGCGCTGTAGCCGTAGTAGTAGGCGGAAGAAGGTACAACTGGAGTGCCGACTACATAGGAGTCGACCGGCGTGACGGCGCAACCCGCCAGAAAAACCGCTAAAGCCGATGCGGAGAGGGCCGCCACCCGCCGCAGCCCGTTGGATTTGGTGCTTGCCGGCTGCATGGGAGAAGTTTGAATGGTCATAAGAAGACCCCTTTCGAAACAAGGTACACAAAATCCCCCTACTCACACATCACTCGCCAGTAATCTTACAGACAGCAGCACCTGTTGTCTTATCTGGCATGTAAAGAGGACCTGGACTTGAGAAACAAAAATTCAAAGTCGAAAAACGGCCTCAGTCGTCCCTGCATTTGTAGGGGCGGCTTCAGCCGCGAAGGGTCGCCATCATCAATGGCGTCTTGTGCTCCGAAGGAAGCCAATCGCGGCTGAAGCCACATCCTACAAGCGATGCCACTGTTTATCCCCCGGAGCGCCGGGCGCCGAAAGGCACCTGGAAAGCACTAAAGCATTCTCAGCAATTCGGCCTCATCCAGGATCGTCACGCCCAGTTCACGGGCTTTTTCAAGTTTGCTGCCGGCCTCTGTGCCCGCCACGACATAGTGGGTTTTCTTGCTGACGCTGCCGGCCACCTTGGCACCTGCAGCCTCCAGCCTTTCCTTGGCTTCTTCCCGGCTCAACGTGGGCAAGGTGCCGGTCAGCACAAACGTCTTGCCGGCAAGGGGCAGCAGCGCAGCGGCAGAAGGTTCCCCCTCTTTCCAATGAATACCAGAGGCGCGCAATTGCTCGACCACCTCCCGGTTGTGCGCTTGCCCAAAAAAGGTATGAATACTCTGTGCTACGACGGGTCCCACATCCGGCACCTGCAGCAGTTGCTCTAGGCTGGCGCTCATGATGGCGTCCAGCTTGCCAAAATGGCGCGCCAGGTCTTTCGCTGTGGTTTCTCCAACGTGGCGGATGCCGAGCGCAAAAAGAAACCGGGCCAACGTGGTTTGCCGTGATTTATTGAGCGCATCGACAATGTTCTGCGCAGACTTCTGGGCCATCCGCTCAAGCGCGACGAGCGAGGCGAGTCCGAGCTTGTAAAGATCGGGAAGTGTCTTGACAACCCCTGTGTCCACCAATTGCTCGACCAGTTTATCGCCGAGGCCCTCAATATCCATGGCCCGGCGGCTGGCAAAGTGCAGCATGGCTTCTTTGCGCTGTGCGCCGCAAAAAAGCCCGCCCGTGCAGCGGTGATCGGCCTCGCCTTCCTCCCGCACCACATCGCTGCCGCAAACTGGACAGTTCGCAGGCATGCTGAACTCTTCGGACCCGGGCAACCGCTTCTCAGGCAGTACGGCAACCACTTCAGGAATGACATCGCCCGCGCGGCGAACAATGACCGTATCACCCACGCGTACATCTTTGCGGCGTGCTTCCATTTCGTTGTGCAGCGTGGCGTTGGTCACCGTAACGCCTCCAACGAACACTGGAGCCAGTTTGGCCACGGGCGTGAGCTTGCCAGTGCGCCCGACCTGCACATCGATCGACTGCACGGTGGTGAGTTGCTCTTGTGCCGGATATTTGTGCGCCACGGCCCAGCGCGGCTCTCTACTAACAAACCCAAGCTGTCGCTGCAACTCCAAGCTTGCCACTTTGTACACGACACCATCAATATCGAAAGGCAGGCTGTCGCGCTCAGCGGCTATTTTCTGGTGATAGGCCACCAACTCTTGCGAACCCGATGCCTGCTCGACCAACTGTGAAACAGGCAGTCCCCAGGAGCGAAGGGCTTGCAATACCTGCCAGTGAGTGACGAACTGCGGCCCCCCTTCGTCTGCGGGGGTAATCTCGCCAAGGCCATACGCAAAAAAACTCAGGGGCCGTTGCCTGGTGATGGCGGAATCCAACTGGCGCACGGAACCTGCTGCGGTGTTGCGAGGGTTGATGTAGGTCTTGGCGGTCTTGTCACCCGATGCCATTTTCTCACGCTGGCGATCATTCAGCGCCTCGAAATCGTCGCGGCGCATGTAAACCTCACCCCTCACTTCGAGCACTGGAGGGATCGGCCAGGCAGACTGATCGGCGACGACTGACTCGCTCAACTCCTCCCCTAGGAGCCTGTCGGACTTGGAAATCGCCGGCTGCAAATGGGCCGCAGCGGTCCATTTTTCACAGTCTTCTTGACCCATAGCCGGGCTATGGGCCTGCGAATCCTGCAAAAACTGTCCTCGCTGGGTCCCATTTTCGCTTTCGGCGCTCCAAGTCCGACAGGCTCCTAGAAGGGATAGCTGGGTCGCAGCTGCCACGGGCGCTTGCCGCAGACGCAACGGAATCTGGCCGATGGTCCGTATGTTCTGGGTGACGTCCTCCCCCACTTCACCGTCTCCGCGCGTGGCCGCTTGTGTCAACACGCCGCGTTCATAGCGGAGGCTGATAGCGAGGCCGTCGAACTTGGGTTCTACGACGTAGGTTATGGCCGGCTCGGATGGAGAAAGCTTGAGTTCACGTCGAATGCGTGCGTCAAAAGCGTCCGCCCCAGCTGCCGTCGTGTCCGTTTCGGTGCGTATGCTGAGCATGGGCAGCCGATGCCGCACCGGCGTGAAGCCTGCCAACGTGACGCCACCCACGCGCCGTGTCGGGGAATCCGGCGTGATCAGTTCGGGATGAGCGTCCTCCAGGGCCTGGAGTTGCTGGAACAACTTGTCGTATTCCGCATCCGGGATCTCAGGATCATCAAGCGTGTAGTACTGATAGGCAGCGCGATTCAACTGCGTACGCAGGCGCTCAGCCTCTGCCTGTAGACTCATTAGGTTTGGAGAATGCGCCATAGCTTAGCTAAACAAGCGCCGTGCCTGCGCAGAGCCCGCTGCCAGATCATGTGCTTCTAGCCTGTCGTAGAGGTGCTGCAGATCAGCACCGATGGTTTCCATGATCTCAGTGCGCAACGGTTGCCCCATGTCGTCTGTGATCACACCATCCATCGCGTCTGCAAGAGCAAGAGCAGCATCGCGCATTCGAACGAATGGCTGTTCATTGCGGTGAACCTGAGGAACATCAAGGCTGAGGGCCACCTCTTTGACTGCCGACTGCGCAGGGTCTTCTGAAAGTGCGGCTTGCGGATCGAAGCTGAGACCCAAAATTGAAGGTAACCCGGCTTCGCTGGAGGGTAACACCATGCGACCGGGAATCACTCCCGCGATAAATCCGAGTTTGGCGGCCTGCTGCTGGACGAACCCGGGACTCCAGGCGGCACCGCGCGCACGCAGCATGAAACCAAGCTGCGCGTCGTGTTCGACGGCAAACTGGTCCAGTTCGCGACCACGCGCCACTTCGTGCAGCATCTCCGGAAAATCTGGTGCTCCTCCCAGGGCGTCGGCGAAAGCCTGCGTTTTCATGACGTACTCGGAATATTCGATCTCATTGATCGAGCCGGTACGATTGGCTAATTGAACCCCGGCCTGCAATGCGGTGTAGCGTTGTCCTGCCACGGGAGATTCCCACTCCCGGCTTTGTTCGTTCAGGCCTTCCACTGCGAAAGGTTTGCTCCCCACGCGGCGAGTGTGCGGCAAAGCGGCCAGCACGGCATCTCCCGATACCAGCCTGCCGTCAAGCGCGATCGGGGTAATGACGTCAATCAACGCATCAAGACGGGGGCGTTTTTCTGGCGTTGGCAGCGGCCCCAGCGAGGGCAAGGCGCCGCTCGGATCGAACACCGGCTCGACGCGGTCGGGTACCGCCATACCAGACTCACCGGTAGGTTCCACGCGTCCGTCCATGGGCGCTTGAGGCGACTCCGGCAACGCCTGCCGTGGGGCATTGCGCCGAGAAGTCCAAGTGTTGTAGGCGATCACGCCACCGAGAATCAGGCCCCCGGCAATTGCCAGGCCGACTTGCAATGAACTCATGCCAGAAACTCCGCACGCGGCTGAATATTTAAGTTTTTCATCATCCTAGATCCAGTTGGACGCGCCCGAGCAGGTCGTCATCGGGTGCGCTGGCAAGACGCGAGGACGCGGCAGGCTAGTGCCTGCAAGGGTGAGGGCTGCGGCTCCAAAGGCGCCTGCGCGCCTTTGGACAGCGCGAACATGCTCAGCCTCTGGCTGGGTTGCGCCCTGCAAGGGGAGCAACGCCGCCAGCGTGACCGAGGGCGGCCTGATCGGGTGCGTAGCGATCTCACCTAACGGGTGAGCATTGTCGGAGCATAGAAATCGAGTGTTCATGCGGCTTTCCTGATGATTGCAAGCGGTCAACTGGATCTAGGATCATGCCTCCACCATGCCCACGGCGCTTTCCATATCCACCGCCACGATCCGCGACACGCCCTGCTCTTGCATGGTCACACCTATCAACTGCTCCGCCATTTCCATGGCAATTTTGTTGTGGCTGATGAACAAGAACTGAGTCCCCTGCCCGCTCATCTTGGTGACCAGCTTGGCATAGCGTTCGGTGTTGGCGTCGTCGAGCGGAGCATCGACTTCGTCAAGCAAGCAGAATGGGGCCGGGTTGAGCTGGAATATGGCGAACACCAGCGCAATGGCCGTGAGGGCTTTTTCCCCCCCGAAAGCAGGTGAATGGTCTGGTTTTTCTTGCCCGGCGGCTGAGCCATGACCTGAACGCCGGAATCGAGAATTTCTTCGCCTGTCATGACCAGCTTGGCGTTTCCACCCCCGAATAGTTCCGGGAACATGCGGCCAAAATGCTCGTTGACTGTATTGAAGGTGTTGCCCAGCAGTTCGCGCGTTTCGCCATCGATCTTCCTGATAGCATCTTCAAGCGTGGTCATGGCGTCCGTCAGATCGGCCGATTGGGCGTCAAGAAACTGTTTGCGCTCTCGCGCCGAGGTCAGCTCCTCGAGCGCAGCCAGGTTCACCGCCCCCAAAGACTGAATCTCGCGGTGCAGGCGATCGATTTCGCCTTGCAAGCCACTCAATTTGACATTGCCTTCGGCAATTGATTGCGCGACCACAGCCAGATCGGCCTGCGCATCCGCCAGAAGCTGGGTGTATTGCTCGGTGCCCAGGCGCGCTGCCTGTTCCTTCAACTGAAGATCCGTAATGCGCTGACGCAAAGGATCGAGTTCGCGCTCCAGAGTAAGGCGCCGCTCATCACTAGCTCGCAGCTTGGAGGTCAAGTCATCGTAGGTGCTTCGCTTGGCGGCCAAGGCCTGTTCGCGCTCCATTTTGAGGTTCAACGCGGTCTGCAGACCTGCCTGTGCGGCCGCGTCGGTCAGGCGGGTCAACTCCTCCTGCGCGCGCGCTTGCTCGGAGTCTATGGATGCAAACTGAGTTGTCGCTGTTTCAATGGCGCGAGCCAGCTCAGCACGGCGCGCCTCCAGGCTACGCTGAGCAAAGGCAGATTCTTGCGCCTGGCGCTCTAGGCTACGCTGCTGCTCGCGCGCTTCATTCAAGCGGCGCTCAGCCTCCATGACGCGTTCATCGAGCTGAGCATGATGCTCCTGACTGTCTGCCAGTTGCATGTCCAGCTCTTCAAAGCGCGCCTCGGCGGTGACTCTGCGCTCCTGTATGTCTTGTAGTTGCTCATCAATCTCCGCCATATCGCCCGCGATCTGATCGCTTCGCGCGCGGGTTTGCTCGGCCAACTGTGATAGTCGCAAAGACTCGACCTGCAGCTCGTGCGCACGCTGGCGTGCCTCGGCGGCTTCCCGACGCGTGGCGGCCAGGCGCTGCGATGCATCACTGTATGCTGCTTCCGCCTTGATGAGCGAATTGCGAACCTCTTCGCTGATCAACAACTGGGCTCGCTGCTGCTTTTCAAGGCTCTCAATCTCCTGGGCTCGCGCCAGCAATCCAGACTGCTCAGAATCAGGCGCGTAAAAACTCACACCATGGGCGCTGACCGCATGACCTGAGGGAACGTAGATCGTCTCGCCTGCCTGCAGCTGACCACGAACGGCAAGCGCATCTTCAAGGTTTGAGGCGGTGTAGCAACCGGCCAGCCAGTCGCTCAAAAGCGCGCCAAGGCCCGCATCATGGAGGCGCAGCAAATCGGCCAGGCGAGGTAACTGCCCGGACGTTGGCGGGCGCGACGCTTGGGGCGGCGTAAAGAAGGTCAGTTTGGCGGGGGGCGCATCGCTGGCAAAAGCGCGCACCATGTCGAGGCGGCTGACCTCCAAGGCGGCCATACGCTCGCGCAAAGCCGACTCCAGCGCATTTTCCCAACCGGCCTCTATGTGAATGCGGCTCCATAGCCCAGCCAGGGCGTCGAGCCCGTGTTTGGCCAGCCAAGGCTTCAGTTTGCCGTCTGTCCTGACTTTTTCCTGCAAGGCCTTGAGAGCATCGAGCCGCGCTGACAAGTCAGCTTGGCGCGCGCCTTCGGTGTTCACGGCTTGCTGGCGTGCGCGGCGGTCTTCGTCTAGCTGGGGAACACTCTCCTGCAGTTCTTGCAGCCTGGCCTCGCTGATTTCGGCTGCCTCCGCAGCACTTGCCAATTGAGCTTGCAAGTCCATCAGGCGCTGCTCATCTGGAGCCGCCAAGGCATTCTTATCACTCGCCAGCCGCTCTCGCCGAGCGTGAAGCTGGCGTGACTGCTCCTCAATGTGCCGCTGGTCGGCGGCCAGCACCTGAATCTGCTGCTGCACCTGATTCACGGCGCTGCGCTGCTCCGTGGACTTGCCCTGTGCCTGGCGAAGAGCATCCTCCAGATCAGGCAGTGCCTGCTGCTGCTCTTCAACCTGCGCGGCCAGCGTGAGGGCCTTGTCTTCAGCCTCGGCAGCCTGCTCTGCCAGTGACTCGATCTCGGACTCTGCCTCTTCCTTGCGCGCCGACCACTGCGCCAGTTGCTCCTTCAATTGGATCAGGCGACTTTCGGCGCGTTGGCGACCTTCGACGACAAAGCGTATTTCGGCCTCCAGCCGCCCTACCTCCGCGCTTGCCTCATACAGCAGCCCCTGAGCCTGGTTCACATGGTCGCCAGCAGCATAGTGAGCCTGGCGGATGGTTTCCAGATCGGCCTCGACGTGGCGCAGATCGGCGACACGAGACTCCAGGTCGATGACAGCCTTGTCTGTTTCAGCCTTCAGCTTGGCCTGACCGTCATCGGCCTCGCTACGCTTGAGGAACCAGAGCTGGTTCTGCTTGAGCGTGACCGAAGACTGCAAGTTTTGGTAGCGCTGCGCCACTTCGGCCTGCTTTTCAAGCCGTTCGAGGTTGTTCCCCAGTTCGCGCAAGATATCTTCAACCCGGGTGAGGTTTTCGCGCGTGTCTGAGAGGCGGTTTTCGGTTTCGCGCCGCCGCTCCTTGTACTTGCTGACACCAGCAGCCTCCTCAAGGAAGAGGCGAAGCTCCTCCGGGCGCGACTCAATGATGCGGCTGATCGTGCCCTGACCGATGATGGCGTAAGCGCGAGGACCCAGGCCGGTTCCCAGAAACACGTCCTGCACATCGCGTCGACGTACGGGCTGGTTGTTGATGTAGTAGCTGGAGTTGCCGTCGCGGGTCAGCACGCGCTTGACGGAGATCTCCGTAAACTGCGACCATTGTCCGCCTGCGCGGTGGTCTGAGTTGTCGAACACCAACTCGACCGACGAGCGGCTGGCCTGTTTGCGCGTCGTCGTGCCACTAAAGATCACGTCCTGCATCGATTCGCCGCGCAGTTCGCTGGCCTTGGATTCGCCCAGCACCCACCGCACCGCGTCCATGATGTTGGATTTTCCACAGCCGTTGGGCCCGACCACGCCCACCAGTTGCCCTGGGAGCATGAAGTTGGTGGGTTCAGCGAATGACTTGAAGCCCGAAAGCTTGATCGAATTGAGACGCACGGAAAGCCGATTCTCAGGTGAAAGCGATTCAGTGCCGAACTCGCAAGCTACTCCGGAAAGAGTGCGTTTCGCGGGTCGGCGCGAAACCTTGGATTATCGGGCCAACTCAAACTGCAATTTCCTTCGACTTCAACCGAAGGGTTGTTGCATTTGAAGCAAAGCTGAAGACGGCATCAACGAACGGCTGATCTGATTCGGCAAGCCGCACGTCAAGCCCACGGATAATCACTACTATGAACCCTCTGCTTTCCAGATTGCAGCCCTATCCTTTCGAGCGGTTGCGCCAGTTGTTCGCCGGTGTCACTCCCAGCCCGGCCTATCGCCCCATCAGCCTGGGAATTGGCGAGCCGCGCCATGCCACCCCGGATTTCATCAAGCGAGCGATGACGGGCGCGCTGGATACCGGCCTCGCTGGCTACCCCCACTGCGGGGGATCCGAGCCTGCGCGAAGCTTGCGCCGCCTGGCTGGCAAGGCGTTATGGCGTGAAGCTGGACCCTGCTACCCAGGTGCTTCCGGTGCTCGGTTCGCGCGAAGCACTCTTCGCGCTGGCGCAAACAGTGGTGGACGCCACTCGCCCGGGCGCCGTGGTGGCCTGCCCAAATCCGTTCTACCAAATCTACGAAGGTGCCGCCTTGCTGGCCGGCGCCCAACCGCACTATGTGCCCAGTGATCCAGCGCGAAATTTCGCGCCACGCTGGGACGAGGTTCCCGAAGCGGTCTGGGCGCGCACGCAGCTCGTGTTCGTGTGCTCCCCTGGCAACCCTACGGGGGCTGTCATGCCCCTGGAAGAATGGAAACTTTTGTTCGAGCTTTCCGACCGGCACGGCTTCGTCATAGCCTCGGACGAGTGCTACAGCGAGATCTACTTCCGGGAAGAGGCTCCACTGGGAGGGCTGGAAGCTGCACTCCAGCTCGGACGCGCCGATTTCAAGAACCTGATCATGCTCACCAGTCTGTCCAAGCGCAGCAACGTGCCGGGCATGCGCTCCGGCTTCGTGGCGGGTGATGCGAACCTGATCAAACCCTTCCTGCTCTACCGCACATACCATGGCAGCGCCATGAGCCCTGTGGTTCAGGCCGCCAGCACCGCTGCGTGGACCGATGAGGCCCATGTGGTGGAAAATCGCCGCCTCTATCGGGAAAAATTTGCCCTCGTCACACCCATGCTGGAAAAAGTAATGGATGTACGCCTGCCCGACGCTGGCTTTTACCTCTGGGGCGGGGTGCCGACCCGTTGGTCGGATGACACGTTGTTCGCCAGCGAACTGCTGGCTCAATACAATGTCACCGTATTGCCTGGAAGCTATCTGGCTCGCGAAGCAGATGGCGTCAACCCAGGGCGCGGGCGGGTTCGCATGGCGCTGGTGGCCGAGACGGCCGAGTGCGTAGAGGCCGCTGAACGTATCGTCAAATTCATTACTTCAAATACTTGAGAAAAACATGAGCGATCAGCTTCAGAAAATCATCGACGACGCCTGGGAAAACCGCGCCAACTTGTCGATAAGTGCTTGCCCGAAAGAGGTAGCTGATGCGGTGGAGCATGTCATTGCAGACCTTAACAGCGGACGCCTGCGCGTGGCCACTCGCGAAGGGGTTGGTCAGTGGACAGTGCACCAGTGGGTTAAAAAGGCAGTACTGCTTTCGTTCCGTCTCTACGACAACGAGATCATGAAGGCCGGCGAACTTGGCTTCTACGACAAGGTCAAGACCAAGTTTTCCCACCTTGATGCCGATGCCATGAAATCCGCCGGCGTTCGCGTCGTGCCACCCGCCGTTGCTCGGCGAGGAAGCTATATTGCACCTGGCGCCATCTTGATGCCCAGCTACGTCAACATTGGCGCGTATGTGGGCGAAGGCACCATGGTCGACACTTGGGCCACTGTGGGGTCCTGCGCGCAAGTGGGCAAAAATGTGCACCTATCCGGCGGCGTGGGCCTGGGGGGAGTGCTTGAGCCGCTGCAGGCCAACCCCACCATCATTGAAGATAACTGCTTCATCGGCGCCCGTTCCGAAGTGGTTGAAGGCGTGATCGTTGAAGAAAACTCGGTGCTGGGCATGGGTGTGTACATTGGCCAAAGCACCCCCATCTTCAACCGCGAAACCGGTCAGATCAGCTATGGCCGTGTTCCTTCCGGAAGCGTGGTCATCAGTGGCGGCCTGCCCAAACAAACGGCTGCCGGCGTCTCCTACACGACCTACGCAGCAGTCATCGTCAAGACCGTAGACGCGCAGACGCGTTCCAAGACCAGCCTGAACGACCTGCTGCGCGACTAAGGTCGCGTCACCCTACGCGCTTTCATTCAAAGGATGCCCATCATGCAGACACAGTCACCCTCCTCCATGATGGAGCGCATTCTTCGTCTGATGGCAGAGAAAAAGGCCTCAGACGTCTATCTTTCAGCGTACGCGCCGGCGACGATCAAGATCAACGGGGTGCACCTGCCCATTAACAACAGCATACTGCCTCCCGAGGCTGTTCTGAACCTGTTGATGGACGTGGTGGACCCCGACCGGATCGAGGAACTGAAGGATTCGGGTGAGCTGAATATGGCCATTCCCATGCCGGGCGTGGGAAACTTCCGCCTCTCGGCCATGCGGCAGAGGGGTTCGTATGCTGCGGTCTTGCGCTATATCAGTCCCGAGATCCCGCCGCTGGAATCGCTCAACCTGCCCCGGATTTTGAGCGAACTGGTCATGCAAAAGCGCGGCCTCATCCTGATGGTGGGCGCGACCGGAGCAGGCAAGTCGACCACACTGGCCTCCATGCTGGATCATCGCAACAAGAACGCGGCAGGCCACATTCTCACCATCGAAGATCCGATGGAATACGTGTTCACCAATCACAAGTCGCTCATTAACCAGCGCGAGGTAGGCAGCGACACGGCCTCTCTTGGCGTCGCCCTGAGGAACGCCCTTCGGCAAGCGCCTGATGTGATCATGATCGGCGAGATCCGAGACCGCGAGACCATGGCTGCAGCCGTGGCCTACGCGCAGTCGGGGCACCTGTGCCTTGCCACACTGCACGCCAGCAATAGCTACCAGGCACTCAACCGGGTTCTCAACTTCTACCCCGTCGAGGTGCGTCCTTCTTTGCTGGGAGATTTGGCAACGGCACTCAAATCCATAGTCTCCCAAAGGCTTTTGCGCACAATCGATGGTGGTCGCACGCCTGCGGTAGAGGTGCTGCTCAACACCACCCTGGTGTCCGACATGATTGAGAAGGGCGATTTCTCAGGCGTGCGCGAGGCGATGATCAACTCAATGGCTGAAGGATCCCAAACGTTTGAGGAAGACTTGGCGCGCCTGATCAACGAGGGTCGCGTGGATCGCAAGGAAGCTCTTATTAACGCCGATTCGCCCACCAACCTGATGTGGCGTCTGCAAAACAGCGTCAGCCGCGCTGCCGGAGCCCCATCGGAAGCGGAGCTACCGAGCGATGAACCCTCGTTCAGCGACATCACGCTGGACGTATTTCCCTTCAACGCCGGCGCCAACCAGGGCTTTCAACCATCCAAGGCGGGAAGCCTTTCCGACTCTGGTCTAGGCTAATGATATGTTCGCGATCTTTGGCCGCGATAGATCTTTCGCGGCTAAAGCCGCTCCCACAAGGAAACCAGAGGTCACAGAGCCGTATTGCTCTGACACTCTTTTTTTGGGCCTATGCCGCATCCTCACGTTTTGCCGGCGCTTCCCATGACGACATGATGCGGAGCGTCCAATTTCCGCTTTCCGGTTCACACTGCGAACATTCATGACCTACTCTCCCACGCGCACCCTTACCGAGACGCTCATTGCCCGTCCTTCGGTCACTCCTCAAGACGCCGGTTGCATCGATCTGCTGAGCGAACGCTTGGCCCCACTAGGCTTCGTCAATGAAGTGATAGACAGTGGACCAGATCATTTTCGCGTACGTAATTTGTGGTCCAAACGCGTTCCGGCACGTGCCGGCCAAGATCGCTCGCCCGTTAAAACCATCGTGTTCGCGGGGCACACCGACGTTGTTCCGACCGGTCCCTTGACCGAATGGTCGAGTGACCCTTTCGTGCCTACCGAGCGCGACGGCAAGCTCTACGGGCGCGGCACAAGCGACATGAAAACGTCGATCGCCGCGTTCGTGGTTGCTGTGGAAGAATTCATCGCGGAGCGGCCTGACGCGCCGTTGGCAATAGGCCTTCTTCTCACCAGCGATGAAGAGGGGCCCGCGCTCGACGGTACCACCATAGTCATTGAAAAGCTCCGCACGCGCGGCGAAAGTTTCGACTGGTGCATCGTGGGCGAACCCACGTCGGTGACGCAAACCGGCGACATGATCAAGAATGGCCGCCGCGGCACGATGAGCGGCAAACTCACGGTCAAGGGTATTCAGGGGCACATCGCATACCCTCACCTGGCGCGCAACCCCGTTCATCAACTTGCGCCCGCATTGGCCGAGCTTGTCAGCATTGAATGGGATCGCGGCAACGAGTTTTTCCACCCACCAGCTGGCAAGTTAGCAACATTCACGCAGGTACGGGCGCAAGCAACATCATTCCGGGCTCCGCGGTCGTGGACTTCAATTTCCGGTTTTGCACGGAATCTACGCCGGAATCGCTTCAAACCCGGCTCGAAGCCGTCCTGAAGAAGCATCATCTTGAATACGATTTAGCCTGGACGCTGGGCGGACGGCCTTTTCTCACGCAACCTGGCCCACTGGTCAAGGCGGTGCAGGAAGCGATCCGGGAGGAAACCGGATTGGAAACCGAGTTATCCACCACGGGCGGCACCAGCGATGGGCGCTTCATTGCCACCCTGTGCCCAGAAGTTATCGAACTGGGGCCTCCCAACGCTAGCATTCACAAGATTGACGAGCACATCCAGCTCTCCGACATTGAGCCGCTCAAGAACATTTATCGGCGGGTGCTTGAAAACCTTACCTGAGAGCCACTGCTTTTCAATAACCTTCTCTTTTCGTATTTGCCCCGCGCTTACCCGTGCCCCTCTCCCGGCGCGGAAGGGTTCTTGCGCTAAACCATGACACTTTTCGAACTGATTCTTGACGCAGAACGCCAATTGACCCAAGCCGGGGTGCACTTTGGCCACGGCACCACCAATGCCCATGATGAGGCTGCCTGGCTGGTATTGCACGCCTTGAGCTTGCCCCTGGACACGGATTTGCACGACGCGCTATTGGCAAACCAGCCCGTAACCCCGGACCAGCAGCGGAATGTGGCCGAGCTTCTGCGCCAACGCATAGATACCCGCCAGCCTTTAGCGTATCTTACTCACGAGGCTTGGCTGCAAGGGGTGCCCTTCTACGTTGATGAACGCACCATCGTGCCTCGCAGCCTGATCGCAGAAGCTCTTGCCGATGGCAGCATCGACCCTTGGTTAAGCAGTGGCACTCGCCGCGTGCTCGACCTATGCACCGGAAATGGCAGCCTGGCAGTGCTGGCAGCCATGGCTTGGCCGGATGTCCTGGTGGATGCCGCCGACATCAGCCCAGGCGCCCTTGCCGTGGCCCGGATCAACGTCGACAAGCACCAGCTTGGAGAACGCATACGCCTCATTGAAAGCGATGGTCTCGCCCAATGTCAGGGGCCTTACGATCTGATAGTTTGCAACCCACCCTACGTTAACCAAGGCAGCATGGAAGCGCTGCCCGCCGAGTTTCGGGCCGAGCCTTCTCTGGCGTTGGCAGGCGGTAGCGACGGCATGGACTTCATTCGCAATCTGATAGCGGCCGCTTCGTCTTTTCTCAATAGTTCGGGTGTGCTGGTGCTTGAAATCGGCCATGAACGTGAACATTTCGAAGCGGCCTTCCCGCACCTTTCTCCTGTATGGCTAGACACAAGCGCCGGCAGCGATCAAGTGCTACTACTTACCGAAGACATGTTCGTGCCACGCGTGGCGCCATGAGTCTCGCCCAATTTTTCCCCGAATGATCAGTCTCCAGAATTTGACCCTCCGCCGTGGCGCCAAGGTGCTGCTTGACGGCGCCAGCGCCACTATCCACCCAGGTGAAAAAGTGGCGCTGGTAGGCCGAAATGGCGCCGGAAAATCCACTCTGTTCGCACTACTGAATGGCAGCTTGCACGAAGATGGCGGGGATTTTTCCATGCCTGCAAGCTGGCGGCTGGCGCAGGTGGCGCAGAACATGCCTGAAACCACCGAAACCGCCACAGACTTCGTGATTTCGGGCGACACGCGCTTGGTGGCTCTGCGCGACCAATTGGCATCCGCAGAGAAACTGGCGTCAGAGAACCCCCTGGATGCCGACAGTGGCATGGCCATAGCCCAAGCGCACAGCGATCTGCACGATGCCGGCGCCCATGACGCCACCGCGCGTGCGCAAGCATTGATCCTGGGCCTGGGCTTCAAAGTCAGCGAGCTGGACCGGCCCGTCAACAGTTTCTCGGGTGGCTGGCGCATGCGGCTTCAATTGGCACGCGCGCTGATGGCCCCGAGCGAATTGCTCTTGCTGGACGAACCCACCAACCACTTGGATCTTGACGCGCTGGTGTGGCTTGAATCCTGGCTCGCCCGCTACCCCGGCACAATGATCGTGATCAGCCACGACCGTGAATTTCTTGATGCCGTCACCAGCGTGACGCTGCATATTGAGCATGCCCGACTCACACGGTACGGCGGAAACTACAGCGCTTTTGAAGAACTGCGTGCGCAGCAGCTGACCTTGCAGCAGGCGGCTTTCTCCAAGCAGCAGGAAAAAATTGCACACCTGCAGAAATTCATCGACCGCTTCAAAGCCAAAGCCACCAAAGCTAAGCAAGCACAGAGCCGCGTGAAAGCTCTGGAGCGCATGGAGAAAATCGCTCCCGTATTGGCCGATGCGGAGTTTCAGTTCGAATTCAAGGAGCCGGCGAACCTCCCGAACCCCATGCTGGCCATGCGCGGAGCAGCCTTCGGTTACCGCGTTGACGGCACCTCGGCAACCACGGCTACCACCGAACCCGCCGAAGCCGATCCGGCAGGGTTGCCAGAATACGCTACCACTGAAGCGTTGCGCGCCGAATTGGCCGCAAGAGGTGAGCTACCACCCGAGCTGCAGCCTGGCGATCGAATCATCCTCAAGAGCGTCACGCGCACCGTGTTGGCGGGGCAGCGAATTGGCATTTTGGGTGCCAACGGCCAAGGCAAGTCCACGTTGGTCAAAACCATTGCCCGCACCATGCCATTGCTGGCAGGCACACTGACCGAAGGCAAGGGACTGTCCATCGGCTACTTTGCGCAGCAAGAGCTGGATGTGCTGCGGCCAAAAGATACTCCGCTGGAACATATGGTGCGCCTGGCGCGAGAGACCGGGCAGGCAAACTCCGAGTCTGCCCGAGAGCAGCAGCTACGCAACTTTCTGGGCACTTTCAGCTTTCCCGGAGAGATGGTGCTACAGCCGGTGGGCCAGTTCAGTGGCGGAGAGAAGGCGCGTCTGGTGTTGGCCATGATCGTCTGGCAGCGCCCCAACCTTCTGCTACTGGACGAGCCTACCAACCACCTGGATCTTGCTACGCGCGAAGCTCTGGCCATGGCCTTGAACGAGTTTGAAGGCACCGTGATGCTGGTCAGCCATGACCGGGCATTGCTGCGCAGCGTGTGCGACGAATTCTGGCTTGTGGCGCGTGGTGAAGTGGCCCCATTTGACGGAGATCTGGACGACTATCAACGCTATCTTCTCGATGAAGCCAAACGCCTGCGTGAAGAGGCTCGCGCGCTGGCGGCCGAGCCAGACCCGGACTTGCCCCCTGCGAGCGGCACCACGCCAACCTCTGCGGAGAAAAGCGCTGAAGCATCTGCGACATCAGCGGGCGGTGCCGAGCGTCGCAAGCAGGCAGCCCAACGCCGACAAGCGCTGACAGCCCGGTTGCGTCCCCATAAGAAGGCCCAAACCGATGCAGAGGAGCGCATGGCAAGTCTGCAGAAGGAAAAAGACGAAGTGCAGGAGCGCTTGACCGCCCCCCTGCCGCCGTCAGAGTTGGCGGAAGCCGGCAGACGACTGAAAGCCATTGATGAAGAACTCGCGACCGCCGAAGAGGTCTGGCTTCATGCGAGTGAGGCCATCGAACAGATTGAGGCAGAGGAATAATATTTTGAACCCTGCATAACCCACGCATCTCGGTGGCATTAAGGATGCCCTGCATAACCCTCGCGAGTCGGTGGTAGTGCGGATCGGGATGAGGCGCAAGGCGTCTTTTCTTGCCAATAGCCCAGCTATTGGCAAGAAAAGCAACGCAGCGGATCGCCCGAGACCGT
Source organism: Ottowia caeni (assembly GCF_050821495.1). GTDB lineage: Bacteria > Pseudomonadota > Gammaproteobacteria > Burkholderiales > Burkholderiaceae_C > Ottowia > Ottowia caeni. The sequence goes on along the minus strand of NZ_CP151080.1, from coordinate 2,482,868 downwards.
GCTGCCACAGACCGCAGGGAGTTATGCAGGGCATCCTTAAGGATCAGGTGGCTGCAATATCGCTTTTGTCTGACACACAAACATAGCGACCTACGGTTACAGTGGTCTCGTCACAGTGTCTTTACTCACTACGCAAGAGGAGAATGCTATGGGAATTATCGTCACCATCATCGTCGGCTTCATTGTTGGACTGATCGCACGGGCGATCATGCCCGGCAATCAAGCCATGGGCATCATCTTGACCACTGTCTTGGGCGTTGTCGGTGCCTTGGTGGCCAGCTATGGCGGCTCTTTGCTGGGCCTGTACCCCGCAGGATCGCCCGTCGGCTGGTTTGCATCCATCATCGGTGCTCTCATAGTGCTGTTCGTTTACGGCCTAGTCACCAAGCGCAGCTGACCGGCAAGTCGCTTTGGATCGTGAGCAAGTTTCAAGAGCCTGTTCATAGCGCGATGCCATGAAAGTGTTGCCCATTCGAAAGTTGAAATCCGAACCTGACGCGCTGGAACTCGCCGGTGGCAATTCTCTGCTTGAACAGGCCGTCGAGCGCAGCCGCCAGATGCTCAAGAAACGAGCCATTTTCGCGGGGGTCGCCGGGGCGGTTCCGTTGCCCGGACTCGACTGGGCGGTAGACGCCGCCATGCTGGCGCGACTGCTGCCCAAAATCAACGCTGAATTCGGGCTCACGCCAAGCCAAATCGACAAGCTCGACGCAAAAGAAAAAGAACGCGTGCAGAAAGCGGTTGCCATGGCAGGCTCGGTCATCATTGGCAGAGTCATGACGCGTGATCTGGTACTGCGCTTCGCGCGTGCGGTGGGTCTGCGCCTTACCACTGCCCAAGCAAGCAAGTACGTGCCGTTCGCAGGCCAGTTGATCTCTGGGGCGCTGGGTTATGCAGCCTTGCGATATTTGGGAGAGCAGCACATACGCGATTGCGTCAAGGTTGTACTGGCAGTGCCCGCTGCTCTTCCAGCCCCCGAGAAACGTCTGGCGCTGTCCTATGCAAAGACGCAAACACGTTCACTGCCCTAACCTGAAGATTCGAGTACATGGTCAAAGTCGCACTTGGGCAGTTCGCTGTCCAGCCCGAATGGCAAACCAACGCCAACACTTGCCTCAACCTGATCGCCAGATCTGTGAGCGCCGGTGCAAAATTGCTCGTGCTGCCCGAGGGGATTCTTGCGCGAGACATTACCGACCCTGACATCGTGCTTCGGTCTGCCCAGCCGATTGATGGCCCGTTTATGACGCAGTTACTGGAGGCCACACTTGGCTCCGATCTAACCGTCATTGGGTGCATACATCTGCCAGCTCCAAATCAGAGGGTATGGAACGTACTGGTAGCGGTGCGAGACGGCAAAATTCTGGCTCAATACCGCAAGCTGCATCTATACGATGCATTCTCCATGAAGGAGTCCACGAACGTTGTGGCCGGCGAGGAAGTTCCGCCGCTTCTGGAGGTGGCCGGCCTGAAGGTTGGCCTCATGACTTGCTACGACCTGCGTTTTCCCGAGTTGGCGAGATGCTTGGCAGTGGACGGCGCCGATCTCCTGGTGCTCCCGGCGGCTTGGGTAAGGGGCCCGCTCAAGGAGTCGCACTGGGAGGTGCTGGTTACGGCGCGTGCGCTGGAAAATACCTGCTACATGGTCGCCACAGGTGAATGCGGGGTGCGGAATATTGGACAGAGCATGGTGGTCGACCCCCTGGGGGTGCCCATAGCTCGCGCTGCCGAGGCCCCTGCCCTTCTATTTGCAGACATCGACCCCGACCGCATAGCTCACGCTCGCAAGGTGCTCCCCGTGCTTGAGAATTGCCGATTCGCCAGACCAGAACTCCGGAGTTAAGCAGGGCATCCTTAGCTTAGCGACTGCCCAGCCCTTCAAACCAGCGCCCTAACAGCGACCTTTCAGCGTCGGTCATCTGTGTAGCGTTGCCAAGAGGCATCAGGTGGCTCACAACCGCCTGCTGGTAAATCTGCTGGGCGTGAGTTTCGGCCAATGGCTGAGTATCGAGGCGGAGGTTCTTCATTTGCACCTCGGCACCATGGCACTGGTAGCAGCGCTGCTCCAGTATGGGGCGAATGGTGGCATAGCTGACAGTCTCAGGTAATGCGGCCGCAGGTGGCAAGGGCGCCGGCCGCATCCAGACAATGAGGCCCACGAGCAGGGCAACCCCTATCGCGGCGTACGGCCACGGGTGAGCAGCCCGGCCATGGTGCCAACCGTGGCGTTGCACGAAAAACTGACGAATCAAGGCACCCGCCAGCATCATCAGCACCAGCACCAGCCAACGCTGGGGGTGGCTGTAGACGAAGCTGTAATGGTTGCTCAGCATCGCAAAGAGAACCGGCAGCGTGAAATAGGTGTTGTGCACGCTGCGTTGCTTGCCACGCTGGCCGTGAATGGCCAGTGCGCCAGCATCGTAAGGCTGGCCGCTGGTCATGGCCGCAACCACCTTGCGTTGCCCCGGAATGATCCAGAAGAACACATTGGCGCTCATGGCCGTCGCCAGCATGGCACCCACAATGAGGAATGCGGCGCGTCCGGCAAACAACTGGCAGGCCAGCCAGGACGCAAGACACACCACCACCAGAACCAGCCCCCCCACGATGCGCTCACCATTCGGTCGGAAACCAAAAGCACGACAAATGGTGTCATAGATGAGCCAAAACACCGCCAGGAACCCCAGCGCTGCCGTGCCAGCGGCCACGGGCGACCAGTCCATGATCTGCCGGTCGATCAGGTAGACATTGGCGTTCCAGAGATACAGCGCCACAAATAGCCCAAAGCCGGACAGCCACGTGCTGTAGCTTTCCCAGTAAAACCAGTGCAACTTGCTGTCAATGATGCCGCCTTGCGGCGCGACCATGTACTTCTGTGGGTTGTAAAACCCACCGCCATGGACGGCCCACATGGCGCCGTTCACTCCCTTTTTCTTCAAGTCGGGGGCGGTGGGCGCCAGCAGATTGTTGTCAAGAAAGACAAAGTAAAACGACGAACCTATCCAGGCGACCGCCACGATCACGTGCAGCCAACGCACCAGCAAGTTGGCCCAATCAAGTAGATAAGCTTCCATGGTTTTCCGATGTGAGCCTGCCACCGCGGGCGCTGCAAGCTTTGAGAGAGATCGCGCATCGGGAGCCGGCCTCTTGCTATTGCAATAGCACCGGTTCGCTGGGCACCGCTGCGATCCGGTACAAAGTGTATACAAAAGAAGGTGTATTCATCACGATGGAGACAACACTTTGGTGCCATTGATCTTCACTTTATTGGCACTACATGCTGTTCTACGCCAGCAATCAGCGACAATAGAGGGTTTTGATCCACCCCCCAACTCAAAGGAAACAAATCATGGGCAATAAAATTGTCACCGAAGCAGACCGCAAGGCTACTCCTCCGCTGCCCGGCGCTTTCGTCGCCAAGCAGTCCGTCGGCCAGCGCAAGAGCCTGGAGCGCGGCTCACACACCCGCAGCAAGAAAAACCCCGGTAAGCGCCCTCATCAAGGCTGATAAGGCTGATCAAGGCCAAGATCAAACCATTGAAACTGCTGCTCCAAAAGCAGCGTTTCAAAGGCTGCTGATCAGTTTCAACGCCGTGGCGGACTCAGGTCTGTTCACGGCGTATTTGCGTCGAGCTCAGATCGGGCGCCCGGCCTCAGCACTTGCATTAATTGCGCAGCCACCGCAAGCGCCACGACTGGAGGCGCTTTGCCAGTAATTCCAGGCAAGCCGATGGGGCATGTCACTGCGGCCAGTTCATCAGCCCCGAAACCGCGCTCCATGAGGCGGCGCTGAAATACAGCCCATTTGGTCTGGCTTCCTATAAGACCTATGTAGCCCAGATCACAGAACGCACGTTGCCGCATCAGGCAGGCCGCCAAAATATCGAGATCTTCGGCATGGCTGAAACTCATGATGAGGATGCTGCTGCCCGGCTTCAGTCCAGCCACCGCAGCCTGCACCGGATCGGAGTGCTCGCAGCGAACATTACCAGGCACCTGAAGCGGAAAAATCTCATCTCGGCTGTCGATCCAGCTGACCTCCACGGGCAGATCGGCGAACAATTTGATCAGTGCCTTGCCAACGTGGCCACCACCAAACAAGGCAATCGGGGCGCCTGTCTCGGCCAGCCTTTCGACCAGCATGGGCATGTCATTCGCACCCACCTGCTCGAAACGTAGATGCACGACGCCGCCGCAGCATTGGCCGAGACTGGGACCCAATGGGTAGCGTCGCTCATGCGGAGCGGACTCCGACGCCTCGGAAAGGATCTCCCGTGCATGCGCACTGGCCTGCCACTCCAGTTGGCCGCCGCCAATACTTCCAACGACCTCTTCCGCAAAAACAGCCATCCACGCGCCGACCTCACGCGGCGCAGAACCATGCACTTCACACACAGTGACCAACACCGCCGGCTGTTGAGCCAGCCGACTCAAAAAAATTTCAAGAGCCACGATATGTTGAATAGCTCCAGGGACTGACGAGCAAGGGAACGTGGTAATGCGCGGCAGGATCGGCCACGCCGAAATCGAGATGCACCTGATCTAGAAACGGCGGCTCCGGTAGCGTGACGCCCATTGCACGAAAATAATTCGCGACATCGAAACTGAGACGATAAGTGCCCGCTCGCAAATTGGCATTGTCGAGCACCGGTCCGTCGGGATGGCGACCATCCAGGTTCAGCAGCCAACGTTTGACGAGTGTGGACACTTCCCCATGTGTTTCATAAAGCGCCACCTGCATGCCGGCTGCGGGCCGGCCGTGCGTGGTGTCCAAAACGTGCGTACTGAGGCCCATTGCATTCTCGGCGCCGTGTTGAAAGCGCCGGCTCCATTAAAATTTACCGAAGGAAAGTGTATACACATTCCTTCACATAGCAGCCTAGCTGCGGTTTGAACACGTTCTTGGTCAAATTCGCGGCTTTGAGAACTCTCCATGCGCAACCCCATCTACGACAGCACTGCCCACTACCCACGCGACCTGGCCGGTTACGGCCAGGATATTCCGCACGCAAGGTGGCCCGGAAATGCCCGCATTGCCGTGCAATTCGTGCTCAACTATGAAGAAGGCGGTGAGAACAGCGTGCTGCACGGAGACCCGGCAAGCGAGCAGTTTCTCAGCGAAATGTTCAACCCGGCTGCGTATCCAGATCGTCACCTTTCGATGGAAGGCATTTACGAGTACGGTTCACGGGCGGGCGTCTGGCGTATTCTGCGCGAGTTTGATGCGCGGGGGCTGCCTCTTACCATCTTCGGTGTGGCCACCGCACTGGCCCGGCATCCCAAAATAGTAGAGACATTCCTGCAGCGTGGAGACGAGATTGCCTGCCATGGCCTGAAGTGGATCCACTACCAGGGGGTTGATGAAAGCACCGAGCGCGCCCATATGGCCGAAGCGCTGGCCATGATTGAGCAACTCACTGGCGAGCGCCCTCTGGGCTGGTACACGGGGCGCGACAGCCCCAATACGCGCCGCCTGGTGGCCGATGATGGACGCCTGACCTACGACAGCGACTACTATGGCGACGACCTCCCTTTCTGGATGAAGGTGCGCCGCACCGATGGCGAGGTGGTGCCACACCTCGTGGTGCCCTACACCCTCGATTGCAACGACATGCGTTTCGCCCTGCCTCAGGGGTACAGCCATGCCGACCCCTTCTTTCAGTACATGAAGGACACCTTTGATGCCCTTTATGCCGAGGGAGACCCGAAGGGCCTGGATCGACCCAAGATGATGAGCATAGGCATGCACTGCCGCCTGCTCGGGAGGCCGGGCCGCATTACCGCGCTGCAGCGTTTCCTGGATCATATTTCCCGACATGAGGATGTCTGGGTATGTCGGCGCATCGACATTGCCCGGCACTGGCAAGCAGTGCACCCCTTCCAGGATTGAAGACCATGGCATACACCTTGGAGTTTCTCAACGCCGCCTCCCCTGGCGAAGCCGCGCAAATGCTCGACGGCCTCTACGAACATTCACCCTGGATAGCGGCCAAGGCACTGGAGCAGCGCCCCTTCAAATCACTCGCGCACCTCAAACACATCCTGGCGCAGGTGCTGCAAGACGGCGGGAAAGATGCCCAACTGGCGCTGATTCGCGCCCACCCGGAACTCGCGGGCAAAGCCATGGTCAGCAAGTCTCTGACAGCCGAATCCTCCAATGAGCAAACCAAGGCAGGCTTGACCGAACGCTCGCCCGAAGAGTTCGCTCGCATCCAGCAGCTAAACGCCGACTACAACGCCAAGTTTGGTTTCCCATTCATACTGGCGGTTCGTGGCCCGCGCGGCACGGGCCTCACGAAGTCGCAAATTATCGATACATTCGCGCGGCGGCTGAGCAATCACCCGGACTTCGAAATGGCCGAGGCCGTGCGCAATATTCACCGAATTGCCGAAATACGTTTGGCGGACAAGTTCAAGGCCGAGCCAACTTTAGGCAACGAAGTCTGGGACTGGCATGAGGAGCTCGCACAGTACAGCGACCCCGGCTTTTCCGAGCAGGGCCAACTCACGGTGACCTACCTGACAGATGCGCATCGCGCCTGCGCCGAAATGATCGCGGAGCGCATGCGCAACGCTGGTTTCGACGAAGTCACCCACGACGCGGTAGGCAACGTGGTCGGTATCTACAAGGCCGCACCAAACGTGCAAGACCCGAAGACGCTCATGACCGGCAGCCATTACGACACCGTGCGCAACGGCGGGAAGTATGACGGACGCCTGGGTATTTTCGTGCCTATAGCCTGCGTCCAGGAGTTGCGTCGCACAGGTGCACGCCTGCCCTTCAATCTCGAGGTAGTGGCCTTCTCCGAAGAAGAGGGACAACGTTTCCGAGCCACTTTCCTGGGCTCTGGCGCTTTGATCGGCGACTTTCGCCAGGAATGGCTAGATCAGACAGACGCAGAAGGTGTGACCTTGCGAAAGGCCATGCAAAGCGCTGGTTTGGCCATTGACGACATCCATGCACTCAAGCGCGATCCGTCGGGCTATCTCGGGTTTGTCGAGGTGCACATTGAGCAAGGGCCGGTGCTCAACGAACTGAATCTGCCGCTCGGGGTGGTAACGTCCATTAACGGCAGTCTCCGCTACGTGGGGGAATTTGTGGGCCAGGCCAGCCATGCCGGCACCACGCCTATGGATCGGCGGCGAGATGCAGCCTGCGCGGCTGCGGAACTAGCCCTTTACCTTGAGGAACGCGCCGCCCAGGACGGTGATTCAGTCGCCACCATGGGAATGCTCCAGGTTCCAGACGGCTCCATCAACGTGGTGCCTGGGCGATGCACGTTCACCCTGGATCTGCGTGCCCCTCTCGATGCCAAGCGCGACGCACTGGCCGCCGACGTTCTGGCCAAACTGGAAGATATTGCCGTGAGAAGAGGCGTCTCCTGCTCGCTCAAGGAAACCTTGCGAGCCAGTGCCGCTCCCAGCGACCCTGCATGGCAGGCGCGCTGGGAGGCTGCGGTAAATTCACTTGGGCTACCGGTGTTTCGCATGAACAGCGGTGCCGGCCACGACGCGATGAAGTTACACGAGATCATGCCCCAGGCCATGCTGTTCGTGCGCGGGGAAAACGCCGGCATCAGCCACAACCCGCTTGAATCCACCCACGCAGACGACATAGAACTGGCGGTGCGCGCCATGCAGCACCTGCTGCAGCACATTGACCTCTCTTAAGAGCAATCCGGACAAGACATGCCTTCCCTCTACGACCAAATCGACACCTGGATCGACCAGCATTTCGATGAACAAGTGCGCTTTGTGCAGGCACTGGTGCGGGTGCCCACGGATACGCCCCCCGGAGACAACGCCCCGCACGCCGAGAAAACGGCCGAACTGCTGCAAGCTTTCGGGTTCGACGCGGAAAAGCACCCGGTTCCCGAGGAGCTTCTGCGTGAATACGGTATGCAGTCCATCACCAACCTGATCGTGCGACGTGCGTATGGAAAGTCAGGCCCCACGATCGCCCTGAACGCGCATGGAGATGTGGTGCCGCCTGGCGAAGGCTGGACACACGAACCCTACGGTGCCGAGATATCCGAGGGCAAACTTTATGGCCGCGCCGCCGCCGTCAGCAAGTGCGACTTTGGCACTTTCACCTTCGCCGTTCGGGCAATAGAAGCCGTCGCACGCCCCCAGCGCGGGGCGATTGAACTGCACTTTACCTACGATGAAGAGTTTGGCGGCGAATACGGGCCAGGTTGGCTGCTCTCGCAAGGCCTGACCAAGCCAGACCTCATGATGGCCGCCGGCTTCAGCTATGAAGTCGTCACTGCACACAACGGCTGCCTGCAAATGGAAGTGACCGTACAGGGAAAAATGGCCCATGCGGCAGTCCCGTCAACGGGGATCGATGCACTGCAAGGGGCAGTGGCGATCATGAACGCACTTTTCGCGGAGAACCAGCGCTACGGCCAGATCACCTCTCGCGTTCCAGGCATCACCCACCCCTACCTCAATATAGGCCGCATCGAAGGCGGCACCAACACTAACGTGGTCCCTGGGAAGATCGTCTTCAAACTCGATCGCCGCATGATCCCCGAGGAAAACCCGGCAGAGGTGGAAGCGCACATCCGCAGCGTGATCGCAGAAGCTGCCAAGGGCTTTAACATAGGCCGGGCAGATGAAGGCATATCTGTGGAGATCAAGCGTTTGCTTCTTGCAAACGCCATGACGCCCCTGCCCGGCAACGCGACAATGGTCGAAGCGCTGCAAAGACACGGTGAAGCCATTCTTGGCGAGAAACCTCCGGCGGTGGGCACGCCGCTCTACACCGATGTACGCCTCTATGTAGAACGCGGCATTCCGGGGGTCATCTACGGCGCGGGTCCGCGCACCGTGCTGGAAAGCCACGCCAAGCGTGCCGATGAAAGACTGGATCTGGAAGATCTGCGCCGTGCCACGAAGGTTGTGGCCCGATCGCTGTGCGATCTTCTGGCAGCTGCCACATAAGCACTGACTCAGAAAGCACCAAGAATCAGACCTCCAGCCACTCCTTGCGCACGCCGGCATCGCCACGCAACTCACTGGGCGTGCCTTCAAACACGATCGCGCCGTGCCCCATGACCAGGACGCGGTCAGAGATGCTCATGGCAATGGCCAGTTTCTGCTCAATGAGCAACACTGAGACACCGCGCGCCTTCAGTTGGTTCAGGTATTCGCCCACCAGCTGAACGAACATGGGCGCCAATCCCTCGGTGGGCTCGTCAATGATGATCAACTCGGGGTCGCCCATCAGCGTACGGCAGAGGGTCAGCATCTGCTGTTCACCCCCAGAAAGCACGCCCGCCCGGGTATGCCGCCGGACCTCGAGGGGAGGAAACATGCGGTACATATCGTCAAAGGTCCAGCGCCCTCCCCTGCGCGAGCCCTTCTGGCCGAGCAACAAGTTTTCGTGGACCGTCAGGTGCGCGAAAACATCTCTGCTTTCCGGAACATAGCCCACGCCGAGGTGGGCGATCTGGAATGGTTTCATGCCCAGAATTTCGCGCCCCTGCCACCGGATGGAGCCTTCGGCATGGACCATCCCCATGATCGCTTTGGCAGTGGTTGACCGACCGGAGCCATTGCGCCCCAATAGGGCAACGATCTCCCCCTGCCCAATCTGCAGATGCACCCCGTGCAGCACATGGCTCTTACCGTAATATCCGTGAAGATCAGACACCCGCAGCACGCTCACACCCCCTCGTTCGAGCCAAGGTAGGCACTCTGCACTGCCGCGTTGCGACGCACAGCTTCAGGCGTATCGAAGGCGAGTATCTGCCCCTCGACCAGAACGGCGATTCTGTCGGCAATCTCAAAAACCACCCCCATGTCGTGCTCCACCAGAAGCAAGGTCTTTCCCTGGGTCACTTCCCGAATCAGGTCAACGAACAGCGCGGTTTCACTGCGATTCATACCAGCGGTAGGCTCATCCAGCAGGATCACGTTTGCGCCTCCGGCAATCGTGATGCCAACCTCCAGTGCGCGGCCTTCTGCGTAGCCGAGATTGGTGCCTAGCGTGTCACGCTTGCCCTCCAAATGAATCATGCGCATGAGCTCTTCGGCACGCTCGTTCGCATCTTTCAAGCTGGATAGGAATCGCAGGAAGGAGTAGCGATATCCGAGGCTCCACAAGACTGCGCAGCGCAAGTTGTCGAAAACGCTCAACTGGGGAAAGATGTTGGTGATCTGAAAGCTGCGCGAAAGGCCAAGCCTGTTGATCTCGAAAGGCTTCTTCCCATCCACTCGCTCACCGTTCAACAGCACTTGCCCGCTGCTCGGAGCGAAACGCCCGCTGATGATGTTGAACAGCGTGGATTTTCCTGCGCCGTTGGGGCCGATGACGGCCACCCTCTCGCCTGGTCTCGCGCCCAACTGAACGCCCCGCAGTATCTCGGTCTTGCCAAAATTTTTTCTCAGATCTTTGAGCTCAAGCGCGAAGCTCATTCCCGAGCCCCAGGTGTGGTCGTGCCTCGCTCCATGGCCTCCTGGATACTGGCCCACTGGCGCGCCGCACTGCGCCGAGCCCATTCGAAGAGGGCTGCACCCACGCACGCCGTAGCCAGCCCCGCGAACCAATGCCACGGATTACGGGTGTCCCAACTCATCTGGAGAAAGCGAAGCTCCTCGCCCATGCCGTCCAGCTGTGTGTGATAGATCATCTCGATCAGCACCGATGTGCCCCCCAGGAGCGCACAGGTGGCGAAGGCCAGCGCCAAATAACGAGGCAGCAGTTCGCGCAACCGGCCAGATGAAGCCACTCGTGCGTTCATCATGATGAGGCTAGCAATGCCTCCGGGGGCAAATAACACCATAAGCATGAAAATCAAACCAAGATAAAGCAGCCATGCCTTGGTTAGTCCGCTAAATAGCACAACTGCCAACACCATCAGTACGGCACCGATGATCGGCCCGAAAAAGTATGTCGTGCCGCCGACAAATGTGAACAGCAAGTACGCCCCCGATCGGGAAGCACTCACGACCTCGGCCGTCACGACCTCGAAATTCAGCGCCGCGAGCCCTCCTGCAATGCCGGCGAAGAACCCGGCAGCCATGAACGTGAGATACCGTATGCGTCGTGAGTCGTAGCCCAAAAACTCGACCCGCTCCGAGTTGTCGCGCACCGCATTCAGCATGCGCCCAAGCGGCGTCAGAGTAAAGGCGTACATCGCTGCAACGCAAATAAGTGTATAGGCGGCGATCAGGTAGTACACCTGCCGAGGCGGGCCAAACGAGATGCCCAGAAACGGCTTACCCACCACGCGGTTGCCAGATATGCCGCCTTCACCGCCGAAGAACTCCGGCACCATGAGTGCCAGAGAATATGCCAGTTCACCTACACCCAGTGTGATCATCGCGAAGGTGGTGCCCGCCTTCTTGGTGCTCACGAACCCAAGCAGCGCAGCAATTAGAAGTCCCGCCAGTCCGCCCAACAGGGGAACCAGGGAAACCGGCATGAACAGCTTGCCGGCGCTCACCAGATTGAGTGCATGAATGGCCAGAAACGAACCAAACCCTGAGTAGACCGCATGTCCGAAGCTCAACATGCCGCCTTGCCCCAGTAACATGTTGTAGGACAGGCAGGCGATGATCGCAATGCCGATCTGACTCAAGACCGTGATTGAAAGACTGCTTGAAAACACCAGCGGCGCCACCAGTAGCAACAGCGCGAACCCGCCCCAGATGAACCAACGGCGCTGTGACGCGAGCCGGGCGCGCGACAAAGGCTGCACAGCTTACCCCTCCCGAGACCCCAGGAGGCCCCTGGGACGAAATACCAGCATCAAAACCAGCAGCAGGTAAGGCAGGATTGGTGCCACTTGAGAAACCGTCAGTTTCACCAGCGAATGTGCCTGTACCTCGGGACTTAAGAAAACACCCCCTTGCGTGAGCAGAGAACCCAGGGAATGGTCAAACGTCACGGCGAAGGTCTGCAGCAGACCGATCAAGATCGACGCCAGAAACGCGCCACCCAGAGAACCCAGGCCACCCACCACTACCACGACGAAGATGATGGAACCCACCGATCCGGCCATGGAGGGCTCGGTCAGAAAAGTGCTGCCGCCAATCACCCCCGCGAGGCCTGCCAGCGCCGAACCCGCGCCAAAGACCAGCATGAACACACGCGGCACGTTATGCCCCAACGCCTCGACCATGCCGGGGTGCGTCAACGCCGCCTGAATAATCAAACCCATCCGCGTACGGGTGATGAGCAGCCATATTCCCAGCAGCATCACCACTGCAGTCAGCATCATGAAACCGCGCGCAGCCGGAAATGGGGAGCAAGCCACACGAACGCCGGCATCCAACACACCACAGACGCCAGGCTGCGCCTGACCCAAGACAATGCCGAGACCATCCACGGAATGGTTGATCAAGGTGAAAGCGGGGCCTCTCAGCGCCTGCGGCGGCTGGAAATCCATGGCCAGTCGGCCCCACACCAGCTGAACAAGTTCAAGAATCACGTAAGAGAGCCCGAACGTAATCAGGAGTTCAGGCACATGCCCGTGTTTGTAGACCTTGCGCAATGCCAGCCGCTCAAAAAGCGCACCCAGTGCACCGGTAGCCAAGGGTGCCAGCACCAGGGCTGGCCAAAAACCGACGTACCGGGAAATTGTGTAGCCGAGGTACGCCCCCAGCATGTAAAAGCTGGCGTGGGCGAAATTCAGCACCCCCATCATGCTGAAAATGAGAGTCAGGCCGGAACTGAGCATGAACAGCAGCAAGCCGTAGCTCAGCCCGTTGAGCGTTGAAATGACTAAAAGCTCCATGCGTCGAGTAGAAGCCGGGAAAATCCCATTGATTCAACCCTGAGACGATTGAGGGCCGGATCAATAGTGATCAAACGCCTGGCAGCTTGTAATCCCTGAGTTCCTCGCGCAAGCGCGTCTTGAGCATCTTGCCCGTAGCTCCGAGCGGAATCGCATCCACGAACACCACATCGTCTGGAATCTGCCACTTGGCAACCTTGCCCTCGTAGAACGCGAGCAATTCTTCGCGCGTCACCTCCGCGCCGGGCTTTCTGACCACCGCCACAATCGGACGTTCGTCCCACTTTGGATGCGGCATGCCGATACAGGCGGCCATGGCTATGCCGGGGTGGCCCATGGCCACGTTTTCGATGTCGATGGAACTGATCCACTCACCCCCGGACTTGATCACGTCTTTGCTGCGATCGGTGATCTGCATGAAGCCGTCTGCGTCGATGGTGGCCACATCTCCCGTGGGGAACCAGCCATCGACGAGCGGGCTGTTGCCTTCCATTTTGTAGTAGGTGTCCAGGATCCAGGGACCCTTGACATACAGATCCCCGTAGGTCTTGCCGTCCCACGGAAGCTCCGTGCCGTTGTCGCCAACGATTTTCATGTCTACCCCGTAGAGACCGCGCCCCTGCTTGAGCCGGAGCTTCATTTTTTCGTCTTCCGGCAGATCGCGGTGCTTTTCCTTAAGCGTGCAGACCGTGCCGAGAGGGCTCATTTCCGTCATGCCCCAGGCATGCAGTACGTCTACACCGTAGCTTTCGCGGAACGTGGAAATCATGGCCGGCGGGCAGGCGGAGCCGCCAATGACCGTGCGCTTGAGCGTTGAAAAACGCAGCTTGTTCGGCCCTACGTAGCCCAGGAGCATCTGCCACACTGTAGGAACGCCCGCAGCAAAAGTCACTCTTTCCGATTCCATCAATTCGTACACCGATTTTCCGTCAAGCGCCGGACCGGGTAACACCAGCTTGCAGCCAACCATGGCTGCGGCATACGGCAGGCCCCATGCATTAACGTGGAACATCGGCACCACGGGCAGGGCCGAATCACTCGCAGACAGGCCCATGGCATCTGGTAAAGCTGCGGCATAGGCGTGCAAAACCGAGGAACGATGGCTGTAGAGCGCGGCCTTCGGATTGCCGGTGGTGCCGCTGGTGTAGCACATGCTCGACGCGGTGTTTTCGTCAAACACGGGCCATGTGTAGTCCGTGGACTGAGCTCCAATCCAGGCCTCGTAGCTAAGCAGATTCGAGATGCCGGTGTCCTTGGGTAGCTTGTCTGCGTCGCACAAGGCCACCCAGTGCTTGACGCCCGGGCAGTGGGTATGGATGCCCTGGATGATAGGAAGGAAGCTGGTGTCGAAACACACCACCTGATCTTCGCCATGGTTGACGATCCACGCGATCTGCTCGGGGATCAGGCGCGGATTGATGGTGTGGAGCACCCGGGCAGACCCGCTCACACCGAAATAGAGTTCGAGATGCCTGTAACCGTTCCAGGCCAGTGTGCCCACGCGTTCCGAGGCCTTGAGCCCGAGCGCATCCAGGCCGTTGGCCACTTGCTTGGCGCGCATCTGCACGTCAGCCCAAGTGTAATGATGAACATCTCCCTCGACGCGCCGCGAGACCACCTGACCATCACCATGATGGCGAGCGGCGTGGTCAACTAGAGTGGAAATCAGAAGCGGATGGTTTTGCATCTGGCCAAGCATCAAGAGGTCTCCTGGAAAATTGCGTTTTCAAACACCTCATTTGTACCACTCTCGCGGACCGATTGAAGCTGAGGTTGGTCAACTTTCGCATCCAGGTTATTCCGTTACGGTGACAATGGCACCATGCACGATGTCCTGCAGCGCGAGCGCGAAATTTTTGATTTGGGCCTGACCTGGCGGCACAGGTTCAGCGAATTGGGGCCGGCTTTCTACACGCCGCTTTCACCCATGGCGGTACGGGATCCGTATTGGGTTGCACGCAGCCAGTCCATGGCGCGCGAGTTGGGGCTGGAGGAAGACTGGTGGCGTAGCCAGGCAGCCCTGGAAGCCTTTTCCGGCAGCCGTCCACTGGCTGGAAGCATGCCTTTGGCCACCGTGTACAGCGGGCACCAGTTTGGAGTCTGGGCGGGGCAACTCGGTGATGGTCGCGCTATCCTTCTTGGCGAGGTCGAAGCGCCCGATGGCCGCTCGATCGAGCTGCAATTCAAGGGCAGCGGCCTGACACCCTACTCCCGCATGGGCGACGGTCGTGCCGTGCTGCGCTCCTCCATACGCGAGTTTCTTTGCAGCGAAGCCATGCATGCACTTGGCATTCCTACCACTCGCGCATTGTGTGTCACGGGTTCAGACCAGCCCGTACGCCGCGAAACGATTGAAACGGCGGCAGTGGTCACCCGTACCGCACCAAGCTTCATCCGCTTTGGTCATTTTGAGCATTTCAGCCATGGTAAGCACCCTGACGAGTTGAGGGTTCTGACCGACTATGTCATCGACCGCTTCTACCCCGAGTGCCGACATGCGGCCAATCCTGCCGCAGCGCTGCTGGCGGCCGTGACCAGCCGCACCGCGTCGCTGCTGGCGGATTGGCAGGCTATAGGTTTCTGCCATGGAGTCATGAATACCGACAACATGAGCATCTTGGGCCTGACCATAGATTACGGCCCCTTCCAGTTCATGGACGGCTTCGACCCGAACCACATCTGCAACCATTCCGACACCAGCGGGCGCTACGCCTACAAGCGGCAGCCTCAAGTGGCGTACTGGAATCTGTTCGCGCTGGGGCAAGCCTTGCTGCCACTCATCGGCGAGCCTGAAGATGCCATGGCCGCCCTGGAGCCATACAAAGCCCTGTTTCCAGCCGAGTTGGACCAGCGGATGGCGGCCAAGCTAGGATTTGCGCAGGCCAGCGAAGGCACCCGTTCGCTCGTCGGGGAGATCCTGGCCCTGATGGCCACCGAGCGCACCGACTACTCCATTTTCTGGCGCCGGTGGGCGCGCCACGTGGCCGGGGAGCCTGCTGATGTAGTGCGAGAATTGTTCCTGGACCACGGAGCAATCGACCGTTGCCTGCTGCAATTCCGGGAACTAGCCACGTACGAAGGGCGCCACCCCTACGACGGCTCGCTGGCGTTGGCAAGCAGCCCTTCGATTGTCTTGAGAAATCATCTGGCCGAACAAGCCATCGCGCTTGCGAACCAGAAGGATTTCAGCATGGTCCAGCAACTCCTGCAAGTGCTGGGCAAACCCTTCGAAGAACACGCAGAATACGCCACCTGGGCCGGCTTTCCGCCGGACTGGGCTTCCTCCATTCAGATCAGTTGCTCATCATGACCCACCCTGTCAATAAAACCGACGCCGAATGGCGCGCCCTGCTCCAGGAAAAAGGCGCAGAACCCGTTGCCTTCGAAGTGACACGCCACGCCGCCACGGAACGCCCATTCACGGGCAAGTACGAAAGACACTGGGCCGATGGCAGCTATCACTGCATTTGCTGTGGCGTCAAGCTGTTCGAATCAGACACCAAGTTTGATGCAGGCTGCGGTTGGCCCAGTTTTTCACAGGCTATTGAGGGCGCGATAGAAGAACGGCGCGATACGAGCCTCGGCATGGTTCGCGTAGAAACCGTGTGCGCCAACTGCGGCGCGCATCTGGGCCACGTGTTCCCGGACGGTCCCGCGCCCACCGGCCTGCGCTATTGCATGAACTCCGCGTCGCTAGATTTCACGGCCGACTGAACTGGCCTCAGTCACCCTCCCCAAAAACCCCCCAACCTTCTGAGAGCTTGTTCATCGTCTCAACAGAAAGGCCTTGCAGCACGAAGGCGTGTTGTGAATGACGGAACGATCAAGAGGGTATCGGGCTCCCGGATAATGGCGCATTATGAAAATTTTGCTTGATTTCGCGCCTATTGCGCTTTTCTTCTTTGCGTACAAGCAATGGGGGATCTATGCGGGCACCGCCGTGCTCATGGCCGCCACCGTGGCACAGATGGGCATCGTCTATCTGCTCGACAAAAAACTGAGCACCATGCACAAGGCCACCCTGGTGCTGATCATCGTCTTCGGTACGCTCACCCTGGTGCTTCAAGATGAGCGCTTCATCAAATGGAAGCCCACAGTGCTCTATACCGCCATGGCGGCGTCTCTGGCGGTGGCGCTATGGGGCTTTGGCAAGAACTTCCTGAAAATGATGCTCGGCAGTCAACTTTCTCTGCCGGAAGGCGTCTGGGTTCGACTGAACACGGCCTGGGTGTTTTACTGCCTGTTCATGGCCGCTATCAACGGTTATGTGGCCGCCTTTTACTCTACCGACGATTGGGCCAATTTCAAGCTCTGGGGCTATGTGTTTCCGCTGGCATTCATCATTGGCCAGGGGTTCTACGTGGCACGTCACCTGAGCGACCCCGATGAAAACGCCGCTCCCCCAGGAGACGCACGATGAGCACCGATTCACTCGCTGACCAAATGGCCACTCACTTGCAAGCCACGCTGCAACCCACGCAGCTCGAAGTGCTCGACGAAAGCTGGCAGCACGCGGGACACGCTGGCGCCAACGGCAGCGGCTTTGGAACGCACTTCAGGGTGCGCATTGCTTCCCCCGCGTTTGAAGGCAAGACTCGGGTGGCGCGCCATCGTCTTGTGTATGATGCGCTGCAAAAATTCATCGACGAAGGCGTGCACGCCCTCGCTATTGAAACCCTTTGACAAAAACAATCCGTTAGAAATGGTTCTTTCGGTCGTGTCCGACGCTAAGTACCGTCTGTAGCTGCCCGGTCTTGACCGCCAGAACCTTTTTCAAGCGCCACACTCTGACACTCTTTTCTATTCTTGCCCCACGAGGGCTGCTTTAGGTAAATTTTGATGAAAAAACAGCTTCTGGCGGCCACCGCAGCCGCCCTGTTCGCCACTACGCTGGCAATGCCTGTTGCTGCGCAAAACGTGGCTATCGTTAACGGCAAGCCCGTTCCAAAAGCCCGCCTGACCGCCCTGGAAGCTCAAGTAGCCGCACAGGCCGCCCGCACTGGCCGCCCCGTACCGCCTGAGGTACAGGCGCAAATGCGCGATGAAGTGATTACCCGCGAAATTTTTGCGCAGGAAGCCAAAAAACGTGGAATCGAGGGCTCTGAAAATTTCCGAACCCAGATGGAAATGGCGCGCCAGGCTGTGCTGATCAATGCACTGTTCTCCGATTTCCAGGAGAAAAATCCGGTCACCGACGCAGAAGCCAAGGCCGAATACGACCGAATCGTCGGTGCGCAAGCGCCCGCTGCCGGAGCCAAAGAGATCAAGGCCAGCCACATCCTGGTCGAGAAAGAAGACGAGGCCAAGGCGATCATTGCCGACCTCAAGAAAGGCGGCAAGTTTGAGGACATCGCCAAGAAGCAATCCAAAGACCCGGGATCCGGCGCCAATGGCGGCGATCTGGGCTGGGCCAATCCGGCAGGCTACGTTCCAGAGTTTGCTGAGGCCATCACAAAGCTGAGCAAGGGCCAGACGAGCGATGCACCCGTCAAATCCCAATTTGGGTATCACATCATTCGCGTCGACGACGTGCGCGATGCCAAGGCTCCGGACGTCCCGAGCTTCGACGATGTCAAGCCGCAAATTATTCAACAGATGCAGCAGCAGAAGCTGGTGAAGTTCCAGGAAGATCTGCGCGCCAAAGCCAAAGTTGAGTAATCTGGCCTGACATTTTGGGAAATCACGGATATTCTGGGAATTCTGGGAATCACGATGATTCCCAGAATGAGAAGAGCTCCCGGGGAATCATCAAGCCCCAGGGCGGATTCCTTTCTTGAATTCACGAAGCAGTTCCTCTGCCTTCTGCGGATTCTTGTACACGGGAATAGTCACACTCTTCGCATCAGCGCTGTCAGTGGCCAGCTTGTCGCGCGCGAGTGGCTGGGAATCGCAAGAGAGTTCACGCTGAGTAATCGGCTCGCCTAGCAGATACCGCGTCACTGCTGGATCGACGCAGTGATCCTTGTAAGGGTAGACGCCATGCTGGTAGTCGCCAGTCACGAACACGCGGCCAGCCTTTGGCAGGCCAGAGAAAAAGGCTGTGGCGCCCTCTGTGTCCGTAGCTGCATCATATTGCGACTGCACGAACATCACGTCGAGCTGTTTCATTGGAGCCAGATCAGGCTTTGAAACTTTGGGTCCACCCCAGAATGCACAGATGTTCAAATGATTGTTGCCGAAGAACATAGGCGCTTGATGCATTTGATCGCGCATTCGATCCGCCCAGGTGGTCAGATCGGTGCTGGCGGGCGTGTCATTGCACTGAACGGTCCAGAACACGGCATCATTGTTGCTCAGCTCAATGGAACGGCTCTCAGGCTGTACCCACAAGGAAGAGTATCTTTGGAGCAGCTGCCCGGCGAATCCGCGCAGCTGGGCATCACGCTCTTGATCCGAAGGATGGAACACGTAATGCCCCAACCCTTCCAAAACAGCCACAAGGTCAGATGGATTTGGCGCGGCGCGCAGCACCTCATCCAGGCCACGAGCAGAGGCCACGAGCGTCAGTAAAATATCGGAGTAAGCTCGGGAAGAAGTCAACTCGCCCAGAGGGCCGACCAACGTACTCTGCACCCGCGGATTCAGTGCGGGCATGACAGCGCGAACTTCGGCTTCGCTGGAACCCAAGCGGAAATAGTCGGCATGGCGCACAGCGTATGGCACCAGCACTTTGTCAAACATGCGCTGCTGCGCAGGGGCCTGTGGCGTTGTAGACTGCTCAAAGGTGCGGTTGAAATCCATGGAGCTGTCGAGCACCATGCGGCCAACACGGTCCGGGAACAGGCTGGCATACCAGGAGCCCAGCCAAGTGCCGTAGGAATAGCCCACGTAGTTCAGCTTTTCATCGCCCAGGAGGCCGCGGAGCAGATCCATGTCGCGCGCCGTGGCGTCTGTGTTGATAAACGGCGCAACAGGGTTCTTCAGGCACGCTTGCGCGATCTTGCTACTGTTGTAGATGGAGTTGGCGCGGTTTTCAGGCGTGTCCCACCCGGCTGGGCCGACATCTACAATACGCCCCACCTCATTCGTCGCGCACTGCATTCGCGTACTAGTGCCTGTCCCTCGCGGGGAAAATCCGACCATATCGTATTCGTCAAGCAAGCGAAGCTGCATGGCGCCTTGCGGACTGTCCGGGTTGCTCTCGGCGAATGCCTCGAGCAACCTCAAGGTCAGGGTAAAAAACCATCGCCACCTGGTCCGCCAGGGTTGAAGAGCAACGCACCGCGGCGGGCGCTTGATTTGCCAGCAGCCAGGCGCGTGGCGCTGATGACAACTTCCCCGCGCTCAGGGTTTGCCCAGTCCAGGGGTGCACGCACGAAACCACACTTGAGTCGTTCCCCATATTTTTCGATGGCAGGAGCAAAAGCAGGTGTCAATGGCGCCCCCATCATGGTGGGATCGCATTCCCCCCATTGAACGGTTTGTTCGCGGTATTTTTGCAGGGGGTCAGCATCATCGCCTCCTCCACACGCAGCCAGACCGAAGATCAGTGTTGCACTCAACAACGACAGAGCACGTTTACCTACCAGAGTTTTAACCTTCACTGGAAATCTCCTCCTATGTTGAACTTTTTACTATAAACGCCTTTATCCTTCGTCATCAACCTGGTGTTCACCATGTCCGTTTAAATCATTGGCCCGCGTAGGGGCTCATAATCAAGCATGCTTAAGGAGACCGCATGAAAATTCTTCTGCCTGTAGACGGAACCGAGCTTTCGCTACACGAGACCCGCTTTGCCCTTCGCCTCATCCAGGAAGGCTTGCGCGCCAGTTTTGTGCTGGCCAACGTGCAAGAGCCTGCGTCGTTCTATGAAATGGTGACGGCGCAAGACCCGCAGCTTATTGAAAATGCCGCTCTGGAAGCGGGCGAGGATCTGATGGCTCCTTCAGCCCAGCTTCTGCAGGAAGCCGGCGTGGAGTACGAAACCGCCGTCATTTCAGGCGACCCGGCGCAGGCCATGCTCGAATTGATCGAGATCCACGGTTGCGACATGGTGGTCATGGGCTCGCGAGCGCTTGGCCTGATTCGCCGGGCGCTGGAAGGTGGCTCCACCTCTCAAAGGTTGGTGCAGGATTCGCCTGTTCCAGTGCTGCTGGTCAAGCCGCCGGTGGTCGAGGACGCTGAAGAACTCGAAGAAATGGATGAGGGCGTGTGAGCTTCGCATGTGGCCTGCGGCGCGGCACTGCGCCGCCCATGCGCCTCACAGTTTCTCTGTCTGCCCACTGCGCGGTTGCCACTTCATCAGGCGGCGCTCTGCCACGCCCACAAGCCCGTCCAGCACCAGTGCGCATGCAGTAAGCAGGACAATGCCGGCTACCACAGTGTCGATGTCGAAGCTTCCTTCGGCCTGCAAAATCAGGTAACCCACCCCCCGTGCGGAACCAAGGTATTCACCGACCACCGCCCCCACGAAGGCCAGACCCACAGAACTGTGCAGACTGGAAAATACCCAGCTCATGGCACTGGGGACATACACATGACGCAATAGTTGACGCGCATTCGCACCCAACATACGGGCATTGGCGAGAACCACCGGACTGACCTCGCGCACTCCCTGGTAAACGTTGAAAAACACGATGAAAAACACCAACGTGACAGCCAGCGCCACTTTCGACCAGATTCCCAGCCCAAACCACAACGCGAAGATGGGGGCCAGGATCACACGCGGCATCGCATTCGCGGCTTTCAGGTAGGGGTCCAGCACAGCCGAGGCAAAAGGTGTCAACGCGAGCCACAAGCCTACCCCCAGACCAGCCACGGTTCCAATGCCAAATGCCAGCAGGGTTTCCAGCAGTGTCACACCCAGGTGCTGGTAAATGTCGGCCTCGGTCACAAACCAACGCCAAAGTCGGGAGGCGACCACCAGAGGCTTGCCGAAGAAGAAGGCGATCTGATCGGAAGCGCTCGATGCAAAATGCCACAGCACCAAAATGATCAGCAAGAGGCCGATCTGCCAGGCGCGCAAACTTAAACTTTCCTTCATCGGTATGGTGCCCCCAGGTTAGCCTGGATCGGCTTTAGGGTTAGGAGTTGCCGAGGTCTTCGAGAAGCAGCCAAACATTGACCCATGCCTCATGCAACCTTCCTTTTTTGTTGTTCGTAGCCACGCAAGACTTCATCACGCAAGACCGCCCAAATGGCGGCATGCAACTCTGAGAACCGCGGATTTTCACGGATTTCCGCCACATCGCGCGGCCGCGGAAGGTCGATGATGAACTCTCCAATGGGGCGTGTGGCCGGCCCAGCAGAAAGGACCACCACCCGATCGGACAGAGCGATGGCCTCGTCAAGATCGTGCGTAATGAAGAGTACAGCCTTCCCATGCCCGCCCTGCCCTGGCGCAGCCCATAGGTCCAGCAGTTCGTTCTCCATCAACTGGCGGGTTTGAATGTCCAGCGCGGAAAACGGCTCGTCCATGAACACGATGTCGGGGTCCATGATCAGCGTCTGTGCCATGGACACACGCTTGCGCATGCCGCCGGAAAGCTGGTGCGGATAGCGGTCCTCGAAGCCCGCCAGGCCCACCCGCTCCAACCAGGCCATGCCTTGACGCCTGGCTTCTTCCGCCGGAGTGCCCCGAAAAATCAGGCCGGCAATCACGTTGTCCAGCGCATTTTTCCAGGGCATGAGCGAATCCGCCTGGAACATGTAGCCCGCGCGACGGTTAAGGCCTTGAAGCGGCTCGCCGAACACGCGCACACTGCCGCCAGAGCTTTGCAGCAAACCAGCGCCTATATTCAGCAGCGTCGATTTTCCGCAACCCGTGGGGCCTACGACGGAAACGAACTCCCCAGGGGCGACAGAGAGTGTGGCGTCTTGTACCGCCACATAGCGCTGCCCTGGTGCGTCCGGGCTGGTAAAGACGACGCTGATGCCCTGGAGGTCAAGGGCAGGAATGTAAGAAGACATGCTCGTTAGGCAACCGATACGCCTCAGGTGTATGTGGTCGCGGCCTTCCGGGCAAATGCGTTGGTATAGGTCTTGGAGAGGTCGATCTTTTTGCTGGCAATATCGGCGTCGAATGTTTGAAGCATCTTCAGGGCCGTGGGAGGACCCGCCTCAGGCATGATGCCGTCGGGCGACATGGCTTGCCTCACGTGCTGCCAGGCTTCCAGGTAGAGGGATCGGTCACCCAGCAGATACGACTCGGGCACCGTTTTGACCAGATCCGATGGCCCCGTCTTCTGGAGCCAGCGCAGCGCCCGCACCATGGCATTAGCAAGTGCCTGCGCGGTGTTGGGGTTCTCTGCAAGGAATTTGGCAGGCGCATAAAGGCACGCTGCCGGCATGGGCCCACCATAGACCTCGTTGGTATCTTTCAGCGTTCGAGTGTCGGAAATAATGCGGATAGCCTTGTCGCGCTCCAGCATCGTAATCAGCGGGTCGAGGTTGGCAATGGCGTCTACCTGACCGGATTTGACCGCCGTGAGCGCGCCGCTTGAAGTGCCGACGCCCACAAATGAAACATCAGAAGCCCTCAGGCCGGCCTTCGACAGCACGTAGGTTGCCATCATCGAGGTGGACGAACCCGGAGCCGACACGCCGATTTTCTTGCCCTTCAGGTCGGCAAGGGTCTTGTAGTTCGGCATGGTCTTGTTAGAGACCGCCAGCACGATCTGCGGCGCGCGCCCTTGCAGCACAAACTCCTGAATGTGCTGGTTCTTGGCCTGCATGTTGATCGTGTGCTCGTAGGCGCCGGAAACGACATCCGCGCTGCCGCCGATCAGTGCCTGCAAGGCCTTCGAGCCACCTGCGAAGTCCGGGATTTCCACATCAAGACCTTCAGCCTTGAAGTAGCCCTGGCGTTCCGCAATGGTCAGTGGCAAGTAGTAGAACAGGTTCTTACCACCCACCGCAATGGTGAGCTTGGGCTTCTCGATTCTGACTGCCTGCGCCCACACTGCCGGGAAAGCGGTGGCCACGGGTGCGGCAAGCAATGTCTTCAATATGGTTCTGCGCATGTCTGTCTTCCTCCGATTCAATCTGCCGAAACTTTAGCAAATTTCAGGAAAATCTGAACGCAGGATTACCCGAAGGGTGTTGACTCAACAGTTCATCAGAAACCCAACTTATCCAGCGCAACTCCATCCGCATTTCGCCCCCTTCTCGTCATCCCCGCGCAGGCGGGGATCCAGTGCGGCCTATCCAGCGCTGCCTGGATCCCCGCCTGCGCGGGGATGACGAGATGGAGTGATGTGGGGCCCAGAGTCTTTAGCAATACCCACTGAAGCCGCTCCAAGCGATAACACTCGCTTCTCCCCGGAACGCCGGGTACCGGAAGGTTCCTGGGAGGCTCTAAAGCAACTTGAACGCCTTATCCCACCCACTTGCGTGCATTGCGCCACAGCTGCATCCAGGGGCTCAGGCTGCTCTTGTCCTGCGACGTCCAGCTCATCTGAACGTTGCGGAACACCCGCTCAGGGTGAGGCATGAGCGCGGTAAATCGCCCATCAGCAGTAGTGACAGACGTCAGGCCGCCGGCACTGCCATTCGGATTGAAGGGGTAAGCTTCCGTCGGTTCGCCACGGTTGTCTACAAAGCGCATGGCAGCAATCACCTTCGCTGCATCTCCCCTGGCGCTGAAGTTGGCATAGCCCTCGCCATGCGCAACGGCGATAGGCAGACGACTGCCCGCCATGCCCGCGAAAAACAGGCTGGGGGAGTCCAGAACCTCCACCATCGACAAGCGCGCCTCGAAGCGTTCGCTCTGGTTGGTGGTGAAGCGCGGCCAGGACTCGGCGCCAGGAATGATGTCCGCCAGTTCGGCAAACATCTGGCATCCGTTGCACACACCCAGTCCGAAGGTGTCGGAACGCCCAAAGAAGGCCTGAAACTGTTCAGCCAGCGAGGGATTGAACGTGATGGAGCGCGCCCAACCGATGCCCGCACCCAGTGTGTCGCCATAGCTGAAGCCACCACACGCCACCATGCCCTTGAAATCAGCCAGCTTGGCGCGGCCGGCTTGCAGATCGGTCATGTGAACATCTACCGCCTCGAAGCCAGCTTCAGTGAAGGCGTAGGCCATCTCCACATGCGAGTTGACCCCTTGCTCGCGCAAGATCGCGACCCTTGGGCGGGCTGCACCTGTAACGTTGAATGTGGCCTGGGGCGCATTCCAGGTTTCCGGCTGGCCCAGTTGGACGTGCATGCCGGGGTCCTCGGGGTTGCCTGCGGCAGCATGTTCCGCGTCGGCACACTCCGGATTGTCTCGTTCGCGGGCAATTTTCCAGCTCACGCTGTCCCAGACTTGGTGCAGGTCCTGAAGTTTTGCGCTGAAAATTTCCTTGGCATCTCGCCAGATAGAGAGCTCGCCTTTGCCTTTATCGATCGGTGACGAGGCGGGCCTTGTCTTGCCCACAAAATGGCTGAACCGCGACAGGCCGTGGGCTCGCAGAGTCTGCATGACCGCATCGCGTTCCGACGTGCGCACCTGCAGCACCACACCCAATTCCTCTGCAAACAAAGCCTTCAGGGTTAGTTCTTCTCTGCGCGCGCTAACCTGGCTGGTCCAGTTCTTGGCGTCACCATATTCTGCCCGGCTGTCACTGATGCCGTCGCCTTCGGTGACCAACAGGTCCACGTTCAGCGCCACGCCGACGTGGCCGGCAAATGCCATTTCCGCCACGCTGGCCAGCAAGCCGCCATCGCTGCGGTCGTGGTAGGCAAGAATCTTTCCTTCCGAGCGCAACAGGTTGACAGCGGCCACCAGGTTGATCAGGTCTTGCGGGTCCTCGAGATCGGGCACGCCGTCGTGTTGCGGGCAACCTGCCTGGTCCACGGTCTGCGCCAGAATACTACCGGCCAGCCGGTGGCGACCCTTGCCCAGATCCACCAGCACCAGCGTGGTGTCGTCCTGAGCCTCGAGTTGCGGCGTGAGAGTTCCGCGTACATCGCCTAATGTGGTGAAGGCCGTGACGATCAGGCTCACCGGCGAGGTCACTTTCTTCGCAGTGCCGCCTTCGTCCTGCCATTGTGTCCGCATGGAAAGCGAATCCTTGCCCACCGGAATGGACACTCCCAGGGCCGGGCATAGTTCCATGCCAACGGCTTGCACAGTCGCGTACAAGGCGGCGTCCTCGCCTGGTTCACCGCAGGCAGCCATCCAGTTGGCCGACAGCTTCACGCGCGGCAGCTCGATAGGAGCCGCCAACAGGTTGGTAATGGACTCGGCGACCGCCATGCGACCACTGGCTGGCGCATCCAGCGCGGCGAGCGGTGTACGCTCACCCATGCTCATGGCCTCTCCTGCAAAGCCCGAGTAGTCGGCCAGTGTGACAGCACAATCCGCCACCGGCACCTGCCACGGACCGACCATCTGATCCCGGTGCGTGAGGCCGCCCACCGTGCGGTCGCCAATGGTGATGAGAAAGCGTTTGCTGGCCACGGTCGGGTGGCTCAGCACCTTGATTACCGCGTCCTGCAAGGTAACACCGTCCAGATTCAAGGGTGTGAAGCTGCGCACCACGGTCTTGACGTCGCGGTGCATCTTGGGCGGTTTGCCCAGCAGCACATCCATAGGCATGTTGACTGGCTGGCCCTGGTCGCGCTCCGCAGTCGACGCAAGCTGGGGCTCGTTCAGGTTCACATCGCCCACAACCAGTTGGCGCTCCTGCGTGGCAACACCCACCACGGCGAACGGACAGCGCTCGCGTGCACAGATTTGCTCGAACATGGGAAGCGATTCGGGCGCAATGGCCAGTACATAGCGCTCCTGGCTCTCGTTGCACCAGATTTCCTTGGGCGCCAGGCCGCTTTCCTCCAGCGGAACCGAGCGCAAATCGAAGCTCGCACCGCGTCCGGCATCGTTGGTCAACTCCGGGAATGCGTTCGACAAGCCACCTGCGCCGACATCATGAATAGCCAATACAGGGTTGTCTTCTCCGAGAGCCTGGCACTGGGTAATGACCTCCTGCGCACGCCGCTCGATCTCGGGGTTGCCGCGTTGAACGGAATCAAAATCGAGATGCGCCGCATTGGTGCCGCTGGCCAGCGAACTGGCGGCGCCTCCGCCCATGCCAATGCGCATGCCCGGCCCACCCAGTTGGATCAGCAGGCTACCAGCGGGGAACTCGATCTTGGTGGTTAGGCGCGCATCAATACTGCCCAGCCCACCGGCGATCATGATGGGCTTGTGATAGCCACGCTGAACGCCAGCCACTTCCAGCTCGTACTCGCGGAAGTAGCCAGCCAGGTTCGGACGCCCGAACTCATTGTTGAAAGCTGCACCGCCCAGTGGGCCTTCAGTCATGATTTGCACTGGGCTCGCCATGTGCTCGGGCTTGCCGAGGGCGCTGTCCCACAGTTTGCTCACGGTGAAGCCCGTCAGCCCTGCCTTGGGGCGCGAGCCACGTCCTGTGGCCCCTTCGTCTCGAATTTCGCCGCCCGCGCCTGTGCTGGCGCCGGGAAACGGGCTGATGGCTGTTGGGTGATTATGGGTTTCCACCTTCATCAACACGTGGCGCAGCTCATTTTTCTTCTCGTAGCTGGCAGTGGCCGCCTGATTGGAAGGCGCCAGTGCCTGGAACACCTCACTCACACCACCTTCCATGACCGCGGCATTGTCGCTGTAGGCAATAATGGTGTGCTGCGGCGCCAAGGCATGCGTGTTGCGGATCATTCCGAACAAGCTGCGCTCCTGCGCCACGCCGTCAATAGTGAACTGGGCGTTGAAGATCTTGTGCCGGCAATGTTCGCTGTTGGCCTGGGCGAACATCATTAACTCGACATCGGTGGGGTTGCGGCCCAGATTCGTGAAGGCAGCCAGCAGGTACTCAATTTCGTCATCGGCCAGCGCAAGGCCCCACTCGGAGTTGGCCTTTTCAAGGGCTTGCCTTCCACCAGCGAGCACATCCACATGCTCCATAGGTTGCGCATGGAGCGCAGTGAACAAGGCTTTGGCCTCTTCGCGCGAGGCAAGTACGCTCTCAGTCATACGATCATGGAGCAGCGCGGCTATCGCGGCGCGTTCATTCTCCGAGGGTTGCTCGCCCTTCACGCCGGCGGAAAAACCTATTCTGTATTCCACCAGACGCTCGACGCGGTGAAGCGAAAGCCCGCAATTGCGTGCAATATCGGACGCCTTGCTGGCCCAGGGAGACACCGTACCCAAACGAGGCGCCACGATAATGGGCACACCGGCTGAATCGCTCGCTGCGGGATCACCGTAGCGAAGCAGTCCTGCCATTCGCGCCTTGTCTGCTTCATCAGGCTCTGTATCGAACGCGGCCAAATGCACGAAGCGCGCAGAAAGCGTGCCAATTTGGGGCGCCACTGCCTGCAGGCGGGGCAACAACTGGCGAACGCGAAAATCGCTGAGTGCGTTGCCGCCCTCGAAGAAATGAATGTGCTGAGTCACTGTGCGGGGCCGACGGTGGCGAGAAGCTGTAAATCGGGCAGCGTCTGCCGCTGACTGGGGCAGACACTGGAAACCCTCGATTTTATCCGCAGGCCTCCAAGCACACAGCCAGTACGCATGGCAAGGCTTACGTCACGGTGGGATAATTTACCTATGACAATCACCATCAAAGATGACGCAGGCATCGAAGCCATGCGCAAAGCCTGCAGGCTGGCGGCTGAGGTGCTGGACGCGATCACACCCCATATCGTGCCCGGAATCACGACGCTTGAGATCGATCGCCTTGCAGCTGAACACATGGCATTGCAGGGAACCAAGTCCGCCACCGTGGGCTATCAACCCCCGGGTTACCCGCCCTACCCCGCCCACCTGTGCACGTCAGTCAACCATGTGGTGTGCCATGGCATTCCCAACGAAAAGACGCTGAAGAAAGGCGACATCGTCAACGTCGACGTAACCGTGATCACCCCTGAAGGGTGGTACGGCGACACCAGCCGCATGTTCCTGATCGGTGATTGCTCAATTGCGTCCAAGCGTCTGTGTTCGCTGACTTATGAATCCATGTGGCACGGCATTACCCAGGTCAAGCCGGGTGCTCGACTGGGCGATATTGGACACGCGATCCAGAAATTTATCGAAGGCCACGGCCTTTCAATCGTGCGCGAATTTTGCGGCCACGGCATTGGGCAGAAATTCCATGAAGACCCGCAGGTGCTTCATTACGGTCGACCGGGCACCGGCGAAGAATTGTTGCCGGGCATGATCTTCACCATAGAGCCCATGGTGAACATCGGGCGACGTGAGATTAAGGAATTGAACGACGGCTGGACCATTGTCACGAAGGATCGTTCGCTGTCGGCGCAGTGGGAGCACACCGTGTTGGTCACTCCAACGGGCTATGAAGTTCTCAGCCTCTCCGAGGGCAGCCCAGCCATTCCGGATTTCGTTCACTCGGCATCGTCCGTAGCTGCCTGAACGAGAAAATGCCAAACGACACCGCCCTTGTGTCGCCCGCACAGGCGGTGCGCAACGATTATCGCAACAAGAAGGCCCAGCTCCTGGCGAGCATGCGCGCGGGAGGTTTGGCTTCCCGGGGCTTACGCACCGGCTTGGCGGCCTTGTCTGAGCTCACCGATGAAATGCTTCGACGCTTGTGGGAAATCGCGGAGCTGAACAGTGATGTGGCATTGGTGGCCGTAGGCGGGTACGGGCGGGGTGAACTGTTTCCATATTCAGACATCGACGTCTTGCTGCTGTTGCCAGAGAGCGCCACGCCTGCATCCGATGAGACGCTGAGGCAACGCATTGAGGACTTCATACGCCATTGCTGGGACGCTGGCCTGGAGATTGGTTCCAGCGTGCGCAACACACAGGAGTGCCTCTCGCTGGCCGAGCACGACATCACGGTGCAGACTGCCCTCCTGGAAGCGCGGCAGATCACCGGCCAGCACGAACTTTTCAAAGACTTCCAGCAGCGCTTCCATGAGCAACTGGATGCCCTCGATTTCTTCACCGCCAAGCGCCTTGAAATGCGCCAGCGGCATGCCAAGTTTGAAGATACGCCTTACGCTCTGGAGCCCAATTGCAAGGAGTCTCCTGGTGGTCTGCGTGATCTTCACATCATCTCTTGGGCGGCCAGGGCAGCGGGCATAGGGAGCCAGTGGGAAGATCTTGAACGTGCCGGGCTGGCCACGTCGCACGAAATGCGGCAACTAAGGCACAACGAAGCCATGCTGTCGCTCATACGAGCGCACCTGCATCTGATTGCGGGGCGGCGCGAAGACCGCCTGGTTTTCGATCTGCAGACCTCGGTCGCAGAATCATTCGGATTCGCAAACGAGTTCTCCGAAGATGGTCGTATTGCACTGCGCGCCAGTGAAATACTGATGCGTCGATATTACTGGGCCGCCAAAGCAGTGACTCAGCTCAACCAGATTCTGCTGCAAGGGATCGAGCAGTATCTGCGCACAGCCCGGGGCGAACCGTTGCCTGAACTGCACCGAATCAATGAGCGCTTCTTCGACAAGGCAGGCATGATCGAAGTGGCTCGCGACGACCTGTACGAAACCGATCCACGCGCCATTCTTGAAACGTTTCTGCTTTATGAGCAGACTCCGGGGGCCAAGGGACTGTCGATGCGCACTCTGCGTGCGCTCTACAACGCTCGAACAGTCATGAACCATGCTTTTCGTGCAGATCCCGTCAACCGTTCCACGTTCCTGGCCATCTTGCAACAGCCGCAGGGCATCACCCATGCGATGCGGTTGATGAACCAGACTTCCGTGCTGGGACGCTATTTGTGGGTGTTCCGGCGCATCGTCGGCCAAATGCAACACGACCTGTTCCACGTCTACACCGTGGACCAGCACATTCTCATGGTGTTGCGCAATGTGCGACGGTTTTTCATAGCCGAGCACGCCCACGAATACCCCTTTTGCTCACAACTCGCTGCGGGCTGGGACAAGCCGTGGATCATGTTCGTTGCGGCTCTGTTCCACGACATTGCCAAGGGCCGAGGCGGCGACCACTCCGAGTTGGGCGCCGTGGAAGTGCGCAGATTCTGCCAGCAGCACGACCTCGCCGCAGTAGACGCAGAGTTGATTGAGTTCCTGGTACGCGAACACCTGCTGATGAGCAGCGTTGCCCAGAAGGAAGACTTGAGCAACCCAGACGTTATTCAGGCCTTTGCCGTCCGCGTGCGCAATGAGCGATATTTGACGGCACTCTATCTGCTGACCGTGGCCGACGTTCGCGGCACCAGCCCGAAGGTCTGGAATGCCTGGAAAGGCAAGCTCCTTGAAGATCTGTACAGACTCACCGTGCGCGCCCTGGGGGGCCGCGCACCTGACGCGGATGCCGTCATTGAATCGCGCAAACGCGAAGCCCTGGTCCGTCTGGCCCAAGCCTGTGAGCCGCACGACTCGCACAAGGCGCTATGGGATACCTTGGACGTGCGCTACTTCATGCGCCACGAAGCGGGTGAAATTGCCTGGCACACTCGACAGCTCTCGCGTCACATAACCAAGGAACAGAAGGAGCACAGGGGACACAAAGATGACAAGGAGCTGCTACAGTCGCCGGCCATAGAAGTTTCAAAGACGATCGTTCGGGCACGGCTTTCACCCGTGGGTGAGGGTTTGCAGGTGTTGGTTTACACACTTGATCGACCCGATCTCTTTGCCCGGATCTGCGGCTATTTTGACCGTGCTGGGTTCTCCATCTTGGATGCAAAAATCCACACCACGCGCGACGGCCACGCATTGGATACCTTCCAGGTCGTCAGCTCCATGATCCCGGACCATTATCGGGAGTTTGTCAACATGGTCGAAGCCGAGTTGCCACGAGCCATCCGCAGCCACGCCGCTCTGCCGGCACCACGCCTGGGCCGGGTGTCGCGCAGAGTGAAGAGCTTTCCCATTACCCCACGCATTGACCTCCGCCCTGATGAAAAGGCGCAGCACTGGCTTCTCAGCGTTTCCGCCAGCGACCGCGCCGGTCTACTTTACGGGGTAGCCCGCGTGCTTGCAGCGCATGGCATCAGCCTGGAGCTGGCGAAAATCACGACGCTCGGCGAGCGTGTCGAGGATACGTTCTTGCTGCGCGGCGCTCAATTACAGAACAGCAAAACCCAGTTGGAAATTGAGCAGGAACTGCTCGAAACGCTAGAAAGTTGCTGCACGTAATCTTACGCCGAGGCTTCAGCCCAGAAGCCTCGCCTTCGTTTCTTGATATTCCCGCTTGAAGCGAGCCACCAGGTCGGCCGTGCTCACCACCTCTTTGATCGCGCCGATGCCTTGTCCGCAGCCCCAGATGTCCTTCCAGGCTTTCGCGCCACCCGACGAGAAGTTCATCTTGCTGGGGTCACTCTGTGGAAGATTGTCGGGGTCCATACCCGCGTTGCGAATGCTGCCCTTCAAATAGTTGCCAAGCACACCCGTGTAGAAGTTACTGTAGACGATATCGTCGGAATTGCTTTCGCAGATCATCTGCTTGTAGGCATCTACGGCACGCGCCTCTTTGGTCGCAATAAAGGCGGAACCAATATAGGCAAAATCCGCGCCCATGGCTTGGGCAGCCAGGATGGCACCACCGGAAGCAATGGCGCCCGACAAAGCCACGGGGCCGTCAAACCACTCGCGAACTTCCTGGATCATTGCAAAGGGGCTCTTGGCGCTGGCGTGGCCGCCTGCACCTGCGGCGACAGTAATGAGGCCGTCAGCACCTTTTTCGATCGCCTTGCGCGCAAACGTGTTGTTGATCACGTCATGCATGACCACACCACCCCAGTTATGCACGGCCTGGTTCACGTCCTCTCGCGCACCAAGGCTGGTGATGATGATCGGCACCTTGTACTTGGCACACAGCGCCATGTCGTGATCCAGGCGGTCGTTGCTCTTGTGCACGATCTGATTGATTGCGAAAGGCGCGGCTGGACTGTCTGGATGTGCCCGGTCCCACGCAGCGAGTGTTTCGGTGATCTCTGCCAGCCATTCATCAAGCTGCTCGGCAGGCCGTGCGTTGAGTGACGGCATGGAGCCCACCACGCCGGATGTGCACTGTGCGATCACCAGCTGAGGAGTGCTGATGATGAACATTGGCGAGGCAATAACGGGAAACTTCAGCTTTGCAAGCACCGGTGGAAGCTTTGACATAGAAGACTCTTTTTGATGGATCTGGGAACGAGTTGGACTGGGAAATCAGAATGCGTCAATTGCCAACGCCGAGACGCTCTCGGCGCCTTCAACGACGGCATCGCGAATGCTGGGCGCGCGGGTCAGGATGTGGTCGGCGAAGAAACGCGCAGTGACGATCTTAGCTTGCATGAAAGCCGCGTCCTGACCCTTCGCCAGTTGCTGCTCAGCCACCACCAATGCCCTACCCATCTGCCAGCCGGCTACGAGGTACCCCGCCAGCATCAGGTAAGGCACGCTGCCTGCGTAGGCGGCATTCGGATCAGCCTTGGCCTGTACGCTGATAAAGTCCACTACGTCTAGAAAAGCTTGTCGAGCTCCTGCCAAGCGCCTGGCCATGGCTTTTGCATTTTCGCTGCCGGTCGCCAGTTCCTTCTCGAAGGCTTCAATCTGCGCCGCGATCGCTTTGGCGGTCTGACCGCCGTCGCGCGCCGTTTTGCGGCCCACGAGATCGTTGGCCTGAATGGCTGTCGTGCCTTCGTAGATAGTCAGGATCTTGGCGTCCCGGTAGTACTGGGCGGCACCCGTTTCCTCAATGAACCCCATACCACCGTGCACCTGCACTCCGAGGTTGGTGGCCTCCAGACTCATCTCGGTGCTGTAACCCTTGACCAGCGGAACAAGGAACTCGTAGAAGGACTGATTTTGCCCACGCACCTCAGCATCAGGGTGATGATGCGCTGCATCGTAGGCGGCAGCGGCCACGGACGCCATGGCGCGGCAGCCTTCAATCTGGGCGCGCATGGTCATCAGCATGCGCCGAACGTCAGGGTGATGGATGATGGACGCGCTGCCTTTCACGCTTCCATCAACCGGACGGCTCTGCACGCGGTCTTTTGCATAAGCGGCCGCCTTCTGATAGGCGCGCTCTGCCACGGCAATGCCCTGCACCCCCACGGCATAACGCGCAGCGTTCATCATGATGAACATGTATTCGAGGCCGCGGTTTTCCTCGCCCACCAGATACCCCACAGCGCCACCGTTGTCCCCAAACTGCAGAACCGCGGTTGGGCTGGCCTTGATGCCCATCTTGTGTTCAATGCTGACGCAATGCGCATCATTGCGCTCACC
Organism: Ottowia caeni; assembly: GCF_050821495.1. GTDB lineage: Bacteria > Pseudomonadota > Gammaproteobacteria > Burkholderiales > Burkholderiaceae_C > Ottowia > Ottowia caeni. Next base: position 2,449,005 of record NZ_CP151080.1, on the reverse strand, counting down.
GAGGGAGCCGTCTGCGTTGACCAAGAACTTTGGCACCACGAACAGGCTGATACCCTTCACCCCTTCTGGCGCTCCAGCGACCCTGGCCAGCACCAGGTGCACGATGTTCTCAGCCATGTCGTGCTCACCGTAGGTGATGAAAATCTTGGTGCCAAAGACCTTGTAGGTGCCATCAGGTTGCGGCTCGGCCCGGGTGCGAACCAGAGCGAGGTCGCTGCCCGCTTGCGGTTCGGTCAGGTTCATGGTTCCGGTCCATTGACCGGCCACCAATTTTTCGAGGTAGATCGCTTTCAGCTCATCGCTGCCAGCGGTCAGGAGCGCCTCGATGGCGCCATCGGTCAGCAATGGGCACAGCGCAAAACTGAGGTTGGCTGAGTTGAGGATCTCGCCGCAGGCTGCCCCAATGGTCTTAGGGAGACCTTGCCCCCAAACTCGCCCGGATGCTGCAGCCCCTGCCAACCGCCCTCTGTATACCGCTTGAAAGCCTCTTTGAAACCAGCCGTCGTGGTCACGACGCCGTCTTCCCATGAGGAAGGTGCTGTGTCACCCGCCACGTTAAGCGGGGCAACCACGCCTTCGTTGAAACGTGCGCATTCGTCTAGCACAGCCTGTGCTGTCTCCAGGCCTGCGTCCTCGAAACCGGGCATGGCAGCCACTTGGTCAATTCGCGCCAGATGCTCGATGTTGAACAACATATCCTTCACGGGAGCCTTGAAGCTCATGGGATCTCCTTGATTTCAAACAAAAACGGCGTTCACGCGAATTGCGGAACGCCGCTGTATGGCGCCTGACGAGCAGGCCCCATGAGGCTTTATGTTAAAGCGCCTTTGCGAGTTCCGGCACTGCCGTGAACAAATCTGCCACAAGTCCGTAGTCCGCCACGCTGAAGATCGGAGCCTCTTCGTCCTTGTTGATGGCGACAATGATTTTGGAGTCTTTCATGCCGGCCAAATGCTGGATGGCACCCGAGATGCCTGCGGCAATGTACAGCTGAGGCGCCACAATTTTGCCAGTCTGGCCCACTTGCAGGTCGTTGGCGGCATACCCGGCGTCTACTGCCGCGCGGCTAGCGCCAATGGCTGCGCCAAGCTTGTCGGCCAGAGGAGTCATGACTTCCTGGAACTTCTCGGCGCTGCCCAGGGCACGGCCGCCGGAGACGACGATCTTGGCAGCTGTCAGTTCTGGGCGGTCGTTCTTGGCGATTTCAGAGCCCTTGAAGCTGCTCTTGCCACTATCGGCAACCGCAGCCACGCTTTCCACAGCTGCGCTACCACCGGTGGCGGCAGCGGCATCAAAACCAGTGGTGCGCACAGTGAGGACCTTGACGCTGTCAGCGCTTTGCACGGTGGCAATGGCGTTGCCGGCGTAAATCGGGCGCTCGAAGGTGTCGGGGCTGTCGACCTTGATGATGTCGCTGATCTGTGCCACGTCGAGTTTGGCAGCCACGCGTGGTGCCACGTTCTTGCCGCTTGCAGTGGCCGGGAACAGAATGTGGCTGTAGTTGCCTGCAATTTGTAGTACTTGCGCAGCCACGTTTTCCGCCAGACCGTGGCCCAGGGTTTCTGCATCAGCGTGCAGCACCTTGGCCACGCCAGCGACCTTGGAGGCTGCTTCGGCAGCAGCAGCGGCATTGTGGCCGGCCACCAGCACGTGGACGTCGCCCCCGCACGCAACAGCGGCGGTAACGGTGTTCAGAGTGGCACCCTTGAGGGAGCCGTTGTCATGTTCTGCGATGACGAGTGAGGTCATGTCTTCAAATCCTTGGGTTGAGCGTTGAGCTTTCGGTATTGAGCGCGGATCGTCAGATCACCTTGGCTTCGTTCCTGAGCTTGTCCACCAGGGTGGCGACATCTGGGACCTTGATGCCAGCGCCGCGCTTGGGCGGCTCGGCCACTTTCAGTGTTTTCAGACGCGGGGCAACGTCGACACCCAACTCTTCCGGCTTGACGACGTCGAGCTGCTTCTTCTTGGCCTTCATGATGTTGGGCAAAGTGACGTAGCGCGGCTCGTTCAGTCGCAGGTCGGTGGTGACTACGGCCGGCAGGCTGATGGAGATCGTCTCCAGACCACCGTCGACCTCGCGGGTAACGTTGGCTTTGCCATCGGCAATTTCCACTTTGCTGGCGAACGTGGCCTGAGGCAGATCTGCCAAGGCAGCCAGCATCTGGCCGGTTTGGTTGGCGTCGTCATCAATCGCCTGTTTACCCAGGATCACCAACTGTGGCTGCTCCTTGTCGACCAACGCCTTGAGCAGCTTGGCCACGGCCAACGGCTGCAGTTCTGCGTCGGTTTCAACCAGAATGCCACGATCGGCACCGATAGCCATGGCCGTGCGCAGAGTTTCCTGAGCTTTGGCATCGCCACAGGAAACGGCAATGATTTCCGTAACCACGCCTTTTTCCTTCAATCTAACCGCTTCTTCCACAGCGATTTCGTCAAAGGGGTTCATGCTCATCTTGACGTTGGCAATATCCACGCCGCTCTGATCCGACTTGACTCGAACCTTGACGTTGTAGTCCACCACGCGCTTAACGGCGACGAGTGCTTTCATTTAAGGCATCTCCTGCTAGGGTTTTGAAATCAGGCATCCGAGCACGCCACCGGGCGAGCTGGCATCAATGTTTAATCAACTTGGCATTTTAGCCCGGTTGAGGCCCTTGCCAGTTCACATTAAATTACGGTGGCGTCAGTGTTGAACCCGTAGTCGAAGTTGCAGCTGCATTTGAAGCCATGTGCACGACCCGCTGTGGAAACGGTATGTCTATACCTTGCTCTCGCAATGCCCGCAAAATGGCTAGATTGACTTCTGAGCGCAAGCTGGCTTGCGCGGTTTGGAGCTGATCGATCCAGAAGCCAACCGTAAACTCCAGCCCGTCCGCACCGAAAGACGTAAAGGTCACTTTGGGCCCGGGTTCGCGCAGCACGTCTTCGCAGGAGCGAGCAGCCTGCGCGAGCAGATCCATGACAAGATCGACATCGCTGTCGTAGCCCACCGATACGGAGGTGGACAACCATACGCGGGAGTCAGTCATGGACAGGTTCTCCACCCGCTGGGTCACCAGCATTTCATTGGGTACGATGGATTCTCTTCCGTTACCAGCGCGAATGACCGTGTAACGGGTGCGGATATGGGCCACCTGCCCCTCAAATCCATCCACACGAATCATGTCGCCAATGCGTATCGCACGTTCGGCGAGCACCACAAACCCGCTGACGTAATTGGCAGCCAGTTTTTGCAGACCCAGGCCAATGCCAACCCCTATGGCACCGCCCAGCACCGACAGCGCGGTCAAATTGATGCCAACCGCTGAAAAAGCGACCAACACTCCCACAAACAGCAGCAGCGCTCGTACAGCATTTGCAATTGCGATGCGCACAGAAAGCTCAGCGCCACTGGCGGCCTGCAACAATCGGGTCTCAAGGGCAGCGGACACCCATAGGGCCAAAACGACCACTGCACCTACGGTCACCGCGCCCCGAATCAGCATGCCCACTGAAAGGGTGGCTCCACCCATTTGCCAAGTGAGTTGATCGAGCTCATCCATCATGACGGGAAGCAGCCCGGTCACCCAGAGCACATAACCTAGCCATGCGAGCCAGGAAATCGAACGCTCCAGCGCACGAACGGCCTCCGCTTTTGGAAACGCCGCCTGAAGCACCTTGACGCCGATTCGGATAACCACCAGAGCAAGCAGTGCTGGCAAGGCTATCCGAAACAGTGGAACCGGCTGCCAATGCGCCAGCTCCACACGTGCCAGGTAAGCCAAACCAAGCCAGAGAAGCGGGAACAATGCGCCATCGTAGGCACGCTCGCCACCCAGAATCGACGCACTGTCACGCTGGCGAAACCAGGCGCGCCGAGCAGTCGAGGTAAGCGCCCAGGCGAGCACGCCGCAACCAAGGATGACCAGCAGTTCGATCAGTGCGCCACGCTGACTCACGCTGGCCCACCATTCGGCCCAATCGTCCACACGGAATCCGGCGCTGGCGTTCAATCTTTCCTGGAACGACGCCATGCAGGTTCCCGCTTGTCAATGAACGCCTGCACACCTTCCTGCGCCACGTCGAACATCATGTTGCATGCCATGGCCTGACCTGCAAGCTGGTAAGCCGCCTCAATGCCGATTTCACGCTGCTGATAGAAAAGCTGCTTGCCCACGGCTACCGCCTCTCGTGGTTTGGCACAAATCGCGTCAAGCAATTCTTCGATGGCCGTATCCAGTTGGTCTGCCAACACCACCCGATTGATGAGGCCACGTTCAAGAGCCTCTGGCGCGTCGATAAACTTACCTGTGAGCAACATTTCCATGGCCTGCTTGGCGGGCAGATTGCGTACCAGCGGTACGCTGGGAGTGGCGCAAAACAGGCCAACATCAATGCCATTGACGCCAAAGCGCGCGGTACTGGCGGCCACCGCCAGGTCGCACTGCGCCACCAATTGGCAGCCCGCAGCCGTTGCCAGACCTTGCACACGCGCAATCACGGGAACCGGCAGCTTCATGATGGAGAGCATCATCTTGCTGCATTGTGCAAAGAGGCGCTGGTAATAATCGAGTTGAGGGTTCGCCTTCATCTGCTTCAGATCGTGCCCTGCACAGAAGGCTTTGCCTTCGGCGGCGATCACCAGTGCTCGAGCATCAGCGTCGGCGCCAATCTCACCGAGCAGACGCTGAAGCTCCGCAAGCACTGTCTCGCTCAGAACGTTAAAGGACTTTGGCTGATTGAGTGTCAACACGTGCACGCCACGAGCGTCTCGTGTGTGCAGCACTGGAGGATCTGAGGAATTGAGCATAACCGTCATGTTTGATGGCTGAATTATGGCGTTTCAGAGCGTATGCAGCACATTTGGCCTCGCTCACCCGCCCCATCCGGGCGCCATTTAAGAAGGGGATCCTAAACCCCCGCCAACACCCGCACGTGCGCCTCCACGCTCCTGGCCAATGCGTCCAGGTTGTAACCACCTTCCAGGCAACTGACGATGCGGCCATTCGCATAGCGCTGCGCAACATCCTTCAGGCGCTGGGTGATCCAGGTGAAATCCTGCTCCACGAGACCCAATTGCCCCATTTCGTCGTCTCGGTGAGAATCAAAACCGGCGCTGATCAGGATCAACTCAGGTTGGTGCGCCTCGAGTTTGGGCATCCACATCATGTCCACCAGTTCGCGAATGTCCATTCCGCGCGTATAGGCCGGCACCGGGCAATTGACCAGGTTGGAATCTTGCTTCAGCGACCCGCCCTCGGGGTAGAAGGGGTGCTGGAAAAAGCTCACCATGAGAATACGCTCGTCGCCAGCAACGATGTCCTCGGTGCCGTTGCCATGGTGCACGTCAAAGTCGACAATCGCGACCCGCTTGAGCCCGAGCCGCTCACAAGCATACTTGGCAGCTACAGCCACGTTGCTGAAAAAGCAAAAACCCATGGCCTGGTTGCGAGTGGCATGGTGCCCCGGAGGGCGTGTACAGCAAAAGGCGTTTTCCATTTCGCCAGACACCACCGCATTGACCGCGTCAATGGCCGCCCCCGCCGAGAGCAGGGCTGCGCGGTAGGTATGGCGATTCATGGAAGTATCGGTGTCTAGCGAGTAACGCTCAGGGCCACCAGCGGCAATTTCCTCGACCAGAATGTCATTCAGACCACGTAACGCAGCCACATGGCGCCGGCCATGAGCCAAAAGCAACTCGCCCATGCCTGCCGGCTTGGCCTGACGCCTCTCAAGCGCGTCTCCAACGCCTGTAATCAGGAGGCGGTCTTCAATCGCGCTCAGCCGCTCAGGGCACTCCGGATGACCCGGTCCCATATCATGTTTGCGGCAATCCTCGTGTACGAAAAAACCTGTAGTCCCCAAGACTGTCTCCCGTCGCGTTCGTCGATTTTGGCTTTTTTTCGGGTAACGTCGCGGCATGGACGTTCAGAAAAAAATCAAATCGATTCTCGATCAGCTTAACACGGTCCTCGTGGGAAAAAGAAGCCAGGTTCAAGACAGCGTCGCCTGCCTGCTCGCGGGCGGCCATCTGCTGATAGAAGATGTGCCTGGGGTAGGAAAAACCACCCTCGTCCACGCGTTGGCCCGCACCTTCGGATTGCAGTTCTCGCGGGTCCAGTTCACAGCCGATCTGATGCCCAGCGACCTGACAGGCGTGGCGGTTTACGAGCGCGAGAAGGAGGCCTTTGTTTTCCACCCCGGCCCGGTATTCGCGCAAGTTCTCCTCGCAGACGAGATCAACCGCGCCAGCCCGAAGACGCAAAGCGCGCTACTGGAGGCCATGGAAGAAAAGCAGGTGTCGGTGGAGGGCATGACACGCCCGCTTCCCTCGCCATTTTTCGTCATAGCCACCCAAAATCCGCATGACCAACTCGGCACCTATGCGCTTCCCGAATCGCAGCTCGACCGCTTCCTGATGCGCATCTCGCTGGGTTACCCTGAGCGTCAGGCTGAGCGCCAATTGCTGACCGGCAACGATCGGCGCGACCTCCTTGCGACATTGCCCGCGCTGCTGCACGAAGACGAATTGAACGAACTACAGCGTGCAGTGGGCAAGGTGCACGCCGCAGAGCCGCTTCTGGACTACGTTCAAGATTTGATTGCAGCCACGCGCTCGGGCCGTTGGTTCCTGCAAGGTCTCTCGCCGCGCGCAGGGATTGCACTGATGCGTGCCGCCCGCTCGCAGGCGCTTATCTCGGGGCGCGACTACGTTGCGCCGGACGATGTGCAGGCCATATTGCCTCAGTGCGTAGCCCACCGCATGGTACCCGTGAGTGACGCGGGACGTGGCTCCATCGAGCAAGTGCGCGCCATGATCGACGCCATAGGCTTGCCATGAGCCCCCTGACTCGCTCGCCGGCCTTCAACCTCCCCTACGCGCAGCACCGCGCTATGGAGAACTGAGATGAAGGATACCGCTGAATCTTTAGCCTGGTGGCACCTGCGGCCGCGACTGCGCCAGTGGTGGCTTGCGCGCCTTCCCCTGACCGACGCGCTGAAGCTCACTCAGCGCAATGTCTACATTCTTCCCACCCGCGCAGGTTGGATGCTGGCGGCAACCCTGTCAGTGCTGCTGGTGGCTTCGATCAACTATCAGCTCAATCTGGGATACCTGCTCACCTTCCTGCTAGCCGGCTGCGCCGCAGTGGGTATGGTCGTGTGCCACAACACGTTACGCGGCTTAACCCTGCACTTGTTGCCGCCGCAGCCCTTGTTCGCCGGTGGCTTGGCTGTGCTCGACCTCAAACTGGTCAATGAGCGCAGCGCGCCTCGTTACGCCATCGGCCTCGCCGTGGAAGACTCCGGCCACTGGATCTGGGCTGACGTTCCCGCACAGGGAGAATCCGCCGTCCAGATCAGCTTCAAGCCCCTACGGCGCGGCCTTCACCGAGTACCCGCACTTAAAGCTGAAACGCGCTTTCCGCTCGGCACCTTCCGTGTCTGGTCCATTTGGCGGCCGGCAGCTCAGGTGCTGGTTTACCCCGCCCCTGAGCCACATCCCCCGCCATTGCCACCCGGAGAGCCGCGCTCGGGAGCTGGCCTGACAGGCGGATCCAGCTCCAGCACCGAATTTGATGGCGTACGCGCCTATCAGAGGGGCGACCCGATGAAACTCGTCGTCTGGAAGAAGTTTGCCAAGTCCGGCGACTTGGTCAGTCGAGACACCGCCCACGCTCAACGCTACGAACTATGGCTGGATTTCACCCGTGCCGGATCGCTCGATGCCGAGGGCCGTATTTCCCGTCTCGCGGCGTGGGTCTTGGCAGCAGACGCGCAGGGGCTGGACTACGGCCTCCGCCTTCCCGGCGTCGAAATAAAGCCCGACGGCGGCACCGCCCAGCGCTTGCGCTGCCTACAGGCATTGGCCACATGCTGACATGTTCCGAACAGCACAGGCTCCCATGAAGCTGACTGAACTGAAGAATCTCCCCCGAGAAACCCGCGACACGCTGTTCCTGCTCGCAGTGATTGGCTGGATCGTCATGCCGCAGGTTGCTCACCTGCCAGTATGGTGCAGCGTACTGACGGCCTGCGTGCTGCTTTGGCGCGGCTGGATCGCCCTCAAGGGACGAAGTCTGCCCAGCCGGTGGTGGTTGCTCGGGCTGTTGCTGGTCACGCTGGCGGCAACCTTCCTCAGCCACCGAACCTTGCTCGGCAGAGAGGCGGGGGTCACGCTGCTCGTTGTGCTCCTTGCCCTGAAGACTCTGGAGTTGCGAGCCAGACGCGATGCACTGGTGATCTTCTTCCTGGGCTTTTTCGCCATGCTTACGAGCTTCTTCCAGTCGCAGTCGCTACTCACGGCAGCCTCCATGCTGTTGGCGCTTCTGGGTCTGCTGACGGCACTGATCAATGCACACCGTCCCGTGGGCCAACCTGGCCTGCGTGAATCCGCGATGCTCGCCAGTAAAATGGCACTGCTGGGCGCCCCCATCATGCTGGTGCTCTTCATGCTGTTTCCACGGTTCGCGCCCCTGTGGGGTATGCCCGGAGACGACCTGGTGGGGCGCAGTGGGCTTTCCGGAACCATGAAGGTCGGCTCCATCGCACAACTGGTGCTGGATGACCGCGTCGCCATGCGCGTGCGTTTCGAGGGCAAGCCTCCACCGCAGAGCAGCCTTTATTTTCGTGGACCAGTACTGAGCCGATTTGACGGTGCCGAATGGACGGCTATTGACAGGCAGTTCGGAGCCACTCCGCTCCCCGGCCCCGGCGACCTGAAGGTGAGTGGTTCACCTGTGCGCTACGAAACCACCCTCGAACCCGGCAGTCGTTACTGGCTTCTCACGCTCGATGCGACGCCGCAAGCACCCGATCTGCCCGCCACACGCCGCGTAAGAATGACGGCCGACCTTCAATGGATGTCCATCGGCCCCATTGCGGACCTGCTTCGCTACCGTGCCGAAAGCTACCCTGAGTTTGCCTATGGGGTGACGTCGCCAGAGGGCGGCCCACGCCGCGACTTGGATGAATACCTGAGACTGCCGCCACAATTCAACCCCCGTACGCTGGAACTCGCAGAGCAGTTGCGCAGCCAAGTGGCAGATCAGGACGCTGAGAGCATCGTGCAGGCCGCGCTGCAGCGCCTGCGCACCGGTGGCTATCGATACACGCTGGAACCCGGCGTTACCGGACGCGACAGCGCGGACGAGTTCTGGTTCGACACCAAAGTCGGCTTTTGCGAGCACATTGCATCGGCGTTCGTGATCTTGATGCGCGGTGCGGGTGTGCCTGCACGGGTGGTCACCGGCTTTCAGGGCGGCGAGATGAACAGTGTGGACGGTTACTGGACCGTTCGCAACGCTGATGCGCATGCGTGGGCCGAGGTGTGGCTCACCGATCGCGGTTGGGTGCGGATAGACCCCACCGCCTCGGTGGCGCCCGCCCGCATCGGTGAACTTCAGCGCCTGCGCGCGCCAGATGGTGTCGTGGCCGGTGCACTAAGCGCCTTCAGCCCTACGCTGCTGGCGCAATTGCGCGCCAACTGGGAAGCTATCAACAACCGCTGGAATCAGTGGGTGCTCAATTACACCCAGAGCCGTCAGCTTGATTTGCTCAGAAGTTTGGGCTTTGACAACCCAAGCTGGCAAGACCTTGGCAAGGTGCTGGTCGGGCTGCTGGTGCTCTCAGCTCTAGCGGGTGCAGGCTGGGCCATGTGGGAGCGCGCCCAGCATGACCCCTGGCAGCGTTTGCTGGCTCAGGCACGCCGGCGCCTTAAGGAAGCTGGAGTTTCCACCCCGCCCCAGGCGCCGCCGCGGGAAATGGCACGCCTGGTTCAAGCCAGCAGCGGACTGTCCGACCCACTCAAAGCGGAGCTAACCGAATGGCTTTTGGCACTGGAGCGAGTGCGGTATGCCCCAGCCAGCGAGCATTCACCTCAACAGCTGTCTAAACTTCGTATTCAATTCAAGCAGATCGCCTGGCCGAGACCGGCCTGAGCGAAAGCCCTTATTACACGCATGCACCGTCGCCCGCTCATACTCACGCCTCTCGCCGCCTTACTGTCCGCCGGCACACTGCCTTCCGCCAGCGCGAACCCTCGTCAGGCGCGAAATCGCCGCGGCGAATCTGCCAGCGAAAACGAGCAGCCTTACCTCCTGCGTGACGATGCGATGCGCTTTGCCGAAGATCTCGCCGAGCGCCGGGGACTGGATCGCGCCTGGGTACGCAGTGCCATTGGTCAGGCGCTTTACATTGCCCGGATTCCACGGCTTATGCTGCCGCCCCCCGTGGAACCGCCAAAAACTGGGCGGCCTACCGGAGTCGGTTCATTGACCCGGTCCGCATTCGCGCCGGGGTTCGATTCTGGAACGCGAACCGCTCTGCACTGGACCGGGCTCATGAACAGTTCGGAGTGCCGCCCGAAATCATTGTGGGCATCATTGGCGTGGAAACGATCTACGGCCAGAACATGGGAAGCTTTCGCGTTATAGATGCGCTTGCCACGCTCACATTCGATTTTCCGCCGCAGCACCCGCGCGCCCAGGCACGCCAGGCATTCTTCCAAGACGAACTTGAGCAGTTTCTCAGTCTATGCGAGCGAACTGGCATGGACCCTGTTTCGCCGCTGGGCAGCTACGCCGGTGCCATGGGCATGCCCCAGTTCATGCCCTCCAGCTGGCTCAAATACGCGATAGATTTCGACGGAGACGGCCGCATAGATCTCTGGAACAGCTCGACTGACGCCATTGGCTCGGTGGCCAGTTACTTCCAGGGCTTCGGCTGGCGTACCGGAATGCCGACGCACTACCCCGTCAGCCTATCGCCAGACGCCAATATGGACGCCCTGCTGGCACCCGACATTCTCCCGTCGTTCAGCGTGGACAGTTTCACCGCCAAAGGTGCCAGTCTCACCGGAGGCGCGCTGGAGCACGCAGGTCCGCTGGCTCTCATTGAACTGCAGAACGGCAATGCCGAGCCGACTTACGTAGCAGGCACAGAAAATTTCTACGTGATCACGCGCTACAACTGGAGCAGCTATTACGCCATGGCGGTCATCGAATTGGGGCGCGAGGTTCTGGTAGCGCGATAAGGAAGGTCATCCTTATCGCGCTTGCAGGCACCCGACTTTAGGTTCAATGCGCTCCAGCAGCCGCATCCGCATCCGCACTGCCCACACCCTTGGGCCGCTTGGCCAACCACACAAGAGGAATCAGGAGCAGGAACAAAATCGCGGAGCCATAGAAAATCTCCTGTGTTGAAAGCATATAAGCCTGCTGCGTGGTCAAGTTGTTGATGTAGGCCAAAGCCTGTTTGTGGCTCATTCCCTTGGCCTGTAAAGCGTCCATGGTGGCCGTGGCTGCCTGGTTGCCTTGGTGCACAGTCTCTGCCAAGCTCGCATGATGCATCGTCGCACGGCTCTCCCACATCGTGGTCGATATGGAGGTACCAATGGCACCCGCAGTGATCCGCATGAAGTTCGACAAGCCGGAAGCCGCCGGAATGCGAGACGCATCCAACCCGGAAAGTGTCAGGGTGACCAGTGGTATGAAAAAAAACGCCATGGCCACGCCTTGTATCAGCGTGGGGATCAAGATGGTCTCGAAGTCAGCATGGGTGGTAAATCGCGAGCGCATCCAGAGCACCAGTGCGAACACCAGAAACGAAAAACTGGCGAACTTACGCGGATCCACCCGGTTCAATGTCAAGCCGACAATGGGTGAAAAAACAATGGCAAACAACCCCACCGGGGCCAGAATCATGCCTGCCTGGGTTGCCGTGTACCCCATAAACTGCTGTAGCCACAAAGGCAGGATCACCACGTTACCGAAGAACACGCCGTACCCTACTGCCGTGGCCAAAGCAGAGGACCAGAAGTTCCGGCGTGTGAAAAGGGACAGATCGACCACGGGATGCTCCTCTGTCAGCTCCCAAGCCAGGAAAAAGGCAAGCCCCACGACCGCGACCACTGCGAAGGCAATGATCTCGCCAGAATGGAACCAGTCGAGCTCTTTGCCTTTGTCCAGCATCAACTGCATGGCACCTACCCAAAGAACTAGCAAGGAAAGTCCCACAGTATCAATAGGCACCTTCTTGGTGACGGATTCGCGCTCCCGGTAGATGACCCAGGTGGCCGCCGCTGCCAGCAGACCCACCGGCACGTTGATGTAGAAAATCCACGGCCAGCTAATGTTGTCGGTGATCCAGCCTCCTAGCAGCGGGCCCATGATGGGTGCCACCAACGTCGTGATCGACCACATGGCCATCGCCAAGCCTGCCAAGGCTCGCGGATAACTCGACAACAGCAAGGTCTGCGAAAGTGGAATCAGGGGCCCGGCAACCAATCCCTGCAGCGCACGTGCGGCGATCAGCAAAGTCATGTTGGGCGCCAGCCCGCACAGCCACGAACTGAGCACGAACAACAGCACGCTGGCCATGAAAAGGCGCACCTGGCCAATGCGTTGGGTCAGCCAGCCAGTGAGTGGCACAGAAATCGCGTTCGCAACGGCGAAACTGGTGATCACCCACGTTCCTTGCATCGGACTCACGCCCAGATCTCCTGCAATAGCAGGCAACGAAACGTTGGCGATGGAGGTGTCGAGCACGTTCATGAACGTGGCGGCCGATAGCGCCAGCGTGCCTAACACGCGGGCGCCGCCAGTCAGCGGCGGAAGTGCCGTCTGGGCTGAGGGTGAGCTCATGACCGGGGAAGCCGTCGTGCTCGCTGCTCCACTTGGAAACAGAGGGAGCCCCCTTCCTGCCTGTGGACGCATGCGAAGAGATGCGGGTGACAGTGCTTGGCACTTCGGCTCTGCTCATGGCAGGCAACGGCTTTCCCATGTTCTGCCCAATGATCTTGCGCACCAAGTCATCGGCCCCGTCGTCAACTTGTGCATAAACCTGGGTCTGGGCCAACGGCCCGGATCGCGATGTTTCTGCCAGCATCAGGCCACTCTTGTCAGCCACATCCACCTCTGCATGCATTGACAGGCCGACCCGCAGCGGATGGATTTTGACCTCTTCAGCATCCAGAGCAATGCGCACCGGCACGCGTTGCACCACTTTGATCCAGTTGCCCGTTGCGTTCTGCGCCGGCAGAAGTGCCGAAGCAGCGCCTGTCGCGATGCCCAGGCCACTCACCTTGCCGCTGTATGACACCTTGCTGCCATAAATGTCTGCGGTCAGCTTGACTGGCTGGCCAACGCGAATATTCCGCAACTGGTTTTCCTTGAAATTGGCGTCCACCCAGAGCGCATCCAGCGGGACCACCGTCATCAGCGGCGCGCCCGGCGCGACCCGCTGGCCCAGCTGGACGGTACGCTTGCTCACGTATCCGCTCACCGGTGCCGGCAGCGCCGTCCGGTGAGCAGCCAGCCAGGCTTCACGCACCTTGCCTGCAGCGGCCAACACGCTGGGGTGCTGCTCTACCGGTGTGCCATCGGTAAGAGCTTGATTGCTGCTCAGTTGCTCACGGGCCGCAGCCACAGCGGCCAGCGAGCCCTGTAACGCGCTTTGCGCTGCGGCCACCTGGGAACGCGCGTGGCTCAACTCCTCGCCAGAAACGGCGCCTCCGCCCGCCAGGGTCTGTCTGCGAGCCAAATCCTGCTCGGCAGTGGTCAATTGCGATCTTGCTTTGGTCACCTCAGCTTCGCGCAAGTTGATCTGAGCGTTCAAGGATCCGTTATTCGCATACAGGGTCCTGACCTGGCGAACCGCCTGCCCCAGTGCGGCTTCTGCTTGTACCAACGCTATGCGGGTGTCTTGGGGATCTAGCTTGACCAACGGTTCACCGGCCTGAACTCGATCAGTCTCGTCGGCCAGAATGGCGGTGACCGTGCCACCCACCTGCGGCGTAATCTGGATGACGTTGCCCTGAACGTAGGCGTTGTCTGTGGACTCAAAATGGCTTAGCACCAGCCAATCGTAGGCTCCCCACGCCAGGCCACCAAGAATGACGATGCTCGCCACGGTGATCAACGCCGGTTTGCGCTTGGAATTCGTGCGGCGCGGCGATGACGCTGCGTCCGTCACAGGCGCTGCGGGCGCTGCATTGACAGGCGCCTGGTTGTTGTCGGCCATCAAAATGTCCTCGAGAAATTGCTTGAGAAGGAAATCAATTGAGGTTGGTGCTGTGCACCACTGCCTGCTCGGGTGAGGGCTGCCAGCCGCCCCCCATGGCTTGTGCCAGCCCGACCTGGGCGAAGAGCGCCTTAGCGGCTAGATCAACCTGCTGGCGGCGCTGCGCCAGTACAGCCGTTTCGGCTGAAAGCACGTGCAAATACGTGGCAAGTTCCGCCGTGTAGCGCTGCTGGGCAATGTCGTATGCGCCCTCTGCAGCGCGCAAGGCAGCACCCTGCTCCCGTTGCTGCATGGACACGGCACTCACGGCTTGCGATTGATCGGCAACCTCACGCATGGCGTCAATCACGGTGGCGTTGTAGCTTTCAATAGCGGCATCCACATCTGCGCTCTTGCTGCGCAGCTGAGCCCGCAGTCGGCCACCTTCGAATATGGGCAGCCTGATCGCCGGGTCGACACCCCATTGCATGCTTCCGGCCTTGAGCATGTTGTCGAATCCCAGACTCTGAAAGCCAACGAAGCCGGCAAGATTGATGTTCGGGTAAAACTGAGCGCGCGCCACCTGCACGTCACCGCGCGCAGACTCCACTCGCCAGCGTGCCGCCACAATATCCGCCCGGCGCCCGAGCCAATCGGCGGACAGCTCTTGCGGAATGGCCATATGCTTGAACCGCCCTAGCTTTGGCTCTGCCAGGCCTTCCGGCAGGCGCGGTTGACCCATGAGGGCAGCCAGGGCATTTCGGCTGGCGTCAATCTGCTGATTCAGGGCTGCAATGCTGGTCCGCGTGTCCGCGCGGCCCGTCTCGTTCAGACGCACTTCGAGCAGGTTGTCCAGACCAGCTTTGACCCTTTGCTCGACCAGACTCAGCATCTGCTGACGCTGAGCCAGCATGCGCTCGGCCACCTGGCGCTGCTCCAGCAAGCGTGCCCACTGCAGGTAAGCTCGCACCACGTTCGATGCAAGCAGCACCCGGGCAGCATCACGCTCTGCCTCTGCAGCTCGGGCCTGGCCCAGCGCCGCGTGCAAGTGGCCGCTATTCTTGCCAAAGAAATCGAGTTCCCAACTCCCGCCTACCTGGAGGTTGCCCATGTTCACGATGGACCCCCCAGCGGAGCTGGATAGATGTGGTTCGACGAAAACTTCTGCCGGTTCAGATCCAGTTGCCCGTTGACCTGCGGCCAATCGGCCGAGCGAGCCAACTCAACGCCGGCCTGTGCTTTGGCCACGCGGGCGGCAGCCATTCGCAAACTAGGATTGCCAGTCAATGCTTGGGCCACAAGATGATCGAGTTGCGGATCGCCAAAGCTGGTCCACCAGTCGATCGAAGGGCCAAGGACCTGCGCGTCTGCGCTAGAGGTAGTAGGCAAGCCCAAGTCATTGGCCTCTTGCAGCTTCGCGCTGGGTCCAATGCCTTTCATGTCGGCGCAACCTGCAAGCAGCATACCGGCCATGCTCAATACGGTCAGAGTTCTTTTCATTCGGCGCCCTCCTTGGCGCTCTTTCTGCCAACGCTGGACGCTGATTCCTGGCTCATGCGCTCTGCATTGCCGATCAGTCGCCAAAGCATTTTTTGAAGCTGTTCCCACTCCGTGCGACTGAAGCCCTCCAGCGCCTGGTTGTATACCCGACACAGGACCTCCGGAACCCGCTCGGCCGCCTCCAACCCTTGAGGCGTGAGTTCAATGTGCACCACCCTCCGGTCTTTCTCGGAGCGCACCCGACGGCAGAGGCCCTTTGACTCCAGCCGGTCGAGCAAACGCGTCATGGCGCCGGCATCGAGCGAGCATTGCCGAGCCAGTTCGGCCACAGTATTGGCGTGGCCGAGGTGGACTTTATGCAAAGGAACCCATTGCGGAAAGCTGGGGCCTCCGAGTTCGGTTTGATCGCTCACCACCTGATTGAGCCCCAGAATCGCCCGGCGCAGCAGGTGCAGGATGCTGTGCTGGAGATCATAGGCGTCGGCAAAAAATGGGGCGTCTTCACCCCCGGGGATCTGCGTTCGCCTTTACCTGCAAACGGATCCGACGAAGGCAATGACCAACCCTCTGCAGGTTTGGCGGTCGGGGGCTCGGGGGTTTTCATGCTCGGGCTGACGCAAAAAGTGGACCCGCTGAATTTATTTGCCTAGGCAAATATTGTCAAAGCATCTTTTCACATACCAACGTTAACTAAATGGTTATATGCGTGAAAGACGCGGCGTCGAGGAGCCGCAGACTGGGCTTTTTCTTTGCTCTATCCGACCTGGTATCGTTTACCGGAATCCGGCGTTCACCTTTTGCAGTGCGGCGGCACCTGGGCACAAATCCTTGGTGCCCAAGGAATTCAATGGCCGTTCAGAGGTGTTCAAAGAGGCGTGCAGATCCTCCGTTTCGCCCTCCACGAACAACAACCCAGTCAGTAACTCGCCCTCGGCGGCGCGAGCGTGCATGTGGCTCATGGCGGCCACCCGGTCGGTAGGATCGTAGTCGGTGTGCAGCTTGCGCAGGCGCAGAACGGTGCCATCATGCTGCTCCACATCCACGAGTTCACCGGGCGCGATGGTGGCTGTGATCTCCTCACGGTCAGTGATGAAATCAATACGGCTGACCGCTTCGTTATGCTCTCTCACCCAGTCGTAGCTTCGCGTAGAGCCCGCATGGTTGTTGAAGGTGACGCACGGGCTGATGATGTCGATAAAAGCCGCGCCACCGTGACCAATGGCCGCCTTGATGAGAGGCACCATTTGCGCCTTGTCGCCTGAAAAGCTGCGCGCGACAAAGCTGGCTCCCAACTGCATGGCCATGCCCACCAAGTCGACTGGGCTGTCGTTGTTGACGACACCCTTCTTGCTCTTGCTGCCCTTGTCCGCAGTGGCTGAAAATTGGCCTTTGGTTAATCCGTAAACGCCGTTGTTCTCCACAATGTAGACCATGTTCACGTTGCGGCGCATGGCGTGGGCGAACTGTCCCAGACCTATGGAGGCAGAGTCCCCGTCGCCTGAAACACCCAGGTACAGCAAGTCCCGGTTGGCCAGGTTGGCACCCGTGAGGACGCTGGGCATTCGCCCATGCACGGTATTGAAGCCATGGCTGGCGCCCAAAAAATAATCTGGGGTTTTGGAAGAGCAGCCAATACCTGAAAGCTTAGCCACACGGTGCGGCTCAATGTCCAGCTCCCAGCAAGCCTGGATGATGGCCGCAGAAATGGAATCATGTCCGCAACCTGCGCACAGGGTCGAGACCTTGCCTTCGTAGTCGCGCCGGGTGTAGCCAACCTTGTTGCGCGTAAGTGATGGATGATGCAGGCGGGGCTTGGCGATGTAGGTCATTATTTGGCCTCCTTTTGCGGGGCAACGACAGCCTCGTGCACGTGATCGGTGATGAAAGCGGTAATGAAGCGTGCCGTGATCGGCGTGCCGTCGTAATGCAGCACCTTGCACAACTTGGCGGGGTTGATTTCCAGTTCGTTGACAAGCAGCGAGCGCATCTGAGCATCCCGGTTTTGCTCCACCACGAAGACCAGTTCGTGCGCATCAATGAATTCTTTCACGCTGGCCGCAAACGGGAACGCACGAAGACGCAATGCATCAACATGAATGCCTTGAGCGGCCAGGACATCCAGAGCCTCATGCATGGCAGGACTGGTCGAGCCGAAGAATATGACGCCAAAGCGCGTGCGCTTGGCCGCCGGGCGCGGCACCGGCTGCGGCACGAGGGTGGCTGCAGTGGCAAACTTGTGAAGCAGGCGCTGCACGTTGTATATGTAGTCCGGGCCGCGTTCCGAATAGCGCGCATAAGCGTCGCGCGTGGTGCCGCGAGTGAAATAGCTGCCACGTGTAGGATGCGTGCCGGGCAGCGTCCGCCAGGGTATGCCGTCTCCGTCTACATCTTTGTAGCGACCAAAGTCTTTCACTTCCAGATCTTCGGCAGTCATGACTTTGCCGCGGTCGTAGTCGCGGCTGTCGTCCCAGTTGAAGGGCTCGCACAACCTCTGGTTCATGCCAATATCGAGATCGGTCATGACAAACACAGGAGTTTGCAAGCGATCGGCCAGATCCAGCGCGGTAGCCGTATGTTCGAAGCATTCGCGCGGGTCTTCAGGCAATAGCAATACGTGCTTGGTATCGCCGTGTGAGGCGTAGGCGCACGCCACAATGTCGGCCTGCTGCGTACGCGTAGGCATACCCGTCGAAGGGCCGCCGCGTTGCACGTTCACGATGGTGACGGGTATCTCGGCAAAATAGGCCAGTCCGATAAACTCGGTCATCAGTGAAATACCAGGGCCCGAGGTGGCGGTAAAGGCACGCGAACCATTCCAGCCGGCACCCACCACCATGCCAATAGAGGCCAGTTCATCTTCGCCCTGGACAATGGCGTAATTGTGCTGACCTTGCGAGTCAACGCGAAACTTGGCGCAGTAGCTCATGAAGGCCTCAGCCACCGAAGTGGAAGGCGTAATGGGATACCACGCACACACGGTAGCACCGCCGTATACGGCGCCCAGGCCTGCGGCCGTGTTGCCGTCTACAAAGATCCGCTCACCCACCCGGTGCGCACTGCGCACCCTGATGGGCAGGGGGTGCTTCAAATGCTCCTTGGCAAAATCACGCCCCAGGTTGAGCGCCTGCACGTTGGAGGCGATCAGCTTTTCCTTACCCTTGTACTGTTCGCTCAGAAGGCCCTCTATCACCTTCGGGTCGATCTCCAGCAGCACCGAGAGCGCACCCACATACATGATGTTCTTGAACAGCTGACGCTGGCGGGGATCGCTGTAGACGGCGTTACAGATCTCGGTCAGTGGCATGCCAATGACCGTGATGTCGTCCCGGAATTCTGCCGCGGTACGTGGGCGCGTGCTGTCGTAGAACAAAAAGCCGCCGGGCTCGATCTCCTCCAGATCGGCGGCCCAGGTCTGCGGGTTCATTGCCACCATCATGTCGATGCCGCCGCGCCGCCCCAGATAGCCTTTTTCGCTGACCCTTACCTCGTACCAGGTTGGCAGACCCTGAATGTTGCTGGGAAAGATGTTGCGCGGGCTGACGGGTACGCCCATGCGCAAAATGGCTTTGGCGAACAATTCGTTGGCACTGGCTGAACCCGAACCGTTAACGTTGGCGAACTTGATGACGAAGTCGTTGGTGGCCTCGATCTGCTTCATGCCGGCGTCCTTTCTACCGTGGCGGCAATGGGGTTGGCGGTACTACCCGCCTTGGCTGTGTGCAGCAGAAACTTCTGCATGTCCCATGCCCCGGTGGGGCAACGCTCGGCACACAGGCCACAGTGCAGGCACACATCTTCATCCTTAACCAGAATGCGCCCGGTCTTTAGCTCAGGTGAAACGAACAAAGCCTGATCGGTATTGTTTGCCGGCGCATTCAGGCTTTGCCTCAGGCTCTCCTCCTCAGCGTTGGCCGTGAAGGTGATGCAATCCATGGGGCAAATATCTACACAGGCATCGCACTCGATGCAGAGCTTCGGCGCAAACACAGTCTGCACGTCGCAGTTGAGGCAGCGGTCTGCCTCCTTCAGCGCGGTGCGCACGTCGAACCCAAGTTCCACCTCCACCTGAATGCTGGCGAGCGCCTTTTCTGCTTTGGCCCACGGCACTTTGTAGCGCAAATCGTTGGATGGGTCCTGGTCGTAGCTCCACTCGTGGATGCCCATTTTCTGGGAAACAAGATTGGTGCGCGGCGCGGGCCGTGCCGCGACATCTTGGCCATTCAGCATGAGGTCGATCGACACGGCCGCCTCGTGCCCCTGTGCCACCGCAGTAATGATGTTTTTTGGACCGTAGGCCGCATCGCCGCCAAAGAAGACCGTTGGGTGAGTCGACTGAAAGGTGCCCTCGCGCAGTACCGGCAACCCCCATTTGTCAAACTCTATGCCGCTGTCGCGTTCAATCCAGGGGAAGGCATTTCCCTGGCCAACGGCGATCAGGACTTCGTCGCAACCAAAAAAAACATCAGGCTCGCCTGTGGGTACCAATTGGCGCTGACCGATGCCGTCGTATTCAGCGCGCACCACTTCGAAGGTCATGCCCGTGAGCTTGCCACCTTCATGCACGAAAGCCTTGGGCACATGCATGTTGATGATTGGGATGCCCTCATGCTGAGCGTCTTCCTTTTCCCAAGGCGAGGCTTTCATTTCATCGAAGCCTGAGCGCACGATGACCTTGACGTCTTCCCCGCCAAGGCGCCGCGCGGATCGGCAGCAGTCCATGGCCGTGTTACCACCGCCCAGCACAATAACGCGCTTGCCAATTTTGCTCACGTGGCCGAACGAAACAGAAGCCAGCCAATCGATGCCGATATGAATGTGCTCGGCCGCCTCCTTGCGCCCCGGCAGATCCAGATCACGCCCGCGTGGCGCCCCGCTACCTACGAAAACCGCGTCGTACCCTTCGGCAAGCAGCGCTTTCATGGAGTCCACCCGATGACCGGACTTGAACTCGACACCCAGCGCAAAAATGTAGCCCGTCTCCTCGTCGATCACGCTTTCAGGCAGGCGAAAGCGCGGAATCTGCTGGTGCATGAAGCCGCCTGCCTTGATCTCGGCGTCGAACACCGTCACCTTGTACCCTAGCGGCGCCAGATCACGCGCCACCGTCAGTGATGAAGGACCAGCGCCCACGCAGGCGACGCGTTTGCCGTTGAACGGCAGGGGCCTGGGCATGCGGGGGACCACATCTTCCTTGAAGTCAGCCGCCACACGTTTCAGACGGCAGATGGCGACTGGTTCCGGCTTAGCTGCGTTCTCTTCTTCTACCCTGCCTCGCCGGCACGCGGGTTCACAAGGGCGATCGCATGTGCGGCCCAAAATTCCCGGGAAAACGTTCGACACCCAGTTGACCATGTAGGCATCGCCGTAGCGGCCCTGCGCGATCAATCGAATGTATTCTGGTACGGGGGTGTGGGCGGGGCACGCCCATTGACAATCAACGACCTTGTGGAAATAGGTCGGATTAGCAGTATCGGTAGGCTGCAAGTCTTGTCTCCTGGCTCATAAGATGTCGCCGCTTTTACGCGGTCTATGTGCCGGAGTCTACGCTGTTTTGGCCCCACTTTCCCCCACCTTCGGACCCTAGGGATTGCCCTGAGCGCGCCTGTACGCCACAGCCGCTGCACGCTGCTGGTCCCCGCCAGGCCCCTACACGGCCGCCAGTGCTGAAAATGCCTGAATCACTTCGGGTGGCGCCTGCACCAACTCGATCAGCACCCCTTCGCCGGCGATAGGAAACTCCTCATTCGCTTTGGGGTGAAGAAAGGTAATGTCGTACCCTGCCGCGCCCTTGCGGATGCCTCCTGGCGCGAAGCGCACGCCCTTGACTGTGAGCCACTCCACCGCCTTGGGAAGGTCGTCGATCCACAAGCCTATGTGGTTGAGCGGAGTGGTGTGAACAGCCGGCTTCTTCTCCGGATCCAGTGGTTGCATCAAATCAACCTCTACCTTGAAGGGCCCCGAACCCATGGCGCAGATGTCTTCATCAACGTTCTCCCGCTCACTTTTGAAAGTGCCGGTTTTCTCGAGCCCCAACATATCCACCCACAACTGTTGAAGCTTGAGCTTGTCTGGGCCACCAATGGCGATCTGCTGGATACCGAGGACTTTAAAAGGACGTGTCATGGGAGGTTTCCTTGGAGGAGAGATGACGATTGAATGCGCTTTACCCCAGCCGAAGCCATATCGGCCCACGCTTTCTCAAGCGAGCCATTCAAATCAATGGCACGGCAGGCATCTTCGATGACGACAACATCAAAACCAGCGGCCCGCGCATCAAGCGCACTCCACGCGACGCAATAGTCGGTCGCCAGCCCGCACAGGTAGAGCGATGTGATACCGCGCGCTAGCAAGTAGGCTGCAAGCCCGGTGGTGGTCTTTCGATCAGCCTCAATGAAGGCCGAGTAACTGTCTACCGCAGGGTGAAAGCCTTTGCGAATGACCAGTTGCGCCTGCGGCACCTGAAGATCGTCGTGCAAGGCAGCGTCTCGCGTACCTTGAACACAATGAATGGGCCAGAGAACCTGCTCTCCGTAAGGGAGCAGCATCGTCTCGAAAGGCTGACGACCGGGGTGATTGGCTGCAAACGAGACATGGTTCGCTGGGTGCCAATCCTGCGTGAGCACTGCGTTGGCAAATAAAGGGGCCACTCGGTTGATGACCGGGACCACCGCGTCACCGTCTGCCACTGGCAGCCCGCCTCCAGGCATAAAGCCGTATTGCGCATCGACGATCAGCAATGCGGTATTGGTGTTCATAGGTTTAAATTATTCGCGCCTGAGCATCCGGATACAAGATCATTCGGCCATCCAGCGGGCCACCTGCTCCTGCGCTGCCATCAGTTCGGTCTGTGAGTCAAATGTGATGCCCAGCACCTTCTGCCGCCCGCCCGCGCCATGCATCAACTCGACTCGGCTTTTGAAACACCAAACGCCTGAGTCGCCCATTCAAGCAACGCGGCGTTGGCTTTCCCGTCGACGGGAGGGGCGCCCAGCCTTACACGCAATGCACCCGCATAATCCCCTGCGGCCTCGGTACGCTTGGCCCCAGGGGTGGCATGAATGGAAAGCTTGAGCAAGTACAAACTCATCCGAGCCAGTACCCGTCTACCAAGGCATCAGGCTCACTCAAACTCAACAATGGCCTGATCCACGGCCAGGCTGTCGCCCTGTTTCGCCTTGATTTCCTTGACCACGCCGTCCGCGCTGGCGAACAACACGTTCTCCATTTTCATGGCCTCGATCACCGCCACGCGCTCACCTGCTTTGACCTCCTGTCCCGCCTGAACCGCGACCTGCACGAGCAGACCAGGCATGGGCGAAAGAACATACTTGCTCATGTCAGGCGGCGCTTTATGGGGCATGAGCTTGTGCAGCTCGGCCGTGGACGGATGCATCACAATCGCGTCCATCTGCGTACCGTTGTGAATGACCCGGGTGGCCAGCGGATTGCGCCCCTTGCCTCGCTCCATCTGCGCCGTGAAGGGTTTACCGTTCACCGTGCCGGAGACGCAGGACTCACCCACATATTTCTCGATCGCCAAGTTGTAGACGCGTTCTCCGTCTTCAGCCTGAACAGTAACTATCGACGGCTGACCGGCGGCAGATTCAGCCACGCTGGCGTTCACGTACTGATGGCCGCCGTCCTTGTCGAGTACGCACACCGTGAAGTCGCGCTTGGGCACCCGCTTGAAAGCTTCCCAGAACTGCCCACCGAGTTCTTGCGCCCGGTTTCTGTACCACTGGTGCAAGCTGGCCGCGAGTGCCACGAGGAATGACGAATCCTCATGCGGCACATCTTCCGCTCTGAACCCCTGCGCATAGTGCTCGGCGATGAAGCCAGTGTTGAAATCACCAGCAATGAATTTGGGGTGAGCCAGCAAAGCCGCCTGGAACGGGATGTTGCTTTGCACGCCTTTGATGACAAAGCCGTTGAGTGCTTCGCGCATGCGGGCGATGGCGTCCTCACGATCCTTTCCGTGCACGATGAGCTTGGCAATCATCGAGTCGTAATGCATGGGAATTTCGCCACCATCCACCACGCCGGTATCCACGCGCACACCATTTTCCGTGGTCGCCTGTCCCTGAAAGAGATCTTGCTCGGGTGGCTGAAAACGCACTAGACGCCCTGTGGAAGGCAGGAAGTTGCGGAACGGATCCTCGGCGTTGATGCGGCATTCCATAGCCCATCCGATTTTTTTCACATCCGACTGGGCGAAGCTGAGCTTCTCGCCCGCCGCCACGCGAATCATTTGCTCCACCAGATCCAGCCCCGTGATGAGCTCCGTCACCGGGTGTTCCACCTGCAGGCGGGTGTTCATTTCCAGGAAGTAAAAATCCTGGTTCTTGCCGACCACGAATTCCACCGTACCGGCGCTTTGGTAGTTCACGGCCTTGGCGAGCGCCACGGCCTGCTCGCCCATGGCCTTGCGTGTGGCGTCGGTGACGAACGGAGACGGCGCTTCCTCGATCACCTTCTGGTGGCGGCGCTGAATGGAGCATTCGCGCTCGTTCAGATACACCACGTTGCCGAAGCTGTCGCCCAAGACTTGGATCTCAATATGGCGAGGCTGTTCGACGAATTTCTCAATGAACACGCGGTCGTCGCCAAAGGAATTGCGCGCTTCGTTGCGGCAAGACTCGAATCCTTCGAATGCTTCCTTGTCGTTGAAAGCCACGCGCAGACCCTTGCCGCCACCGCCAGCACTGGCTTTGATCATGACCGGGTAGCCGATACCCTTGGCAATTTCCACTGCCTGCTCGGACGTATCGATGGGGTCGTTGTAGCCAGGGATAGTATTGACCTTGGCCTCGTTTGCCAGCTTCTTGGAGGCGATCTTGTCGCCCATGGCGGCAATCGCCCCGTGCTTAGGCCCAATGAAGACCAAGCCCTGCTCTTCGACCTTGCGCGCGAACGCCTCGTTCTCGCTCAAGAAGCCGTAGCCGGGGTGGATAGCCTGCGCGCCAGTCTGCTTGGCGGCTTCGATGATCTTGTCACCAAGCAAGTAGGACTCGCGCGAAGGTGGAGGGCCAAGGCGAACAGCCTCGTCAGCCAATTGCACGAAACGCGCCTGCGCATCGGCATCTGAGTAAACCGCCACGGTCGCAATGCCCATTTTCTTGGCAGTGGCAATGACCCGGCACGCGATTTCGCCACGGTTGGCGATAAGAATTTTCTTGAACACGGTGGTTTCCTATGAATCGAGTGATCAGAGCGGAATATTCCCGTGCTTGCGCCACGGGTTGTCCAGCTTCTTGTCCTTCAGCATGGCCAAGCTGCGGCAAATGCGCTTGCGCGTTTCATGCGGCAGGATCACGTCGTCGATAAAGCCACGGCTTCCTGCCACGAACGGGTTGGCAAAGCGGGCTTTGTATTCGGCTTCTCGCTTGGCGAGTTTCTCTGGATCATCCTTGTCCTGACGGAAAATGATCTCGACCGCCCCCTTGGCTCCCATGACCGCGATTTCGGCGTTGGGCCAGGCCAGGTTGACGTCACCCCGCAGGTGCTTGGAGCTCATCACGTCGTACGCGCCGCCATAAGCCTTACGGGTAATGACCGTCACCTTAGGCACGGTGCATTCCGCGTAGGCGTAGAGCAATTTGGCACCATGTTTGATGATGCCGCCATACTCCTGCGATGTGCCGGGCATGAAGCCGGGTACGTCCACAAAGGTGATGACCGGAATGTTGAACGCATCACAGAAACGCACGAAACGCGCGGCCTTGATACTGCTCTTGATGTCCAGACAGCCTGCCAGCACCAGCGGCTGGTTGGCCACTATGCCCACGACTTGGCCGTCCATGCGAGCCATGCCTATGACGATGTTTCCGGCATAGTCAGGTTGAAGCTCAAAGAACTCGCCATCGTCTACTACCTTGTGAATGGCCTCTTTGATGTCATAGGGCAAGTTCGGGTTGTCTGGAACCAGGGTGTCCAGGCTCAAGTCGCTGCGGTCTGCCGGGTCGTTCGTGGGGCGGTATGGCGCCTTTTCGCGGTTGCTGGCGGGGATGTAGTTGAAGAAGCGACGCAGCATGAGCAATGCTTCCACGTCGTTTTCAAATGCGAGATCGGCCACGCCACTGCGTGTGGTGTGGGTGAGCGCACCACCCAGTTCCTCTGAGGTCACGCTCTCGTGGGTGACTGTCTTGACCACCTCGGGGCCAGTCACGAACATGTAACTCGTGTCCTTGACCATGAAAATGAAGTCCGTCATGGCAGGGCTATAGACCGCGCCACCGGCGCAAGGACCCATCACCATGCTGATCTGCGGAATGACACCACTGGCTAGTACGTTGCGCTGGAACACGTCGGCGTAGCCGCCAAGCGAAGCGACACCTTCCTGGATGCGCGCCCCGCCCGAGTCGTTCAGGCCAATCACCGGTGCGCCCACCTTCATGGCCTGATCCATCACTTTGCAGATCTTCTCTGCGTGCGCTTCGCTCAAGGCGCCGCCGAAAACCGTGAAATCCTGGCTGAAAATAAACACCAGACGGCCATTGATGGTGCCGTACCCGGTTACCACACCGTCGCCAGGAATATGCGTTTGATCCATTCCAAAGTCGGCGCAGCGGTGTTCAACGAACATGTCCCACTCTTCGAAGCTGCCAGCATCGAGTAGCACCTCGATCCGCTCACGCGCGGTCAGCTTGCCTTTGCCATGTTGCGCTTCAATGCGCTTAACGCCACCGCCGAGACGGGCAGCGGCACGCTTTTGTTCAAGTTGTTCAAGAATGGGTTTCATGATGTGGCGTTTTCTTACTGATATGTTGGGTCTGCGAGGCTTTCAGCTTCAAGGTACAGCGTTCAGGCCGCGGGCGTCGTGAGCCTCGAGATTCGTTCATGCTGATTGTCCGAGGGGTACCGATGCTGCCAGCTCAAGCAGGCGGCGCGCAGCAGTAGATGGCGCCAACTGGCCTTGTACAACAGCCTGCGTGGTGGTGGGTAGCGCTTCCTTGATGCCAGGGTTACGCCGGAAGGCAGACTTCAGTCCGGCATCGATGCGCTCCCACATCCATGCCAGCGCTTGCTGTTGGCGGCGCTGCATGAGGCGGCCGTTTGCCGTCTGCAGGGTCTTGAAATCGGTCACTGATTGCCAGAATTCATCCAGCCCCAGCACCTTGAGCCCGCTGATCTGAATCACGCGCGGGTGCCACAACTGTGCATCGTGGTGGGCGTGCTCCGGATTACCGTGCATTCCAAGCAATCTCAGGGCAGACTGGATCTGCGCGCGGGCTCGTGTGGCGGCATTGGGATCTATATCGGCTTTATTGATGACTACCAGGTCAGCGAGCTCCATGACGCCTTTCTTGATGGCTTGCAGGTCATCTCCCGCATTGGGCAATTGGAGCAGCACGAACATGTCGGTCATGCCGCTCACGGCCGTTTCACTCTGGCCTACACCTACAGTCTCAACGAGCACCACGTCGTAGCCGGCCGCTTCACACACCAGCATGGCTTCGCGAGTTTTCTCGGCTACACCGCCAAGGGTTCCGCTGCTCGGGCTGGGGCGGATATAGGCGTTTTCCTGCAGCGAGAGGTGTTCCATGCGCGTTTTGTCGCCCAGTATGGAACCGCCCGACACCGTGGACGAAGGGTCTACCGCCAGCACTGCGACTCGGTAGCCTCGCTCAATCAGGTGAATGCCGAGCGCTTCGATGAAGGTGCTCTTGCCCACCCCTGGCACACCGCTGATGCCCAGCCTCAGGGCTTTGCCAGTGTGCGGTAGCAATGCAGTGAGCAGTTCATCGCCCTGGGTTCGATGATCGGCGCGGGTTGATTCAAGCAGCGTGATAGCCTTGGCAATGGCGCGGCGCTGAGCCGGGCCAGGGCCTTGCAGAATGGCAGAAACAATTTGCTGACCTTTCATGGCGCGCACTTCTCCAGCCGCAGACGACTCGTGCGCGAGAACTCGCAGATCTCGTTGGTTGACACTTTCAGCTCTAGCCCGGCTTACGCGCTTTGCGCCTTCTTGATCTGCTCCAGCACATCCTTCGCGCTGGCTGGAATTGGCGTTCCAGGGCCGTAGATGCCTTTGACACCCGCTTCGTACAGAAAATCATAATCCTGCCGGGGAATCACACCTCCGACAAACACAATGATGTCGTCGGCGCCCTGCTTCCTCAGTTCGCTGATGATCGCCGGCACCAGCGTCTTGTGCCCTGCTGCCAAAGTACTCACGCCTACGGCATGCACGTCGTTTTCGATGGCTTGGCGGGCGCATTCCTCGGGTGTCTGGAACAGGCTTCCGATGTCCACGTCGAAACCCAGATCGGCGAACGCGGTGGCCACCACCTTGGCGCCTCGATCGTGCCCGTCTTGGCCCAGCTTGGCAATCATCACGCGCGGGCGGCGGCCTTCGGCCTCGGCAAATTCCGCAATCTCTGTCTTGAGTTTGTCCCAACCCTCCGCACTGTCGTAGGCGGCTGCGTATACACCAGTCACTTTTTGCGTATCAGCGCGGTGGCGCCCGAAGGTTTTTTCCATGGCGTCAGATACCTCTCCCACGGTCGCGCGGGCGCGAATGGCTTCAATGGCGGCTGCGAGCAGATTACCTTCGCCCGTTTCCGCGACGTTCGCAAGTGACTGAAGTGCTTGCTGAACGCGGGCCGGGTCGCGCTTTTGCTTGATGGCGTTAAGCCGCGTGATCTGCGACTCGCGAACCTTGACGTTATCCACCTCAAGGGTCTCGATGGCGTCTTCCTTGGCAAGCTTATATTTGTTAACGCCTACGATCACGTCCTTGCCGGAATCGATGCGCGCCTGCTTCTCGGCCGCTGCCGCCTCGATCTTGAGCTTGGCCCAGCCGGAATCCACGGCCTTGGTCATGCCCCCCATGCTGTCCACTTCGTCAATGATGGCCCAGGCGGCATCTGCCATGTCCTGGGTGAGCTTTTCCATCATGTAACTTCCAGCCCAGGGATCGACCACATTGGTGATGTGCGTCTCTTCCTGAATGATCAGCTGAGTGTTACGGGCAATACGCGCGGAAAACTCGGTCGGCAAGGCAATGGCTTCATCAAAACTGTTCGTGTGCAGCGACTGAGTACCGCCAAACACCGCTGCCATGGCCTCAATCGTGGTGCGGACCACGTTGTTGTAGGGGTCCTGTTCCGTCAGGCTCCAGCCGCTGGTCTGGCTGTGCGTGCGCAGCATGAGACTTTTCGGGTTCTTGGGATTGAACTCTTTCATGATCCGGCACCAGAGCAAGCGCGCAGCACGCATCTTGGCGATTTCCAGATAGAAATTCATGCCCACCGCCCAGAAGAAGGACAGGCGCCCGGCGAATGCGTCTACGTCCATCCCCTTGGCCAGCGCGGTCTTCACGTACTCTTTCCCGTCGGCCAGCGTGAACGCCAACTCCAGCGCCTGGTTGGCGCCCGCCTCCTGCATGTGGTAGCCGGAGATCGAAATCGAGTTGAACTTGGGCATATTCTGCGCCGTGTACTCGATGATGTCCCCGATGATCCGCATGCTCGGCTCAGGCGGGTAGATGTAAGTGTTGCGAACCATGAACTCCTTGAGGATGTCGTTCTGGATCGTCCCGGCGAGCTTGTCTTGCGATACGCCCTGCTCCTCGGCGGCCACCACGTAGCCGGCCAAAATGGGCAACACAGCGCCGTTCATGGTCATGGACACGCTGACCTTGTCGAGCGGAATGCCGTCGAACAGGATCTTCATGTCTTCCACACTGTCGATGGCTACGCCTGCCTTGCCCACGTCGCCTGTCACGCGCGGGTGGTCGCTGTCATACCCGCGGTGCGTGGCCAGATCGAACGCCACACTGACCCCTTGCCCACCGGCGGCGAGTGCCTTGCGATAGAACGCGTTGCTTTCTTCCGCCGTAGAAAACCCCGCATACTGCCGGATGGTCCAGGGGCGGACTGCATACATGGTTGCTTGCGGCCCACGCAGGAAAGGCTCAAAACCCGGCAGCGTGTTGGCATACGGCAGATCTTTGACATCTTCCGCCGTGTAGAGAGGCTTGACGGTGATTCCATCGGGGGTGCGCCAGTTCAAGCCATCCAGATCGCCTGCGGGTGCGGATTTGGCCGCTGCCTTCTCCCAGTCAGCAAAAGAGGCGGGTTTGAACGAGGGCGGGGTTGAACTCATGGCGCGTATCCGTATCCGGTAGGCTGGCAAATGCTGCAACGATGAACGGAGGACTTCTGAGACCAGCACGGCTTTTGCCGCACTGCACCCCGTGGAGTCTTCCACCATCCATAATTATTAATGCAAAACACACTCTTTGCTTACAATGCAGCAAAAAATTCATTGAACCATGACCATTGCCTCTCCTCGCCTGTCTCCTCGCGCACTATATGAAGAGGTCGCTGAGCAACTGCGCCAGCGCATTTTCAGTGGCGAATTGCGCCCTGGCGACTGGATTGATGAGCTGAAGATCGCCGAGGAATTCGGCATCAGTCGCACTCCGCTGCGCGAAGCGTTGAAAGTGCTGGCCACCGAAGGCCTGATCACCATGAAGGTAAGGCGCGGCGCCTATGTCACAGAAACCTCGCCGAAGGACTTGGCGGACGTCTATCACCTGATGGCTCTGCTGGAAACCGACGCTGCAGAAACCGTGGCTCGCCGCGGCACTGAAGCGGGACTCGCGGAGCTTTCTGCTCTCCACAAAGAGCTAGAGTCGAGCTTATCGAACACCGCGCGCTTCTTTGATCTCAATGAGGCATTCCACATGCGACTGCTCGAACTCGCAGACAACCGCTGGCAGTTGCAAATGGTGCAGGATCTTCGCAAGGTCATGAAGCTGCATCGCCAGAACTCGCTACAAAAAGCGGGCCGGCTGGAGCAATCCCTGGCTGAACACCGTGAGCTGATGGCAGCATTGGTTGCGCGTGACGGAGAGCGGGCAGCGGCTTGCATGCGCCAGCACATGAAAGGCGGCCTCGAGGCCGCCATCTGAGAACATTTTG
Source organism: Ottowia caeni (assembly GCF_050821495.1). Lineage (GTDB taxonomy): Bacteria > Pseudomonadota > Gammaproteobacteria > Burkholderiales > Burkholderiaceae_C > Ottowia > Ottowia caeni. Next base: position 2,418,598 of record NZ_CP151080.1, on the reverse strand, counting down.
ACCTACCGAGAGCGTGTTCAAAGCGGCCGCTTCTACCGCCAAACCCTGCTCTATGGACCTATATGGGCGCTGCTTGCCGCACCGCCCTGAAGTGGAAAATCAAAGACCGAAAAAGCGAGCAATCCAGCCCTTTTTCTTTTGCCCACCCATCTCCCGAAGCACCTCGGCACGCAACCGCTCCTTCTCCAGATCGCGCTCGTGGTTGGCGGCGCGGAGGTAGTCTTTCACTGCATCGACGTAACCATGATCCTCATGGCGAATGTGGTTGAACAGCCAGCGCGAAAGCATGCCGTGCAATTCATCAGTCACGTCCTCCCCGGCGTCGAATCGGCTTTGCAGTTCAGCCACCTTGCGGGTAAAGAGCTCATGTACCTTCTTGTGCGGGCCAGCAAACTGATAGCCAGCCTTTTCGATCATGTTCTCTTCGAAAGCGAAGTGAGAAATGGTGTAGTCGACCGTCTCTGCAATCACATCGCCCAGCATTGCACGATCGTGAGTATCCTTGAGCTCAAGCAATTTATTGATGTATTCAACGATCCGCTTATGCTGTGCATCAATCTCCGAAATGCCAGTGTCGAGCTCTGGAACCCAATGAAGAACCCCCATTATTGACCTCCGCAAATGCCGTTTAAAAGTACTGTCTTGACTAGTATGCAGTATCAACCCGCTACAAACTAAACTTTTTGACTCAAGTCAAGTAGAGCCTAGACCAAGTGTCCAAGTTAGAGGCAGAGCCAACTTTCACGCCGCCTTGAACATTCACTACCAGCTATCTTCCTGCTTCTGCTTTCTACTCTCCAATGGTGTCACGCGCATGAATTCGATCCAGGAATCCTTATCCCCTCACGGCGTTGGCGTGACGCGCCGCCTTGCCCTGTTGGCCGGCATGTCACTAGGTTTCCCGAGCGGTGCATGGTCCGCAAATGTCGAGCAAGCCTGGCCTCGGGCGCTGGCGGTTCCCGGAGGCGTGGTGCGTCTGGATCTGGGGCCCGCCGCCGAGCGTCCCCTCGCAATGGCCGGTGACGTACCGCTGATGGTACTGGGCGATCCTATCGTCTGGACCGCGCTGGTGGGCATTCCCCTATCTGCGCAACCCGGGCAAGCGAGCATTCAGGTCCATGCCGGCGGAAGCCCGCGCACCGTAACCTACTCCATCGAACCCAAGCGCTACAGCGAACAACAGTTGAAGGTTTCTCCGCGAACGGTCGACCTGTCTCCCGAAGACCTCCGCCGCCATGAGCGTGAGCGAGCGCACCAGGCCAAGGTGATCGCCACTTTCAGTGAGCCATCACCCTCCACTTTCCAGATGCAGGTTCCGACGCCCGGCAGGCGGAGCAGCTCTTTCGGTCTGCGCCGGGTTTTCAACGGCCAGCCTCGGAACCCTCACAGCGGCATGGATATCGCCGCACCCACCGGCACACCAGTCGTTTCACCCCTTCCGGCGAAGGTGATAGACACAGGCGACTATTTTTTCAATGGCGACACCATCTGGCTTGATCACGGGGGTGGCCTCCTGAGCATGATGTGCCACCTGAGCCGCATCGACGTCAAACCCGGCGACACGGTCGCTACCGGCCAACGCATAGGAGCCGTCGGCGCCACCGGCCGTGTGACAGGCCCTCACCTGCATTGGTCGGTCAGTCTGAACCGAGCCATGGTCGACCCTGCGTTGTTTCTGGACTGAGTCGCCTCAGGGGAGAACTAGGCCATAAAGTGACCAAGCTGGTGAAAGCGGCCAAGAACTCAGTTGTCAGACTACCCGATACGCGCATGCCCGCCGGGCTGCATACGATTGTCACCAATGACCGTCAGGAGGCATTCATGCTGGAGCTGGTACTGAATGCAGGAGAATGGGCAAATCACCATCTCCGTCCACGGTCTCAAGCCGCACCCCAAAACCCCAGAGACGAGCCACGTGCTTGAGCACCTCCAGTGTGTCATCAGCCAAAGGGCGTCCCTGATATCGGGTGTGGCGAAGGGTCAAGCAGCGATCTCCCCTTAGATTCACATTCCAGACTTGGATGTTCGGTTCGCGAACTCCCAGGTCGTATTGCTGCGACAGCGTTTGCCGCAGGGTTCGATAACCTTCGTCGTTATGGATGGCGTTGACCAACAGATCGCGATCCCTGGCGTCGTCATGAACGGAGAATAGTCGCATTTCGCGCATCAGCCGTGGGCTCAGGAACTGGCCTATGAAACTCTCGTCCTTGAAATTCTGCATGGCGAAGTGCAGCGCGGGCAGCCAGGGTGTGCCAGCCATATCCGGGAACCAGCGACGATCTTCTTCCGTGGGTTCCTCGCAGATGCGCCGAATGTCACGATACATGGCAAAACCCAGCGCATAAGGGTTGATTCCGCTGTATGACCGGTGGCCGACGGGAGGCTGGTAGATCACATTGGTGTGCGAGGAGAGCCACTCGATCATGACGCCATCCGTCAGCCAGCCCTCGTCGTACAGCGTGTTGAGCAAGGTGTAGTGCCAGAACGTGGCCCAGCCTTCGTTCATGACCTGGGTCTGGCGCTGCGGATAGAAATACTGGGCAATTTTGCGCACAATCCGCACAATTTCTCGCTGCCAGGGTTCTAGCAAGGGCGCGTTCTTCTCAATGAAATAAAGCAGGTTTTCTTCCGGTTCCTTCGGAAAGCGCTCGCTCTGAGGTGCCGCGCTGTCTTTGTCCGGACGGGTGGGCAAAGTGCGCCACAGCACATTGACCTGCTGCTGAGCATAGGCTTCGCGCCGCTCGCGCTCGGCCCGCTCTCGTGCCAGGCTTTTTCTGGAAGGTCGGCGGTAGCGGTCTACTCCAAGATTGGCTAAGGCGTGGCACGAATCCAACCACTGCTCGACGGTCTCCAGTCCATGCTGCTCCTCGCACTGGGCTACGAAGTCCCTGGCGAAAACCAGGTAATCAATAATGCTGCTGGCATCGGTCCACATGCCGAACAGATAGTTGCCCTTGAAGAAACTGTTGTGCCCGTAAGCGGCGTGCGCTATCACCAGGGCCTGCATGGCCGTGGTGTTTTCTTCCATCAGGTAGCTGATGCAGGGGTTCGAGTTGATGACAATCTCATAGGCCAGCCCCATGTGGCCGCGCCGGTAACGCCGCTCGGTGGCCAGAAACTCCTTGCCGTAGCTCCAGTGGCGGTAGCCTACCGGCATGCCACTGCCGGCATAGGCATCCATCATCTGTTCGGCCGATATCACCTCCAGTTGATTGGGATAGGTGTCCAGACCGAACCGACCGGCCGCAGCAGCAATGGCATCGTGATACCGTTCGATCAAATCAAAGGTCCAGTCACTCGGGTCTGGCAGCGGCTCCCGCGGGCGCTTCCCGGCCGGCAGGGGGGCCGCGGGCACGCCACGCTGAATTCGCTCCCCTACTCCACCCTGTTTCCAGGAACTGCGCTCACGACGCGCCAGAACGGGGTACTGAGAGAGGTTCATAAAGATATCCCCTCCTTCTTGAAGAGATCGCGAAACACGGGGTAAATCTCGCCAGGCTCGGAGACCTTGCGCATGGCGAAATGCGGGAACAAGGACCCAAGTTGGCTGTACTCTTCCCACAGACTCTGCTCTTCCTGCGCCACCTGCACGTAGGCAAAGTAGCGCACCAGCGGAAGTATTTTTTCTGCCAGCAAACTGCGGCAATTTACGCCGTCGCTATTGAAGTTGTCCCCGTCGCTCGCCTGGGCTACGTAGATGTTCCAGTCGCCCCCGGTGTAGCGCGCCCTGATGATTTCATCAAGCAATACCAAGGCGCTGCTGACCACGGTACCGCCGCTCTCCTGAGAATGAAAAAATTCATCTTCGCTGACCTCGGCCGCCTGAGTGTGATGCCGTATGAAAACGATGTCTATCTTTTCATAGTGCCGGGTGAGAAACAGGTACAGCAAAATGAAGAACCGCTTGGCGAGATCCTTGCGATCCTGATCCATGGAGCCGGATACGTCCATGACGCAAAACATGACTGCCTGGCTGCTGGGCTCTGGAACCTTGACCCGGTTTCGAAAGCGCAGGTCTATGGGATCGAGGAAGGCCACTTTGCCGATGCGCGCCTTCAGCGCCTCAATTCGCTGGTGCAAACCGGCCACTGCCTCACTGGTGCCGTCGTCCTGCGCCAGCAGAGCCTCCAGTTCCTCCTGTTGCGCCTTCAGTTCACGGTGGGGCGCTTTAGTCAGGGCAATACGCCGCCCCAGGGCCCCCCGCATGGTGCGAAGAACTGCCAGGTTGTGTGGCGTCCCGTCGTGGCTGTAGCCAGATCGGCGTGTCTTGTATTGGGGAGTGCTGCCGATATGGGTGCGAAGCAGGCGAGGCAATGCCAAGTCCTCGAAAAACAGCTCCATGAACTCCTCTTTGGAAAGAGTGAACGTGAAGTCATCTTCCCCCTCACCACTATCGCTGGCCTGAGAGCCCCCTCCCGCGCCCCCTGCACCACCTGGCGGCCTCTGGATCCGATCTCCGCGTACGTACTCCCTGTTTCCAGGGTGAATGGTGTCCCGTATTCCGCCCGAGCCATGATGAAACAAGGGTTCACGTATGTCCTTGCGAGGGATCGTAATGCTCTCGGCCTGATCCATATGGCGAATGTCGCGCTTGGCCACAGCGCGTCGAACGGCCTCGGCGATCTGCTCTTTGTAACGACGAACAAAGCGCTCTCGGTTGCCCACCGACTTGTTCTTGCCCGAGAGCCTGCGATCGATGATCTGCAATGCCATCTATGCCCCTCTGCGTGCTTCCACGCGCTGGATTCCAGAGCGCCCTACATCATCGCTCAAGATCGCTCACCTCAATCAGGCAGGTTCAACTACTCTTGCGGACACGCAAATACCATTCGCACAGCAGGCGCACCTGCTTTGGCGTGTAGCCCTTGGACTGCATGCGGGCTACAAAATCTTCATGCTTGCGTGCATCTTCGGCACTCGCTTTCGCATTGAAGCTGATGACGGGCAGAAGTTCCTCGGTGTTGGAAAACATCTTTTTCTCGATCACCAGGCGCAGCTTTTCGTAGCTCGTCCAACTCGGGTTCTTACCTTGGTTGTTGGCGCGCGCACGCAAAACAAAGTTGACAACCTCGTTACGAAAATCCTTGGAATTCGCTATGCCAGCTGGCTTCTCTATCTTCTCCAGCTCGGCATTCAGCGCGTTCCGGTCAAATACTTCGCCCGTATCGTTGTCCCGGTACTCGCTGTCCTGAATCCAGTAGTCCGCGTAGGTGACGTAGCGGTCAAATATGTTCTGACCATACTCGCTGTAGCTCTCCAGATACGCGGTCTGAATCTCCTTGCCAATGAACTCTGCGTAATGCGGTGACAGGAACTCCTTGATGTAGCCCGTGTATTTCGTTTCCAGTTCAGCAGGAAACTGTTCACGCTCAATCTGTTGCTCCAGCACGTACATCAAGTGAACCGGGTTGGCGGCCACCTCGGTGCTGTCGTAGTTGAAAACTTTCGACAAAATCTTGAAGGCAAAGCGCGTGGAGATACCCGACATCCCTTCGTCCACACCGGCGTAATCGCGATACTCCTGGTAGCTCTTGGCCCGTGGGTCAGTGTCTTTGAGGCTTTCTCCGTCATAGACCTGCATCTTGCTGAAAATGCTCGAATTTTCAGGCTCCTTCAAGCGAGTAAGCACCGAGAACTGCGCCATCATCTTGAGCGTACCGGGGGCGCACACCGCATCGGCAAGCGACGATTCCCGGATCAGCTTCTCGTATATCCTGACCTCTTCGGAAACCCGCAGGCAGTAAGGCACCTTGACGATGTAGATTCGGTCCAGAAACGCCTCGTTGTTGCGATTGTTACGAAAGGCCTTCCACTCGCTTTCGTTGCTATGCGCCAACACCAAGCCATCGAACGGAATCGCGCCAAAGCCCTCCGTACCCTTGTAATTACTCTCTTGCGTGGCCGTTAGCAAAGGGTGCAGCACCTTGATGGGAGCCTTGAACATTTCAACGAATTCCAGCAGCCCCTGATTGGCGAGACACAGGCCGCCCGAATAGCTGTACGCGTCAGGATCATCCTGGGCAAAATTCTCCAGTTTTCGAATGTCCACCTTGCCCACCAGGCTAGAAATGTCCTGGTTGTTCTCGTCGCCCGGCTCCGTCTTGGCGATCGCGATCTGCTTCAAGATGCTCGGGTAACGCTTGACGACGCGGAACTGACGAATGTCGCCTCCGAATTCCTCCAAGCGCTTCACGGCCCACGGCGAGAGTACGTGCTGCAGGCAACGCCGAGGTATCCCGAACTGCTCCTCCAGGACTGGTCCGTCTTCTGTGGGGTCGAACAATCCAAGTGGCGACTCGTTCACCGGGGAACCCTTGAGGGCATAGAACGGCACTTTCTGCATAAGGTGCTTCAGGCGTTCCGCGATCGAACTCTTGCCTCCGCCCACCGGCCCCAGCAGATACAAGATTTGCTTGCGCTCTTCCAGCGCTTGAGACGCATGGCGAAAATAGCTCACCACTTGCTCGATCGAATCCTCCATTCCGTAGAACTCGGCAAAGGCCGGATAGCGACGCATGACTTTGTTCGCAAACAGGCGCGAGAGTCTCGGGTCATTTCGCGTGTCCACCATTTCGGGCTCGCCTATGGCGGCCAGCATGCGATGGGCTGCGCTCTCATAGGCCATGGGATCTCGCTGACAGAGAGCGAGGTACTCCTCGATCGACATCTCTTCTTCACGAAGACGAACGTAGCGAGCAGTCGAATTGCTGATGACATCCATACGATCTCCTCTGGCGGCACCCGTGCCTGGAATGCCGCGAAAGTTGCAATACCTTTGATACCGTATGAAGGTGTTGTAGCACCTTACATCAACTTTGAATAGGCTATCTGCCCTAGGGACGACCTGAGGATGGCCTTAAATTTTTTGAGTTGCAGATCCATGTCTCAGGAACGCATCAGATATCAAGAAAAATGCGCCCTTCAGGCGTTCGCAGGTGCCAACACCTTCAACAACCAGTGGTTGAGATCTTCCACTTCGTCCGCGCAAACCGAGTGCGGCATGTCGTATTCATGCCATTCGACGCCATACCCCAGCGACTGCAAGGCATCGCGCGAAGCCTGCGCGCGCGACAGCACGATCATCTCGTCCTGCCGCCCATGTGCGAGAAAGAGCGGAACCTCCGCATTCGCGCTGCTGCGTTCTTCTGCCAAACGGCTCGCCAGCGGCAAATAGCCCGACATCCCGACGATTCCGGCCAAACGCTCGGGGTAGCGCAACCCCGTCAGCAGTGCCATGGCGCAACCTTGTGAAAACCCCGCCAGCACAATGCGACTGGCAGCAACACCACGCGCCTTTTCTCGGGCTATCAACCCTTCAATGGCTGCTTGGGAGCGCCGCAAACCTGCCTCGTCTTCCTTTGAGCGATCCAGATTGATGTCAAACCAGGCGGGCATCACATAGCCCCCATTGATCGTGACCGGAATGTGCGGTGCATTGGGAAAAACCCACCGCACAGGCCCCGCACCATGCAAGTCAATCTCTTTGACGAAGGGTGCGAAGTCCCCGCCATCAGCGCCCAGTCCGTGCATCAGAATGATGGAGGCCCTGGGTTCGGCCCCGGTTTCAAATTCAAGCGCGTGCAAAGGAGCAAATTCAGTCATGATGTCAGGCAAGTTGTAATTTCAACAATGGTACAAAAAAGGCCGCCAGGACCTAATGATCCCAGGATCACGATGCCCTTACGTCCAGACAGAATCGGCCAATGCCCTCAAAATCTTCATCATGACCAAACCGCTGAAAGAAATCGCTTTTTCCATGCTTGATCTGGTGGCCGTGCGAGAGGGCGCCACTGTGGCCAGTGCGCTCGCTGTGGCCTTGACGACGGCGCAACATGCCGAACGGCTGGGCTTTTCGCGCTACTGGCTGGCCGAACACCACAACATGATGGGCATCGCGTCTTCGTCCACAGCCGTGCTGGTGGGCCATATTGCCGGGGGCACCAAGTCCATCCGCGTGGGCTCAGGCGGTGTGATGCTCCCCAACCACGCCCCACTGGTTGTGGCCGAAGCCTTCGGCACCCTCGCAGAGCTCTACCCCGGCCGCATCGACCTTGGGCTTGGGCGTGCGCCAGGCACCGACCCCATGACCATGCGCGCCCTGCGCCGAGACCGTGTCGAAACGGTAGACGATTTTCCGCGCGACGTAGCCGAGTTGCAGCAGCTTCTTGGCGACCCTGCTCCAGGGCAAAAACTGATCGCCAACCCAGGCGCCGGTACGCACGTGCCCATCTGGCTACTCGGCTCCAGTCTTTTCTCTGCGCAACTGGCAGCTGAAAAGGGCTTACCTTATGCCTTCGCATCGCACTTCGCGCCGGCACAATTGTTGCAGGCCATCGACTTGTATCGACGCAACTTCAAGCCCTCGAAACAGTGCCAGAAGCCGTACGTCATCATCGGTGTGCCTCTGGTGGCTGCCCCCACCGATGCAGAGGCCATTTACCTGGCAAGCAGCGTGTTCCAGCGTGTGCTGGCGATCCTGCGCGGCGCTCGAGGCAAGCTTCAACCACCTATTGAAGATTTTTTCGAACGCTTGAGCGCACAGGAAAGAGCCGGCATCTCGGATTTCCTTGCCTGCGCTGTGGTCGGCGGCCCGGAAACCGTGCGCGCTGGCCTCGAGTCGCTCGCTCAGGCAACCGAGTGCGATGAAATGATGCTGGTGTGCGATGTATACGATCCGGCGCTGCGACTTCGCGCTCTGGACATCGCCATGGCAGTTCGAAACGGCGAGTCTTCTGCGCAATTGGCGGCATCCGAGTAAGTATTTTTTGAATGAAGGTTTCTGTCTGGTTCACCTCTGGATCGGCTCTCTTGCTCATGGGCCTGACAGGTTGCTCCGTAGCTGGCGCTGCTGCCGGCGCGGTCATTTCCGTGGGCGGCGCAGTGGTGTCTACAGGTATTACGCTCACAGGAAAGGCGGTCGGTGCGGGTATTGATGCCATGACCTCGCCATCAGAGCGACCGGACAACAGCGGCATCATCATCCGGGAGCGCATCAGCCCCGCTCCCACTCGTTGTCAGCCGGCCTCAGGCGACGCTACAGCGCAGCCGTGTGATTGAAGATTGAAACACTGCAAGTTTTCCCCACACGGCGCCACAATGAAATCCCACGGACCTGGCGAAAATCCCTCCATCTTCATCTCAAATGGAACAACTACCTTTCAGCCCAGCCTCCGAACGCAATCAGGCTCCCATTCTGAGCGTACTCAGAGAGTTGCTGCCGGAATCGGGGCAGGCCCTGGAAATCGCGAGCGGCACCGGCCAACATGCCGCGTATTTCGGCGCAGCCATGCCCGGCTGGCGCTGGCAACCGACCGACGTCACGGATGCACTTTTTGGTGCCATTCAACCATGGGCTGCCAGGGCCGGCGCCAACAATGTCATGCCACCGCGCCGCCTGGACGTACTTGACTCCGTCTGGCCGTCGGACGCCCCCCTGTTCGAGACGCCATTCGATCTGATCTACTGCGCCAACATGCTGCATATCGCTCCATGGGCTTGTACTTCCGCACTCATGCAGGGAGCCGCGAGGCATCTCACGCCCAATGGAACGCTAGTGATCTACGGTCCATTCATCGAGGAAGAAGTCGCCACTGCCCCCAGCAACCTTGCCTTTGATGCAGATCTGCGAAGACGCAGCCCAGACTGGGGAATCAGGCACCTCGCTGATGTGGAACTCGAAGCCACTTCAGCCGGGCTGGCCCTGACCAGCCAGCACCACATGCCGGCGAACAACCTGTTGCTGAGGTTTCGAATAGGCATCTGAGATGCGTCTTTACGGGACGATCATGGCGACACAACAGCTAGAATGCCTGCCCCCGTGTACGATCTGCGCATCAACTTGCGCACTGGCAACCAGCGCGCTGCCTCACCGTGACGGAAAACTAACGCTCAAGTTTATTTTGCATGGACTACCCTGGTAATCTCTTCGTCGTCGCTGCACCCAGCGGCACGGGCAAGTCAAGCCTCGTGAAGGCGCTCATGGAGGTCGATGCCGGCGTGGCCCCCTCCATCTCCCATACAACTCGTTCGCCGCGCGGACAGGAAAAGCACGGCCGCGAGTACTTCTTCGTGGGCACCGCAGAGTTTGACACCATGATCGCCTCCGGCGATTTCCTGGAGTGGGCTCACGTACACGGAAACCGGTATGGCACATCGCGCCAGACCATTGAGCAGCGCATCAGCGCCGGGGGCGACGTCGTGCTCGAGATCGATTGGCAAGGCGCGCTTCAGATCAAGAAAATATTTGCAAACGCGATCCTGGTCTTCGTGCTTCCCCCCAGCCTGGACGAACTCCGTGCTCGCTTGATTCGGCGCGGCGAAGATTCCCCCGAAGTGATCGAGCTGCGGCTAAACAATGCGCGTGAAGAGTTGGCACAAGCCAGTCATTTCGACTTCGTTATAATTAACGAGATATTTGAACGTGCGCTTTTCGACCTCAAAGCCATTGTTCACGCGCAACGCTTGAAATTCACTGCCCAAAAGCGTGCACGCGCTGACACGTTCAAGGCCCTCAACATCGTCTGAATTTCCGGAGATCACCCCAAGATGGCTCGCATTACCGTCGAAGACTGCCTTGCGCAGATCCCTAACCGTTTTCAACTCGTTCTGGCGGCCACCTACCGCGCACGCATGCTGAGCCAGGGCCACACACCCAAAGTCGAAGCTCGCAACAAGCCTGCCGTCACAGCCCTGCGCGAAATCGCAGCTGGCAAAGTGGGCCTTGAAATGCTCAAGAAGGTTCCCTGATCCCTGGCACCCTCCAACCAGAGCTCGTACCAGCCGCGCTTGCGTGATTTTGGTAATAAAAAAAGGCGCTTTAAGCGCCTTTTTTGTTTCATTTATGCTGCCTTTTTTGGTGCGAATGCACATTTTTTGCGCAAGCGGTTAAATTAGAGGGATGAGTTCGGTGCTTTCTCCCTCAATCCTGCCGGTCGGATCCCCGCCTGCCCCCCAGTTGGCTGCTGCCAACGCGGCGGCAGCCAGCTTTGCCGCGCTTGAAGCCAAGCTAGATTATCTTGACGCCGCCGACGTAGAACAAGTGCGCCGTGCGTATCGCTTTGCCGACACAGCGCACCTAGGCCAGATGCGCCACAGCGGCGAGCCATACATCACCCACCCCATTGCAGTGGCCTCGCAGTGCGCTGAATGGAAGCTCGATGCCCACGCGCTCATGGCCGCGTTGCTGCACGACGCCATGGAAGACTGCGGCGTGACCAAGGCCGACCTCGTGGAACAGTTCGGCGCCCCTGTCGCTGAACTGGTCGATGGACTGACCAAGCTCGACAAACTTCAGTTCACTACTCGTGAAGAAAACCAGGCTGAGTCGTTCCGCAAAATGCTGCTGGCCATGGCACGCGATGTCCGCGTGATTCTGATCAAGCTGGCCGACCGCTCCCACAACATGCGCACCATGTCAGACATGCCGCGCAGCAAATGGGGGCGTATCTCCACTGAAACGCTGGAAATCTATGCACCCATCGCCCACCGCCTGGGCCTCAATCAGTCTTACCGGGAACTGCAAGACTTGGCGTTTCGCCATCTCAAACCCTGGCGTTACACCGTTTTGGCCAAGGCCGTCAGCCGAGCCCGCCAGCGCAGGCGCGACCTGATTCAAAAGGTTCAGCAGGAACTGGAGACCACGCTAGCTGAGGCCGGCCTGGCCGCCCGCATTGTGGGGCGCGAAAAAACGCTGTACTCCATTTACCGAAAAATGGCCGAGAAGCATTTGTCGTTCGCCCAGGTGAACGACCTCTACGGCATCCGCGTAATTTTGCCCAACACCATCAATTGCTACACCGCGATGGGCTTGCTGCATCAGCTCTACAAGCCGGTGCCTGGACGGTTCAAAGATTACATTGCCATCCCCAAGATCAACGGCTACCAGTCACTGCACACCACATTGGTAGGCCCGGCCAGTATCAACATTGAGTTCCAGATTCGGACCGAGCCCATGGATCTGGTGGCCGAGTCAGGCGTGGCCGCGCATTGGCTCTACAAGGTGGGTGCCAAGGATCGCCCCGCAGGCGAGCACCTCGGCACCCAGTGGCTACAGTCTCTTCTGGACATCCAGGACGAAACGCGAGACGCAACCGAGTTCTGGGACCACATCAAGGTGGATCTTTTCCCTGATGCGGTTTACGTTTTTACGCCAAAAGGCCAGATCATGGCGCTACCGCAGGGCGCGACCGTGGTCGATTTTGCCTATGCCATCCACAGCAATGTTGGCGACCACACCGTCGCAGCCAAGGTGAACGGCGAACAAGTGCCGCTGCGAAGCGAACTTGCAAATGGCGACGTCATCGAGATCATCACAGCCCCTGTGTCTTCACCCAACCCCGCATGGCTGGGTTTCGTTCGCACCGGCCGAGCACGTTCACGTATCCGTCATCACCTGAAGACGCTCGCCCACAATGAATCCACCCAGTTAGGCGAAAAGCTCCTGGCACAGGCGCTTCGTGCAGAAGGCCTCGACCATCTGCCCGGCCTTGAAGCGGACGAGAAACCCATCTGGGACAAACTGCAACGCTTTACAGGCAACCGTACCCGGGAAGAGCTCCTGACGGACATTGGTCTGGGTAAGCGCAGCGCGAGCATGGTCGCTAAACGACTGGTCACCATGCTGGCGGCCCAAGGGCACAGGCCCGATGCCCTTCTGCTGACCCGTGAGCGCTACACGGCTCACGAAAACCTCTCCCAGGGTGCCGTCACGCTTGATGGCGGAGAAAACGCCTCCGTCAAGTACGCCTCCTGTTGCCGCCCCATTCCGGGCGACGGAGTGCTGGGGTATCTGGGGCGTGGCGAGGGCTTGGTCGTGCATACCGACGATTGCGCTGTGGCTCGCCGCCTGCAGCACAAGGATGCTGAGCGCTTCATTACCGTGGCCTGGGCCGACGAACCTGTGCGCGCCTTCGAGGTAGGTGTGGTGGTTACCGTGATCAACGGCAAAGGCGTGCTGGCACGAGTGGCAGCGTCCATGGCCGAAGCAGAAGCGGATATCGTGCACCTCGGTATGGCCGACGAGGCCGCACAGGACGCGCTGGATCTACGCTTTGTGATCACTGTGCGCGACAGGACGCACCTCGAAACGGTGCTGCGCACCTTGCGCCGCACGCACTCTGTGCTACGAGCCTCTCGCATCATGCCAGCAGCAGGCTAGGAGGCCGCGGGGCTTAAAGCGCCAAATGCGATCAAGGGGCTGGGTAATCTACGCTCAACACTTCAACCTCTTTGGTGCCCGCAGGCGTTTCCAGTTTCAGAACGTCTCCCACACGAGAGCGTAGCAAAGTGCGAGCAATAGGCGACACCCAACTCACTTCGCCCAACTGGCTTTGCGCCTCATCAATTCCTTTGATCGTGACCGTACGTTCAGTGCCGTCGTCTTCTACGTAGGTCACGGTGGCTCCGAAGAACACCTGATCACCGCCATGGTGCACACTCGGATCTGTCACTTCGGCAATTTCGAGACGTTTCGTGAGAAAACGCACCCGTCGATCGATCTCTCTCAGGCGCTTCTTCCCGTACAAATAGTCGCCATTTTCGGAGCGGTCTCCATTTTTCGCAGCCCAGTGCACGGTCTCCACGATCTTGGGACGCTCGTCGTCCAGCAGCATCAACAACTCAGCTCGCAGCCGCGCATAACCCTGCGGCGTCATGTAGTTGCGTGTGCCAACCGGTAGCGCTGGAGCGTTTCCTCCAACGTCGTCATCATCGCCATCTGCGTCGGTTTCGCGTGTAAATGCCTTGCTCATACTAAGCCTGATGCTAACCCCGATTCCAAACCGCGATTCCACATTCGTGGGAAAATCAGCCTTTGGCTGCCAACATCGCATCTTCTACGCCATCGGGCGTATGGGCAGTTTTCGTTCCTGCCACAATTTATGAACTCCACCCTGCACCCCATGCTCAACGTGGCCATCCGGGCCGCTCGCGCCGCTGGCGCCATCATCAACCGTGCCGCTCTCGATGTCGAGGCCGTGCGCATCTCCCAAAAGCAGGTCAACGATTTCGTCACCGAAGTCGATCATGCCAGCGAAGCGGCCATCATCGAGACGCTGCTCACCGCCTTCCCACAGCATGGCATCCACGCAGAAGAGTCTGGCCGCACCCACGGCAACCCCCATTCCGATCACGTCTGGATCATCGACCCCCTCGATGGAACCACCAACTTCATACACGGCTTTCCCGTCTATTGCGTCAGCATCGCCCTGAGCGTGCGCGGACGCATTGAGCAGGCCGTCGTCAATGACCCTTCCCGCAACGACCTGTTCACCGCCACCCGTGGCCGGGGAGCCTATCTCAACGATCGCCGCATCCGCGTGAGCAAACGCACACAATTGAACCAGTGCCTGATCTCCACCGGCTTTCCCTATCGCAAGGGCGACGACATGCCCACTTACCTGCGCATGATGGCCGATGTCATGCAGCGCACAGCAGGGCTGCGCCGCCCAGGCGCCGCCGCGCTGGATCTGGCCTACGTGGCCGCCGGCTACACCGATGGTTTCTTCGAGACGGGCCTACAGCCCTGGGACGTGGCCGCTGGTTCACTGCTGGTTACCGAAGCGGGTGGCCTGATCGGCAACTTCACCGGCGAGCCAGACTTCATGGACCTGAAAGAATGCATGGCTGGCAGCCCAAAAATCTACGGGCAAATGGTCAACCTGCTTCGCAAATACTCCAAGTACAACATCGCCAAGCCTGGTAGCGAAGCTGTCGGTGAAACCGTCCCACCCACGGCAAACTCGGAACATTCAGAAGATGCAGACCAGGCGCGTCCTGCCGGAACTGAACAACCATGACGATCATCCACCTGGAAGGCGAGGCACAGCACTTCCCACACCCGCCTGAAGATAGCGTTGAGGCCGGGCAGGCATCTGAGCCCGCAGCCATCCCTTTTCCTCGTGCCGTTCGCAGCTTTGTCACACGGGCCGGACGGGTAACCACCGGCCAGGCTCGCGCCCTGGCTGAACTAGGGCCCCGCTACATTCTGAGCTTCGATACAAGCACGCCAGATCTGGTTGCGGCCTGCTCCAACAAGACTCGCGCCCAGGGGAAAGAATACGCCAAAACCGTTCTGGAAATCGGCTTCGGCATGGGCGCAGCCACGGCCCACATTGCCTCGGTGCAACCAGATACTTTGTTCATTGGGTGCGAAGTCCATGAACCAGGCGTGGGTGCGCTTCTCAAAACCATGGGCGAGCAGAACCTGGAAAATATCCGAATCCTTCAGCACGATGCCGTGGAGGTGATGCGCCACATGATTGCACCCGGCTCACTGGACGGCATTCACATATTTTTTCCCGACCCATGGCACAAGAAGCGCCACAACAAGCGACGTCTGATCCAACCGCCCTTCGTACACGAACTGGCCACCCGGCTCAAGCCCGGCGGTTATCTACACTGCGCCACCGATTGGGAGCCCTATGCCGAGCAAATGCTGGCGGTGCTCAACGGCGAGCCCTTGCTCGCCAACACGGCTCCAGACTACGCACCGAAGCCAGAATATCGGCCGCAAACCAAGTTTGAGCTGCGCGGGCTAAAGCTGGGCCACGGTGTGTGGGATCTGGTGTTCAGGCGGCAATAAATTAGCCTTTAACCTAACCACGGCATGGCTTTCGCTCCTCGCCCGCCCGATCTGCCTACCCGCGATGGTGTCGGCCCCAGCACGATCGCCGTCCCCGCCGGGCCATGGCCTACCGTGCTGGATTTCCTGGCTGATCGACTGCCAGCGCTCAGCCACAACGACTGGGCTGCACGGCTTGCCGCTGGAGAGGTTCTGTGCGACAACGGCGAGCCCATTGCCGCCACAAGCGCGTGCCGGCCTGGACTTCGCCTGCACTACTACCGCCATTTGCCCAACGAACCAGAAGCCACACACAGTGAGAGCATCGTGTTTCAGGACGAGTGGCTGGTCGTGGTGGACAAACCGCACTTCATGCCCGTAACTCCCAGCGGCGGTTTTTTGCAACGGAGCCTGCTGGTGAGGCTCAAACGACAACTAGGCCTGGATCATCTGAGCCCGATCCATCGCATCGATCGAGAAACGGCTGGTTTGGTGGCATTCGCGGTGCAACCCTCCACCCGTTCAGCCTATCAAGGCTTGTTTCGAGATCGGCTGGTGCAGAAAGCATATGATGCCGTCGCACCACACCGCCCCGATCTTGCCCTTCCCTGCACGCGCGCCAGCCGCCTGGAGCCTGACCCAGATCGATTCTTCGTCTCGCGCGAAGTTTCTGGACCGGCCAATAGCCATACACGCATTGAATTGGCCGCTGCGCACAATACACTGGCACACTACAAGCTGTACCCCGTGACGGGGCAGCGCCATCAATTGCGCGTTCATATGGCAGCGCTTGGTATTCCGATCATGGGCGACTCGTTTTACCCGCACGTAAGACGTGGGCCCGACGAGCCGGACGACACCCGGGTACCACTGCAATTGTTGGCGAGCCATCTAGCGTTCAACGACCCGGTCACAGGGCAAAGACGAGAATTCAACTCGAGTCTCAAGTTGCAAGCAATTAACCTGCAAGCCGTTTCCAAGCCCGACGAACCTCTTGTTGCATGAAAAAACCGCTTTCCTCCTTGCTGCCTGCTGACGTGCGCGTGCTGGAGCGCGGCTGGCTGTCGTCGAACAACATCGTCTGTCTGGGAGACGCACCTGCCATCATCGATACCGGCCACGTCAAGCACGCTGAACAAACTGTGGAGCTATTGCGGGAACAGCTCGGCACACAGGCCCTTGCGACCATCGCACACACCCACCTGCACAGCGATCATTGCGGCGGTACGGGCGCACTTCAGAATGCCTGGCCTGAGACCGGATCGTCCACCTTGGTGCCGTTCGAATCACTGCCGCACGTGCAAGCATGGGACGAAGACGAACTCACTTTCGGCAATACCGGGCAGCGCTGTGAGCGCTTCTCAGCAAGCCACGCGCTCGTTCCCGGAAAGACTGTGCGCTTGGGCAACCGCAATTGGGAAGTTCACGCCGCTCCCGGCCATGATGCGCTGGCCGTCCTCCTGTTTGAACCCATTGATGGCTTGCTGATCGCTGGCGACGCCATGTGGGAGAACGGCGTGGGCGTGATCTTTCCCCAAATTGACGGCTCGCAAAGTAGCTCACCGCCGCACCAAGGCTCGTTATTGCCTGCGCCGCAGGAACCTGAAACTCAACGCACTCCGGAACTCTCGGACTGGTTTGACCCCTTCGTCGAAACCCTTGCGTTGATCGAGCAACTGGCACCGCGTGTGGTCATCCCCGGCCACGGAGCGCCCTTCTCCCGGGAAAGTGGCGCCATGGATGCAGCCTTTACCGCTGCGCGCCAGCGTATCAAGTATTTCAAGGATCACCCGGCGCAGCATGCTCTATACGCCGCCAAGGTGATGATCAAATATCAACTCATGGACGCGGAAAGCATGCCTCACCGCGACTTCGAGGCTTGGCTACATGCCGCCCCCATGCTGCGTGTGGCGCATCGCCAGCATCGGCCCGATCTGGCCTGGAGTGAATGGCTCGACACCCTGCTGGCGTCATTATTCGACAAAGGCACGTTGCGCCGCACAGCAACTCATGTGCTGGACGGGCACTGACCACTGACACTCCGTCAGAGTGCCAGCGTACCGCACCCTTTACACGCGCTCAGCCACCCAGGCCTGAACTGATTGCAGCGCTTTCGCCAGGCCGCTAGCATCGGTGCCGCCAGCCATGGCCATGTCAGCCTTGCCACCGCCTTTCCCGCCGACCTGGCTGGCTACGAAGTTGACGAGTTCGCCGGCCTTGATTTTGCCCACGCTGTCTGACGTGACACCTGCAGCCAACTGAACCTTGCTACCGTCAACAGCAGCCAGCACGATGGCTGCCGTCTTGAGCTTGTCTTTCAGCTTGTCCATTGTGTCGCGCAGTGTCTTGGCATCAGCGCCTTCCAGCTTTGCTGCCAGCACCTTGATACCGTTCACCTCTACAGCCTGCGACAGCAGTTCGTCACCTTGAGATGACGCCAGCTTGCCCTTGAGCTGGACGATTTCCTTCTCAAGTAGCTTCACCTGATCAAGCACCTGCCCAAGGCGTCCTTGCACCTCCGTTGCCGGCGCCTTCAGGGTGGCCGCCACACTGTGCAGCGCGGACTCCAGCCCCTGCAGATAAGCCAGGGCGTTGGCACCGGTGATGGCCTCAATACGCCTCACGCCAGCAGCAACGCCGCCCTCGCCAACGATCTTGAAAAGGCCTATATCGCCCGTGCGCGCCACGTGCGTGCCGCCGCATAGCTCGCGGCTCGTGCCGATGTCGAGCACGCGGACGTTTTCTCCGTATTTCTCGCCGAACAGCATCATGGCGCCCGTCTGTTGCGCGCTCTCTATGTCCATCACGCGTGCTTGCGTGGCAGCATTGGCAAGAATTTCCTCGTTCACGCGGCGCTCGATCTCCACGATCTGAGCGGCAGTAACCGGTACGTTGTGTGCAAAATCGAAGCGAGTCTTGTCGGCATCTACCAGCGAACCTTTTTGCTGAACATGCTCGCCCAACACCTCGCGCAGAGCCTTGTGCATCAGGTGCGTGACACTATGGTTGCGCATGGTGGCAGCCCGGCGCTGCTGGTCCACCCGGGCATCAATCGTGTCGCCCAACTTGAGCACGCCCTGCGTCATGACGCCGTGTTGACCATAGACATCTGCGCGGATTTTTTGCGTGTCTTGTACGCCAAACTCCACGCCCTCGCCCACCAGCAAGCCCTGGTCGCCTACCTGGCCGCCGGATTCAGCATAGAAAGGCGTCGTGTCCAGCACGACGATGCCGTTTTGCCCTTGCTGCAGCTCAGCCACAGGCGTACCGTCAACGTAGAGCGCCACGACCTTGCTCACATGCGTGAGTTCGTCGTATCCAATAAAAGTGTTCGCCGAGCCACTGTATTCAACCGCCTTGTCCATCTTGAACTTGCCTGCGGCGCGGCCAGCGGCCTTCTGGCGCTCCATGGCGGCATCAAACCCTGCTGTATCCACGGACACGCTTCGTTCACGGCAAACATCCTGCGTCAAATCCAGGGGGAATCCATAGGTGTCGTGCAGCTTGAAGGCGACCTCGCCCGGAAGCACGGTTTTTCCTCCTGCCAGGGCATCGTCCAGAATTTCCATGCCATTGGCCAGCGTTTCGAAGAAACGCTCTTCTTCCGCTTTCAGAACCTCGCCTACGCGCTTCTCCTCGGCGGCCAGACGCGGGTAGGCGTCTCCCATCAGGCGGGCCAGATCAGGCACCAGCTTGTGGAAAAACGGCCGTTTCTGCCCCAGCTTGTAGCCGTGCCGGATAGCGCGGCGAATGATCCGCCGCTGCACGTAACCGCGGCCTTCATTGCTGGGAATCACGCCGTCACTGACCAGGAAAGCCGTAGCGCGAATATGGTCAGCGATGACCTTGAGCGACGGATTGGCCAAATCGGCGCACCCCGTTTCACGCGCCGCAGCCTTGATGAGATGGTCGAACAGGTCAATCTCGTAGTTGCTGTGCACGTGTTGCAAGATGGCACCCAGGCGCTCCAGGCCCATGCCTGTATCCACACAGGGAGCTGGCAAAGGCGTGAGGCTGCCGTCTTCATGCATTTCGAACTGCATGAACACGTGATTCCAGATCTCGATGAAGCGGTCGCCGTCTTCGTCGGGAGATCCGGGTGGACCGCCTGGAATCTCAGCGCCGTGGTCGTAAAAATCTCGCTGCACGGGCCGCAAGGACCCGTATCGGCCATCATCCAGAAGTTGTCGCTTTTGTATCGGCCGCCCTTGTTGTCGCCGATACGGATCACGCGCTCGGGCGGCAGGCCGATAACCTGCGTCCAGATGCCGTAGGCCTCGTCGTCTTCCTCGTACACCGTGGCCAGCAGGCGCTCAGGCGGCAAGCCGAACACCTTGGTCAGCAACTCCCAGCCCCACTCGATGCTTTCCTTCTTGAAATAGTCGCCGAACGACCAGTTACCCAGCATCTCGAAGAAAGTGTGGTGGCGCGCCGTGTAGCCGACGTTTTCCAGATCGTTGTGCTTACCGCCTGCCCGCAGGCAAGCCTGTACGCTGGCAGCCCGCACGTAGGGACGCTTGTCGGTACCCAGGAAAACATCCTTGAACTGCACCATGCCGCTGTTGGTGAACATCAGCGTTGGATCGTTGCCGGGAACCAGCGGGCTGCTTGGCACTACGGCATGTCCCTTGCTTTCAAAAAAGTCCAGGAAAGTCTTGCGGATTTCCGCGATGGAAATGGGAGGACGAGTAGTTTTCATATTCTTTGACTGTTTCCAGTTTCCAGGAGGCTGTTGGTCACAACCGCCAACGGCTTACCCACCACGGACGAAAACGTGGAAACGCGCGAAACCGATGGGTTTCTCGGAAGTTGTATTGAGTCAGGCAAATTTTAGCTGTTTCACCTCAAGGAGCGGCTTAGGTGCGCCTTGAGGTGAGGCTTGAAGTGTGCTTGATGAACACATCAAGCACACGCTCCCCGAATTGCCCCAGACGGTGATAGCGCGGAGGCTGGGCATTCAACTCTGACCAGATCAGCTCTACGCACGAGACGCGCCAGCGAATGGCCTGCGTCAAAGGCTGCAATTGGACACTCTCCGCGCGCCGCAAGGTCGTCACGTGGGGCCGCCACCCCTGTGTGACGGCAGGCAGGTCAACCCGACGTGCGAGTTTTGACGTGGCAACATGCAGCTCGGCCAATTCGGGAGTGAGTTCTGGCAGGAGCACCGCAATGGTTCCTGTGGGCACGCGCCATATCTCGGCTTGAGTGAGCGAAACTTCAAACGGCTCGAAGCGCAACTCCTTCAAGGCAAGCAACCAATCCCGCTCACGCACTGCATCAACCTGATTGAAAAACTGAAGGGTGAGGTGCATGCGCTCGGGCGTCGGGCGCAGCCGACGCGGCAATCCCGGCCAGTTGCGCCGCTCGGCATCAATGGCTGTGCTGGCATCAGGAACTGGAAACAAAGCTGTGAACAGGCGCCGGGGCACTGCAGTTTCAGACAACGAACTCATGGCGAAAGCATAAAGGCCAAGGACGACATATGCATCAATGAAAATCACGACTGGTCGTCGATTCTGCAAGACGCCCCAGCCATGGAGTCAAATCATGCATGCGCTGGGCAATCAGGTGCCGAACCAAACCGCCGCTGCTGGCATCTTTCTGCCACTCCCCCTCCACCGCCAGCAAGCGTGAGTGCAGCAAGGTATTGCGTTGTTCCTCGTCCATTCGGACACTTTTCCAGACGATGACGTTCACCGGCCCAGTTTCATCTTCAAGAGTCACAAAAATGGTGCCCTTAGCCGTGCCGGGTTGCTGGCGGCCAATGACCAACCCACAAGCCATCGTATGACGGCCATGCGGCAACTCGCTCAATTGTGCTGCACTTAGCACCCCTCGTCTTGCCAGCCTTTCGCGCAACAAGGCCAGCGGGTGGCGACGCAGCGTGAGGCCAAGAGCCGCGTAGTCGTTCACAATTTCCTCGGCTTCAGACGCAACCGGCAAAGAATGCGTGGCTTCGTCTACCGGCGCTTCGCGCAGCAAGCCAGGTGCGCGCCGTTCTCCGGCTGCCTGCCACACCTGCTGACGACGATGGCCGCTCAACGAAGCCAATGCATCAGCAGCCGCAAGGGCGTTGATATCCCTGGACTCCAGATCGGCACGCAGCATCAGATCGTTCACGCTGGCAAATGGCCCCAACCCCCTGGCCTCGGTGATCCTTTGGCTGGCCGCCTTACCAAACCCCTTGGCCATTCTCAGGCCCAGGCGGACTGCCGGGCGGCCTGCACCTTGACCCAGGGCTTCCAGCGCGCAATCCCAATCGCTCACCGTGACATCGGGCGGCAACACCACCACTTGGTGCCTGCGCGCATCCTGGATTAGCTGTGAGGGCCCATAGAACCCCATCGGCTGGGAGTTGAGCATGGCCGCCAGAAAAGCCTCTGGTTCATGGCACTTGAGCCAACTGCTCTGGTAAGCGATCAGTGCAAAACTATAAGCGTGGCTCTCAGGAAAGCCATATTCGCCAAAGCCTTCGATCTGCTTGAAAATGCGCTCCGCATACGGCTGCGAATAGCCGTTGCTCAGCATGCCATTGATCAATTTCTCGCGGTGAGCGCCCAGGCCTCCTTTCTTTTTCCACGCCGCCATGTCGCGACGCAGTTTGTCAGCCTCGCCAGCGCTGTAGTTCGCCGCGATCATGGCCAACTCCATCACTTGCTCCTGAAAAACAGGAATACCCAACGTGCGCTTGAGCGCCTTGGCCAAGCGCGGCTGGTTCACTGCTCCGTCCGGATTTTTCAAGTCGGGTGGCGGATCTTTCGATGAGCGTTCGTACTCAATCGGCAGGCCTTGCCTGCGCCGTTCGCGCGCCTTAAGGTAAGGGTGAACCATGCCACCACTGATCGGCCCCGGCCGGACAATGGCCACCTGAACCACCAGGTCGTAGAACGTTTGCGGCCGCAGGCGTGGCAGCATCGACATCTGCGCCCGGCTTTCGATCTGGAAAGTACCCACCGTGTCTGCCTTCTGGATCATGCTGTAGGTTTTCTGGCATTCGTGCTGAATATCGGAACAGGTAAACGATTTGCCACGCCGGGCCGACACCATGTCCAGGCAGCGCCGAATAGCCGTCAGCATGCCGAGGGCCAATACGTCCACCTTCATCAGGCCCAATGCTTCCAGGTCATCCTTGTCCCATTGAATAACTTGGCGCTTTTCCATGGCGGCCGGCTCCAGGGGCACCAAACGGTGCAGGGGTGTTTGGGTCAAGACGAACCCGCCCACGTGCTGGCTCAGGTGCCGGGGGGCGCCACGCAACTGGTTGGTCAGGGCCAGCCAGAGGGCCGCCAACTCTGGCGCAAGAGTGGTGCCCACATCCTGAGCCAGAGCACTCAGCCGATGCGCAGCCAGGTCGGCATCGAACCAGTGGTGATCCTTGGCAAAGGCATCAATCAGGCGTTCGTCGATACCTAGCGCCTTGCCCACATCGCGCAGCGCGCTACGCCTTCTGTAGGAAATGACGGCTGCCGACAAGGCGGCACGATCGCGTCCGTATTTTTCATAAATATACTGAATGACTTCCTCGCGCCGCTCATGCTCGAAATCGACGTCAATATCTGGCGGCTCATTGCGGCGTTCCCGGCTGATAAAGCGCTCCAGCAACGGGTTGGATACACGCGGATCGGCCTCGGTAATGCCCAGGCAATAGCAGACCACGGAATTGGCGGCGGAGCCACGCCCCTGGCACAAAATGCCCATGCGGCGCGCTTCGCGCACGATGTCGTGCACGGTGAGAAAAAACATCTCATACTGGCATTCGGCAATGAGCGCTAGCTCTTTGTCAATGAAAGCCTGAACAGGCGGCGGCGTCTTGCCCTGAAAACGCCAGCGCGCGCCTTCTAGCGTGAGACGCGCCAAAGTTTCGGTGGCAGTCAACCCCGGCAGCACGCTTTCAAGCGGATAGTTGTAGCGCACCTCATCCAACACGAAAACGCAGCGCTCAGCGACTTCAACGGTACCGGCCAACAAATCTGATGAATGCACCCCGGCCAGCCGGGCACGTGAGCGCAAGTGGCGCTCAGCATTGGCCTGGAGCTCAAAACCGCAAGCCTGCACGGGCTTACCCAGGCGGATGGCGGTCATCACGTCATGTAGACGCTTGGCGGAACGTACGTGCATGTGTACATCGCCAGCAGCGAGCAACCGGCAGCTGGAGGCCTCGCCGAGCCGCTTCATGAACTCCAGCCAAAGGGCGTCGTCAGCCGAGCCGCACAGCTCTGCCAGCAGCAATATTTCAGAACTTCCGCTGGCCTCTTTGGCCTCCCGGAATTCTGCTTGGGCGGCCATCCATTCGGGAATATCTCCGGCGAACCTCCAAGGCGCCCACAGTAATTCGCAATCATCCAGAACCGTCAACGTATTGGCGAGCGAATCCATTCGGTACTGTCCCTTGGGAGCCGCGCGGCGCGCATGTGTAATGGTTTCGCACAGGTT
Source organism: Ottowia caeni (assembly GCF_050821495.1). Lineage (GTDB taxonomy): Bacteria > Pseudomonadota > Gammaproteobacteria > Burkholderiales > Burkholderiaceae_C > Ottowia > Ottowia caeni. The sequence continues at coordinate 2,394,606 of NZ_CP151080.1, read as the reverse complement.
GCCCCAGCCATTCAGATTGCGCGCCAATGCCACCAGCGTACCGAGACCTTCAAAGCGGAATTCGCTGCCGTAGAGCAACCGCATTGGTTCAAAGACGCCCATCGCAATACGGGCTGCCCGAACTTGCCGCAAATCGTCGTCGAGTTCATCTGCTCCGGAAACACAGTGTTTGCCCTCTTTCCATGCTCGCACCACGCCGGCGACAGAGCATTCATCGGTGATGGCAAGCGCGGCATACCCCAGCGCCCAGGCTCGTCGCACCAGGTCTTCAGGGCTGGAGGCGCCGCGCTGAAAGCTGAATTGGGTCAGACAATGCAGTTCGGCGTATTCAGGAAGTGCAACTGGCTGGGCAACAGAACGTGGCAAGCCTGAGCGACGGCGCGCGGGCAACCTATGAATGGTGGCCGGCACCCGAGAATCAGGCATACATGCCTTGCAGGAACCAGCGCGGATCATGACTTTTCTGGTGCGAAGTCTGGCGCTCCTGGTACACCCAGAGCAGTTCGGCCGCAGGATTCTGGGCAATGTAGTAATCGCGGGCGGCGGGCCTGCCCTGCTCCGGCATGGCAGCGCCCCACCAACCTGCTTCAATGCGGCACGGACCAGTCAACAGGCGCAGCAAACCTCGGTGGCAAGGCTGGCCATCTCGCACCTCAAGCGGCAGAGGCTCGCGCAAGAGCCAGGTAGGAGCCAAGGCATCAGGCAAACAGGCACTGCCCTCATCAGTTATTTTTTCAGCCCCGCCTGCCACACCCCCCAACAGCCCCGCCGCTGGCCTCCACTGTTGCACACATTCTGGCCGGTAATCTGCCCGCACGGCAGGCGCAAGCACCTGATTTGGCCCCAAGCGCGCGCTGACACGCTCGACAAAGGCATGCAGCGGCTCACCGTGGCGCTGGTCTTCAGGCAGGAAGCTCATGCTTCCTGCCTTCCATGAGACGGTTTCCAACGACCGCAGCCGCAACTGAACTGCGGGCGCGAGCAGCTGAATATGCCCCAGGCGTTCAGCCAGCAAGCGTCGCAAATGGGCCATTGACTGCTCCGGCTCCGCGGTGCGAATGACAATCGACTGATCTGGCGGCAAAGGCCGACCATCAATGCGCTTCAGATCCAGTGCCCAACTCAGCTCAAACGCCAGCACACCCAACTGGCGAGCACGCAGCCATACCTGCAGCACAGCCAGCAAGCGATTGGCAGCCCACATCAGCGCCGGTGCATCTTCTACTCGCGTAGGCAGTTCCAGCGACTGATCGAACACCTCTGGCAGCGAGAGCCAGCGATAGCCTTCGGGCGTCAAACCCCATGCCACATCGAGCGCGGCACGCAACTCCAGCCCAAAGCGACGTACCGCCGGGCCACGTGGCAGTGCGGCAGCGTCGCCCCAGGTGCGGCAACCCAGGCGAGCCAGCAAATCAAGGTGGGGCCGCGCCGCCGTGAGCGTGGAAAGCGGTAGCGCCGCCGCCCCCTCACTGGGCACCGGCAGCCCCATGGCACGCAGCCGCAGCCGCGCCAACGCCACGACCCCAATAGCCGCCTGAGCCTGATGAAACCCGCCTGAAACCGGGTTCGACTCCGCCATGCGGCGCAGCAAGGACTGCCTTCCGCCCCATAAGCGCAAGCTGGCCGACACCTCCAGCAGCAACGCTTCGTCGGCCCAGGCCACACGCGGAGTAAAGCCCAGTGCCCACCAGCCCAAGGCCTCACGCACAGAGGCGCCAGAAGCGAACTCCCTCCCAAGGAGAACATCAGAGGCGCCAAGAGTGCCGTTAGCCAGCTCCTCAGGCGGCCACAGCAATGCGATCCAGTGCATAAGAATGTGAAGAAGAAAATGAGTCCTCTGGCTGCGCAGACAGCGCGGCAAAAGGCAAGACGGCAGCACCCAGCCGCTCGACCTCATGCCGTGAAGCTTGCTGCGCAGCCAGCAACGCCCGTACGCGCTCGCCATGCGCGTGCAAAACCAAGGGTTTCATCAGCGGAGGGCCTCTGCGCTTGAGTATGCGGACCTGCATCTGCGGCGCCACTTCGGCGCCGGCCTGGGCAGCCTGCGCCGCCACGCCCCGCACAGCCACCCGCACTCGCGCGGGTGACGCCGCCGATGCAGCACCTTCAGGTCGTAGAACGAACAACAGGCTCCCCGCCCTGCGTGCCGCAGCCGCTTGCAGGCGCCTCAAAGCAACCGGCTGCGCACCCGGCAGCCAAGCCACCACAGCCCCCACGTCAGCGCATCGCAGCGCTTGTTCCGCGGCCCACAGAGAGGCCATGGCCGTATCGGCGCGAATCCATAAAATGGCGCGTGCTGGCAATCCAGCAGCAGCCAGTGCCGGCATAAAGGGCTCATGTGGTGGGCAAACCAACGCCACGGCCTCACCGCTGCGCTGCCAGTGCACTGCCAGCGCCGGAAGCAACAATGACCAGCAAGGCGCCCCCGGTGCCTGCAGCAACTCGGTCAGAGCCCCAAGGGGCCAGCCCCCGCCAGGCAACTCGGCATCCAGCAGTGCATGCCCTGTTGCCACGGTGTGCACAGCCCCACCCGCCAATTCATCGGCATGCCAGACACCAGGAAGATGACCGGGAGGCCCCGCAGACCCCGGCTGATCTGAGGGAAAAAATAAGGAAGCGGAAAAAGCGGAGGAAGAGATAGAAGCAGACATGATTCAAACCTATATACTGATGTTTTATACAGTATTTTGAATCCAATGTCATGGCTTATCTTTTTTCGATGAACCATTGCCCTGGGGCCCCCTGTGTGCGACGTCGCCGCCATCACTGCATCTGTCCTACATCTCTTCTGCATCACCCCCGTTTCTCCCCTGCATCTCTTTGCTCGGATAATCACCCCTATGACAACGCCCATCACCCGACCGATCCGCCGTCAGTATGAAGACCTCATGCGCCATGTGCACGAGCACGGCGTTTTCAAGGCCGATCGCACCGGCACAGGCACCAAAAGCATCTTCGGCCACCAAATGCGTTTTGACCTGAACGAGGGTTTTCCGCTGGTCACCACCAAGAAGCTGCATTTGAAAAGCATCATTTACGAGCTTTTGTGGTTCCTCCGCGGCGACGGCAATGCACGGTGGCTGCAAGAGCGCGGCGTCACCATCTGGAACGAATGGGCCAACCCCGAAACGGGTGACCTCGGACCGGTATATGGCGTGCAGTGGCGCTCCTGGCCCACACCCGATGGTGGACACATCGATCAAATCGCCCAAGTCATCGACACGCTGAAGAAGAACCCGGATTCGCGCCGCATCATCGTCAGCAGCTGGAACGTGGCCGAACTGGATCAGATGGCCCTGATGCCATGCCATGCCTTTTTTCAGTTCTATGTGGCCAATGGGAAGCTCAGTTGCCAGCTCTACCAACGCAGCGCGGACATCTTCCTAGGCGTGCCCTTCAACATCGCCAGCTATGCGCTGCTCACCCACATGGTGGCCCAGCAATGCGACCTTCAGGTAGGAGACTTCATCTGGACGGGCGGCGACTGCCACATCTACTCCAATCATGAAGAGCAGGTCAAAGAGCAGTTGTCCCGCCAACCCTTCCCCTACCCTACGCTCTCCATACGCCGAAGGCCCGCGTCGATCTTCGACTACGAATACGACGATTTTGAGATCCAGGACTACGAGCATCACCCCGCCATCAAGGCACCGGTGGCTGTATAAGCGTGTTTACGTTCTTAGTACCGTTTTTTGCATTTTTTGCCTTTTCTTCTTTGAATACACGCGGCGCTGACTTTCGATTAAATGAGTTCCATTTCTCCCGCCTCGCCTCTTCCCGCACTACTGCAAGAGGCATCCTTGCACATGCAGCAGCGCTCCTTCACGTCAGCCCAGGCGCTGCTGGATCGGGCCAGCAGCATGGCGCCCCATGTCCGCGACGTTCAAATGCTGCAGGCCATCCTGGCCATTCAGACGCGACAGAGCGAAAAAGGCGAGCAGATTCTGCGCGGCATCCTTCAGAGCAACCCCTCCGATGTAGACGCCCTCGCCAACCTGGGTTATCTAATGCTGGAGGCCAAGCGCAACCAAGAGGCCCTGGAGTGGCTTGATCGCGCAATTCAGATTCAACCCCGGCATGCAGGCCTGCACCTGAACCGAGGGGTCACACTGGCAGCCCTCGATCGGCCGGACGAAGCCATTCAAAGCTACGAGCGCAGTCTGAACCTGGAACCCCGCGACGCCCAGACCCACTTTGCCCTTGGCCAACTGTTGCAAGGGCAGCAAGATTTTCAGCGCGCATTTGCCAGCTATCAGCGCGCCCTCGCACTCAACCCAGGCCACCCGGAAGCGCTAAGCAATCTTCTGTTCACCCACCATTACGTTGAAGACTTCAGCCCCCAGGCGAACCATGATCTTGCACGCCGGCTGTCACCCTCTGCGCGCATGCCGCAAGGTGTTGCAGCAAGCGCACGCCCGCCAAAATCTTCTCTCAGAGTAGGCTTTGTTTCAGCCGATCTACGAGAGCATCCTGTAGGGTATTTTCTGGAAGGAGTGCTTGCCCAACTCGACCGCACACGCCTTTCGCTGTACGCCTACAGCAACAACATATTTGAAGACCAGGTTTCCGAAAAGCTGCGGTCTCAGTTCACGAGCTGGCATGTCATTGAAGCGCTCAACGACCAAGACGCGGCCGCACTGATTCGGCAAGATCAGATTGATGTGCTGATCGACCTCTCTGGCTACACCGCCGGGCACCGCCAGAGCTTGTTTGCGCTGCGTCCGGCGCCGCTACAAATATCCTGGCTCGGCTACTTCTCCACCACGGGCCAAACCGCGATCGACTACGTACTGGCCGATCCAATCAGCGTTCCGCCTGAAGAAGAGGGTCTATTCGTCGAACGCATCTGGCGGATGCCCTCCATTCGATACTGCTTCACGCCGCCCCCAAGCGCCCCGGCTGCGGCCCTGTTGCCTGCACTTGAGCGCGGTCACATCACGTTCGGAAGCTTCCAGGCTCTGTCCAAAATTAATGACCGGGTGCTCAAAGCTTGGGCAGAGATCCTTCGTCGTGCACCCATGACGCGGCTGCGCATTCAGAGCAAGAAACTCGATCACCCCGAGGCTCGCAGCCGTTTCGAAGAGCAGCTCAAAACCTGTGACCTGCCAATGGAGCGCGTTCACCTCATTGGAAGCCAGAGCCGTGCCGACTACCTCGCTGCGTATGGTGAAGTTGACATCGTCCTTGACACCTTCCCTTACCCAGGTGGCACCACCACCGTAGAAGCACTTTGGATGGGTGTGACCACACTCACGCTCGCGCAACCCGGCATGCTGGGACGACAAGGGCAAAGCATCATGCACGTTGCGGGACTGCCGGAGTGGGTAGCCAGTAGCGAAGCAGACTACATCACCACCGCCGTGCACTGGGCCCAGGCGGGCATGGAACACCTGCTCGAACTCGCACAGCTTCGCACCGAATTACGCGAAAGAGTGAAGAGCACACCCCTGTTCGATGCCAGCCAATTCGCACGAGATTTTGAGCGAGCCATCGCAGACATGTGGCAAACCACGCCCCTTCAGGCGCCGAGCCCACACGTGAGATCCTCATGACGCCCATCGCCCCCAAAATTGGCCTGATCTACGCCCGTGCACGCAATGGCGTGATCGGAAAAGACGGCGTCATGCCGTGGCACTTGCCTGAAGATCTGGCCCACTTCAAACGCACCACGCTGAACCATCCAGTCGTCATGGGCCGCAAAACCTGGGATTCACTCCCACCACGCTTTCGCCCTTTGCCTGGCCGCACCAACATCGTCATTTCGCGTCAAGAAGACTGGAAGGCTGAAGGAGCCATTCACGCAGTCAGCCTTCAAGATGCCTTGCGGCAGTGTCAGCATGAGAAGCAAATCTGGATTATTGGCGGCGCGCAGATCTATGCACAGGCGCTCGCCTTGGCCCAAGAAATCGTAGCGACCGAGATCGATGCCGATTTCGAAGGAGATGCCTATGCGCCATCGCTCGACACATCCTGGCACGTCGTGTCACGTGACGATCAGGTTGCAGCGAACGGGATGCGCCTGAGTTTCGTCACCTACCGCAAAAGCACCTGAAGCCACCTGAAGCCACCTGAATTGAGGGTCCCCGTTGTTTCTTTGATATAGCATACAAACTTTCACAAGGAGCGTGCAGTGGGACTCATCAAGGCAGCAATAGACTCAGTCAGCGGTAGCCTGGCTGACCAGTGGAAAGACTTCTACACCGTGCCTGATGGCCTTCCACCGACAGCAGCGCTCTTCGCCGCAGCGCCTCGGGGCACCAACGCAGGGCGCGGCTCCAACACCAAGGCGTCCGCCAACATCATCACGAACGGCTCGAAAATCATCGTGCCTGAAGGCTACGGTTTGCTGTTGATGCAAGACGGAGCCATCACTGCACTTGCTGCCGAGCCTGGTGGCTATGAATGGAACTCCAGTGACATCAACTCCCAGTCCATCTTCACGGGAGGCAGTCTGGTCGATTCGCTCATCAAGCAGTCCTGGGAACGATTCAAGTTTGGCGGTCAACCTGGCTCACAGCAGGCCGCTTTCTTCGTCTGCCTGAAAGAGCTGCCTGACAACCGATTCGGCACACAATCAGAAATCTACTGGGATGATGGCTATCTGAACGCACAAGTCGGCGCCATCACGCGCGGCAGCTACACCCTGAAAATCGTCGATCCGATTCTGTTCGTGAAGAACTTCGTACCTGCCACCTACTTGCAACCCGGCATGGTTTTCGACTTTACCGATCTGGAAAACGCCGCTGCCAACCAGCTCTTCAATGAGGTTGTGGGTTCGCTGGCGCCAGCTTTTAGTCTCTACACGAACGACCCGGGCAAGGGCAATCGCATCACAAGGATCCAGCAAGACTCCGTCGGTTTTGCCCAAAGCCTGGCCGACGCTGTAGAAAGCGCTTATCAATGGAAATCCAGTCGCGGCCTGGTGATCTCCAAGACCTCCATTGTCTCGATTGAATACGATGCGCATACCAAGGAGCTGCTGAAAAACGTGCAACGTGCCGATGCGCTTTCCGGCGCACGTGGCAACTCCAACCTCCAGGCCTCGGTCGCTGCCGGCATTCAAGCAGCAGGTGAAACAGGTGGACCCGCTGGCCTTGTCGGCTTGGGCATGGCCACCGCTGGAGTCGGCGGCCTGGCCAGCTTGCAGCAGCCTGCTGCTGCGCCCGTGGCACCTCCAGCTCCGGCAGCCGAGGACCCGATCGCCAAGCTCACCAAGGCCAAACAAATGCTCGATGCCGGCCTCATCACACAAGCCGACTATGACGCCCTGAAGGCCAAGGTGCTAGGCCTCTGAGTGGCCCTTTCCCCCAGCTGTCGCCTTGACATACATGACAAGCACGCCTCCGCTTTCGGGGCCGGGGTCGGCGCAAGACGTACCTCCTCCACCAGGTCAGCTCCCGGTAGACCCATCGACCCTGCCCCCACCGATCCGAGACGAATTACTGGCTTCTGACCCGGAGACCATCGATACGGCATCCACCGAGCTCCGCGATGGCCTGAATCAGTGCCCCAAATGCGGCGCCACGGAAATCAGGCACCGGGCAGGCTCCGACAAACTTATCTGCATGTACTGCCGTCACGAATGGACGGGGCTGCGCGTCGAAGAGGAGTTTGGACTCGGCGACGGCATCGAAAAGCTCAAGGGCACCCAGATAGCCTCTGGCGCCGAGGACATTCAGACAGATGCCGAACACTTGCGCACCTTCAAGTGCGGCGGATGCGGCGCCGAAGTAGTGATCAACACCGAAAACGCCATGACCGCGCGTTGCCACTGGTGTCGCCACCTCCTTGGCGTCAACGAGCAGATCCCCAACGGCTCGGTACCCGACGCCGTGCTCCCCTTCTACATCAAGAAACAAGACTCCGTTGCGCGCATCCGGCAGTTCGTAGGCAAGCGCAGGCTGTTCGCGCTCAAGGCATTCAAGGAAGAGTTCACCCCTGAAAACGTGGTCGGTGTGTATCTGCCATACATGGTAGTGGATGCAAACGCGAGCGCCGACGTCACCGGCTTTGGAGAAATCGAGACGCGGCGCTACACAGTAGGCCAAGGCAAGGATCAGAAGACCTACTACGACGCCGATGTCTACCAGATACAGCGGCATGTGGACTTCATCGTCGACGATTTAACCTTCGAATCCAATGTGGAACGTGGGCGCCTGGATGTCAAGATCAACACCAACAACGTGATCAACGCCATCTTGCCATTCGACACCAAGAACGCGGTCAAATGGAACGCCTCCTATCTTGCTGGCTACACTTCCGAAAAGCGAGACAGCAACGTTCAGCAACTCCACCCGAAACTTGAAGACCAGCTCCTTTCCATCGCACGCGCACAAGTTCACCCCACAACTGTTCGCTACGGACGCGGCGTGCGCTGGGAAGGTGAGCGCCTGGAAGTGCATGGAACCCGCTGGGTGGCGATGTATCTGCCGGTTTGGCTCTACTCTTACCATCAGCCTGGACACAACGGCGGCATGCTGCACTACATCGCGGTCAATGGACGCACCGGGGAGACCATGGGCAGCGTACCCGTGCAGCAGTGGAAACTGATCATGGCCGCACTCACCGTGGGCACCATACTGGAATCCATCGCACTTTGGCTGATAGCCCGCTCGTAATGGACAACGACAGTATTCTCGCTTTACTGGCCATAGGCCCCGCAGGTGCCGCCGGGGTCTACTGGCTGCTCTACCGTTACTACCGTAACACCGACAAGTCCCACTATTTCGAACGTGAAACCGACATCAAGGCTCAGCCTATCAGCGGCGCTGAGGAAGATAGAAAAGTAGGTGAAGTTCGAGGCACACGCGAAACAGCAATTCGCGGCAATAACGTTCACGACTACCGCAGGCGTGTCCAACGCATGTGAATGCTCGACATACAAACCAGGCACATGCCAGTAGCCTGCGGTTGAAGAGCCGATTCAAACCCGAGTCAATACCGCATTCTCATGCTCTTGGCATGAACAAAGCCTTGAGCAATTTCCTTCCTCAACTGCTCGTCTTCCCATGGCTTTGACAAAAACTTAAAAATAGCCCCTTGATTCACCGCGTCAGTAACCGTCTTAAGATCAGAATAACCTGACAACACAATCCGAACAGTGTCGGGATACAAATCCTTGACTTTGCTTAGAAAAGTAGTCCCGCTCATTTCAGGCATTCTCTGGTCAGAAATAACGACCTGGACATCGTTCTTGGCGAGTAATTCAAAAGCGTCACGTGGCTTGGTAGCCAATAAAATTTTATAGCCATCACGTCGCAAGACCCTGCTAAGCGCGCGTAGAATATTTTCCTCATCATCAAGCAAGAGCAAGGTGAGAGGAGCGCCTTTATTCTCCGCAGGAAGGAACAACCCCACCGAATTACGCTCGCTCATAAAGACTTTGACATCATCAAACGTCTTAGGCCTTGAAAAAAAGTACCCTTGCAACTCATCACAGTGGTGATTAAGCAAGAATGCAACCTGAGACTCCGTTTCGACCCCCTCCGCAATCACCCTGAGTCCAAGCTTATGCGCCATGGCAATGATAGCTTGAGTGATGGCTGCATCGTGTTGATCGCTAATAATATCCCGAACAAAAGATCGGTCAATTTTTATCTTATCTATAGGAAGGCGCTTGAGGTAACTCAGACTGGAGTAGCCTGTACCAAAATCGTCAAGCGATACACTTACGCCCAACTTCTTCACTTCATGCAGGCATGCAATCGTTTGATCGAGGTTATCAATCAACACAGACTCAGTAAGCTCAATCTCCAGCATTCCGGGTGAAAGCGCGTATTTCTCAACAACGGATCTAAGATTTTCCAGAAAACCAACCCTCTGGAACTGCATTGGAGAGATATTCACAGCCACGGTCAGGCCACGCAACCCATCACGCTGCAACTCACTTAACTGAGCGCATGCTTTATCGAGAACCCATTGACCAAGGGGAACCATCAACCCGGAACCCTCTGCCACCGAAATAAAATTACCAGGAAAAAGAAGGCCGCTTTCCGGGTGTTGCCAGCGGAGTAGCGCCTCCAGTCCAACGACACGACCGCTCTGCGAGTCAATCTTTGGCTGATAATGCAGCTCGAACTCATCATTCTTGAGTGCATTCTTCAGTTCGCTCTGCAACTTCAAGCGATCCATCAACTGACGATTCAGATCGCTGGTGTACCACTGGTAATTATTCCGGCCCTCTTCCTTGGCCCTGTACATAGCTAAATCGGCTTGCTGAATCAATTGCACGGGGTCTTCCATGTGACCATCGCTCAGGGCAATGCCGATACTAGGGGTCACGTGAAGGTGAAAACTTCTTATGTGATAAGTCTGACCCACGGCATGCATCAGCCTCTCAACCACCGGAACAATATCATCATCTTTTGCCAGATCAGGCAGAAGCACTATATATTCATCGCCTCCTAGCCGTGACGCTGTGTCTCCAGGCCTGATCAAGTTCTTGATCCTATTGGCGACTTCCACAAGAAGAGCATCACCCACCTCATGACCGTACGAATCGTTGATCAATTTAAACTGATCCAGATCGATGAAAAGAACCGCCAGCCTCCTCCCATAGCGATTAGAAATTTGACAGCCCTGATGCAGTCGGTCTTCGAAAATTGCCCTATTGGGAAGTCCCGTGAGCACGTCATGACTGGCGTTATAGCTCAACTCCTGCTCAAAACGCTTTCGTTCAGTGACATCATTCTGAACACCCACAAAATGTGAAACCACTCCCTTCTCATCTAAAATAGGCGATATATAGAGATCGTTCCAGAAAGGAGTACCATCCTTACGGAAATTCTTCAATACGACGTTAACCTCTCTATGCTGCTTAAGACCGAGGCGAACTTCTTCAAGTGCTAACTCATCCCTCTCAGCTCCTTGAAGAAATCTGCAGTTCCGCCCTACAATTTCGTCTTTCGCGTAGCCAGTGATTCGTTCAAAGGCTGGGTTCACATAAATAATTGGCAGGACAGGATCCTGTGCGTCAGAAATAATGACGCCACTGTAACTACAATCCAAAGCTCTCTTGAAGAGTCGAAGCTCTTTCTGTGAGTCTTTCTGTCCGGAAACATCGCGCACCGAAAGCATGCGTGCAGGCCGTTCGTTCCACTCTGTGTCTGATTGCTGAACCTCTAGGTTAATCTTGCGTCCCGCTCGGGTTTGATACGTCCACTCAAAAACAGGACCAGCTGAAGCAGGAAATAAAGGTGGATTAGACTTTAAATCGCGCAACGTTGATTCAAATAATGCTTCAGCCGCTCGATTTGCGTAAAACACCTCTTGATCTCCAGAGACGACGAATATGGCGTCACGGGCATCACTTAGCACCTTACGAAAAACTTCTTCCTGCCGCGCCAACGCCCTGTGTGCTGCCAGTTTTTCACTGACGTCTATCGCCACCACCATACAGGCCCGTTGACCTTCGTAATCGATGTTGTTCTCTAATACATCGGCATATACGATACGCCCATTCTTCTGCTGATACTTCCATATACCGAAAGCTACGGGCTGACCGACTGAATCAACATGCTGACTCCTGAAACCTTGGTAGCGAAGATTTTCCTCCTCGCTTCGCATATCTGAGGTTTTTAAGAGAAGCAACTCTTCTCTTGAGTATCCGAGAAACCTGCTTGCCGAAGCGTTGGCCGCCAGCAGCCTCTGGCTAGTTAGTTCATAAACCCAGACCGCTTCAGGGTTGGCATCAAACAGCAATCGATAGCGAGCTTCACTATCCACCAATTTTCTTTGTGACTGATGTCGATCCAGTGCATATCGAATGCTTCGGCTCAGCAGCCTTCCATCAAATTCTCCTTTTACCAAATAATCTGCCGCACCGAGATCTATCGCGTCTCGATCTAAGGTAGAACCCCCTAAACCAGTCAGTAGCACGAAGGGCTTATCTACCCCCATGGCACGCGCCTCTGTGAGCAACTCCAAACCCGTTCGTGCACCCAGCCTGTAATCGATCACGTAAACATCATGATCTTGTTCCACTATCTTTTTAATGGCTTCATCGGAATCACTTTCCCAGTCCAGGGCGATTGAAAGCTCACCAACCTCCTTGAGTAACGTTTCGATAATTACAAAATCATCCTCATCGTCCTCGACGAGGAGGACTTTTATCTCCCTGGGGGTATCATTCATGATTCGGGGCCTTTAGTCGGCAATCTTACGGTTTCCAACCAATACCGACCCACACTTTGAACCATCTCTTGCAGACCGTTAAAGCTGGTAGGCTTAGTTATGTACGAATTGACGCCCTCTGCATAGCTCTGCTCTATGTCTTCCTGTGCCGAGGACGTTGTGATGATCACTACAGGAATAGAGCAAAGCTCCGCATCGTGCTTTATTTCGAGTAAAGCCTCTCTTCCATCCTTCAATGGCATATTGAGATCGAGCAAAATCAACCCAGGAAAAGGATATTTATCGGAATCATTGTAAGGCGGTTCACGCCTTAAATAACTCATCAGCTGCTCACCATCGTGCACAAAATGAAGAGAGCTTTTAAAACTAGCATCACGAAATGCCTGCTCCGTTAGAAAACAATCGTCGAGATCGTCATCGGCCACCAGTATATGAACGCCAAGCTGTTCAATCATCAGACATCCCCTTCCGAAGGCGATTGAAATCGTATGCGAAACGTCGCGCCTTCACCGGGCCGGCTCGTCGCCGTAATGGACGCCCCGTGGCGTTCAATAATTTTCTTGACAATAGCAAGTCCAATACCCGTGCCAGGATATGCCTCTCGTGCGTGCAAGCGCTGGAACGGTGCAAAAATTCTGTCCAGATACTTCACGTTAAATCCAATGCCATTGTCCGCAACATAAAGGGTCCAGCCACCCTTGTTAATGTCTTCTGCGCCTATTCTGACTATGGGCAAACGTCCGGCAGCCTTGAACTTGATCGCATTACTGATCAAATTCTGCAAAACCTGCCTCAGTTGAGTAGCATCCCCCCGAACTTCGGGAAGCCTGCCAACTTCGACCTTCGCACCACCTTCATTCAAAGCCGTTTCGAGGTCCGAAATAACGTCAGCACAAAGCAGGTGCATGTTGACTATAGTGAACTCGCGTGCTCTGGTTCCTACTCGTGAGTAGTTCAACAGATCAATGATGAGAGATTGCATCCTTGATGCCGCAGAGTTCATGCGGCTTAGGTAGTCTCTGCCTTCTTCGTCAAGCACCGACGCTCGCTGGCTGATGCGCCCGGAGAACGTTTGTATTTTTCTTAGTGGCTCCTGCAAATCATGCGAAGCTACGTAGGCAAACTCCTGGAGCTCCCTATTGCTGCGCTCTAACTCTAGCATGGTATGGCGCAGTTCTGCATCTGCCGCCTTCTTGGCTGTAACGTCTCTGAAGTAGACGGCAAGCCCCTCACCAGATGGGTAGGCGTGCACCTCGTACCATGCATCGAAGGGCTCGAAGTAAGACTCGAAATGCTGTGCAACGCCATCAGACATGGCTGAGCGATAGCGTTTACCGATTTCCGACTCGTAGGAACCCGGGAACACTTTCCATACCTCGTTCCCAAGCATACTCGACCGTTCAGTCTTAAGAACGCGTGCCGCCTCCTGGTTGACATAGCTGAAGCACCAGTTTCGATCCATCATGAAGAACGCATCGGTAATGCTTTCAAGAGTGGTCATCAGACGGCTCGAGAGCTCATCAGCCTTCGACTGCATGCGCTTCCAGTCTGTAATGTCTTGCACAGAGCCTATCGCCCTGATAATCTGGCCGCTATCGTCTCGGACGGCTTGACCGGTAACCCTTACGTCCAACCAACGACCGTTGATCGTGCGAATCCTTACGGTGAGGTCCGCCGCAGCGCCCTCCTTTAGCACTGCTTCCAGCGTTGAAATAACCGTTGACTGATCATCAGCATGATAGAGCGCCAACGAATCAGCCAAAGGGGGCACCACGCCGGGTGGGTACTCAAGTATGGCACTCAACTCTGGCGACCAATCGACACGCCCATCTGTCTCAACTGACCACCCGCCCAACCGGGCTGATTTACCGGCCATACCCAGCAGCAAGTTCATGCGCTGCATTTCCTGTTCAGCCGCATAACGCTCGGTAATGTCGTGAGCGACGCAGTACACTACCTTGTCTTCGCCTATTGCTGCGCTGGCCTGAAGCTTTCTTAAATCACCTCTTCCGTCACGAACAGACAAGATAATTTCTCTAATAACCCCTCCACTCATTACATAATCAGCGGCCTTAAACACTTTCTCGCGGTCGCCTTCTGAAACGAGTTTCAGGTAGGACGTTCCAATTAGCTCCTCAATTTGATAATAGAGTGTTTCTGCAAAAGCTGGGTTAAGCTGTATGAACTTCCCTTCGAGATCGAGAAGGCAAAACATCTCTAGAGAGAGATCGAAAAAATGATCTCTTTCTCTCAGCGCCCTAGCCACTTGACGCTCCAGGGTGACATCTTGCAGCAACATGAGCCACCCTTCCCCCATGCGCCTAATGACGAATGAATACAACGGGTTCGGCAAGTAATTTAGCGTGACTTCACCTTGAAACTCTCCAGAGGAGCCGGCCAACTCATGCCATGCTTTGAACTCAGGCAAGGGAAGCTTCTGATCTATGGTCTGATCGGCTTCAGAGTCAAGGTCGCCCTTGAAAAGCTTTCTCGCCGCAGGGTTGGCGAATGTGATCTTTCCTTCAGGGTTGACCGCTATGAGAGACTCTCCCAGGCTATGGGTAATCAAACGCGTGAAATTCAATTGTTCCCGGAGCACCTCTTGCGCCTGCAAGAGCTCTGAAAACAGACGGTTATTGTCAAGTAATGCGACCGTTATCTGTGCAAACTGCTGAGCAATCGCAACATCGCCGCCGTCGAATTCATTCTCAAATTTATCAGCGAGGCACAATAATCCAATTTTATTCCCATTTCTTTCAATCAGAGGAATTCCCAGCCAACCGCCTTTAAAACTCGGGTGCTCAACTTGGTATTTTTCCGAATCACCCCCGGAGTAAGACTGCAATTCAGCCCTCGACAAGACGACCGGGCGATCACTATCAAACACTCTGGCGCACAAATCACCTCTTAAGGAAATCTCATTAAAAATAGCATCTGAACCTTCCATCGAAGAAGCTGAAACGCTACTAACTGAATCCATTTGAGTGCGATCCACGCCCAGACTGATCACAGAGCGGTCGGCACCAACGACGGACCTTACCTGTTTGGCGAGGTACTTCAGCAACGCTTTCTGGTCGGTGTACCTCGCTGCCGAGGTAGCCGCGCGACTCATGGCGTGCAATTGAAGCGCTCGAACATTCGACTTTTCAAGCGCATCTTTAAGGGCTTCGGCAATCTGCTGTCGCTCAGTGATATCTTTGGCGATTCCAAAAACGCCTTCAATCTGGCCGTTGACCCTGATCGGCATGTAGGCCACATCCAATGTGCAGCGCCGATTGCTCTGGTCGTACACCTGCAGAACAAACCGTTGCGGATCACCCTGCTGGGCTGCAGTCAAATGACTGCGCACCACCTCAAGAGACTCACGCGCAACGCCGCTTTCCCAGGACAGCCCGATAATTTCCTCTTCGGTCTTGCCGGCCAAATGTGAAACAGCCGCGTTCGCCAGACTGTATCTGCCTTGCATGTCAAACGCGTAGACAGGGTCCGGATTGTTGACGAAAAGAGACCGAAAACGCTGTTCACTCGCCTCGAGCCGATGTAAATCCCTGGCTCTTTGAATGGCCACAGCCGCCAACTCTGCCGCTGTCGCCACGGTAGCCAACTGCTCCGCCGACGGTTCATAGGCTTCAAAATGATAGACCGCCAAGGTGCCGAATATCTCACCCGAGTCCGAAAGCACTGGCATAGACCAGCATGCAACCAACCCAAACTCAGAGACAGCCGGCCACAGGCGCTCCCAGTCCGAATGGGAGCGAATATCTTTGATGATGACCGGAAGCTTGGAATAAGCCGCCGCCCCGCAACTTCCCACTGAAGGCGCAATCTCCAAGTTCTCGATTAATTTCAGATAATCTGGAGGCAGATTTGGAGCGGCTCCCACTCTCAACGCTTTTTTCTCGTCGTCCGCCAACATTACCGTGCACCGTGACCCTTGAATCTGTTTCTCAAGCATCAAACAAAGATCGGTAAGAATCTCCTTTAGTTCACGCCCCCGTGAAATCTTCGCCAGAACATTGCGCTGATCTTTGTCGTACGCTTCACTTAGAACAAGATAACTAGTATCGTGTGCTATGGCGTAGATCGTTTTTTCTTCATCGGACCATTCGGCGGACCAGCGCAAATGAACCACATGACCATCTCGATGAATATATCGATTACGAAAAGAAACAGTGGGCGATCCATCGAGTATTGACTGTGCCTGCTTGGCCGTTTCTGAATGGTCATCAGGGTGCACGAAGTCCATGAAGCGCCGGCCTTGAAGTTCTTCGGGAATGTATCCCAAAATTCGAAAAGAAGCAGGACTCACTCCAATAAAGCGTCCAGCTTGATCAATAGTGCAAAGCATGTCCAGCGAGTGATCAATAATACGTTGCCTATACTCCTGATTTAACAACTGCCTTTGCAGGTTGGCTTCAAGAACACCTGTACGCTCTGCGTATTCTAGTGTTCGACCTTGGTGCAACATTAACATGAAAGTACCGGCCAAACCCAGTATCAAGATCCAGGCCGGAGCCATTTGAGAGCCAGTCAGAGAGTAAGGATCGAACGACTGGAAAATCTGTATTTCCCATCCCAGATCAGACTCAGCCGTCGACACAGAAAATTTCCGCTCGCTCAGCAAAGCACTAGACCGATTCAAAAGACCGGCCTTTGACTCATAAATCGGGAAGTTTTCCTTGAGAACTCGTAGACTCATCGAACCAAGATCGCTCTCGAGTACGGTGAAAAGTCGAGTCGAATCAAAAATGCCTAGTAACAAACTCTCGGACTTGGTTCCGACGCTTACAGGAACCCCAACAACCACATACCGAGACGGTTCACCTGTAACAACTGATGCGCTTCCAAAAAAAGCAACGTTCCTAGCGAGATGACGCGCAAGCCAATTCCGTGCGTCAGGGGAAAGGGTGTGGTTCAAAATTCGCGCAGTTTGAGCATCATCCCGACCAGCAGAAAGTAGCGGGCCTAGATCCTGATTCAGAACTAAAATTGCCTCCAAGTCTTTTATATCTGAAAGGTAAGTTCCACTTTCGACCTTCCAATAGTCAGTCTCAGGCAAACGGCCCAGTACCTGCCAACGCGCAGCCATTCTTGCTAGCAGCTGAATTCTATTTTCTACACTTCGATTAATGAGTTGCTCTGTCTGTCCCTGTAGCAACGCAGACTGCTTTTCAAATCCTGAATTCGCCTGCCAGGAGCTGACCAGCCAGGCAAAACACGTCGCCAAGGAGCCCGCAACGGCGGCCACCACGACCACTCTGTGAAGCTTTATCTTGAACTCATGCTTGGGTAGTGCAATAGAAATGATTGAACTACCCATGAGCACGAGCAGCAAAGCAGCAATAGTCCCTGCCGGCAAATGAAGGGGTAACTGAAACACCGCCGCAAGCGGCAGTTCCGGCACCCAATAGGACAGCTGTGCGAGTACTCCGAAGAGAATTATGCAGGCACCAAGAAAGAGTGCGAGCAGTCGGGTAGAGGGCTTACGCTCAAGAGCGAAAACATAACCCGCTGCACAAAGCAGGATCGGAATATCCAATCTACTCAGCGATAATGCTGAACTGAAGTCTCTGAGAAAAAAAAAGCCGCCGACAACGACTAACGCGCCGGCGAGCAATCTAGCTTCAAAAACCAATGCTTTAGAAGTAAAGCACAACAGAAGTCCCAGTGCAAGCAACAGCCAAGCTGCCTGAGGCAAAAGGAACATGGGACGGAAGGAGTCAACGCCAAGCCACTGCCCCGTCAGGCTGAACACCCCAGTCCCGACCAAAGCACACACCGTGAGCAGCAGCCAGGAAGATCGGAGAGTTTGAGAGATGTTCATGCGCCAACCCAGTCCCTCAGCAGATGGAAATCCTTCAGTGTTCGAAGTTGAGGGGCCTCAAGACCGCGATCCGCGCCAGTGGGGGGTCGAAGACGATCGTACGGTTGAGTGATCCTGGGCAATTGTGTAGTCTTGACATGAGTCAAGCAAGGGTTCGAACGAGCAGTTTGCGCGAAAAAGTGTGACACAAGTCCCAATTCGACAGGGTCGCCTTGAAACAAATCGTAAGCCCTAGAGTATATTCAACGCAATAAATTGCTCTCAAAGACCAATTCGGGTGCGTTCCCCAATTTGAGCATTTTTTAATTCTAAAGAACTAATTTCGTGGTGACAATTTTGCAGGAAAGCTGTCTCTTGTCACAGGAGCAAACTATGCATCGGATCATGCTGGTCGACGATGAACCCCACGTGCTCAGCGCTCTGCGGCGCTTGCTGGTTCGTTCGCTGCCGAGAGATAACGTCCAGATCGAGCTGTGCACAGACCCTTCGCAGGCACTCGACCTGGCTCGCCGCGAGATTTATGAGGTTGTCGTTTCCGACTATCGCATGCCGCTGATCGATGGGGTCAAATTCTTATCGCGCTGGCGCGAAATTCAGCCTGACTCCGTTAGGGTCATTTTGTCTGCGTCAACCGATTTTGAGGCCATTCAGGCCGCAATGAACCACGCAGAGATCTTCAGATACCTGGTGAAACCCTGGTCAGACGAGGCCTTCTTGGTAGCCGTAGGCGAAGCCTTCGCCCGCTACGATCAGTCGATAGAGACCACAAGGATCGTTGGCGAATATCAGAAGGGAGTGGGCCAGCTGTCCCCCCACGAGATCGAGCTTCAAAAACTCGAAGCCAGTGAGCCTGGGATCACGAAGGTGCGCTGGGACACCGATGGCTCCATCATTATTGATGATGTTTGAGAAGCGGCCTCCTCAAAAGCCGCTGACGCGCCTCATACCATCCCTTAGTGAATTCTTAGAGAACGTATTTAAAGCTCAGCCAGCAATGCTGGGGTAAAGCCCCACAAGAGAGCGCATCAGTCACAAAACTTAATGATCAGCCGCTTCTTGAGTGCCTGAACTTGAAATGGATTTTGTTTTAGGCTGAGTAAGGGGCAACCACACGCGAAAAACCGCACCTTGCCCTATTTGGCTTTTAACCTCAATGCGTCCATGGTGTTTCTGAACAATATTGTATGACAAAGCCAATCCCAACCCTGTCCCACTTCCTACAGGTTTGGTCGTGAAAAACGGCTCAAAAATCCTGTTCAGCAAAATCGGCTCGATACCTTTCCCCGTATCCTCCACTTCGAACCATGCCCAGCCCGCATCCTGCCCAGTACGGATTGTGATCTTTCCGAAATCCTCGATAGATTGCGCTGCGTTTACCAGAAGATTCATGGCAACCTGATTGATCTGAGAAATAACGCATTCCACAGGCGGGAGATCCCCATAGTCTTTTACGATCTTCGCCTTATATTTGAGCTCGTTATTTACCAAGCTGAGGGTAGTGTCGAGCCCCCGGTGCAAATCAGCAACGCGGAACTCATCCTCCCCGGCATGTGAGAAATCCTTCAGCGCGCCTATAATGGTTTTTACTCGCTCAATTCCATCCTCAGACTCCGTGAGCAAGGAAGCCACGTCCGAGCGAATATAGTCATAATCCATTCGCTGTTTGAGTTCGCGCACTGCGTCAATAGTGGCCGCAGTCTCGACATTATCAACAATCCTTATGAGATCTCTGACATATTCACCAAGGGTTTTCAAGTTGGAGAATACAAAACCCAGTGGATTATTTATTTCGTGAGCAACGCCCGCAGCCAACTGGCCGATCGCAGCAAGCTTCTCTGATTGCAGCATCCGCTGATTGGCGACTGCCTGGTTTACTAACGATTGATCGTAAAGCTGGTCAAGAACCTCTCTATGAAAAATCATGAGGGAATAGCACGAACTGGCAGAAATCCTGGAAATCCGGTTAAGAAGAACCAGTTGACACCCATCACTGTTGTCAGGCGTCACCTCAAACAATCCAGGCCACAATGGATCGCCGGGGGTGGCGTCAATCACCCTGTCGCCTTCCATTTCCTGCAAACGCTCAATCATCCTTTTTAGACGGGCAACATCAAGTGCGGGAAACACTTCCGAAACCGGTCTTCCATGGCAATCTTTCGCTTGTACGCGTGCCTTGTCCTTAATACAGGAATTGAGCCCAACAATGCGTAGCTCGTCATCCAGAAGAATCTGACCGTAATTCAACCTCTGCAGTTGCAAGCCCATTGCTTCCCTCATTCGTTATTTTTGAGATCCAGTCAGCGAGCCCGCCACCCGATCCAACTCTGAAAAATGGGCCTCTGCCTGCCTCATGCCTTTCGGCCCTGGGCATAACGTCCTAAACGGCGGCAGGGGGAGAAGAATCCTACATCATTGCCGGCATCTGCACCTAAAAGCCAACCACGGCCAAGCTCAATGGACTTGGTGCACGATCGTCAGGCTGCCAGCCACTGCTGAATTTCCGACTTGGTCGGGATGCGGCCACTGGACATGACCTTTTCGTTGATCACCAGTGCCGGCGTGGAAAGTATGTCGTACGCCAGGATGGCCTTCATGTCGGTGACTTTCTCGAAATCAGCCTCAACGCCCGAGGTCGAAGCGGCGTCCCGCGCTACAGCCTCCAGCTTCCTGCAGTTGGCACAACCCGAACCCAGAATTTTGATTTTCAACATCTTATTCACCTTGGTTTGTCACATCGAATCAAGAGCCCACGGCAACGCTATTCTGACGCCGGTGCAAAACCATCAGCAAGACACCGAGAACCCCAACGAACGCCATCAGGCTTAGAACAAGCCGCAGAGCGGACATGCCGTCCACCCAGGAGCCGTAGAGCAGGCCGGCCATCACACTGAACACGGCCACCATGCCCACATATGAAATGGTTTTCTTGCGGCCAATGACGGCCATGACCATCAGGATACTCTGCAGACTCAACTCAGGATCGGCCATCAGGTAAGCCAACAGAGGGCCAGGGTGCATCCCCAGGTCCAGGAACATTTTGGCCACAGGCACCTCGACCAGGGTCGGGAAGTACATGAACACGCCAAACACCACCGCTACCATGTTGGCCGTGACGCTGTTGCTGCCCGCCAAGGATTCAATCCACTCCGGGCGGATGAGTTGACGGACGACACCCACAATGAATACACCCACGATCAGCAGCCCGAAAATCTGCTTTACAAACCGCCAAGCTTCCCACAGCCAAGCCTGCCGATCGTCCACCTCCAAAGTGCTGGCGTAGTGCCAGACAGCCCACAGGCAAGCGGCCACTGCAAAGAAGCGCCCGGTGATGGCCAACTCCAGCCCACCCGTCTGGGGTGTGAAACGCAAGGCGGCAACGAGCAAGGTAGCGGCAGTGAGTCCCAGCGTCACCCACGTCCAGATGTTTGCGCCTTCGATGATGTCTTCCAAACCCTTCCATGCGGTAAGCCCAATAGCCATCAGCAAAACTATGAGCATCGAACCCTGGAAAGTAACCCCCTCTTCACCCTTGGCTGCATCAAAAGGCACCCAGGCAAACAAGGTGGACTGCCAAGACTCTGCCCAGTCCAAGGGCAGACTCACCGTGGCCACAGTAGCAGTCAGAGGCCACAGCCTCAGTGTGCCCGCAATCAGCAATGCAACCATGGACAACAGCAATCCGGTGGCCGCAGGCCCTACGCTGGCCTTGTCGGCAAAGAGCGTATCCGTCTGCGCGTCGTGGGTGGCATCATCCCGCCAAAACAGCATGGCCATCAGCAAACCGATGCCAATGCCAAACAGCAAGCACAGCAACAAACGGGCAACGGCAAATTCAAGCCCCAGAATGCTTCCTGTGTAGGCCAGAGCCATGATGTTGCCAGCAGGGGCAAAGAACAAGAACGTGATGGCCGGCCCAATTCCTGCTCCCTTGCGGTAGATTCCACCGAAAAGCGGCACGATGGTGCAGGAGCAAACCGCCAGCAAGGAACCCGCGGCCGCAGCCGCCGGATAAGACACATAGGCCGGTGTGTTCCGACCCAGCCAGCGAGTAATGCTGGCCTTCGGGATCAGGGCGGCCATGGCCCCG
The DNA here is from genome assembly GCF_050821495.1 of Ottowia caeni. Classification (GTDB taxonomy): domain Bacteria; phylum Pseudomonadota; class Gammaproteobacteria; order Burkholderiales; family Burkholderiaceae_C; genus Ottowia; species Ottowia caeni. The sequence continues at coordinate 2,372,563 of NZ_CP151080.1, read as the reverse complement.
GCAATAAAGAAAGCAGGCAGCAAGCACAGGAGCACGTGAGCTGCCAAATAGGCCGCCAGGTTACCAGCGCCACCACTCAATAATTGGAAGACATTGTCCATATACCTCCTGCTCGCCGCTCAAATTCACGCTTTGTTAGCTGTACGTCAATCCGATACGCCAATCCGATACGCCAATCCGATACGCCAATCCGTTACGCCAACGCAACAACTTCAAGGTTTCGGCGGAGGACGCTGAAAGTAGCTCAAATATTTTAACTATTGTTGAATTATTGTAATTTATCGGAGACGCTCTGTAGGCTATCAACGTCCAGGACTGCTGTCATGTGATGGATCAGGGAGAATCTTGCTCGTCAGCTATAGAAACGGCCACGGCAGTGCATACTGCAATCCAGGTCCGCTCCTGGTGCGCCATTTTTTTCACACGAATCAATAAGTCACTATCAGAATGAAGCTTTCGACCTGGAACGTCAACTCTCTCACCGCGCGCCTGCAGCATGTGCTTGACTGGCTCGCCGCCAATCCGGTCGATGTACTGGCCTTGCAGGAACTGAAGATGATCGACGACAAGTTCCCGCTGGATGCATTGCGAGAGATTGGCTACGAAGCCGCCGTGTTCGGTCAAAAAACATACAACGGCGTCGCCCTACTCTCCCGGTCTCCACTCAACGACGTGGTCCGCAACATTCCCGGCTTCCCGGACGAATCGTCGCGCGTCATCGCCGCGACCGTCGATGCGCCTGGCGGGCCATTGCGTGTGGTCAATGGCTACTTCGTCAACGGACAGGAGCCCGGTTCCGAAAAATTTGAATACAAAATGAACTGGCTTCGCGGCCTGCAGAACTGGCTGCGTGATGAGATAGCCGCACACCCAAGGCTGGTGCTGTTGGGCGACTTCAACGTTGCACCCGAAGACCGCGACAGCTACGACCCCATCGGCTTAGCGGAAACCATACACCACACCACGCAAGAGCGAGACCACTTCAAGGCACTACTCGGACTCGGCCTTACGGACGCCTTTAGGCTCTTCGAGCAGCCTGAAAAAAGCTTTTCCTGGTGGGATTACCGCATGCTTGGTTATCAAAAAAACCGCGGCCTTCGCATAGACCACATCCTGGTCAGCTCCCCTCTGGTTCCGCTGGTAACTTCCTGCAGCATCGACCGGACCCCGCGCAAATGGCCCAAGCCGAGCGATCATGCACCCGTGACCGTGCAACTGAGCTGAAGCCACCCTCCCGAGAGACATCTGGGAAGGCATGTTGCCCGCCCCGTCCCGATTGGTATTAAAGCTCCCACACACAAACGAAGAACGAAGAACGGCAGGCGGCATGACAACTATTTCTCGGTACCCTACTCACCTGGGGCTGATCGGCATGGCCGCGCTGTGGGGGGCCTCCTGGCCCTGGGGATGGATTGTTGCGCAGTCCATGCCGCCCATGGCTGCAGCCTGTTTTCGTTTTTTTCTTGCCAGCGCCGTGCTCGGCCTTTGGCTGCGACAAAGCGGAAGAGTAGGCGCCCTGCGCGGACTTAACCAACGTCAGTGGTGGGGGTTGGCCGCCACTTCTGCTTTCGGCGTTCTGGGCTATTCCATTTTCTTTCTGTTCGCACTCAAGACCATACCCGCTGGCAAGGCCGCCGTGGTGGTGGCGCTCAACCCGGTGCTGACTCTGGTTCTGGCCTCGCTGCTATTTCGGGAAACCCTGAACTGGAAGATAGGTCTGGGCGTCATCATGGCCGTTGCAGGGGCGCTCTACACACTTAGCGGCGGATCCTTTGCAGCACTGCTGCCAGGCCAAGCCGGCGCCGGAGAGATCATGTTGTTGGGATGCGTTGTCTGCTGGGTAGGCTACACCTTGATCGGCCGCATGGTGCTGACCTCCATCGACTCATTGGCGACCACCACGATCACCGCAGTCATAGGTGCCATGTTCCTGCTGATAGCGAGCTTCGTTTTCGAAGGAGTGTCCGCGTGGAAGACCCTGGCCGAGGCACCCATTCAAGCCTGGTACAGCCTGGTCGCACTTGCGCTGGGCGGCACTGCGTTGGCCTACGCCTGGTTTCTCAAGGGCATCAAGGTGCTCGGCGCCGGCCCTGCTTCAGCCTACATTGCACTCGTGCCCGTGTTTGGCGTTCTGTTCTCAAGTCTTTGGCTTGATGAGCCCCTCACCCTGCCCTTGCTTGGTGGCGGCATTCTGGCCATTACCGGCATGGTAATCATGAACCTGGGTAGGCTGTCAGTTACAGAACCTTAGCGGCGACTGGCGCTTAACCGCGCGGCCTAACCTTTGCGATAACCTCCACCGGGTCCAAACAGAGTTCAGTGGGTCAAGAGACCTTTGCAATCTGGGTGATCACCATCTTGCCGCTCTGCATCTCGACCTCGAAGCGGACTTTGTCGCCCGCCTTGAGATTTTCCAGCAGTGAGGGCTTGGCAACGGTGAACACCATGGTCATCGGAGGCATATCAAGGCTCTTGATTTCCCCATGCCGAATGGTGATCTTGCCTGCAGAAGAGTCTATTCGGCGAACCTCACCCTCTGCCATATCCTGGGAAGAAGCCATGCTCATCTTGCCATGGTCCGAGACCGCCTGGGCAACCGCCGGAGAAATAAACGCCATAGCCAAGATTGCCGCAGCAACGCTAATTGTGTACCTGAGTTCATTCATGGTGAGTTCCTCTCATCCCCTTACTTGGCCAACACTTTCACTTTTCCCTTCATGCCCGCGTCGTAGTGCCCAACATGCAAGCATGCGAAATGCACGACCCCGGGTTTGGTGAATTTCCAGATCACCTGCCCCTCCTGACCTGGTTTCAGCGATATCTTGTTCTCTTCTTCATGCTCCATGTTCGGGTGCTTCTTCATGACCTCGTAGTGCTCCTTAAGCTCTTTCTCCGTTCCAAGGCTGAACTCATGAGGCACTTTTCCAGAGTTCTTGATGACGAATCGGATGGTCTCGCCCCTCTTCACAGTCACGTTATCAGGGGTGAAACGCATGTTGTCAGCAGCATCGACCTGAATGGTTCGCGTCACGTTCTTCTTCTGACCGGGCTCCCCGATGGAGGAGCTTCCATGCCCCGGAGCCGCCAACACAGAAGACGTGAACAGCGCAAAAACCGCGAGCAATGTAGCGGAGCGCGCGAACAGGAAAGACTTGCCAGATTTCATAGAAAACTTTCTTAGAGGGTGCCGAAAGAAAGGAAAGTTGAGCGATGCTCAGAGCGAGAGGTCAGTGATGCGAATTCAGATCATGCTTTTTGACTGCGGCAGGATTGGCAGAAGCAGCCCCTGAAGGTTCGGGCCGGGTGGCTGTAGGCGTCGAACCTGTCCATTCATGAGCGACCGTACCCGCTGGGAATTTGTAAGGCCCGGGATCGCGGTAATCGCCTGGTTTTTGGTCTTTCCTAACCTTCAGCACGCTAAGCATGCCACCCATGCCAATGGGGCCGAACTGGCCATGCCCAGTCATCATCGGAGCAGTGTTCTCCGGGAGCGGCATTTCCATTTCCTTCATGTCGTACATGCCACGCTCTCCCATCAGCATGTAATCAGGCACCACCTTCTGGATCTTGCTGACCAAGCCTCGGTGATCAAGACCGATCATGGTGGGTACGTCGTGCCCCATGGCGTTCATGGTGTGGTGGCTCTTATGGCAATGAATCGCCCAGTCGCCCTCTTCGTCGGCAACAAATTCAATCTGGCGCATTTGCCCGACCGCGATGTCGGCCGTAACCTCCGGCCATCGACTGCCCACAGGCGTCGGCCCCCCGTCGGTACCGGTTACCTCAAATTCGTGGCCGTGCAGGTGAATCGGATGATTGGTCATGGTCAGGTTGCCAATGCGAATACGCACTCGGTCACCGTGCCGAACGTTGAGCGAGTCAATCCCCGGAAAAATGCGGCTGTTCCAGCACCAGATGTTGAAGTCTGTCATGGTGTTAACCTTCGGCGTCCGAGTGCCCGGATCCACATCAAAGGCATTGAGTAGGAAACAGAAGTCACGGTCAACCTCGCTGATCAGTGGGTGCTTCGTTTTCGGATGTGTCACCCAGAATCCGTGCATGCCCATGGCCATCTGGGTCATTTCGTCAGCATGCGGGTGGTACATGAAAGTGCCTGGTCTGCGTGCCTGGAATTCATAGACGAAGGTCTTCCCGACTGGAATGGAAGGCTGGTTCAGGCCCGCCACACCGTCCATGCCAGCTGGCAGACGCTGGCCATGCCAGTGCACCGTTGTCGGCTCGGGGAGTTTGTTCGTCACGAACAAACGCACGCGGTCGCCTTCCACAACCTCGATCGTCGGGCCCGGACTCTGACCGTTGTAGCCCCACATGTTCACCACAAATCCAGGGGCAACTTCGCGCACCACGGGTTCAGCCACAAGATGAAACTCCTTGACGCCGTTGTTCATTCGCCAGGGCAACGTCCAGCCATTGAGCGTAACCACTGGGTTATAAGGCAAACCGGAGGTCGGCACCGCCGGTTTGGCAGTAGCTGCGGATGTCTGGGTGACGGGCTCAGGCAAAGCTGCCATTGCGGATCGTGCGACCGCCAAACCAGCCACTGAGGCGGCAGCACCAGCGAAGAATTGTCGGCGAGAGGAAATGATTTTGTTCATGAATGCAATACCTTTTGTCAACGCCCTGCCAAGTCAATGACTTGCGCCGGCCGATTCGGCTTGTCCGCTTACGCCACCAAGCGCAACAAACTCTTCTGGGCTGCCGCCCTGCAACACCCACAGCAGGTCAGTCTCGGCAATCAGCGCGTCGCGCTGGGCATTGATAACCGCCATGACGGCCTGCGAACGTGCTCCAACGTCGGCCAGCAAACCCCAGACGCTCTCCAGCATTCCGTTGTATCGCAGCAGTGTTTCTTCACTGATAAGGTCACGTTGCTTCAGAACGTCTTCACGATATCTTCGGTAAACGTCAATGCTGGTGGTGTAGGCAGCGTAAGCCTGCTCGGCTTTGACTTTGGCCATGCGCGACTCTGCACGTGGAAGACTTGCCTGAATCGCCGCCAAGCGCTGCTGCATCTCGGGCTCCTGAACAGGACTCGCGGGGGCATCGGGTAGCCGCTCTGGTAACTTCACACGGTCGTGCACTGTCTCCAGACGCATGAATCTGAGCAGAAGGCGTTCGGCTTGACTCGCTGCCAACTGAGCTTTCTTGAGTTCAATAACGGCGGACGATTCACCCAGAGCAACTTGCGCCTGCTGATAGCGGCTCCAGTTACCTATGCTGACCATTCGGCGGCCAAGCTCCGCAGCGGCCTCTGCGGCGGTTACCGCGTCTTCCTTGTGTTTCAGCACCTGACGGGCGGCCACCGCGTTGAGCCAAGCCTTGCGAGTGGAAGCGGCTGAGCTGAACAATTCATCCATCCCATGAACCCAACGCTGCATTCCGGCGTCCACCATGCCCCAATTTCCGTCGGCGATATGCTGCACCGTTTTGGGGTCAAGGCGAGCCACAAGAGCTGCCAGCTCAGGCCGTATAGCCCAAGCGGCACGAACCGCATCGGCGGCAGACAGCAACGCAAAACCAGGAATTTCTACACCAGATTCCGTGGCGTCTATTTTTTGCGTACCCTCCCAGCGGAGTACATCGGCGTGCCCTCGCGAGTACTGACCAACCGTTTCGTTGGCTTTGCGCCAGTCCACCACCGCGCCCTGGGTTTCCTGGGCATGCACAGCCCAGTGGCCAAGTAACAGACTCAGCATCAATAGTGACCGCAGGGACGAGACTACCCTCGGGTGATTCATCTAACTTACTCCTTTGATGCCAATCAAGGGGAGTGATTCTGCTGAGTGAACGCCGACAAATAGCTGTCAGGAAGATTACAAATTCGTCATCTTTGCCCGAGGTGATGCAACTGCGGGCAAACTGGAGGCATAGGAACCAATGCTGTGCTTCTAAGCGTGAAAGTCCTCCCCCTGTAGGAGCGGCTTTAGCCGCGAAGGCCTTTCGCGGCTAAAGCCGCTCCTACGAACATACAGAAACCGCCAGTTCAACTGCATTGAGCGTCAGGCAACACTAAACGTCGAATCATCACCGTGAAAATTCTCATCATTGAAGATGAACCCAAAACGGGTGACTATCTGCGCCAGGGCCTGCGCGAGGCGGGCTTCTCTGTCGAACTGGTGGCCAATGGCACAGACGGCCTGCACCACGCCATGGAAGGCGAGTATGACCTGCTGATCCTTGACGTCATGCTTCCCGGAATGGATGGCTGGCGAGTGCTCCAGAGCCTGCGTCGGCACGGACGACACATGCCCGTGCTTTTCCTGACGGCGCGCGACCAAGTGGAAGACCGGGTCAAGGGTCTGGAACTAGGGGCCGACGACTATCTGGTCAAGCCATTTTCATTCGCCGAACTGCTAGCCCGCGTGCGCACCATCCTGCGCCGTGGCCGCACTGGCACCGAGAGCACCACTCTTCAAGTTGCAGACCTGGAGCTGGATTTGCTGCGGCGCAGGGTAAACCGCGCAAACAAACGCATCGACCTTACCGCCAAGGAATTCGGCTTACTGGAATTGCTGATGCGACGCCAAGGCGAAGTGCTCCCGCGCTCATTGATCGCATCGCAAGTTTGGGACATGAACTTCGACAGCGATACCAACGTGATCGAAGTGGCCGTTAGGCGTTTGCGCGCCAAGGTCGACGATGGCTTTGATGTGAAGCTTATTCAGACGGTTCGCGGCATGGGCTACGTTCTGGAGGAGCCTGGAGCCCGATGAAATTTGCACGCCTGACCCTGACCGCGAGACTGACCGTACTGTTCACCCTGGTGGCCGCCTCGGTTCTTCTAGGCCTCGGCGCGCTTGTTGCCTGGGCCACCGCCCGCCACTTTGTCGAACTTGACCGAACCTACCTCGACGACAAGGTGCAACTCGTTGAGAAACTCGTCACCGAATCATCGGACCCAGCCACGCTCACGAGATCTCTCGACGATCTACTCCACAGTCACCATGGGCTGTTCATTCAGGTCTGGGTTGAAGAGCTTGACGTCTACGGCGAAAAGGATCTTGCGCAAGGCATTTCCGCGGCTTCACCCAACCCCGGACAAATCATGGAGTGGACGTACTCAGGCATGAGGCTGCGCGGCTTGATTGAACGCGTGCAACTTCCCGCCACGCCTTCCGTGGCGCAAGCCAGCGAACAGAAAACTGCGCGCGTGCTGGTTGCGCTAGACACCGCACACCATGCGCATTTCCTGGATTCCTTGCACAAGACGCTGTTCGTCTATATCTTGGTGGCTACGTTCGTCAGCGGCCTGCTGGGCTGGTGGGCCGCCCATCGAGGGCTGACTCCTCTTAAATCGATGCGCGACAGGGCCAAGTCGGTCACTGCACACAACTTGCAGGAGCGCATGCCCGTATCGTCCAGTCCCGTGGAGTTTGCTGAGTTGGCCGCCAGTCTCAACGGCATGTTTGACAGGCTTGGGCAGGATTTTCAGCGCTTGATGGACTTTTCCAGCGATTTGGCGCACGAACTACGCACCCCCTTGAGCAATCTTCTGACCCAGACCCAAGTGGCACTGGCGAAGCCGCGTAGCGCCGACCAATACCGAGAGATTCTCGCTTCCAATGCAGAGGAGTTCGAACGCTTGGCCAAAACTGTCTCTGACATGCTCTTTCTGGCGAAGACAGAAAATGGCATTGATTTGCCGCATCGCGAACCCATACGATTGCATCAGGAGGTGCTGGCGCTGTTCGAGTTTTACGAGGCCTTGGCAGACGAGAAAAACATCCGTTTGGAACTGCACGGAGAAGCCGAGATGCAGGGCGACCGCCTAATGATCCGTAGGGCAATCAGCAACCTTTTGTCCAACGCATTGAGACATGCATACCCAGACTCTTCAGTTGAAGTCAACATTTCACTGATCAACGGGAAGACGAGCTTGCAGATCGCAAATCAAGGGCAAAGCATCGACCCAGCCGAAATCCCGCGGCTCTTTGACCGCTTCTACCGCTCTGATCGATCCCGTTCCCACCCTGCGTCCGAGGGGGCGGGGCTAGGATTGGCCATCACCAAGGCGATCGTTATCTCGCACGGAGGGACCATTGAGGTGCACTCCGACGCCGGAAGGACTTGTTTTACGATCTTGTTCGGCTGAGCGGCACGACTGCGCTTTACGCTTGGGCTGGGTTGGACGCCACCTTACTGATCCGAAACACCGATGCCGGTGGCAAGTTCAACCAAACCCTGCCTATCGGCTCGGACACCAAGCCCAGACGCTCAAGAACAGTACTTGCTATAGGGCAGCGCCAGTAGTATGTGAACTGGTAGAAGCTGGCCTCAGGGTGCATGGCTTCGAAGCTTGCCTTCAGAATAGACATCTGCGCTTTGAGACCCATAGCGAGAAGCGGCAGCCCCGAAATAACGGCTTGGGCCTGCAAGGCTTGCCAACGCTCTTGCTGCCTTCGCATTTGGGTCACATCCATCTGATCTATCTCTACGCCCGGGTACTGCCTGCGTAAATGATCGACGAATTCTGGATGCTTTTCAATCAGGATAAGTTTATGCGCAGGAAGCCCGGTATCCAGGATGTGTTTGGTAAAAACACCGGTACCCGGCCCCAGCTCCATGACACAGCCTTTTGCCGGATCAATGGCGCGTGTCATCAACCGGGCCAATGAGGAACTCGAAGGTGCTAGAGCGCCCGTTTCCACAGGGTTGGACAGTAAGCTTTTCAGAAACAGAGTGCGTTCCATCATGTCTGACATCAGCTCAATCTCCAACAAATAACAGTGACGGAACCGCGCAAAATTGACGCAGCCCTTCCCCGAATCAGGGTTCCAGATTAGACAACAAGTCAGCCCCGAATGGGGCGGAGTGACACCACCTTACAAGCCAGGCTTGGTCGATATTTGGACAAGCCTGCTTGTGAAGAGCACACTTTTCACATAAATTGTTTGTGGAAATAGCGCTCACCCTGCAGGAATCATCGGGCAACTTCAGCACGATTTAGGACAACATGATACGAATTTTTTTCTTGCAGTCTTACTTGGCATGGTGGTCCCAGCCCACGCACAGACCCACAAATGTCAGGGTCCGAACGGCCGCATCATCTACAGTGACGCTCCGTGCGCCAGCAACCAGACAGGTAGCGAAATCCGTTTGCGTGAAAACACCATCGACACGCGAAAGGACTGGGAACGCAATGAGCGCTATCTTCAGCAACGCCAGCAGGAGGAAGCCGAGAAGGCGGGCGGAGCGCGCCCATTACCCTCACCAGAATACGCCAACCAAGACCGCGCCCAATCACCAGAGTGCGCCGCAGCCATTCGCAGCGCGAACACCCAGCCCAGCAATGCATCACCGCAAAAAATCGATGCCGATCGAGGCTCTGCACGGCAAGTCTGCGGCTTTGACCCATGGCCGGGGCCCAGCATGACTCAGATCGATACTGAAAACCGGAGATCAAGAGCGCTGGAAGCAGCGGCACAAGCCCGTATGAATCCGATCATTACAAGCTGCGATGCCGGCGGGTGCTGGGACACCAACGGCATTCGTTACAACGGCACAAACGGTAGATACTTTCGTGCTGGCGATGACACTTTCTGCACCAGAGTCGGAAAGACTCTGAACTGCGGCGCCAGGTAAGTGGGAATGTCAACAGGCAGTCACTTAGCACCATGTGCAACCATTACACCTCGCCCGAGGAATCGGAAATAGAGCGTTACTGGCATGTTGGCCGGGACCAGCCGGGCCGGTGGTGGGACAAGGATCTATTCCCAAGAGGGCACGGCCCCTTTATTCGCCGCGCCAGGAACGATGCTGGCTATACAAGAGAACTGACATGCGGCCAGTGGGGCCTAATCCCGTGGTTTGCCAAAACGGCAAAGCTTACCTACTCCACCAACAACGCAAGGTCTGAAGAATTAACCAGCAAAGCCAGTTACAAGCATCCCTGGGCGCGAGGTCAGCGTTGCATCATTCCTGCTCTCTGGTTTGATGAGCCTAATTGGGAGAGCGGCAAGAATGTCTGGTGGCGCTTTCGCCGCGCCGACGGCCAACCATGGGGCCTGGCCGGACTATGGAACGTTTGGGTGGACAAGCAAACCGACGAGAAACACGAGAGCTACACCATGCTCACGATCAACGCCGACAAGCATCCCTTGATGGGCCGCATGCACAAGCCAGACCCCAAGCTTTCGCCAGCTCAACAGGACAAGCGAAGCGTGATACCGATCGAGACATCGGACGTGGATCAATGGCTGGCCGGCACGCAAAAGGAGGCGCAGGAATTGCTGCGCTTGGCACCCGTGGGAATTTTTGATGCTGGTCCAGCCTGAAGGATGGCTGCCAGGGCCATACAAGAGGAATTTATGCGCCTACCAGAGCGTGCGAATGAGGGGCTCAAAAAAAGCACCTGAGTCTCTCGACTTAGGTGCTTTTCTTATCTTGAATTTTTTGGCTCCCCGACCTGGGCTCGAACCAGGGACCTACGGATTAACAGTCCGGCGCTCTACCGACTGAGCTATCGGGGAAAATGCTTGTAAACAAGCGTCGAAGCCCGAATTATATACGAAGTTTGCTATTGTTTTATCTGGTTGAATTTTCGCGGTTGGCGGCTGTTTATTGTGGTTTTTCGCGGTGTAGTGTCCCACCAGTGTCCCACGGGACACTGGTGAAGAACGTTTAGGCAATGGTCACCCTCACCTCCGGCGCCGCCTTCTTCCGATACGGCTCCAGATCCACCCCCTGCAGCTGCGGCACCTTCTTGTAGTCCACGCTGCCCTGCCTCCAGTAGCGCGTCACCGTCACTCCTGCGCCCTGCTCTTTCGGGTGCTCTGCCAGCTTCACCAAGGCCTCCCTGGCCTCATCCAGCGCGGCGGTGCAGGCTTCCATCCGCTGTTTGGCCTCAGAGAACGTCTGCGCCGCCTGCTGCCACTCAGCGTCATTTCGCTGACGGGTATCCCCTTCCGATAGCGGCGGCGGCGTATCCGCGTCCAGAAACGGCTGAAACCACTCCCAGCCGCCACGAATACGCAGCATCCAGGCTTCATCGCGTGCGACCTCCAGCAGCACGCCCTTGGCCCCGTCGAACACCCACAGATGGGCGGTTCTCGCTCCGGCCACCATCAGCTGATGCTGCAGCTGCACCAGGTAGTGATCCGGCACCTGGCCCTTGATGACGTCCTGCCACAGATCGGACCGTGATCCTCGCAGCGGACACTTCACTTCCAGGATCAGGTCACCTTCGAGCGTGATGCCATCCAGACTGGCGCTGTAACCCTCCGAGCGCAGCACCAGCGGCTGCATGATCAGCCCCGTCTGGTCCTCGTAGGCGGCGCGCGCCACCGGCTCCAGCTCCGTGCCGCGCTGCATGGCCTGCGTCACCTTCGTTTCTAACCGACCCGTCTTCTCCAGCCACAGCTGATAGGGCGTCATCCAGGGACTAATCCCCAGGACCGCTGCCGACTCCGAGGCATTGCGCTCGCAGCGCCGGTAGGCCAGCCATTCCGGGCTGCCCTGGGTGAGTTGGACAATCTCCGGCATCGCGCTGGCCGATAGTCGTGCATTCATGATGGTTCTCCACAGATAAGAATCAAAAAAAGTCCGAGCACCCAACGCCAACGGCCTGCTTCATCAGCAGGCCGTTGTGTCGGTTTTGTCGGTAGGACCCCGGCGTTCGCCGGGTGTAGGTTCAAGCCGCCTGGGCGCGCTTCTTCTCCAGCGAACGAACCACGCGTGGGAACATCTCCACCGGGATGTCGGCCAGCTCCCGGACACCGAAGTAGTCCAGCATTCGCCGCATGTCCACCCCCAGCTCGATCACCAGGCGATGGATCTGTGCCTGCTGCGACCGACTGATGGTGGTGATCACACCGTCCTCGTCCGGGCTCCAGGGCGACGGCTCCTGCCGCTTCGGCGCCTCATCGTTGGCCGCAGGGGTATCGATGACCACCGGCAGGTCCTCACCGGCATAGATGTAGAGCCCCAGGCCGTGCAAGGCGATAGCCTTGACCAGGCAGCGCTGCAGGCTGGTGTTGATGTCAAAGGCCGTGGGTGCCAGCAGTGGCCGATTCCGGCCATCGAGCACCGGATGGATCTGGCTCAGGGTGATGCCCTGGACCGTGACAACGACCTCGACAAACACACCGGCGTCCGTAGCCAGATAAGGCAGGCCGCCGAAGCGTCGCACCTCCCAGGTGGCCGTGGGGTCGACGGAGCGCAACTGCGCCACCGCGAAGGGCCAGCTCAGGTAGGCGAACCCACCCTTGCGCTCAATATGCTCGTTGACGTTGATCGCGCTCAGGCGCGCGAAGGAATTGTGGTGCTCACTCATGACACTCTCCTTTGAAACAGAAACAACCAAAAAAAAGGGGCAGCACGAACGCCACCCCTGTACCGACAGAACCGACCAAACTGCACTGCGCTCTAGAGCCACCCCCTTTCGGCCAAGCTCACCGAGGCCTCACGTGCGAGCACGAAGTGATCCAGAACCTTCACATCCACCAGGGCCAGGGCCTCCTTCAGAACGGAGGTGAGCCTGATGTCGGCCTGCGAGGGTTCCGCCACGCCACTGGGATGGTTGTGCGCCAGAATCACGGCGGCGGCGTTGCGCTGCAGGGCCTCGATCACCACCTCCCGGGGATAGACCGTGGTCTGCGTCAGCGTGCCCCGAAACAGCTCCTGCACCTCGATCACGCGGTGCTGGGCATCGAGGTAAACAACGGCAAAGACTTCATGTCGCCGCTCGCCCAGCCGCAGACGCAGGTAGCTGCGCACGGCCTCGGGCGAGTTCAGCACATCAGCGCAGCGCATCTGGCTTTCCAGCCAGATCAGGGCTTGCTCCACGACCTGGGCACTCATGCGGCCTCCGCCATCGCTTGCGCTGCCTGCGGCACCCGGCCTTGCAGCAGGAAGTCTGCGGCCTTTTGCGCCTGCGCGGCCGCCGTGAAGATCAGGCGCCGGTCATTGCGCAGTGCCTGCAGCCAGTGCTCGACGTAGGACGCATGTTGCAGACTGCCGGCCAGACCGCAGTGCCCGCACAGGAAGGCTGAGCCAATCTCGGCCACCAGCTCCTCGAACGCATAGGCTTCGATGTGCTGGCGCCCTTGCAGGGGCCGGTTGCAGCGCGTGTCGTGTCCGCTCCAGTGGGTGAGCTCGTGCAGGGCCACGCGGTAGTAGCCTTCGGAGGAGTCGAAGCGTCCCCGTTCGGGCAGCTGGATCACATCCAGCGGGGGGCTGTAGTACGCCTGGTTGCCCCCATGCCGGATGCGCGCCCCGGAGTCGGCCAGCACCGCTTCGGCCTCCTCCACGGGGACCAGTTCGCCGACGGTGGCGCAGGTAGCAGCCCTTCGGGCAGGCCCTCCACCTGCGCGGCGTTGAACACGGTGAAGGATCGCAGCAGCGGAATCACCTTGGCGTCGGTACTGGTGGAGGTTGGCGCACCCTCACGGGTATCGTCCACTTCCAGCAGCTTGAAGAACACCACCTGGGTGCCCTGCTCACCGCGACGCACCTGGGCGCCCAGGGCCTGGGCCTGGCGGTAGGTGAGCCAGCGGTTGACGGTGTAGCCCCCCTGCAGCGCCTCAAAATTCAGCAGCAGCACGTTGATGCCCCTGTAGGGACGGCCAGAGCCCAGGTTGGCGGGGGCTGAAGATCCCGGACTGCCGGCCCAGGGAAGGACCCAGGGCGGCGCGCCGGCTTCGAGGGCGCTCACGATGCGGTCGGTGACCGACTGGTAGAGATCGAACTTGCTCATGGTGGTTCTCCAAAAAGAGCCCCGCCGGACGACCCGGACGGGGCTGGAACTGAACGTGAAACGGGCCGGGACGCTCAGACCGGCATCAGCGGCTTGACCCAGGCATGGGCGCGGCGGGCCAGGCTCTGCACAGCGAACACGGCGCCATCGAGCTTGCGGTCGGAGAGGACCAGCCGAACCGCCGGGTGCACGAGGTACTGGCTGAGCGCGAGTGACAGCGCCAGGCCCAGCAGCCAGACCAGAAAGGACAGAAACAGCCCCAGGGCTGCGGCCTCGATCATCCAGACACAGGCGGTGGCCAGGGCCACACCGGTGGCCACGTCTCCGGCCAGCACGGCCATGGAACGCACGAGGATGTTGCGGCGGGAATGACTCATGGGAAAGCTCCTATACGGGTTGAAGGGACAGAAGGCGTAAAGGCGGTGCCGCAGGCGCGAGAGCAGCGGCGGCTGGCGGTATCCGCCCCGCTGCAGGTGTTCGCTGCGGAAGTCGCGCGGTGGGCGCTCACGGTGGCGGCGCATCACAGGCTCAGGCGGATGAAGCCCGGGTGGTAATGCTCGCCGTGGATGTAGCCGAACATTCTCTTGGCGGCCGTGGTGCCCAGCGAGCACAGCAGGCCGGCGAAGGTCGCGGCCATGACGCCACTGAAGGTGCCCCAGTGGATGGCCAGGGTGAGGACGGTGACGGCCACGTCGATGGCCATGTCGTAGCGCAGCAGGCGCAGCATGGTGCGGCGCTTGAGCTTGATGAAGAGAAAGACAAGGCCGAGAAAGATGGCCAGACCGGTTTCGATCATGAGAGAACTCCTTGTGCTGAGTTGAGGAATGACGCTCTGGCAGGAACAGCCAGGAGGTCAAACCACAAAGATCAGCCCGCCGGCTTGCCGGCGGGGGAGTTCAGGCGGTCAGATCGTGGACGTGCAGGTCAGGAAGAGTTGGAGCCCCTGCAGGCCGGGAGTGATGGGACTCCGGGTTTCCTGGGGAAACCGAACCCGAAGTGGGGTGGGTGTTTGAGAACGGGGGGTGGGAGTGTCTACGCGACCGGAGTCAACAGGGTGTGCATGCACTTATGCGCGCGCAACCTCATCGGCGCGCGCTTTCTCACCAAATTGTCCGAAACTATAAGGACGCCGCCACATGGCGCAACGGGCTCAAGTAATTAACCTGAGCGAGTCCAGCGACGTAAACCTCGTGAATCGGCATGTGCATTGGAAATGCCATTAGATGGGCGATACTTCGTTAGACAGGGAGTGGGACCGTATCAACAGGCCCACGAGTCGGATAAGTCATAAAAAATGATTGACCGTGCGTATCTTCAGTGGGAGTAGAAGGTCAGCACGTAAGAGCGATCCAAGGGCAAAAAAATTAATGAGCGCTGTGCAAATCTCTTTAGGCCAACTTGAAGGCCACCTTTGGGAATCCGCCAACATCTTGCGCGGGCCAGTTGATGCGGCAGACTTCAAGACCTACATCTTTCCGATGCTGTTTTTTAAGCGCATCTGCGATGTCTGGGACGAGGAGTATCAGGAAATCGTCGACGAGACAGGTGACGAGCAGTTAGCCTGGTTTCCGGAGTCGCACCGCTTCCAGATCCCGGAAGACTGCCACTGGAACGATGTACGAGAGAAGCCATCGAACATCGGGGCTGCGCTTCAGCACGCTATGCGCGAGATCGAAAAGGCTAACCCTGAAACGCTCTACGGTGTGTTTGGCGATGCGCAGTGGTCCAACAAAGACCGATTGTCGGACTCACTGCTCAAGGATCTGATTGAGCACTTTTCAGCTTTGCCCTTGGGCAATCAGAACGTCAATTCGGACCTGTTGGGTGATGCCTACGAATACCTGATCAAGAAATTTGCCGATGCCACCAACAAGAAGGCCGGCGAGTTCTACACCCCGCGTAGCGTGGTGCGGCTCATGATCGACATACTCGATCCCAAGGAAGCAGAGACCATCTACGACCCAGCTTGTGGCACTGGCGGCATGCTCCTGGCTGCAGTTCAGCACGTGAAAGATCAGCACGGTGATGTGAAGCGCCTGTGGGGCAAGCTGTACGGGCAGGAGAAGAACCTGACCACATCCTCAATTGCCCGCATGAACCTGTTCCTGCACGGCATTGAGGACTTCCAGATCGTGCGAGGCGACACACTGCGCAACCCAGCTTTTTTCGATGGTGACCGATTGGCCACCTTCGACTGCGTGATCGCCAATCCACCGTTCTCATTGGAGAAGTGGGGTGAAGATCTCTGGTTGAACGACCCCTTTGGCCGCAACTTTGCTGGTCTGCCTCCCTCATCCAGCGGTGACTTCGCGTGGGTGCAGCATATGGTCAAGTCGATGGCCGACGTGACGGGACGGATGGCTGTGGTGTTGCCCCAGGGTTCCCTCTTCCGCAAAGGTGCGGAGGGCGGCATTCGACAAAAACTGCTGGAAATGGATCTCATCGAGGCCGTGATCGGGCTGGCTCCCAACCTGTTCTACGGAACAGGACTCGCTGCTTGCATCTTGTTGCTGCGCAAACGCAAGCCAGCGAAGCACAAAGGAAAGGTGTTGATCGCGGATGCATCTCGACTTTTCCGTCGAGGTCGTGCGCAAAACTTTCTGGAGCAAGAACACGCCGCCGAGATTTTCGGTTGGTATCGCGGCTTTGCCGACGTGCAAGACGCGGTCCGGGTAGTCAGCCTGGACGAGATCAAAGCCGAAGACTGGACACTCAACATCTCTCGCTACGTGTTGCCACCGCTGCAGGAAGACATTCCTCCGCTTCCCGAAGCCATTGCTGCCTTCAAGGAAGCCCTCGCCCGCTGCCACGAAGCAGAGGAACAGCTCGCTAAGGTTATGACTGAAGGAGGATGGCTGAAATGAGTCGCATCAGCCAGCAAGAACTCGAAAGCTACCTGTGGGGCGCCGCTGTGTTGCTGCGCGGTCTGATCGACGCCGGCGACTACAAGCAGTTCATCTTCCCGTTGCTGTTCTACAAGCGGGTGTCGGATGTGTGGGGCGAGGAATATCAAGCAGCACTAGCTAACTCAGGCGGTGACCTCTCCTATGCGCAGTTCGCCGAGAACCACCGTTTCCAGATTCCCGAGGGTGCGCACTGGAACGATGTTCGCCAGACAGCCAAAAACGTCGGTGCGGCCATTCAAAAGGCCATGCGGGCAATCGAAACCGCCAACCCTGACATGCTGGACGGCATATTCGGCGACGCTCCCTGGACGAACCGCGAACGCTTACCCGACGAGACGCTGAAGAACCTGATCGAGCACTTCTCTACCCAGACACTCTCGGTCGCCAACGTACCCGAGGATGAGCTGGGCAATGCCTACGAATACCTGATCAAGAAGTTCGCGGATGACTCCGGCCACACCGCAGCGGAGTTTTACACCAACCGCACCGTCGTCCACCTGATGACACAGCTCCTGGCTCCTCAACCGGGCGAGTCAATCTACGATCCTACGTGCGGTACCGGCGGCATGCTGATCTCGGCCTTGGATGAAGTCAAGCGCTCGGGCGGCGAGTACCGCACGCTCAAGCTCTATGGGCAGGAGCGCAACCTCATTACCTCCTCCATCGCTCGCATGAACCTGTTCCTGCACGGCGTGGAGGACTTCGAAATCATCCGGGGTGACACCCTGGCTGAACCGAAGCACATCGAAGGTGACCGCCTGCGCCAGTTCGATGTGATCCTGGCCAACCCACCGTACTCCATCAAACAGTGGAACCGCGAGGCCTGGAGCAGTGACAAGTGGGGCCGCAACTCGCTGGGTACGCCGCCGCAGGGCCGCGCCGATTACGCCTTCCAGCAGCACATCCTGACCAGCCTCACCGCCAAGGGACGTAGTGCCGTGCTTTGGCCCCATGGCGTCCTGTTCCGTAATGAAGAACAGGCCATGCGCGCCAAGATGGTCGAGCAGGACTGGGTGGAGGCCGTCATCGGCTTGGGCCCCAACCTGTTCTACAACTCTCCGATGGAGTCGTGCATCGTCATCTGCAACCGCAAGAAGGTCGCCGCTCGCAAGGGCAAAGTGATCTTCATCGACGCGGTGAACGAGGTCACCCGGGAACGGGCGCAGAGCTTCCTGAAGCCTGAGCACCAGCAGCGCATCCTGACCGCTTACAAGACGTTTGCCGATGTGCCCGGTTTCGCTAAGGTCGCCACCCTGGCCGAAATCGACGCCAATGCGGGCAACCTGTCGATCCCGCTGTACGTGAAGCGCATTGCCGCCGCCATCGCCACCGACAGCAATGGTGACGCGGTATCGCTGCGCTCAGCCTGGGACCAATGGCAAACCGATGGCCGCGCTTTCTGGCAACAAATGGACGCGCTGGTAGAAACGCTGGTTGGACTGACGCAGGAGGACGTCGAGCGTGTCTGACAAGAAGAACAAGAGCCTGAAACCAGGCTGGCGCCAGGTGAAGTTTGGCGACGTGGTGCAGCTCTCGAAGGCTCGCAGCCAAGATCCACTGGCCGATGGCATTGAACGATACGTCGGGCTGGAGCACCTTGAACCGGGCGATCTGCGCATCCGCAGTTGGGGCAACGTCGCCGACGGCGTGACCTTCACCAGCGTCTTCAAGCCCGGACAAGTGCTGTTCGGCAAGCGCCGCGCTTACCAACGCAAGGTGGCCGTGGCGGACTTCTCTGGCGTGTGCTCCGGCGACATCTACGTACTGGAGACCAAGGACTCAAGGATATTGCTGCCCGAGTTGCTGCCGTTCATCTGCCAGACCGACGCCTTCTTCGATCACGCTGTGGGCACATCGGCAGGCTCCCTGAGCCCGCGCACCAACTGGACGAGCTTGGCCGACTTCGAATTCGCACTGCCGACAACTGCGGAGCAGAAGGACATCGTCGAAGTTCTGCGGGCATCTCGTATCGTCGCGGACACCCAAGCAGATGCGCTGAGAAATCTGCAGGACCTCAGACAATCAACTATCGATCACCTGCTGCGCCTTCCAGAGAGCGGCACGTTTGTCCGCCTTGAACAGGTCGCGACTATGCAGAATGGTCGCCCCTTTCCGGGGGACGAGTACGCTGATGAAGGTACCAGGCTGCTTCGCCCTGGCAACTTGGGCGCGTCTGGCTATCTGACCTGGCTCACGGATAAGACCGTCTGCCTAGACCCCAAGTGGGAAGTATCTGCGTCGGACTTTGTGATCCATCCCGGCGATGTCGTCATCAATCTGACAGCACAGTCGCTGGAAGACGGGTTCATGGGCCGAGTCTGCCTAGCCCGAGAGCACGACAAGAGTCTGCTAAATCAGCGAATCGGGAGGTTCCGCTGCAACGAGGACACACTGCGGCCAGAGTTTCTGTTTAGATGCTTGCAGACATCTCGATTTCGCCAGCACGCCCACGCAAACTGCGAGGGCAGCAAGGTAAAGCACATGTTCTGGCAGCACCTTGCCAAGTATGAGATAGCGATCCCCAACATTGCGGCGCAGGAGGAGGTGATTGCCCAGTGCGCCTCTATCGATGAGGCCATTGGGTCCCTCGGTTCTCGCCTGGCTGCATCACAGCAACTGGCTGCGCGTCTGACAAATCAGCTCGCCGGAGGAACCTGAGCGTGGCCTTTACCGAGTCCAACACCGTCGAAGCCTACGTCCGCGACCTGCTTGCGGGACCGCTCAAGGCGGCACCGGCAAACGTCGTCCAGGAACCACTGCCCAGCTACGGCCCTAGCCCCAGAGGCATCGGCTGGCGCTATGCAGCCCCTTCCGAAGTGCCGCGACAGATTCAAGAGGTGATGGTCGAGCCCTGGTTGCGCGATGCGCTGATCCGCCTGAACCCTGAGATTGCCGCCCAGCCTGACCGGGCCGACGAGGTGCTCTACAAGCTGCGCGCCATAGTGCTCTCGGTGCGTTCAGATGGGCTGATCCGCGCCAACGAGGAAATGACCTCCTGGATGCGCGGCGAGCGCTCGATGCCCTTCGGTCACAACAATGAGCATGTGCCGGTGCGGTTGATCGACCTGGATGACCTGGCGCAGAACCAGTTCATCGTCACCCAGCAGTACACCTACCGCGCTGGCCCCACCGAACGCCGGGCTGATCTGGTGTTGCTGGTCAATGGCTTGCCGCTGGTGCTGATCGAAGCGAAGACACCAGTGAAGAAGTGCATCAGCTGGGCTGACGGTGCTATACAGGTACACGACGACTACGAGAAGTTCGTGCCGGAGCTGTTCGTCTGCAACGTGTTCTCGGTGGCCACCGAGGGCAAAGCCTATCGCTTCGGCTCCATCGGGCTCCCAGTCAAAGACTGGGGGCCTTGGCATCTCGATGGTGATGGCGAAGACGGCCAGCACCACCCGCTGAAGTCGCTCAAACTGTCAGCCGAGAGCATGCTGCGGCCGCATGTGGTGCTGGATATTCTGGGCAGCTTCACCCTGTTTGCCACCAACAAGAAAAAGCAGCGCATCAAGATCATTTGCCGCTACCAGCAGTTTGAAGCGGCCAACAAGATCGTCGAGCGCGTGCTGGTAGGTTACCCCAGGAAAGGCTTGATCTGGCACTTCCAGGGTTCGGGCAAGTCGTTGCTGATGGTGTTCGCTGCGCAGAAGTTGCGCATGCATGCCGGCCTGAAGAACCCCACCGTGCTGATCGTCGTGGACCGGATTGATTTGGATACCCAGATCACCGGCACCTTCACTGGAGCCGACATCCCGAATCTTGAAAAGGCCGACACACGTGAAAAGCTCCAGCAACTGCTGGCGCAGGATGTGCGCAAGATCATCATCACCACGATCTTCAAGTTCGGCGAAGCCACTGGCAGTCTGAACGACCGCAGCAACATCATCGCGCTGGTAGACGAAGCTCACCGCACCCAGGAAGGTGATCTGGGCCGCAAGATGCGCGAAGCCCTGCCCAATGCGTTTTTGTTCGGCCTGACCGGTACGCCGATCAACCGTGCCGACCGAAACACCTTTTATGCCTTTGGTGCAGACGAGGACGAGAAAGGCTACTTGAGCAGGTACGGCTTTGAGGAGTCGATCCGGGACGGTGCTACGCTCAAGCTTCACTTTGAGCCCCGGTTGATCGACCTGCACATCGACAAGGCGGCGCTAGATGCCGCGTACAAAGACCTGACCGGAGGCCTGTCGGACCTTGACAAGGACAACCTCGCCAAGACCGCCGCCAAGATGGCCGTGCTGGTGAAGACGCCAGAGCGCATCCGCAAGATCTGCGAGGACATCGTCGAGCACTTCCAGACAAAGGTGGAACCCAACGGCTTCAAGGGCCAGATCGTCACCTTCGACCGGGAGTCCTGCCTGCTGTTCAAGACTGAGTTGGACAAGTTGCTGCCGCCCGAGGCCACGGACATCGTGATGTCGGTGCAGGCGGCGGACAAGAAGGAACATCCAGAATACGCCCTCTACGACCGAAGCCGCGACGAAGAAGAGCGACTGCTGGATCGCTTCCGCGACCCGGCCGACCCGCTGAAGCTGATTATCGTCACGGCCAAGCTGCTGACCGGCTTCGACGCGCCGATTTTGCAGGCCATGTACCTGGACAAGCCGCTGCGCGACCACACGCTGCTGCAGGCCATCTGCCGGGTCAACAGAACCTACTCGGAGCAAAAGACGCACGGTTTGATCGTGGACTACCTCGGCATCTTTGATGACGTTGCAGCGGCTCTGGAGTTCGACGATCAGAGTGTCAAGCAAGTCGTCAGCAATATTCAGGAACTAATAGACAAGCTCCCCGAGGCCATGCAGAAATGCTTGGCCTTTTTTGTGGGCTGCGATCGCTCCTTGGCGGGCTACGAGGGACTAATTGCGGCGCAGCAATGTCTACCCAACAACGAGATCCGTGACAGCTTCGCAGCAGAGTACAGCGTGCTCAACAAGGTCTGGGAGGCATTGTCACCTGATGCGGTACTTGGAACCTTCGAGACAGACTACAAGTGGCTGTCGCAGGTTTATCAATCCGTGCAGCCTACCAGCGGCTATGGCAAGCTGATCTGGCATTCGCTCGGCGCCAAGACCATCGAATTGATCCATCAAAACGTGCACGTCGATGCCGTTCGGGACGACCTCGATACCCTGGTGCTCGATGCCGACCTGCTGGAAGCCGTGCTCTCAAATCCTGACCCGAAGAAGGCGAAGGAAATCGAGATAAAGCTGAAGCGCCGACTCCGCGGGCATGCCGGAAACCCAAAGTTCAAGAAGCTGTCGGAACGGCTCGACGCCTTAAAAGACCGTTTTGAATCCGGACAGATCAACAGCGTCGAGTTTCTGAAGCAGTTGCTGGAAATCGCCAAGGAGACGCTGCAGGCCGAGAAGGAGGTTCCGCCAGAGGAGGACGAGGATCGCGGAAAGGCAGCGCTCACCGAGCTGTTCAACGAAGTGAAGACAGCCGAAACACCGATCATGGTCGAACGCGTCGTGGCGGACATCGACGAGATCGTGCGTCTCGTTCGGTTCCCAGGATGGCAGGGCACACAAGCAGGGGAACGCGAAGTCAAGAAAGCGCTGCGCAAGGCGTTATTCAAATATAAATTACACGCGGATGAAGAGCTTTTTGAAAAAGCCTACAGCTATATTCGACAATATTACTAAAGGCGAATGAGCAACGACTCCGCTGGAACCTTGCCCGTGTTCTCTATCCGAAAATGAATCTGGAGCTGCCCGCAGTTCAGCTCGATCTTCCGCTTGTAGTCACTTTCGAACTGAGGCACCTTGTTTCGCTCCCACTTCGTATCGCGTTCGTCCAAAGTATCGTCATAGTCGCTTAGGATTGAAGTGAATTGCGAGTGCTCCTGTTCCGGCATGGGACTATTCCGGATGATGGTCTCCTGAATCGCTTGCCGCTCTTCCAACGAGCCATAGGCCAGGCCCTCTCACTTTCCCCTACGACAAGCTGCCCAGACCCGCCAGCGAGAGCAGGCCCGCGATGCCCGCCTTGTTCTACGTTCGCGCGCCTGGGATGTGGTCATCGGCGCAGCGCTATCACGCAACCGCAACCTGGGACAGCTGTACCTCGGATAGCTGAATGCTCGACCTAGTACCGAAGGACGAGTCTCGACGTCAGCCAGATGGCGGATTAAGGGGTATTTCGATCCCACTACCGATCGAGACCCGCACTTGTGCCGACAACAGTCACTGCACCGAGCGGCCCGGCCGTTGCCTTGAACATGGTTTCCGGTCGACAATCTGAGCTAAGAACATGCCGCCCAAGACCCCCTACGACCATCTATCGGCTCAGCTGGCCGCAATGCGCCTCATAGCCAAGGCCGTCAGCCTCGTCAGCCCCCGGGTACGAGAAAGTTGGCGCCAAGTGGAGTCGCAATTGGCGGTGGTGCAGGAGATAAAGATGAACATCGCGCTGTTCTCCGAGCGGTACGTGCCGCTAGGGTGGGCGAACTACGACCGCATGTCATCGACGGTCCTCGCAGAACTAGCCATGTGCAGCGTGGAGCAGGGAGAGCAGCTCCTCACTCAGCACCATCTCGACGAGCAGACCCTGCGGGAGTTGGGTTACAGGTTTCATCTGTCCCAGTTCCAGCCTTGGGCAGCAATCTACGAGCGAGCAATCGAACGGTGCAAGGCAGAGGATTGGCTCAGTGCCGTTCCTCTCATTCTCATCATCATCGACGGAATCTGCACAACAAGTTCTGGCAAGCATCCATTTTCTGGCGGCGCGGACGCCGAAGTCTTCGATACCCAGACTAGCGGCACGGGCGGGTTGGCAGAAGCGTTGAAGGTGCTCGGATCCACGCGGCGGAAGCTCAGTGACGCCCCCATTGACGCCCCTTTTAGACATGGCGTCGTCCATGGGCTGAACCCGAACTACGGCTTTCCAATAGTCGCAGCAAAGGCTCTCAACCTGCTCCAGGCCGCCACGGACTACTTTGTCAGCATTAGGGACGAAGCACAGCGGCTTGCCCGCGCAGAAGAGGAACAGCGGCCGGCAAGCTTCCGCGAGATTGCAGCCGCCATGCGCCGAACAGCAAACCTCAAGGCGGCGTTGGAAGCGTGGCGACCCAGACCTGAGCGCACCGGCTTGGCCATTGACGAATCATGCGCGGAAATCGCCGACGATATGCTTCCTGAAGCGGTCGCTGCAAAGTACTTGCAGTTTCTGGAAAAGACCAACTATGGAGAACTGGCTGCGCTACACGTTGACTATCCTCAGCGCCCAGTGGCCTATCGCGCGGGGCAACTTCGACAGGAACTAAAGGGGATACGCGTGCTGCATTGGGTTATCAGCAGCATCCGTGACACATCAGCGAGCATCACCACGGTTAGAGTTAATGTCCAAATCGAAGTCGCCGGCCGTCGCGACGAGCTCTCAGGAGATCTAAGAATGATGTACGCGGACCCGTCCTTCGAGGTGATGGTGCGCAGCATGGCCGAAGGCCAGTGGTATGTCATGCCCAACCTGACCACCGACCTTTCGGTGAAGAAACTGCAGCTTGAGGCACAGTAAGGTCAAACCATCTGCGGCAACGGCCGTTAGATCCCGACCATTATGCAGAGCTCTACATAAAGGCTGTTATGCACAGTGCTCCGTTATGAGTAGCTCGGTGGGTACTCGTGCGAGATCTCCCTGGTGCGGTGCGCGCGCATGCGCCACGAGCGCTATCCATAGTTTCGTCATGCTCAGAAGTGCCAAAGACGATGAATCCTTGCTGAGCCTGCGCACTGCGGCTTCATCTCCAGCCGTGCGGCAAACTATTCCAATCCCAGAAGTTTGATTTACCGCTGTAGAGGGAAAACCCGTCACAAACAGGCGAAATCGGCTGGGGCGGTGTGCCATCGTCATCGCGTCGGCGGCTACCGTGTGACAAGACTGTTTACCCTCGATCTCGCCTCGTCTGGAATCAAACGTTATGTGCAGCGCGTCCTCGCCCTTGACGCCAACAACGCCAGCGTTCATGCGACCTGCAGCCCGACGGCGTCGGAGTCCTGCAGATAACTGGGACCTGTGCGTAACGACCCTTATGCAGAGCTCTACATAAAGGCTGGGTGATGCCGTTAAGGTTTCGCAGCCCAATGACAGCCGCTGCCGAAACCTGCCGTTCGTGATCCTGCGAGGCGACCGATCGCTGTACCTTTAGCAGCAGCCACTCAGCAGCGAGTAGCCACACAAGGTGCCGAGTGACTCCTTCCCGCGAAGGCGACCGGCTGTTCGCGACCCAAAGCTGCCATAGCTTGCTCAAAAAGCAGCCCTTCAGGAACGTTGAAGTCATCGGCGCTGCGCGGCATTGTTGCGCAGCGTCCGTGTGGACTGCTGGGTATGCGTTTAGTCTGCGTCATAGTCGTGATGAACGACCGCATCTAGTATTTCGATAACCCGGACACCATCTTTGAAATACTGCAATGTCGCGTCAATTGGTAGGTTAGGGCTCCCCCGTGTGCGAATTCGTTCCGGGCGTCGACCAAAGCTGTAAGCGCGCCCTTAAGACGGGGTTTGTCGTCAAGAGCCATCTGCTCATCAAATCTAGCACGCCAACGATCGTCAAACTCAGAGAGCATGTTCTCAATCATGCCGAGTTTCGGGTTACATGATGAATCCCGAACTTTACGCTTGATAAATTTTTTTACCTGCGCATGACTGTCTTTATCAATCTTGTCAGCGATTGATTGCTTAAAAGCAGTTTCAATGCTACCCGTAGCACGAATAACGGCGTATTTTTTTATGTAAGGTGTTGGATTTGCTCCATCCCCAAGTCCGGTAAGCAAGGCGTAAATTCCGTCAAGTTCCGCGCGGCAGTCATCAAGAATTTTCTTTACATCCTTGTTGTTCATTTCATTTCGACTCCGAAGAGACCAACGAACATTTGCGACACTCTGCTCCGGATGTTTGGGACACGCATTGTTTCTTGAGACAGTAATTTCTGATATTCCGGTAACTTCAAAATAGACAGTCTTCGAGCCTCCAGCTCGCCGGGTTTGAACTGTCCTATATCTCGCCGTGTTGCAACGTCGCCAGAGATCATGATCGCGTCAAATAGCGTGGGACTGAAACTAGGGACGAGCTTTCCTTCTTCGGTTGGCGATAGGTTATGAAATGCGCCGTTGCCAAAGTGTTCATGAACAAACTCGATGGTCACCTCGAATCTTGATCTCAGGTCGGCCACCAAGTCGGGGCTGTTTACTGAATCCATGTATTGATTCAGATATTTCTTCAGAGAAATTCGAGATGGTGCCTTATCTGAGAAAAGTATTTTCTCATCCGAAATCGCGAAGAACCGAAGAATGTGCTCAAGATCACGCATCCTCTCATCAGGGACCTCTGTCCCCCAAAGGGTTCGCCAGTTCTTGTTGGCATTTAGCTCAAAAAGCAGGGAGTTAATCGGCCCTTGATAAATACAGTTCCGAATTTCTTGGGGTAGTAGTGTTCTTCCACTAGAGTTAATTCGTTCGAACACCTGATAAAGGCTGGTGTCGCCATTTACCGGGTGCTGCTGCATAAAAATAATCGCGTGAATTGTTGTATTTCTTATTTTTCGCTGCTCGTCGTCTGATAACTCCAGGAAAGCCTTGCCTCTCCAGCGTTCATGAATTTTGTCGCTTCTTGAGAGCTTAAAAACGGAATTATCTTTTGAAAAAATTCCTTTTACGTAATCTCTGACGGTCATGAACCTTTGGTAGCCATCAATGATTAGTAATTTCTCGTCTTTGGTTTTTGCAAGAAAAATGCTGGGGACAGGTAGGCCAAGAAGAACAGAGTCAATAAACCTTGATGCTTCTGTTTTGTCCCAAACGTAGTTGCGCTGGAGTTCTGGCTTGACCAATTCATCTTCATCGTATCGTGAGATGAGTTCGCGAAAGCTAAGGTCCGCCCCCCATGACGAAATTTTGAATAGATCGTCGTCACTGTAAAAATCATTCTGTTCGTCAGCGGGTGCGTCAACGATAGTCGTCTTATTTTCAGCCATAAAATTTCCTAGCAACAGTAAGTGGCGTGAAACGCATAAAAGTTATTCAGGCACGGAAACGTCAGCGTTAGCCCTAGTAATACGGGCACAATTGCACCGCCTGAAACATTTTTAATGACGCGGATATTATCAGATGCCGGTCTCCTAATCAATCAACAATCATACGAACCGGACCAAAGCACGCAATGTGACAATTTCCTGAGAGGCAGCTTCTGGCCGATTCGAGCCGACCGGACGCTCAGACTCGTCACCGCAAAGCGGTCCTCCAGGGTCTCCCTCAGCCGGAGCTTTTTGGCGCGGGGCAACCGCCTGCTAATGGCCGGGAACGGTTCTAGACCGCACTGGCTGGGCGCACAATGCCGGTTGGATGTCTAGAACCTACTTCGTGCAGGGAGCCTCTATCCGCCACACGACGCCTCGTTTTAGCCTCGACAATGCGACAGCGCCAATTCTCGGCGGCCTTTAGGAGCCTTGCATGTCAAAGCCGTACAAGCGTGCCGACCCGCGCGCGCAGAAGCACGCTCCCAGCGACGCAGGTCGTGCGGAAAAGGACGCTGCTCGCCTTGGGCGCGACACACGTGGGTGGGTCGCCGCAAACAAGCGCCCAGGGAAGGAGTTCGAAGCCCGACGCAACCTTCCATCCGGCCCGCTGGGTGGCTCAGGACGCAAAACGAATATCTCGCGATCCTCCTAGGCTGCCGCGAGACCGCCATCGGCCAGGAGCGGAATGTGGAAGTGTCGGCTTACCGGCCGCCTTTATGTGTGCGCGGAGCCCTTCGCCGCCTCCGAATGACCGTCGGATCCCGCTGCATTGCATCCCTGGCGACGGGTCATTCATCCTCGTCATCTCCGGCGTCAGGAACAGGGATGTCGCCGTCCTGGGGCTGCTCGTCGCCGACTGGCGCTTGCTTCAATAGTTCGTCGTGCATTGCCTTGACCATGCCGCTGAGCGCCTCGACGCCTGGACGAAAAGCTTCCTCCAGCAGGACGTGGCGCTTGATGCCAAACTCCAGGATGCTGCAATCTTCAGGCGGCACCCATTTGTCTGGGATCGACTCAGTCGCAACCATGGTTTGGCCCGAGTGAGCTCGTTTCAGAATAGTGTCGAGCATCCGCCCGAGGCTCACAGGGTCCTGACCTGACTGTTGCGGTGTGTCGACGATGAACGGGAACGTGGGGCCGTCGCCGTACTTCGAGTGCGCCGACAGCAGCGCAAGGTGGTTCGCCAATACTGCGCGTGGCGCGTAGCTCCCGCTTGCGTTCGGCGAGCGCGTGCCAATCGTCACCTTCGACGCGATTTCGACCTTCGCGATGTCGAGCATATCGGCGTAGGAAATCAGGTCTTCCTTGAAAGATGCGCGAATCCGCTTTTCTCGATCCTTGTCGGCCAAATCCTTTAGCCTGCTGTCGTACTCTTGGAGCTCCTCGGTGGCGATGTCGAGCTCCGCTGCGAGGTCGCGGCGCGTGACGTCGTAGGCGTCCTTGAGTACGGACAGGCTCTTGGCGACCACGACGTCAGCCACGGGTCGTCCGTCGCGCTGAACCTTTAGAGACTCGTTCAACGAGCGTAGCCGCTCGGCCACAGCATTGAGCTTGGTTTGGAGTGCCGCCTCATCGCTTTGCAGCTTGTCTCGTGCCGTTTGCAACCGAATGACCACTTCGTGGATATCGTGCGCGTCGGTGGCGAGCGCCTGTCGTGCGTGGAACGTCGCAGTGTGGACGTGTGAGCAAGTAGGGCAAACCAATGGCTCGTCGTCTGAATAGTTGGCGAGGAATGCTTGGTCCTCGACAAGTTCGCGTTCGCTGGCCAGGGCCATGTTCAACTCGGCCGTAAGCTGCTGCCGCCTTTGAGCAAGCTTGAACAGGTCCGCGCGCACCTCGTCTTGTTCGTCGCGCAACTTTTTCGTTAACTCCGACACCTCGCGCAACTCGCGCGCGAACTGGCTCTCGTCAATGGTGGTCGTCCCCGCTGGGAGCATCTCTACCACTCGCTTGTAGGAGGTCTCCTGTAGCTTTAAGTGCACCTTGGCGGTCTTAATTTGAACGGCCGCCCGGTCTCGATGCACCTGGGCCTCGAGGTAGGACGCGGTCTTCAAGCCGGTGAATGACGAGAAGAGCGGCATCTGCCATTTCACGAACTGGCCCAGGTACGGAAAGGTTGCCCATTTCGGGCCCCATCCGCTGTCTTGGTCGATATAGAACGGAAGCATGGCGTAGTCGGGCCCAGCCAAGCCGAACTCACCTTCCTCCTTGCGCTGAAGCATCAGTTTGAAGCCGAAGGTCTCAGAGAAGAACTCACTCCACTTCGAGCTGGACTCGGTCGTAAATATAAGGAGGCCCAGCTCGTCGAATGCGGCGCGCTTGCGGCCTTGTCTCAGGAAAGTGAACTTCCCCGACGAGCCAACTGACAGCTCAAGGGCGGCAACCACGTTTGAGTCGAACTCGCCCGCGGCACGTCTTGCCGGGTCGCAGCCGAGCGCCCAGACCAAGTGCTTCAGTACACGCGACTTGCCTGTGCCGTTACTTCCCGCCAGCAGGTTGCGTCGGGGGTGAAACTTCAGCTTCCTCGCGCTCGCGTCTCTTTCGGACAGCAGCCAAAGCTCGTTGAATACCACGATGGGGCTCATGATGCTGCCTCAGGTTGCGAACCAGTCGCAGCAGTTGAAAGGTGTCGGAGTGGTTGTGCATTTTTGAGAGTCATCGCCATCAGGCAGTAGAGGAAGCCATCGGAATACAGGTGTGAGTCCCGAACCTTCATCGCGCGGAGGTCCGCCAGCCACGCCGGCAGTCGAGCCTTGAGGTTTCCGTTCGCCTTGTATTGGTTGTTCTTGATGTATAGGTCGACCAGCGCTCGGGCAGTGAGCCAGACCACGCTGGCGCGATTGGTGACTTCCGCGCAAGCGGTGTTCACCGCAGCCTCCATCTCCTGGACTATCTCGTAATCGGCCGCCTCGGCGTTCAGCCGCGCGATGACCTGCGCGACCAGGTCTTGCGTTCGGACGTGGGTGTCGTTTGCCGCAGCGAAGTACTGAGTCACATCAGCTCTCGTAACTG
Organism: Ottowia caeni; assembly: GCF_050821495.1. Lineage (GTDB taxonomy): Bacteria > Pseudomonadota > Gammaproteobacteria > Burkholderiales > Burkholderiaceae_C > Ottowia > Ottowia caeni. Next base: position 2,342,913 of record NZ_CP151080.1, on the reverse strand, counting down.
CGCGCTCAAGCAAGTCCGGGAAGTCCTTGGCGTAGGCTCGTTTGCCGGCTCGCTGCTGCACGTACGACGCCACGAGACAGATGGCAATGAACGGGGCATTGACCTGCGGCTCAATTTTCTTGAGCTGACACAGCTCCACCAACTCGCCAATGGCAAACTTGTGGGCCTCCTCAGTAGGGCAGTTGGTCACTGTCAAGCGGAAGCCATCAAGAGCAATCGCTTCGTTCTCAGGCATTTCGAGCTGCTTGCGAAAAGCTTCCTGGACCTTGGCGACTGCTGCGGCCGGCAAGTCGCATAGCTCAACTGCGGTCACTGTTTCATTTTGGTCATCGTCCCCGACTCCAACGTAGAACGGTGCGTTCGAAGCGAAGACGAGCTCCGGAGGCGGCGTGAGCCCGGAAAAGCGCTGGCGGTGGAAGTACAGCTTGGCCAGCGTGGACTGTCCCGGCTTACGCGAACGAACGGCTATCCGGCGCTTTGGTGCGGCTGGAGCGTCTGTCTCGTCTATGGTGGCCTGCACTACTTTTGCCGGAGGTGCCGGTGGTGGAGTCAGCAGTCCAGTCAAGGTCCAGTGGTGCGTCGACTCGTTTTTCTTGAGCTGGATGAACGTGACGCGCGTGGGCCGCTTGGACGAGTTGCAAACGGCGATGTCCTCCTGCCATTCAAGTACGACGGCGTAGTCCTCGCCGGTCGCATGTGCCTTCAGTGTCTCAAGCACTGCTTGCCAGACCTGAAAGCTGAACCCACGGACAGCATGCTGTCCTCCAGTCTCGTCCCCGCTCCTGTCTTTGAACAAGGTGAGGACGTCGTGAAGGCTCGGTTCCCCGCCTGAGCTCGCGTTTTTCATGGGTGAAGCTTACAACAGTTGGTAACGCAGTCGGCAGGTGGTGCGGAGTAGCTACCTGCAAACGTATACGCGGCTACGGGAGTCAGGCCTGGCCCGCTTGCGGTGCCGTGCGCCGACAACTATGCAGCGGGACCTGTCGACTGCATGACCTCGTGCTGATCGTTTGGAGTCTGGACTGACTCCTGTGGGTCGGTACCGCCTGTCCAAGTGATGTGGAAGCGGTCGTTGATGCGTAGCCCGCATGGTCGCGGAATCCCTATGGCCGCAGTACCTCGGACAGCAACCGCTCGGGCCAGCGCTGGTGGCTTTACCCAACAGCCGCTTCGTAGCAGTCAGCATGACTTCGTCTCGCAGCACCCACCGGCAGCAGTCGCTGCAAAGTAGCCGATTGCTGAGAGAGGACACAAGACTGCGATGGTTCGAGAACTCCATCTGGACAACCACAAAGCAACCATTCCCATTAGGCTGAACATGAACGAGAGATCAGTGACAATTTGGAAGCACAGAGCGGAATTTCAGGTTGCGCGGATAGCAATAGTTGAGAACTATCATTTCCTCCAGTCGACTCCAGATGTTCTCTGGATGATGCGCAGGTGACGCAGTGTTTTCTTGCGCCAAAGCGAACAGACCATGTGCAACCGTTACATCAGCCCAGCAGAAGCTGAAATTGAGCGCGCCTGGCACGTCTGCAGGGACAATCCTGGCCGTTGGTGGGATGAGGTTCTCTTCCCCTGTGGGCGCGGGCCGTTCATTCGCCGCGCCGTGAATGACACAGGATACGTAAGCGAACTGGTCGTAGGGCAATGGGGACTGATACCGCCCTTTGCCAAGGCGGCCAAACTGCCCTACAGCACGAACAATGCCCGGTCTGAAGAGGTGGCGACCAAGCCCTCCTACCGAACGGCCTGGGCCAAGGGGCAGCGCTGCATCATTCCGGCCACTGACTTTGATGAGCCCTACTGGCTGCTGAAATACTGCCGGAGGGCTCGAAAAATCGCTTGCAGCCCGTTTTGAGCGGTGGATGTTCTTGGCAGCCAGTGGGCAAACCAGTATTTCAGCAGCCTGTGAGTGCCAAGGCCTGCTCAGTAACCTAACTTTTGTTGGCCACGTGTAACTCAAAGGACGTTCGCCGAGGATGAGCCCAGCAAGCGATCTCAACGATGCCTGAGTGCCAACTACCGTTCAAGATGGGCTTGCCTGACGGACACGATAAGAGTTGACACTGAAATTAACCACTGATAATTTCGATGCACGAGAGAGCGTATGCAGACCTGAAAAACCTTTGAGTTTGAAGGAGTCGTGCCATGGGGACATTCAGCACCTTGCCAGCCAATTTAGGCGCAGCTGCGTATGTGCGTATGTCCACCGATCAGCAAGAACTCTCTATCGCAACTCAACTTGAGGCTATCCGCTCATATGCGGCGGACAACGGACTTTCTCTCGTAAGAATTTATGAAGATGCAGCCAAGAGCGGACTAAGCATCTCCAATCGTCCTGGAATGAAGCAACTTCTGCGGGATGTGTTGGAGGAGCCTCGTCCCTTCGGTGTCGTGCTTGTGTATGACGTAAGCCGTTGGGGGCGATTTCAGGACTTAGATGCAGCAGCTTACTATGAATACACGTGCCGCATCAACGGCGTCCGAGTAGTCTACGTACAAGAGCCGTTCGGTACAGACATTGACCCGCTAACAGCGCTACTCAAGACCATGAAGCGAGCTATGGCGGCAGAATATGCTCGTGAATTGGGAGTGAAAACGCGCGCAGGACAGGATCAGGCCATCCATCTGGGCTACCAAATGGGGTCGATGCCTAGGATTGGTATTGCCAAGATCGCGGTTGACAAATTTGGCAACCGGCGGCCGTTGGAACTGCGGCAGCGAAAGTCAATTCAGAGTGAGCGCATCGAGTGGATACCAGGACCTGCAGACGAGGTCAAACTGGTGAACCATATCTTTGAGCTGTATTGCGCTCCTGGGGGCAACATCAGCAAGACGGCCAAGACGCTTCTGAAAGAGGGAATTCGTGCACCTGACGGCAGACAAATCACGGAGAAGGTGGTCTCCAGCCTTCTTAGGTGTGAGGCGTTCGCTGGTGACTTCGTATGGGGACGAGAGCGCTTGGGTGGAACCACAGGAAAAAAACGACCGGAAACAAAGGCAGAGGGAGTGATTGACCGCATAGTGCCTAAGAATTTGTGGGAATGCGCCCAATGCAAACTGCTACAACGCAGAAGAGTGGTTCGGAATAAGGAACAGTTGCTCGCCGTATTACGTGCCAAATTGGCCGAAAATCCATTAATCACCGAACTAGACCTTGAGGCTCAAGGTCTTTTCTCAAGAATCACATATGTCAACAACTTCGGCTCGTTAAAAAATGCACTGGAGCAAGCTGGCCGCGACTCAAACGCTGTGCGCACGCAACATATGAAGAGAGCCCTGGAGGCACGCAGAATAGGCGATCACTTCGAAGACGAGATCGCTGCCTTTATTCGCTCAGGTGGAATGGACTGTCAAAAAGACTCCCGCAGTCGTGTGATGTTGGTCAACAACCACTGCAGCATACGAACAAAACTCTTGTGGCCACGCAGCATATCTGTTCCGAATCGGTGGCACATCACGAAAGTGCGTCGACCGGTAGCTGATTGGGTATTACTCGTGCAGATGCTGGATGACAAAACTGTGAGTCGCTATATGCTACTCCCGTACGCCGATTACCTCAGAGCCCCTTCATGGATATCCGACGAGCCTCCTCCTCGACTTGCCCCTCTTCGCTCATACGACCAGCTTCAAAACGCCTTGCTCAAAGCTGTAGGCAAGGTGGAATGAAATGCTTAGCGCCAATTGGCTACCAGTACCTGCGTTGGGATAGTCAGCATTCACAATGATTACGGTGCAGGTCCGATCCCGGCCCAGCGATGATAAGCACCGGGACATCGTTGGCCAAAAATGCCTTCACACTGCTGGGGTTGAATCTTTGACTGAGGAGCACTTGATCCTGCCGACCTGACCGTTATAAGCAGCGTCCTTCGCATTTGGACGCATTCAAAGCCCGGAACTGCGATGAGTGGCTACTTTTTAGCTAGGATCGGCGAAAAATCTTATGCCCTTGGTACAGACCAGTCAGAAGGCCGAGTCCCCCACCAAGCAGGAGTTGGTTTTCATCCGCTCCGAGAGTGCAGCCAACACGGTACAAGAAGTCAGCGTCTGGGTAAGCAGGACACAAGGTTTCGACCTTGAGCAGCGCGAAAATCGCGCCCATCAGAGCACCTAAGATGGTGCCGACGACGCCCCCCAACGCAATACACAAGAGCCAGCAAAACACGCTCTTGGCTGCTCCCGCGACCGCCGCCGGATCACCGCCCCGGTTGTTCACGACCTTTGGGAGCCCCAGCAGGATCCGTTCCCGCTCGAGCAGGAGTTCAGCGATCTCTAACTGAATCTTTTCACGCTCACTATTCATACTTTAATATTACACCAATCCTGCAACGACTTTTGCAGCACATCAGGGCAAACAGGGCAAGGGGGGCGACACAGCAATAGACCGGGTGCGGCACAAAAAATTGCTCATTTTTTAAGCAACGATCGTAAAATATGGTGTATGGATATCACTTCCAGCCTTACCACTCGCCGGGCCAGATTCATCGAGGAATACCTCCTCGACGGCAACGGCACGCAGGCCGCCATACGCGCTGGCTATGGGGCGGTTGGGGCGCGGGTGACCGCCCACCGTCTGCTAACCAATGCTGCCATTTCCAGCGCCATAGAGGCCCGCCAGCGCGCCGATGCTCAGCGCCTGGGTGTGGAGCGTCAGGACGTGCTCAAGGGCCTCCTGGAGGCTGTCAACATGGCCCGGGAGCAGACGAATCCGGCGGCCATGGTGGCCGCACTGCGGGAAATCGGGAAGTTGATGGGGCTCTACGCGCCTGAGCGGGTGAAGGTGGACCTGGACGCCAGGCAGGCGGTGGAGTTAGGCCGCCTGGAGGCGATGAGTGACGAGGAGTTGGTGGCCGTGATGGCGCGGGGCGCCACCGGTTGATGCTCAACGCGGGAGACAGACATAAAGAGGGCCACCGGAGGTGGCCCTTGTCTTTTATAGGGGATATCTCGCAACGCTAACTGGTTGATTTCATTGGTTTTTTTACGGCGATTCATACTTACCTCCTCGCGCGTAAGTGGTTGATTTAATTATGTTTTTTCGCGAGCCGTTTTTTCGGAAAGCTTGCTCGCAACCTCCGTTGCCGCAGCAGTTGTGCTCGTGGCTATCGAGGTGCCCATCGCGGTAACCGTGAGAGGTTTGCGTTCACCCCCCGCCAAAAAGCCGCGCGCGATGGCCAACTGCACAATCCGACGGACATCATGCTTGGGCAGCTTGAGCGAGCCTGACACGCCTCCAAAACGTTCCTCCAGCAAACGCGCCGTGATCGGCTTTGACTGTTGCATGAGTATGCCCAGTACGTTCAGGATCGCTGCGTTGTCAGCGCGCTGCTGAGATTGCATGGGGGTGATGGCGGTCAGGTAACCATTATCCAGTCGCTCAAGAATCACAGGTGCCGGAAAGGCCGAATAGTTCGTCTTGGTGACTGTTGCTGCGACATGCCGGGAGGCTTGATCCTTGGCTGCTCCAACAAGTCCGAGCTGCTTCTCCGAGGGGCGGCTGAGGTTCATCTGCCAGCGCAGGCCGTCGGTCAACGCTGAGGCGCCGCGTGAAGCCCCCTGCCCCGGCTCTGCGTCAGCAGCGTAACTGCTTTTGTTGGTGTGGTGCGCAATCAATACCGTGGCACCGGTACGTTTGGCCAAAGTCTCGAGTGCTTCGACGAAACGGGTGGCATCCTCGTTACTATTTTCCTCGCCGCCGCGAAAGCGGGAGGCAGGATCAATAATGATCAGCTTGAGGTCTTCAATCTGATCGGCCAAGGCAGCAATGCGATGCACGATGGAGGTGGTGGACACTTCGCCCGTGGTGTCGCGCTTGGTCAAGAGCGTATCTGTGCCGATGGTGGAGTAGACATAGAGGCGCTCTTCAATATCGGCCATCTGCTGGATATGCCCTGTCAACTTGAAGTGCTCCGTGATGCGCCGCAATCGACGGTGAATTTCGTCTTCATCGTCCTCCGCGCAAAAGACCAGTACGCCGCCAGTTTCACCAATCTCCCAATGTTCAGCCACAGGCAAGCCAGTGGCGACGCCTACCGCCAGTTGCAGCAACCACTGCGACTTACTGCTCCCGCCGGGAGCAACGATGGCACCGACTTTCCCGAGCACGATCAGGTCCTTCAACAGCCAACGGCGGGGCTTTGGGGCGGCCGCTAGATAACGGTCAATGCGGCCGGCGTTCAAGTCAAACAGCGGCTCGTGCACCTGGAGTTCGGGATATCGCTCTGGATGGTTACGCTGGTCAATGGCGTAGATGGATCTGAAGGTCGAGTCAACCTTGCCGCTGTCCAGGGGCTCGACGTTCTGCTCGTTCCAAGCATGGCACATCTGGAGCGCCTCATCAGCGGGAATTCGAGCAGCCAGGAGGGTGCCGATCAGCCGAGTCAGGTGTTCAGTTCGCTCGCCATCGACACACTGCTGCTTCAAAAGTGCATCTAGGCTGCCGGCTGCAGTGACACTACCCGCACGTTTTTTTGAGGGGCGATGTGGCTTGACCGGCTCAGTGGTGAGGCCTAGCTTCTGGGCCAAGTCGGCCCAGTTGTATGAGGAAGTGGCGGTAGAGTCCATTACGCATCTATCCTTGCGACTGGAGTGACTAGACGGGTTTGGAAAGGGGTGCCTTTGAGGTGCCAGAATCCTGGCAAGCGCATGACACGGGCAAGGTCGCATACTGACGGGTCTCCGCCAAATTTGCGGGCCAAGGCGTGCTGGCGTTTCTTGAAATCAGCCGCCACAGCGTCCTGCACGCGCCAGTACGCGTGCCATTTGCCGGGACTGGATTCAACTACGATGTGAGGCGGTGCATCCGTATTCAACACCGGCTCTATCGGGGCGCCGTCCAGATCAACGAAATGGGAGCGGATGTGGATGACGTTCTCGTTCGAGCGCCCGAGTCCATCGCCCCGGTTCACCATGACGAACACCCCAACACCTTGTTGCTGTAGCGCAACCAGTCTGTCCAGGTCGCGCTCCAGCGGGCCGTGAAAGACTCTCGCAAACGGATCTATACCCAACCGCTCTCTGTTGGCCTTGGATCGGTCCTTGTTATCGTCGAAGGTCTGAAAGGTGAAGGGGCCGGCGGGATCGAGCGCCTGCAGGAAACGCTGCGTCTGCTCCAAATCGGGGGTTAGTAGCTCGTCCATGATTCGATACCTCCTGCTTCAGCGTTGACAGTTACTTCGGTTCGGTGGCCAGATAGCACCGCCAGCAGGTGCAGTTCGATCTGGGCCTGATTGGCAGGGTCGTAGGTGAAAAGGTAGGTGCCGAGATACTCGCGTTGAACGATGCAGAACCTTCGTCGGGATTTCTTCGCCTCTTCCACCATCTGTTTCGTGGTGGCGTTGTCAGCGTCGACATCATTAGGGCTGATGTCTAGCGTGACGGTGAGACTGGAGCTCCCGCCCTCGGACGTGAAATGCATAAACGTGTACATCAATAGCCTCCCCATTGGCGGAGCAAGTGGTCGATGGAGCACATGGCGGGCGTGGCTGCAAACTGCGGCCAGCACGCCAAAGTGGTGCTATTGAGGTGTCCGAACGTGCGCCACATGAACTTAGGAAACTGCATTGCGGCCTCCGTTGCTTTCGACCCAAGCGAAGAAGGAAGCCTCGTCAATCAGCACACGGCGCCCAACACGGCGTACCACCCTGTCAAAGCCGTTGGTTTTCTCGAAGAAAACGAGGTGACGCAGCCCACCGATGGGCGGCCAGGCATGGTGCTGGTTCCAGTCGGTCAGGGGGATGAGCCGGGTATGCGTACGCGCGGCGCCGTTTACAGGCGAACTGGGTGGCGCCAGTACCGGTTTGCCGTCAACTGGTAGCGCGGTGGCAGTGGATTGGCACTGCGGAGCATGCTGCGCATGCGCGATCCGGCGCGGTTTGCGTTTGGGCTGGTCTGCAGCAGGACCAGAAAAAAGAATAGCCATTTAGCTTTCCTTTACGTAGGTGGACTCAGATCACTCTCGTCGGAGTGGGCTTGAGGTCCACCACGTGCCGGTTGGCAAATGGCTTCATCGCATGTGCGTTTTTAGCGCACGGGTACTATCTTAATGAAATTTGTAGCGATGTGTCAACTGACGCCGCGTTTCGTCACTGATTGAACATCTGGAAGGTATCGACTGCACCTCATGGCTGAACAAAAATCTTATGGTTCATGGACGCCACCACATTGGCCGTGTGGCTGTTGGCGAGGTGGCTGTAGCGCTTGACCATCTGCAGCGTCTTGTGTCCCAGCACCGCGGCAATTTCCACGGTGGTGGCGCCGTTCATGGCCAGGTAAGAGGCCGCGGTGTGGCGCAGATCATGAAAGCGGAAATCGTCGATCCCTGCCCTGCGCAACGCCGTTTCCCAGGGTTTCTTCAGGTCGATAGGCTGCGCCTTGTCCCTGCCGTAGAACACCAGGTCGGAGTCGATGCGGCGCACCTTGGACAGCTGGGTCATCAGGGCCAGCGCCAGACCTGCCAGGGGAATGGAGCGGCTGGTGTCGTTTTTGGTTTCAGACAGTCGAAGGCACCTGTTGGGCAGATCGACCTGCTTCCAGCGCAACCCCATGATTTCCCCTCGCCGCATTCCGGTGGATATGGCCAGCACCACCACGGTGTAGAGAAACTGGCTCCTGGATGCCTTGCAGGCTGCCAGCAGGCGGTCGCGCTCGTCATCGGACAGGAAGCGCTCCCTGCCCCGTGCTGAGCGCGGCTTGGTGATTTTGGCGACCGGGTTTTCATCGACCCAGCCCCAGTCCTTGATCGCAATGTTGTATGCGTGCGAGATCGCTGCAAGGTAGCGTTGCACGGTGGCGTTGGCCCTGCGGGCACCTCGGTCGGTAGGGGTCGACAAAAGCTGATCGCGCAGTTCGGCAACATGCGCCGGCTGAATGTCGGCCAGCAGGCGGTAGCCGATCTGAGCTTTCCACCAGAGGAGGTGACGACGGGTGTTGCTGGCGTTCTTCGGACGCTGGGGCAGCACGTCGCGCAGGTAGCGGTCAATCAAGTCCGTGAGGGTTTTGCGTCGGGCCTCCTGCACCTTGAAGTGCCTGCCTTCGCGCATGGCGACTTCTGTGGACTGCGCCCAGCGTTTGGCGTCAGTCAGTCGGGCGAAGGAGGCTTGTTGAGGGAGCTGCCCCTTGATGCGTACTTTGACGCGAAAGGTCTTGGTGCCGTCTTCAGCGAGGCGCGTTTCGATGGTGGCCATCAGCGTTCCTTGAAAAGGTATGAACAACCACGGTCTAGGTCGGAACCTAGCAGCTAGTGGAAGGGAGGGCTCCACGCCGGACCCAAGGAGTCCAGCGTTTCAACGCTGTGCATCAAACAAGGCCAAATACTATCGTGAAAAGTGGCGATCTGTCGACGAGAGTTGTCGGTCAGTGTCCCACCAGTGTCCCATGGACCCCTTCGAGGAGGTTTCAGGGGCAGCACAGAAATGAAAAAAGCACTTAGACGATTCGCCTAAGTGCTTGATTCATATCGTCTTTTCAACGAGAAATATTTGGCTCCCCGACCTGGGCTCGAACCAGGGACCTGCGGATTAACAGTCCGTCGCTCTACCGACTGAGCTATCAGGGAACAAGCCTTGGAGTATAGCGCGTTTTTGACCGTTTTTGCAAGCTCCCGCCAGAAAGGACGACTTTTTGCGTCCAACCTGATCGGGCAACGATTTGTTTCCGCGTTCTGCTTGATGCCAAATTCATTCTGCTAGAATTCCGGCTTCGATCAGAACAGGAGAGGTGGCAGAGTGGTCGAATGTACCTGACTCGAAATCAGGCGAAGGGGCGACCCTTCCGAGGGTTCGAATCCCTCCCTCTCCGCCAGCACAAAGGAAACCCTGCTATTCAAAAGATAGCGGGGTTTTTTCTTTGGGGGGTCTTACAGACTGTTTACAGACTGCGGTACTGGGTTCTGTGCCATGTAGCCACCCAGCCCCAGCAACACAAAAGCCCCACGGCGGGGGCTTCGGCTGTTTTGTCTGGTCTATCGCTTGTGAGAACCGAAGGCAGGCAGCAGCGGCCACGGTGAATAGGCCAAGCCTTCTCTAAACAGAACTACCACGCTCAATCGGATACGTGGTAAGCATCAGTATTGATAGCGTCGAAGGTAGGCAATACGGCGCTTGCAAGGCTGGAAGATTTTGCTTAACACATAGCATCGTTTAGCCAGTAGTCGTATTTGACGACGGCAAGCCCTTGCACCTTAGGGCAGCACCATGCCCCCACCAGCAAAAAAGCCCCACGGCGGGGGCTTCGGTTGGTTCATTTGCTGATTTGAATAATTCAGAACGGCGTTTTTTTCTGCGCGTGCGGAACAGGTCGGTATCCGGCTTCCCATCCTCCAGAGATTTGATGCCCCCTAGTCCCCTATCGCCATTTCGCGGGTGTATGCCGAATGAGTACCTGTCGGTTTCCACGAATGAAGCCCCGAAGATTTGAACCCCCTGGGGTGCCACCACGGCGCGCAGTCTTTTTATGGACTCCAGAAACTCCCCTTCCTGGGGCTTCCTCCGTCGGATGATTCCGGAAAACCGTCCGTACTTCGCCGTACTTTAACCATCGGATGCCGGAACATCGCCCACGCTGGCAGGTAGCCGCCAATGCTCCCTATCGCGTCCGTACAGGCTTGGCGGCTTCCATTGCATCGCCACCAGCCCCATGATTACAAGACGGTCTAGAAGCGCCTGGGCATTGCTGTCAGGGTATAGGCACTGGGCCATCTCCAGCGCCTCACGCGCTGCGGTGCATGGCATGTAGTCAATACGCTGTCGGTCGCTCTTTCTCATGGTTGGTTCTCTCCTGCTCTTTCAGGTTGATTAGGTGTCCATGCCTCGCACGCTTGGCACAGCACCAGCCCCACGCGGCAGCCAGTCGCCAGCCAGCAGCCCCATAGCGTCACGTCCAGGCGGTGTATGCAGGTGCGGCAGGTCATGGCTTTTCCATCTCGCGCAGCACGTCGCAGCAGTCACGCGCCACAAAGGCCACGCCACCGGCAACACGGATGCGCTCAAGGAATAAGGCTTGCTCAGGGTGCAGGCGTCCGGTCTTGGCTTTCACTTCCACCCCCAGCAGGCGGCCATCCGTCAATTGCCCCAGCACGTCAGGGCACCCCGGCCAGCCGAAACGGATAAAGCGGTTGCCCACCTTGGCAGCCCCGGTATTCATGCGTTCGGCCCATGCCACGGCGGGATGCGTTCGCAGTGCCTTCAAGACTTCCACCAGGGCAGCAGCTTCGGGGCGGCTGTTGGTTCGGGGGCTTTGTATTTCATCCCCCAGCAAGTCGGTATCAAGTGCCTGTTTTGGGGAAGGTACAAAAGGTACACCCCTAAAGGGTGTTGTACCTATCTGTACCTTTTTTCCCGTGGGTACAGTTGGGTACATGTACCTTTTTGTACCTTTCTGTACCTCGTTCATTTGGCAACCCCGGCAATTGCCACCAAGCCAGCAGCTTCATGAATAGCGCAGGCTGTCACCAGTGTTTTCATGGCGCGGTATATCGGGCCTTTCTGGTACCGGCCTTCAAAGTGCTTCACCACGTCCGTTTTACGAATGCCCACCTTGTGCGCGGCCAGGAACTCCAACACAGCACCATCACATTCACTCAGGCGCTTGCCCTTTGGCTTGTCTGGTGCATCGGCGGGCACCACCACGCAGGATGTCGCAGCGGCTCCCCATTTGGTCGTACCGAGCGTCACCGTATCCAGTCGGAACCCGATGCGCTCGCCCTTGGTGCTTAGGTCGCGTTGCTTTGTGATTTCAGCGCAGCGTCCATTAGGCGAGTCCGTCACCTCGATTTCCGTATCCACTGCGGCGCGGATGCCACTCCAGCCACGGGCACCATTTGCGGCAGCTTTCCCGCTATGGTGAATCAGCAGGAAATGGGCGGCGCACTCGGAACGGATGCGGTCGAACCGGCGCACCACCAAACCCATATCCTGCCCGGCGTTCTCGTTGGCTCCAGCACTTAATCGGGCCAGGGTGTCGCCCACTATCAGGCGCACCTTTTGCCCTCTCTGGCGCTCTAGCTGGCGCACCACGGCAATCACGGCGTCCGTGTCAGCATCACCGTCGAACAAGTCAATGGGGCTTTGCACAATGGCGAAGTTCGGCACCCTAACCCCGTGGTGCTTTTGGTAGGCTTGCAATCGGCCACGCACGGATGCAGGGCTTTCAGCGGCCAGATACAGCACCAGCCCCGGCTCAGTGTTGCGGCCCATCCATTGCGTCCCACGCGCCACAGCGGCGGCCATGTCAATCACAAAAAAGGTTTTCCCACTGTTGCTGTCACCGTACAGAACGGAACCGTCGCCAGCAGTTAAAACCCCTTCCACCAATTCATCGGGCGGCGTGAAGGCAGCGGGCAGTTCGTCGGCAAAGGCCACCGATAACGGCAGCGGGGGCGGCGCGGGTTCCTGGGCAGTCTCCAGCAGGTCGGCCAGCACGTCGGCCCCATCACGCTGTGCAAGGTCGTTTGCGTCGAAGTTCTGCGGCTCACCCTGGGGCATGTAGGCCACGGCGCACTGCAACTCATGCGCAATCTTGGCGGCGCTTTCTTCTTTACCCACATCGGGCACCAGCACCAGGCGGGCGGATGCGTCACGCTGGCGAAGTTCGGCGGCCACCTTTGCCACGTTGCCCCAGCCGAAACAAACCACGGCGGCATTCCCGGTAGCTTGCCAGGCGGCCCATGCAGTGCCTATGCCCTCGCACACGTAAAGCGGCTTGCCCGGCACCACATCGCCCACGGTGAAGCTCGCCCCGGCCATCGGCGCACCAGGCAGGTTCATCTTCTTACCGGGCGGCGGCGGTATCAGTTGAAGGCTTTGCAGTGTGCCATCAGCGGCCAGGGCGGGTACTACCAAAGCCCCGGCCATGCGCTCGCCTTGAATGCGCAGCGGGTCACCAGCGGGCAGTACGCGCAGGGTATCCAGCGGAACCCCGGCGGCGGCTTTTCCGATGATGTAGTCGTGTGAAGTAGTTGCAGGTTCGCAGCGGCTCCACACTTCGGCGGGGCTCATGCCTGGGGCAGGCTTGCGGGGCGGCTCTACGGCCTTCCTGGGGGCTTGTACGGCCCTTTGCTGGGGCTTGCCTTCACCCATGCGCCAGCCGTTCTCAGCGGCCACGTGAAACAGGGTGCCAGCCCCCACGCCTTTACCCGGCTTGATGCTTCGCCACACATCACGGCAGGCGGCGGAGTCGTAGTTCCCGGCGCTTTGGCTCCATGCGTCGAAGGTGTCAAAGTCCACCCCGGCGGCATGTGCGCCCATCGCCACCTTCACCCATGAATCACGGTCAATGTCCGGCGGGATGCTGCGCAGTGCGTCGATTGCCTTTGTGGTGTCGGTCATCACCCAGCACCTCCATTCATCGCCAGGGCTTGCGCGGTGTATTTCCCGTCAAGGCAGTAAAGCGCAATGATTCTGTCGGGGCTGTGTTCCGTAGGGCTTGGAATTTCGATGGTTTCCACCGGCCAGCCCAAAGTACGCAGCTTGAAAATCACAGCACCCAGTCGCCAGCTTTGCGTACTGTCTTCAAAATGCGGATGGTCAATCATCTTTCCGTCCATCAGCATCTTCAATGCCCTATCGGGCAGGGTTCCACGTGTTGGCCAGCTAGGGCAAAATGGCGGGGGCGGCAGAAACGAAAGTTGTTCACCGTGGGCCCCTTGCGTCTTGGTCGGTGCGGGGGCTTTCTTTTGCTTGGTCAAAATGGCACCTCGCTAAAGTCTTGGACACAGTAAAAGTTGCGCTCGCCGTCTGGTGCAAATGCACGGCTTGCAGCTTCATCAACTTCAGCCCGTACAAATTGCGTCAGCTTTTCAAGCATTTGAAGTGCGGCCTTCGCATCAGTCCCAGCGCGGATTTGCACTCGTACCGCAACATCAGAGTTGCGTAGCTCGGTCACCGTCGAGCCCATGAGGCAATGCCCGTCATCGTCGGCAGGCATCACTGAATCAGCTTGAGTCATAAAGAAGGCGTCAAACTGATAAAACTCAGTTGGGCGGCCCTCCGCATAGCGGCGCAATAGGCGCTCTTTCTTGGAAAGCTCGGGCGTTTTCATTTGGCAGCCCTCCAGCGGCGAAGGCGCAGCACCAGAAAGAAGATGGCGGTAATCATTGCGCCACCCCCAGCACGGCACGGATGCCAGCTACAGGCCATGCAAGGCGGCCATTGATGCGAATGGGGCGCAGGCCATCGGGGAAGGTTTCAGCGCAGGCCCAGCCCCTCAAGGTTTGCGGGCGGCGGTTCACGTAATGCGCGGCCTGTTCTGTCGGAACCGTGGGGCGGTTGACTGATTCCAGCGGGGGGAACTGGCTCGTTTCAGTTGCAGCGCGGCGGGCGTCTGCACTGTGTAAGGTTGCTTGCATCGCAATTTGCTTTCCATCCCAGCGGCTCGGGCTTGCGGCGTGCAAGGCTTCCGGGCTGGAGATGGTGCTATTGCGATTGCGGGGTATTTGCGGGCGTGCAAACCCGGCTATTTGTCATGGGTGAACCCGGATATATCAGCCCCTCAACCCGGATATATCAAGTGTTTTGCCCGGTTAATCTCGCTCTCTCGGGTCGCATGCTTCATACGTTGCATACACCTTTGGGAAATGCCCTTCCAGTAGTCGCCAACCTGTATCCTCGCGCATCTTTTTACCGTTCCGTTTCGGGCCAATGAGGTATTGCATGACGCGGAAAACATCAAGCATTGCCGGATAACCATTGCGGCCCTTTTTGCCAGGAATAATTACAGCCTCTTGGAGTGCGGGACGGTCTTTCATGCTTCGAAACCATGCCCGATTCATGCCCGACATGCTGCCAAAGGCTTCTATTAGTCGGTCTGGCGTTGCCAGCATCGCGGTATCGGGTCTTGAGGGCGCGAGTTCTTCGGCCTGGGGTTCCTCGCACTCTGCATCAATAAACGCATCAGCCAGGGCGCGAACGTCATAGCCCACCACCCGGCAATCATCGGGCACGGTTTCAAAGTCGGGTTCATCGTCGGTCAACATGCCTTTTGTGTAGCGTCTGCGTGTTCCGTCGATTGCCTCGAAACTATCAAACGTGCGCCAGCTTGCCCGGCCCGTTGCGGCCAAGTGTTGGCAAGCGGTAAGAGGCAGTGTTGGGATGGCACCAGCGGGCACAATGTTTTCGTTGGATTCGCCCTTGTTGAAAAGTACCCCACCATCGTGTTTGCGAACCTTTGCGGCGCGGTGCACGATTGCACGAAGGGCTATCTCGCCACGGCCAGCGGCGCGCAGAAAGTCGCCGATAGTGACGGGCTCCCCCGCGTGCTTTGTTGCCATGCTCGCGGCTTCCTCCAGCGTAAAAATGTCGGTATCGGCCAGCCTACCCCCTCGCCATTCGGTGCGTGGCTCCAGTCGGTCATACATTGGAAAGTGATAAACGGGCTTGTCGGCCTGGGGCTCCCGTGCGGATGCCGTTAAAAAGGCATAAGGCGGCTTTCTTGATTTGCCCCAGTCGTTCAGCCAGTCCAGATGAACAAGCCCCGAATCCAGTACCGCACCCATTCGGATTTCAAGCGTGCGCCTTGATGCGGTGTTCTCTACAACGTGCAAGTAACCCTTATCACCATCGGCCAATTCAGCGGCGTGTTCCAAGTCCTTCCTGAATCGCTCAACCCCATCAATTGCATGTTTCATCCATTGCAATTCTTGCGCTTCATCGCCCGCGTCCGGGTGTTCTGGATACAGCGCATCCGCAATCAATCGGGGCAGGTCGCCAAAACGGTAATAGCCCTCAACGGCTACCGGCAGAACAACATGAATCGGCTTAATCGTGCTTGTAGTCATACGGCACCCCTTCAAGTGCAACCCTCATTAGGTGCCCCAGCAGGTCGGTGAAGGTGTCCGACTTTTCGGCAGGATTGCGGCCCTGCCTAGCTGGGGCGAAACGGTCAATCTACGTAGATGATGGCGTTACGGTCGCCATATTTGGCCTGCATCATTTGCAGCCCCTTGTGTGCATGGTCACGGTCGTAGAGCCATGCGGATTTGCGCTCGCGTCCGTTCACCAAGTACATGACGCAATAGCGGGGCGCTGAAATTGGTTGTTGCAGCACAGTGCGCAGGCGGTCACGCTCGCGGCGCTTCTCCAACGTGGTTTTGGGCATAGCGGCACGGGCTCGCAGTTCTTCCCGAAGCCCCGTAAAAAATCCCTCGTTGGGGTATGTAAACTTGCTTTCAGCCATTTTCCAAGCTCTTTCTTTGATGTGGTTAGAACGGCTGCAGGGCTCCTACCCCCTGTGGCCGTTCGCCTTTTTAATTTAATCCTAGGGCTGGCGGAATGGGTTAATTGACTATGTTTTCCCGTGCAGCCATGTATTCAAAGTTCAGCCATGCAGAGTCCTTTCGGCTAGCCATCATTGCCCACTCTCCTCGTTCGAGAATCTGGTAATCCACGCGGTCGCGCAATTGCCTATGCGCCCGCTTGGTGACGGTGCGCCACAGCTCCCATTCACCGCGTCGGGCAAGCAATGTGTGCCGCAGGTTGTCGGACGGTAGGTAATGCTCAATTAGCGCGTGAGGTACAGTCTCATCAGCCATTTCCGAAGCTCCGTTTTGATGATGGTCAGGGGCTGGCGCTGTGTTCCTGCACATGCTGGCCCGCCTGTTTTGCCCTGGGTGAAACGCGCCAGGGCTTCGCGTTTTTCAGTTCACAGCACGCAGCTTGCCCGGCTCTGCCTTGGCATCAAACACAATCCCGGCCTGCTCCAGAATCCAAGCCTCGATACGCTCATGGTGCACACGCAGCAGGTCAAGCGGGCGCACGGTGTAATGCTTCTCAGCCGTTGCACTTGGCTTGTGCCCCATGATTTGCGCCACCACTCCGGCGGGAATTTCCAGCCACTCGGTAAGGCTCTTGAACGAACGGCGCAGCCCATGCACTGTCAAGCCGTCGATACCGGCCACGGCACAGGCGTCATGGTGCGGATTGCGCGGAATTGCGATACAGCCACCGGCGGCGGTAAGGCTGGAAAAAACAAAGTCATTGCGGCGGGGCAGCGCGGCCAGCAGGTGCCAGACATAGGGCGTCAAGGGAATGACGCGGGTGCCTTCCACTTTGTCGCGGATGGTTAAGCCTCGCCATTTGATGTTTATGTCTTCCCAGCGCAGGCCCAGCACCTCGCCAGCCCTTGCGCCAGTCAGTAGCAGGGTTTGCAGATAGGCGGCAATCATCGGGTTTTGTAGCTGGCGCACGGCGTCAAACCATGCGGGTAATTGCTCTTTCAGCAGCGCATCCTCTTTCACGCCGGCCTTGCCCAAACTTTCGCGGGCCTTCTTGGTCTTGGCAGGGTTCACACCGGCCAGCACTGGCGCATATTCTTTCTGTTCTGCGCACCAGCTTAAAAAGGCTTTCAGGCAGCGCCATGCAAGGCGGGCGGCAGCGGGGCGGGTTTGTGCCTCGCGTTCGGCCCAAGCCTCGATAACGGGTGTAGTCAGGTCACGCAGGGGCAGTGCCATCAGCGGATGCAGTATTCCGGGCGCAGTCACGCCACCGGCAGCGCGTTTTGACGGCACCCCTCCGGCCTTCACCAATAATAGATGCTCACTGTAATGACGCTCACCCCAGCGCGGGCGGCGGGCTTCAAGGTAAATAGCCCACACCTCGCCCACGGTTACGGCATGCGCGGCGGCGGCGGCCTTTTCTGCGGCCTGAGCGGCCTGTTGTTGGTGCTCTAGCTCTCGGGGGTCGATGCCTGTTTCTGTCAGTCCACGTAGGCGGTGGGCTTCTGCTTTGGCATCAGCGATGGAAACGGCGGGCCACTCTCCCAGCGCACGGGTTATTAGCTTCCCCTTCATGCGGGTCTCAAACTGCCAATGCTTCCCGCCTGCCTTTGTCACTCGCAAGCGTAGCCCCTTCTTGTCGGCATCCTTCACCAGCACGAACGGCCTGTCTGGCGGGCAAATGGCGCGTTCGAGTAGCCCGTGCGTCAGGTCGTGGGCGGCGGCGTAGTCAATTGCTGCGGTCTTGCTCGGCCTAGCCATGTTGGAACCCTTCGATGATTTACAGACTGTTTACAGACTGAAAAGCCCTATAAACCCAAATTTCAATCAACATTCAAACTGTTTGCGTATCCAGTAGCAATTCGATAAGTTGTTGATTTACATGGATTCTATCAGCATTAATCAACACTGCGGAATATATAAATCGCCTGACTCGAAATCAGGCGTACGGTTTCCGTACCGAGGGTTCGAATCCCTCCCTCTCCGCCAGTACGTCAAGGCCCCCGCAGTGCGGGGGCCTTTTCTTTGGGCGCACACCCGCGGGTGCAAGTCCCGCTGCGAGCTGGTCACAGCGAGCAAAGTGAAGCCGATCGCGGCCCGGCGCAACTGCGTGAGGGCGACCGAGCGTGGGGAGGAAGCGTGGAGCGTAAATCGCGAGCCGATGAACAAGAACTGCATAGAAGGCGCTGCCAAGCAGGGCGAGTGGGCAAGCAACCACGAAGCTCTTGTGACCAAGGCGAGACAGCGTAAATGCAGCGGTTGTGCGATGAAGGTGTGCGACTCTTACCTAGGGAGAGCTCGCCTCGCGCCTGAAAGGGCAACGGCTATGCCGCAAGCGAGAAGTCAGCAGAGGCCGTAGTAGTGCGAACCAGCGCGAGCCCACAGCCTGCGATACGCCAACAACCTCGGCGGCCCTCTCACTGGTGATTCCGGTGGCAATCTGTACCTAGAACTGACGCTCTACTTCACGCCGATGTGAGGGAGCCCCCGGAGAGCGCATCGCATCTCTTCCCGTCAATTGCTTCATCCATCCCGCGGGTCGCCCCACAAACACCTCCTGGTTGAAGGTGTTGCGACGACCGGTTGAATCCGCCCAGTACACCAGCCTAGCCTTTGGCGAGCGTTGCCGGCAGATGCAGGTGCGCCCCTCGATGGGAACGGTGGGCGATGCCTACGACAACGCGATGGCCGAGAGCTTCTTCGCCAGCCTGGAAGGCGAACTCATCGAGCGCAGTACCTTCCAGAGCAAGGCGCAGGCCCGCATGGCGGTCTTCACCTGGATTGAAGGCTGGTACAACCCCCGGCGCCGCCACAGCAGCCTGGGCTACCTCTCACCCCTGAACTTTGAAAGGAGCAACGAAGCGCTGTTTGATGTTGTTGAAGATGCCGACGCGCATGCCGAGACAACACCCGAAACGGTTTGAGAATCAAACCAATACCCGTCCACGAAAGTGGGTCAACTCCAGTTCGCTGGTACGCGGCCTACCCGCTGAACTTGCGAAACCTGGAAGAAGTGATGGCCGAGCGTGGCGTGTGCGTCGACCATGCGACTGTTCACCGCTGGGCCCTGAAGATCTTGCCCGTCTTGGCCAGGGTCTTCCGTCGGCGAAAACGCGCAGTCGGTGCCTCCTGGCGCATGGATGAGACCTACATCCTGGTGGGCTGACAATGGAAGTATTTGTACCGCGCTGTTGACCGGAGGGGCCACACGGTGGATTTCCTGCTGACAGCCCGACGTGACGAAGCTGCAGCACGGCATTTTTTCGAGCAGGCCATCAACCTACATGATGTTCCCGAGAAGACCACCATCGACAAGAGTGGAGCGAACACGGCGGCTATTAGGGATGGTGTTCAAAACCCCGGTCAAGCCCGAATGGCATGAGCGAGGCACGACAGGAACAATGGCGTCATGACCCAACAAGAACTTGGCCTGAACCTGAGCATGCGGCGCACGCGCAAAGCGGTGTTCCTCGACGAGATGAACCTGGTGGTGCCGTGGACCGAGTTGCTGTCGCTGATTGCGCCGCACGCACCTCGGGCCAAGACCGGGCGACCGCCTTTGAGCTGGTCACTATGCTGCGCATTCATTTCTTGCAGCAGTGGTTCGGCCCGAGTGACCTGGCCATGGAAGAAGCCCTGTTCGAGACCACGCTGTACCGCGAGTTTGCGGGCCTCTCCAGCGTCGAGCGCATCCCGGACCGGGTCAGCATCCTGCGCTTTCGCCACTTGCTCGAAGAGCACCAACTGGCCCCGCAGATACTGGCCGTGGTCAACGCCACACTGGCCGACAAAGGCTTGATGCTCAAACAAGGCACGGTGGTGGACGCCACCTTGATTGCCGCGCCCAGCTCGACCAAGAAGCAGGACGGCGAGCGTGACCCTGAGATGCACCAGACCAAGAAGGAAACCAGTGGCACTTCGGCATGAAGGCGCACATCGGCGTGGACGCCGACTCGGGCCTGGTTCACACCGTGGTCGGCACAGCCGCCAACGTCAATGACGTGACGCAGGCCAGTGCTTTGGTTCACGGCGAAGAAACGGATGTGTTTGCGGACGCTGGCGACCAGGGCGTGGCCAAACGCGAAGAAGTCAAAGGCATCGAAGCCAACTGGCATGTGGCCATGCGCCCGGGCAAACGCCGAGCGTTGGACAAGGACAGCCCCATGGGCGCCGTGCTCGAGCAGCTTGAGCACGTCAAGGCCCGTATCCGAGCCAAAGTGAAACATCCGTTTCGGGTTATCAAACGCCAGTTCGGACACATGAAAGTGCGTTACCGGGGACTGGCCAAAAACACGGCGCAGTTGCACACGCTGTTTGCCTTGAGCAATCTTTGGATGGCGCGGCGCCGCCTTCTGCAAGGGCTGCAGGCATAAGTGCGTCTGCAGGCGGCCTGAGGGCCGCCAAGCGACCGAAAACGGCCGACGAAAACGCAGAAACTGCGTTGAATTCGCCAGTTCTGGGTTGCGCTGTTTCATGTCGTGGCAAGCCGCCCACTATCGGCTGGCGTCAATCGTGTTTTGAACACCATCCTTAGGGGATTGCTGGAGGACAGTGGGCTGGCCATTGAACTGCGCCAGTCCAAGTACCTGAACAACATCGTTGAGCAGGATCACCGGGCCGTCAAGCGCCGGGGCAGGCACATGATGGGGTTCAAGACATTCCACACGGCACGTCGACTGATCAGGGTTATCGAGACCACGCACATGATTCGCAAGGGGCAGATGAACTGCCCCAAAGGGACAACCACGTCGGTCGCACAACAGTTCTATAGCTTGGCCATTTGAATTGAGAGGTCGTTGCTCAAGTCAGCACGCTTCCCATCCGCTATAGCGACAGAACCTTATGCCGCTTCCGGTGGCTCGAACGCTCGTATCGGCGGCAAGGCGCCCGAGTAACGTTCGATTTGCACCACCGTCAACTGTCCGCTGCAGCCCTGGGCCAAGGACGAAGTGCCGATGTCGCGTGTCAACACATTCGGGTTGCCGTGAACGCAAAGCGTCAGATCCTCGCCGGTGTCAATGGGGTCGTACCAGGCGCCGGTGGGCAGTTGCACCACGTCCGGTCGCATGGCCTCACTGAGCCGCGCTGAGGCCAGACAGGCGCCTCGTTTGTTGAACAGGCGCACGATGTCACCTTCGGCAATGCCACGTTCAGCTGCGGCACGCGGGTGCAATGTGCACACTTCGCGGCCTAGCCGCTTGCTGGCAGCGCTGTGGGCGCCAAAGTCGAGCTGGCTATGCAGCTTGGTGGCAGGCTGGTTGGCAATGAGGTAGAGGGGATGTTGGCCATCCGGGCGTTCGCTTTTGTCGAGCCAAGCCGGATGACCGGGGCAGTCCGCGTAGCCAAAGCCCGCGATCACAGACGAGCTGATCTGCATCTTGCCGCTGGGTGTGGCCAGTGGATGGCGGTCGGGCGCTTCGCGAAACGCGCGCAGCATGCCGCCGTCGTCGGGTGCCTGGGGCAGGTTGATGCTGCCTTGTTGCCAGAAGCTGTCGAAGTCAGGCGCAGCGTGGCCCGCCTGGGCCAGCCCGCTGCGGGTCCGCTCATAAAGGTGCTGCAGCCAGGCGCGGGTGTCGCGGCCTTCGCTGAAAGCGTCAAGGCCACCGAGACGGCGGGCCAGCTCGCAGAAGATGTCGTAGTCGTCGCGGGCCTGGTCTATCGGTGGGGCGATGCGGTGCATGGCCACCAGCAGAGGATCGGTCGGGGTGCCGCCGATGTCCTCGCGCTCCAATGTCATGGTGGCGGGCAGAACGATGTCGGCCATGCGAGCGGTGTGTGTCCAGGCGCTTTCATGCACGACAAAGGTGTCCAGACGCCTGAAGCCTTGGGCTAGGCGTTTCAGGTCCTGGTGGTGGTGAAACGGGTTGCCGCCGGCCCAATAGGCCAGGCGGATGTGTGGGTAGTACAGGCGTTGGCCGTTGTAGTCAAAGGCTTCCCCGGGATGCAGGAGCATGTCGGTGATACGCGCAACGGGGATGAACGCCTTAACACTGTTGCTGCCCTGGTGCAACGCGGTGGCGCTGACCACATTGTTGCGTTTACCGTAGTGGGCCAGCGTGCCCAGGGCGTAGTTGTAGCCCCCGCCGGGCAGGCCCAACTGCCCCAGCACCGCAGCCAGCACCGCGCCCATCCACACCGGCTGTTCGCCGTGCTCCGAGCGTTGTAATGAGTGCGCGACCACCACCAGTACCCGTTTGCCCGGCAGGCTCAGGGCCAGCTCACGGATTTGCGTGGCGCTCAACCCGCAAATGTCGGCCGCCCATTCAGGCGTCTTGGCCATGCCGTCGCTGCGGCCCAGCAGGTAGTCTTCGAAGACGGGCCAACCGTCGCAGTGGCTTTGCAGGAAATCACGGTCATGTAGGCCCTCGCGGACCAGTACGTACACCAGTGCCAGCATCAGCGCGGTGTCGGTTCCAGGCACCACGGGCAGCCACTCGGGGCGTGCTTCGTCGGGGATGTCGCTGCGCAGTGGGCTGATCGCGATGAAGCGGCAGCCGCGCTCGGCGGCCGCGCGCATGGCGTCACGCTCGATGTGGCGGCTGATGCCACCACTGGCCACACGCGAGTTCTTCAACGCCATGCCGCCGAAGGCAAGCACGGTGTCGGTGTGCTCGACGATTTGTTCCCAGGTCACGTTACGCCGCGCCACCTGCTCCATGGTGCCCATGACGTGCGGCAGGATCACGGCGGACGCGCCGGCGCTGTAGCTGTTGACCGAGCGGACATAGCCGCCGAGCACCGTGTTGAGGAAGCGGTGGATCTGGCTTTGCGCGTGGTGAAAGCGCCCCGCGCTGGACCATCCGTAGGAGCCGCCAAAGATGGCTTGCGCCCCGTGCTGCTGCTGGACCCGTCGCAGTTCGTCGGCCAAGTGGTCCAGCACCTCGCCCCAGGGCATGGGCACAAAGCTGTCGTGCCCGCGCGCCTGGTCGGCTCCCGGACCACGCTCCAGCCAACCGCGTCGCACCATGGGCACGGTCACACGTGCGCGGTGGCGCAGAGCGGTGGTGAAATTTTCGATCAGCGGGTTGGGGTCCGGGTCGCCAGGGTGAGGGCGGACGGTCAGCGCGTCGTTGTGCCAGCTGGCCGAAAACACGCCCCAGTGCGAACTGTGGGGCAGCAGCTCGGGTGTGCTGGTGCTCATGGCTCTGACTGTGTCTTGAGATCGCCGCGCACCGCCGCTGCTTTGTAGTTGGAGATGTCGCGAACCACGAAGTCACGGAAGGACACGCCGCCCAGCTCCGACTCCTGTGCGCCATCGGCACGGTAGACCTTGAGCAGATCGGCCGATTTCAGCGATTGCTTCACCGCGCGGGTGATGTGTTCGATCACTTCCGCTGGCGTGCCCTTGGGTGCAGCAAGACCGTACCACTGGGTCATGGCGACGTTGACACCCTGCTCCTTGAGTGTGGGCACGTCGGGCAGGTTGGGCGCACGTGTGGCGCTGCTGACCGCCAGCAACCGCAGCTTGCCGCCCCGAATCTGTCCCATCAAGGGGGTGTAGGGGGCGAAAAAACTATCGACCACGCCACCGTGAAGGTCGTTGAGTACCGGGCCGGAGCCCCGGTAGGGCACGTGCAAAACTTCCAGCCCGGCCTGCTGTTTGATCATCTCCATCACGATTTGAGAGGAGCCGCCAGTGCCGGTGGACGCGTAGCTGAGCTTGCCCGATTTGGCCGCAGCGACAAAATCTGCGTAGCTCTTGATGCGCGAGCTTTCGCTAACCATCAGTCCAAAGGCGTTTCCACGAGCCCGTGGATCAGCACGAAGTCGTCGGGGACTTTGTAACGCAGGTCTTGCCGGATGGCAGGCGCACTGCCGAGGTTGCCGCTCATGGCCAGCAACAGCGTGTGGCCATCGGGTTTGGCTTGTGCCACCTGTTCGGCGGCGATGTTGCCGCCGGCCCCGGTGCGGTTTTCCACCACCACGGCTTGACCGATGTGTTTGGCCAGCTCGGTGGCGATGGCGCGCCCGTACAGGTCGCCACCGCCACCAGGCGGGAAGCCGACCACCAGTTTGATGGGCTGCTCAGGGTAGGCCGCGTGAGCCAGCAGCGAGGTGCCGGCCAGCAGGCCCAGCAGGGCGGCACGCAGTGTGCTGCGGCGCAGGCTTGAGATTGTCATGGCGGGTGTCTCCAATGCGGTTGTGTTGGTGTTCAGTCTGCGCCTGTGGCAATGGGTGCACCCGGCTGGGCACACCACTCGCTCCACGATCCGGGGTACAGGCGGGCGCCTGTGAGACCAGCCACTTCCATGGCCAGGAGGTTGTGGCAAGCCGTCACGCCAGAACCACACTGCGCCACCAGCTCGTGGGCGGGTCGGCCCCCGGTGATCGCATCGAATTCCGCCCGCAGCTGGGCTGCCGGTTTGAAGCGGCCATCGGGCCCGAGGTTGTCGCGAAACAAGCGGTTGCGCGCACCCGGGATGTGGCCGCCGATCGGATCGAGGGTTTCGTTTTCACCGCGAAATCTGTCGGGCGCGCGGGCGTCCAACACCAACTGGGCACCGAGGTCCAGGTTGGCTTTCACGGCTGCGTAGTCCACGGTGGACACCAGGGATGGACGCAGGCTGAAGCGGCCGGGCGGCGGTGTTACGTCTGCTTCACGGCTCAAGCCTTGTCCGGCGGCCGTCCAGGCGGCGATGCCGCCGTCGAGTACGGCGACGGTGCGGTGGCCGGCCCAGCGCAACATCCACCACAGGCGCGCGGCGTACATCCCGCCAGCATTGTCGTAGGCCACCACCTGGGTGTCGTCGGACACGCCGAGCGCTGCCATGTTTGCGGCGAACTGCTCGCGGTTGGGCAGCGGGTGGCGGCCGTTGCTCCCGGTCTTGGCCGCGCTCAGCACGCGGTCCAGATGAACATAACGTGCGCCGGGCAAGTGGCCGGTGTCGTAGGCGCGTTGACCGGCGCCCGGGTCGGTGAGTTCGAAACTGCAGTCCAGCAGCACGGGTGGGTTGGGGCTGGTTAGCTCAGCGGCCAGCACTTCAACGGTCACGAGGGTGTGGTGGCTCATGGGTTTATTGGGAAATTTCTTTGAGCAATGCGGGTGTCATGGCCGCCTTGTAGCGGGCGATGTCATCGAGGATGTGTTTGCGCATGCCGTCCAGGGGCAGGTGACGCTCGGTCGCCGCGTCCTTGCGGATGGCGTCGCGCACCTCAGGGGTTGCCAGTGCACGGCCCAGGTGCTCGGACAGGTGTTTGAGCACCGGTTCCGGGGTGCCGGCCGGTGCCACCAAGCCGTACCACTGCGTCACCGGCACGTTCAGGCCCAGCTCCTTGAAGGTGGGCACATCGGGGATAGCTGGATTGCGCTTGTCGCCGGTGATCGCCAGCAGCCGCAGTTGGCCCTGGCGCACCTGTCCCACCAATGGTGAAGCGGTGGCGAAGAAGCTGTCGACCTGACCGCCCAGCATGTCGGTGATGGCTGGACCAGAGCCGCGGTAGGGGACGTGCAGCATCTCGACACTGGCCGCCTGCTTGACCATTTCCATGCCGATGTGTGCGGCCGCACCGGTGCCGGTGGACGCGAAGCTGAGTTTTTGCTGTCTCGCTGTGCCAAGCAATTCGGTGGCGCTCTTGAAGCGCGAGTTGTGTCCCACGAACAAGCCGTGGGGCGCCTCCAGGATCAGTCCGATCGGCGCGAAATCGTCGGGCACCTTGTAGGGAATGCTTTGTGGCTTGGTTGCTGGTGCCACGCCCAGGTTGCCGCTCATGGCCAGCAGAAGGGTGTAGCCGTCAGGCTTGGCTTTGGCCACGATGTCGGCCGCGATGTTGCCGCCGGCGCCGGCCTTGTTTTCAACGACCACGGTTTGTCCCACCGTTTTTCCCAGTGCCTGCGCGATCATGCGACCGTACAGATCGCCACCTCCGCCGGGCGGGAAGCCAACAATGAGCTTGATAGGCTGTTCAGGGTAGTCGGCATGTGCGGCTGTGCTCAGGCCCAGACCGGCCACCAGGGCCAGCGCCCCTGTGGTCAGACGAAGGGCGAAGTTGCGGCGGGTCGGTCGTGTCATGTCTATCTCCTTGTTGTGTATGTGAAATGTTTCAGAGGCCCAGCCAACCCCGTTGTTGGGCGACCACACGGTCCACCGAGGCTGCGCATTCACCGAGGTAGCCGCTCGGGTCGGTGAAGGTGCGGATCTCCTCGTCCGACAGCAGCTCGCCCAGCCCTTTGTGCTGGCGCATGGCGTCGGCAAAGCTCAACTTGGTGGTGATGCCGTGCATGGAGGCTTCGTAGATCCACTCGTGGGCGGTCTGTTTGCCCACACGTTCGCTGAGTTCGAGCATGACCCGCTCAGACAGCAGGTAGCCACGCATCTTGTCCAGATTGGCGGCCATCGCGTCCGCATTCACCTTGAGGCCTGCCAGCAGATTTTTGGTCTGGAACAGCATGGCGCCGGCGATCATGCAGCACTCGGGCACGGCCTTCCATTCCATCTTCCAGGCGATGCCGTCGCGTTCGCCTTCCTGCACCATGCCCTCGATCATCATGGTTGCGTTGTAGCGAAGGGGCCGAGAGAGGCCGGCCAGGTTCTCGGCCGAAGTCGGGTTGCGCTTGTGCGGCATGGTGGAAGAACCCAGCTTGCCGTCCGAGAATCCTTCCTCTACTTCGCCGAATTCGTTGCGCTGCATGTTGAACAGTTCGTTGCCGATCTTGGACAACGTGGCGCCCAGCATGGCGAGCACAGTGGTGTATTCGGTGAAGCGGTCGCGTGCTGGCGCCCAACTGATGGCGGGTGTACCCAGGCCGAGCTTGTCCATGGTGCGCTTTTCGAGTGCCACGGCCTGTGTGCCCAGCGACGCCTGACTGCCGACTGCGCCAGCCAGCATGCCCACCAACGCGCGCGGCGCGCATTGCAAAAGCCGTTCGTGGTGGCGTCCCAGCTCATCCAGCCAGAGCGCACACTTGTGGCCGAAGGTGATGGGCAGGGCCTGCACGCCGTGAGTGCGGCCAGCCATGGCGACGTCGCGGTGGGTCTGGGCGAGGCGGGCCAGTTCGCGACCCACGGCGATCAGGTCGCGCATGGCCACAGCGTGGAATTCCTTGAGCTGCAGGGCGACGCCGGTGTCCACAACGTCCTGTGTGGTGGCGCCGTAGTGCACCCATTCGCCGTTGTCCTTGGTGCAGGTCGCCTGCAACTGCTTTAGCGCGGGCACCAGCGAATGTTTGATGCGACGGATTTCGGCCGACATCTTGGCGATGTCGATGTTTTCCACTTTGGCCTGGGCGCTGATCTCTTGGGCCGCAGCGAGCGGGATGATGCCCAGTTCGGCTTGTGCGGTGGCCAGTGCGGCTTCAAAGTCCAGCCATTTCTGAACGCGGTTTTCTTCAGAAAAGATGGTGCGCAGTTCTTCGGTGCCCCACAGGTGCTGGAGCGATTGCATGTCGAATACGGAAACGGGCATGGTGGTGTAGGTCAGGTTTTGGAAACGGGAGCTGGGCGCGGCTGTGGCAGCAGGCGACCCGGATTGAACAGCCGGTCCGGATCGAGCGCATCCTTGATGCGCTCCATGAGCTCGACTGCGACAGGTGCTTTGGTGGCCATAAAGGCCGATTGCTTCAGGCGACCGATGCCGTGTTCGGCCGATATCGAGCCTTGGAACTCGGCGGTCACGGCGTGAACCACCTTGTGCACAACCTCGGCCTCGGCGAGGAAGTCGGCATCCGACATGGACGCGGGCTTGCTTTGGTTGTAATGCAGGTTGCCGTCGCCCACATGGCCGAAGCAGCAGACTTGTATGCCCGGCATGCGTTGTTCCAGCCGGGCGCCGGCGAGATCGATGAAGCGGGGGATTGCGGACACCGGCACCGAAATGTCGTGTTTGATGGATGGGCCATGTAAGCGCTGTGCTTCTGGTACGTGTTCGCGCAGCGCCCACAACTCATGCGCCTGTTGGCCAGAGGCGGCGATGGTGCAGTCCAACACCACACCGTCGTCGATCGCCTCGGCCAGCGTGGCCTCCACTGCCGGTGTCGGGTCCATGTTGGCAGAGGCCTCTGACACGTCGAACAGAACCGCCCAGGGGTAGTCGCCGCCGAGTGGGTCGCGCATGCCGGGTGTGCCGTGTGCCAGCACCTGCGACAACACGACCCGGCCGATCAGCTCGAAGGCGGTGACCCGTTCGCCCACGCTGGCGGTGAGGCGGGCCAGCAGTTCAACGGCGGCCTGCGCGCTGGGCAATGCCGCCCAAGCCGTGACCACTTGGCGTGGTTGCGCGAAGAGCTTGAAGGTGGCGGCCGTGACAACGCCCAACGTGCCTTCAGCGCCGATGAAAAGTTGCTTGAGGTCGTAGCCAGTGTTGTCCTTGCGCAGCGCGGACAAGCCGTTCCAGATGCGGCCATCGGCCAGCACCACCTCCAGGCCGAGCGTCAGGTCGCGCGTGTTGCCGTAGCGCAGCACCTGTTCGCCGCCAGCGTTGGTCGACAGGACCCCGCCGATGGTGGCACTCCCTTCGGACGCCAGCGACAGGGGGAACAGTCTGGTGGCTTCAGTGGCCGCGGCCTGGGCAGCCAGAACAGTGCACCCGGCCTCCAGGGTCATGCTGTTGTCCAGCGCATCCACACGGCGCACTGCATTCATGCGTGTCAGGCTCAGCACCAGTTCTGTTCCAGAGGCGTCGGGTGTCGATCCGCCGACCAGGCCGGTGTTGCCTCCCTGCGGCACCAGGGTCGCGCCTGCCGCGGCGCAAGCCTTGACCACGCGCGCCACCTCGTCCGTGTTTTTGGGGCGCACTACTGCTAGCGCGCATCCGGGGTAGTGGCGCCGCCAGTCCGTTTCGTGGGCCACCTTGTCTTCGGGGCGGATCAGCAAATGGGGGACCCCCACGATAGCGGCGAGCTCGGCCAGCAGGGCTTCACGGTGGGTGGGTGGCACAATAGCTCCGGTTGTATGTCTCTAGTAAATGTTTCAATGAATGAAACATGTTTTGTTGAATGAAATTATAGTTGGCGCATTTTGACCGTGTCAACCTGAGCGCGCACGCCATGCCCACCACTTCTCACGACGCTGCATTGCCCGACCACGATTTGGACGTTGAGCCACCTTTGTCCGGCCCCAAGCCGCCCGCCGGGGTGCTGGAGCGGGGCATCTCCATCCTCGAATGTTTCAGTGCCGAGCGCCTGCGGCTGAGCCTGCGCGAGCTGGCGGAGCGCACCGGGCTGGACAAGGCCACGCTGCTGCGTTTGCTCACGGTGTTGATGCGTGCGCGCATGGTGTTGCGCCTGGACAGCGGGCAGTACGTTCCGGGGCCTGCCTTGCTGCATTTCGGCATGCTGTATCGCCGCACCTTTGATCTCGGCGAACGCTTGCAGCCGGTGTTGCGGGAACTGATGCAGCGCACGGGTGAAACCGTGGCTTTTTATGTGCTCAGCGGCGAAGAGCGGGTGTGCCTTTACCGCGAGAACACCGTCAAGGAGGTGCGCCACCATGTGGAGCCGGGTACCCGGGTGCCGCTGGCCGCTGGGGGCGCGTCTGCCCACATACTGAAGTATTTCAATGGAACCAGCACACCGCGCGCCGAGCAGATTACGCACGACGGTTACGTCATCACCCGCGCCGAGCGGGTGCCTGAGATGGCGTCCATCGCGGTGCCGGTGTTCGAGAACGAGGGCGATTTCCTGGGCTCTTTGGTCATCATGGGCCTGGCCTCGCGACAGACTGTAGAGGCACAGGTGGCAGGCGCCGGGCAGGCACGCATGCTGTTGGCCGAGCATGGATTTCAGACTGTCCCGCCATCGGGTTGGCAGGCACCGGTGGGGAGCTGATCAAATGACAGGACCAAACAGGGCTGCATCGGGCTGGCAGCGCTGGTCGTCTTGGGAGGGATCGGTCAAAGTGTGGCACCACGTCGCCAGTGCAGTCGCCGTGCCGTCGTCCATGGCAGGCGCAAATGCGCGCATTCGTTCAAGCAACTGATCCCAGGTGAAGGGGTCTTCCGGATCGCCGCGACGCAACTCGCGACGTGCGCTCAGGCGACGCCCATCCGCCATTTCCACTGTCACCACCGCAGGGCGCCGCTCAGGGAAGGCCTGTTGCAAGGCCTCGCTGGGCACGACCTTCACGCGCGCTCCCAGCGCACGCAGCGCTTCGTCGTCCAGTGCCGGGGTTTCCACCTCCGAAATGCCCAGCTGCCCGTGGTGGAGTAGCGCGGCCAGCAGGTAGCGGATGCTGAAAGGGGTTTCACTGGATTTGTGCGGCCAGTCGACATTGGCAATCTTCAGCGCGTGGGAAAAAATCTCCACGTGCACACTGACGATATCGACAGTATTCATTCCGGTGCTGCTGACCAACGACTGCAAGGCGTCAAGCGCTGTAAACGTCATAGCGCAGCTGGGCCAAGCCTTGATCGTTGCCGTATGGAGTTTTGCCGGACCATCCAGTTCATGGGTGATCGCCTCCAGCTGCCCCCCACCGTTGAGCAATGCGTACATGGCCCTAGGCCCGGTCAAGAAAGCGTGCGCACCAGGCAGGCCTGCCTGCGCAAGGAAGGCGGCCATCATCCCATTCCTGACGGCGAAACCTGGGTGCAACGACTTGGATTCATGGGCGTCATCGTCCGCCAGTTGCCATAGACCTGCTGCCTGCGTCGAGGCAATGCCGAGGGCATGATGAAGTTGCCCGGGCGTCAAACCTAACGCAATACCTGCCGCAGCTGCTGCGCCCACCGTGCCAGCGGTCGCCGTCGCATGAAAACGAGCCGCGTGTTGAGGTCCGAGTGCTTCGCCAATGCGCAGCGAAACCTCGTAGCCGGCCAGAATGCCTGCCATCACTTGGTGCCGGGTGAGCGAGTGACTTGACGACAGTGCGATCACCGGTGACACAGCGATGACGCCTGGGTGCAGCATAGCCGTTCGATGGGCGTCGTCAATTTCGCGCAGATGTGCAACCGCCGCGTTGCAAAATCCGGCAGCCACAGGTGCCAGTCGTTTTCCGCCAAAGGTGGGTGCCGTCCCTCCTCCGGGCCACGTCAGTTGGGTGACCGACTCAATGGAAGGTGCCAGAGCCATGGTCTGACCCGACCAGCCGGCTGTGAACCAGTCGAGAATGGCGTGCGCTAAGCGCTCGCGAGTCTCTCGCTGTGGCGTGCTTGTTGCGAGTCGCACGAGGTGTGCCACCAGTCGTTCTTCCAAAGGCGCTTCGCTCATAATATTTCATTGAATAAAATATTATTCATTGTATGAAACTTATTGGTCCTATGCTCGGGCTGCAAAAAAGGCCAGAGCGCACGGATGAGGGCGCGAGTGCACTTGCTAGTGGCGAAGTGCTTGCTACAAGATAAGCTTTTGCAAGACAAGCGCCGCGTCGCAGTATCAGAAGGCGCCTCGTTCTGCATTCCACATCAGCAATCAATGCATCTGGGGTTGAACCACCGTCGCATGAGGCCTCCCCCGGTTTGGATCATTTCCGCACAGCGATGGTTAGAGCAGCACTCGACCGCCACCCGCCGCAGCCCAGCGAGCTCAACGCCTCCCTGGGTGAACAGATTGGGCAAACGGCCTCGGTGCGCCGCCGATTCGGCTACCGGCGCATCCACGACATGCTGCGCGAGCAGTTTCCTGGGGTTAATCGCCCTGCTCCAAGGCCTGCACGATGTCCGGCGCCAGCAGTGATAACTGCAGAATGCGGCCCACGTACTTGACCGAGATCTGGTCGGCCTGAGAGATTTGGACCAGGGACAGGCCGCGCAGGGTGAGTTTCTCGTACCTGTGGGCGCTTGGTGGATCAGTGGAATTGATCGATGCGGAAACACCGGCGGCGTGGTGGACGACCGCAGTGCAGCGGCTGCTGCCGTGAAGTGATCGAAAGCCAGTGCTGCTGAGCGCCACGAAGCTGCCATCGGGCAGCGAGGGACGGCACTTGTTCAGTGGTCACCCGAACCGGGTGCAGCGGTCATTCAACTTGGGATGGAGAGTCGGGTGTGTCGCGACACCCACCCGTGTCGCAGCAGGGCGTACTGCAGGGTGTTTTCATAGATCGGCACCCCATGGGCGTCGTTCCGAAAGGAGATGAACTCCTTGAAGAGTCCCTCCTGCCGCATGCCCAGCCGTTCGCACAGCCGTTGAGAGGCGATGTTTGTATCCTCCACGTAGGCGTACAGCCGGCGCGCGGCGCGTTTGGTGAACAAGTGGGCAAAGAGCGCAGCCGCAGCTTCGTGTGCATAGCCTTGTCCGAAGAAGGCCGGGTTGAAGTTCCAGCCGACCGAGACTGTGTCGTCTTCCGGATCGGCGAACAGATCGCCGATGAGCTTGCCGGATGTACGCAGACACACGGCAATGCTGTGTTCGTTCTGGCTGCGCGCGGCCGCTTCCTGCTCGGCGGCGGGCATATCGGCCAGGGTCAGCGACAGGAAGCAGCTGGCCACCGGCCGGTGCAGGTACGAGAACAGGTCGGGGGCGTCCGTGGGCGCGAAGGGCCTCAGCACGAGGCGGGCGGTTTCCAGGGTTTCCATGTGTGTGGTTTCTGGTGTTATTGATCCGGCGGGAATTATTCATGAGGCCGCATAGGCGACATGTTTGTCGCCGAAGTACTTCTTGACCCGCTCTGGCGTGTTCTGGGGTTCTAAGCCGGAACCGCCGAAAATTCCGTCAGCCGATCAACGTGGCTTGTCCCGCGCCCGGTCGATGGGGTAGACCCAACAGTCGTGTCACTAGCCGCCATTTCGATCACGGCAATGCCAGCCGGACGTCACGTCCAGATTGTTCCGGTCTGGATGAGGCCGACTGACGTCTCGGATGACGGGTGGCATACAACTGCTGTGAGTCCTGCAGGGGGCAGCTGCCTGACCGGACGGCGAGCATCAGCCCATCTCATGTATTAGTCATGTCAGCTTTGACACTGCGCACGCGACGGCACCCGACCCGTTGCAGACCCCCAGACATATGGAAAGCTGACGCTCAACGTGGAGTTAGCCGGCGCGGCGCGGCTTCATCGCGCAGCGTCCGTGTTGATGGATGGGTTAGAACTCTCTGGGGCACACATTTGAGAAAGACTATTTTTCAGCCAACGCAAAACCCGCGTTGCCAGATGCAACCACTGAGACAAATACAAACGGCACTGGACTAGTATTTAGAGCGCCATGCACTTGGCCAGGTTTTGCTATGGCAATATCTCCAGCCTTTAGATGAGCGACTTTGCCGCCTCCTTGGTAATACTCAGCCTCTCCAGAGATAACCGTCCAAGTATCTTGGCCGTCCGGGTGAACATGAGCGGTTATTTCTTGCCCAGGATGGGCATGCCAAACAACAACTGCTGAGTCCTTGGTTTCCAGAACCACTGAACGAATTGGTTCGCCGTCAGACGGACGAATATATTCTGTTACCGAAAATATTCTTGATTCCATTTCCATATCCACTCCAAAAATCAATTTGGCTTGAGAAGTTATTACAGAACAACTGTATCCGAGAGTTCTACGTTGCCGATAACCGGCCCGAAACGGCGGCGCAACGCGCCGCTGTTGGGGGTCCGTGTTCATCGGCGGGTTAGACCTGTGCTTGCGTAAGACGAATATCGACTTCTCGGTCGACGTATTTCCATTCCTCTGACGCACGCAGTTCGGAAAGCAGCCTGTTGAACTCAACCTCATGAATTGGCGCGTATTCGAACCAATTCAGAAAATCGAACGGTTCATTCTCTGAGAGGTCGCGGCAGTGGTGGAGCTTGCGCGCTACTGCAGGCAAATACTGAAGCCCGATTTGGACGTGCTTCGACTGTTCGAAAACGCTCCGGCGTTCGTCTTGCGTGAGCTCCCACCAAGCTGCGTTCTTCCGGATCGGTATTAGCGCACCGCACGTTGCTTCTGGGCGCGCCAGACCTTGCTGCTTCGCTACAATTTCATTCTTCTCTGCGCGCATGACATATCGTTCATTGCTGGTTATTCCACGAAGTATCCAGGGTGCATTGGTTTCAGACTGCAACTCTGAAGCGGATACGACGTTGAGCCTTTTGGCTTCAGGCAGGGGCTCGCCAACTCTCGTTTCGGCCCTGACAATCCGCCAAGGGCCAATGTCTGCGCCGACGAAAGCAAATAATCGTGTATCCATTTCAATCTTTCATGTGTGAATGTTTTAACTCTTGCAGCTTCGAAGAACCTATCTGCCGATCCCGTGCTTGTGCATCATCGCCTCCGCGCAACTGCGACGACCGCCCGCAGCAATCACATTGAACTTTCGAATCGAAACTGCTGAAGCGAACCTACGCGGACGTACGGCCGCAGTCTGTGCGCTGCCGGACGGAGCGCTGCCAATTTGCGCCTACTGGCAGGCTGTGAGTGCGCGGATGGGCCAGCGACCTCCCTTCATAGAGGGAGCGAAGCAGGTCAGAGACACTATTGAACGTCCGCTACCGGGAAGATGCTTGACCGTCCGCAACTGGCCGCCTGCCGCCGACCGCGGTCTGGCTCGAAAGCAGTCTGTCAACGCGCCGTTTCATTGTTGCCATGATCATATCTTAATCGCGCACAGGCGGCCACAGGCGGGCAGTATGAACCAGCGTCAGTATCCACACCGTTTCGCCGTCGATCTGATACACCAGGCGATAGCTTTCGTGCGGGATCAACTCGCGGGTCCCGGGAATCTTTCCCGGCTTGCCCAGCATGGGGTGCTGGATCAAGCGGGCGGCCGCGTCGCTGAAAATCTCATCCATCCGGGCCGCCGCGCGCGGATTGTCGGCTGCGATGTAGTCCCACACATCGGCACGGTCTTGCTGCGCTTCGGGCGTCCAAACAACCCTCACGCCTGGCTCGCCACACTGGCACGCCGTGCGGCGAATTCGGCCTCAACTTCATCGTTCGACCGCCCCAATCCAGCGCGCATCGAAGCCCGGCCGGCTTCGACCTTGCGGCGCAGGAACTCGTCGTACTCGCGCGACTCGCGCTGGCGCTGAACGAACTCGCGCATCAGCTCGCGCAGCACTTGCGACGCCGGGCGATGGGCCGCCTCGGCTTCGGCCATAAACTCGGCGCGCAACTCAGGCTCCAGCTTCATCGTGAAAACGGCTTGTTTTGACATGATCGGGGCCTCCTGCCACTTGATACTAACAAAGTATATACGCCGTCATTACTAAGCGCTATTCACAGAACGCTGCAAGGCGGGCGTGCGCTAGGCCAAGGCCTGTCGGAAAACATTTGTTTTTCGACAGGCCTTCAACGGTCCTCTGCACCAACCTCCGAGTGGCCGCAAAATTGTGCGGAAAACTCTGTCGCCAGACGCTACCATACGGAAACCTCGTCTTAATGGTTTTCCGCTTATGTTGGTAGGTTACATGCGCGTGTCGTCGGACTCCGACCGCCAGAGCACGAACTTGCAGCGCGATGCGCTGCTCGCCGTCGGCGTCGATGCGCGGCATCTGTTCGAGGATCATGCTTCCGGCGCGAAGGACGACCGCGCGGGCCTGGCGCGGGCGCTCGAATTCGTTCGCCCTGGCGACGTGTTGGTCGTGTGGAAGCTCGACCGGCTCGGCCGTTCGTTGTCGCACTTGCTCGCCATCGTGACCTCGCTCAAGAAAAAGCAGGTGGCGTTCCGCTCGCTGACGGAGAACCTGGATACCACGACGCCCTCGGGCGAGTTTCTGTTCCAGGTGTTCGGCGCGCTCGCGCAGTACGAACGCGCCTTGATCCAGGAACGTGTCGTCGCCGGTCTGGCTGCCGCCCGCAAACGCGGCCGGATCGGCGGCCGGCCGCAGGCGATCACCGGCGAGAAGCTGGAGGCCATCGTCGCTGCGCTCGATGGCGGCATGTCCAAGGCGGCGGTGTGCCGCAACTTCGGCGTCAAGCGAACCACGCTGATCGAGACCCTGGCACGGGTTGGTTGGACGGGCTCTCGTGGAGCGTCATCGCGATGACGACCAAGAGCGAACGATTGACCGTCCTGTCGGACGCCGAGCAGGAAGCCCTGTACGGCCTGCCGGACTTCGACGACGCCCAGCGGCTGGAATACTTGGCGTTGACTGAAACCGAACTGGCGCTCGCCAGCAGCCGGCCTGGTCTCCATGCCCAGGTCTATTGCATCTTGCAGATCGGTTACTTCAAGGCCAAGCATGCCTTCTTCCGCTTCGACTGGAGTGAGGTCGAGCACGATTGCGCCTTCGTGCTGAGCCGCTACTTCCACGGCGAGTCCTTCGAGCACAAGCCAATCTCCAAGCACGAGCACTACACCCAGCGCGAGTGGATTGCCGATCTGTTCGGCTACCGGCCGTGGGCGGCCGAGTTCCTGGCGCAGCTCGCGCAGCAGGCCGCGCAGACCGTGCGGCGCGACGTGATGCCGGGGTTCATCGCCGCCGAGCTGATCGTCTGGCTAAACGAGCACAAGATCATCCGGCCCGGCTATACCACCCTGCAAGAGCTGGTGAGCGAAGCCCTGTCCGCCGAGCGTCGGCGGCTGGCTGGCCTGCTGTCGGAAGTGTTGGACGAATCGGCCAAGGCCGCGCTGGGTCGGCTTCTAGTGCGTGACGACACCCTGTCGCAATTGGCGGCGCTCAAGCAGGACGCCAAGGACTTTGGCTGGCGTCAGATGGCCCGCGAACGCGAAAAGCGCGCCACGCTGGAGCCGCTGCACCGGATCGCCAAGGCGCTGCTGCCCAAGCTCGGCGTCTCGCAGCAGAATCTGCTGTACTACGCCAGCCTGGCGAACTTCTACACCGTCCACGATCTACGCAACCTGAAGGCCGATCAGACCTACCTCTACCTGCTTTGCTATGCCTGGGTGCGCTACCGGCAGCTTTCCGACAACCTGGTCGATGCGATGGCCTACCACATGAAGCAGTTGGAGGACGAAAGCAGTGCGGGCGCAAAGCAATCCTTTGTCGCCGAGCAGGTGCGCCGTCAGCAAGACACACCGCAGGTCGGCCGCCTGCTGTCGCTTTACATCGACGACAGCGTGCCCGATCCCACGCCGTTCGGCGATGTGCGCCAGCGCGCCTACAAAATCATGCCCCGCGATACGCTGCAAACCACCGCGCAGCGCATGAGCGTGAAGCCGGTGAGCAAGCTGGCTTTGCACTGGCAGGCGGTGGACGGCCTGGCTGAGCGCATCCGCCGCCATCTTCGGCCGCTGTATGTCGCGCTCGACCTCGCTGGCACTGATCCGGGCAGCCCGTGGCTCGTGGCGCTGGCCTGGGCCAAGGACGTGTTCGCCAAACAGCAGCGCCTATCGCAACGGCCGCTCGCCGAATGTCCAGCGGCCACGCTGCCGAAACGCTTGCGACCGTACCTGCTGACCTTCGATGCCGATGGCAAGCCGACGGACCTGCATGCCGACCGCTACGAGTTCTGGCTGTACCGCCAGGTCAGGAAGCGCTTCCAGTCGGGTGAACTCTACCTCGACGACAGCTTGCAGCACCGGCATTTTTCCGACGAGCTGGTTTCGCTGGATGAGAAGGCCGCCGTGCTGGCGCAGATCGACATCCCGTTCCTGCGGCAGCCACTCGATGCCCAGCTCGATGCGCTCGCGACCGAGCTGCGCGCTCAGTGGCTGGCCTTCAACCGCGAGCTGAAGCAGGGCAAGCTGACGCACCTAGAATACGACAAGGACACGCAGAAGCTGACATGGCGCAAGCCCAAGGGCGAGAACCAGAAGGCGCGCGAGAAGGCGTTCTACGAGCAACTGCCGTTCTGCGACGTGGCCGACGTGTTCCGCTTCGTCAACGGCCAGTGCCAGTTCCTGTCGGCGCTGACGCCTTTGCAGCCGCGCTATGCGAAGAAGGTCGCCGACGCCGACAGCCTGATGGCGGTCATCATCGCGCAGGCGATGAACCACGGCAACCAGGTCATGGCACGCACCAGCGACATCCCGTACCACGTGCTGGAGAGCGCCTACCAACAGTACCTGCGCCACGCAACGCTGCACGCGGCCAACGACTGCATCAGCAACGCCATCGCCGCGCTGCCGATCTTCCCGTACTACTCGTTCGACCTCGATGCACTGTACGGTGCCGTCGATGGTCAGAAATTCGGCGTCGAGCGGCCGACCGTGAAAGCGCGCCACTCGCGCAAATACTTTGGGCGCGGCAAGGGCGTGGTCGCCTACACGCTGCTGTGCAACCACGTGCCGCTCAACGGCTACCTGATCGGCGCGCACGATTACGAGGCCCATCACGTGTTCGACATCTGGTATCGCAACACGTCGGACATCGTGCCGACCGCGATCACCGGCGACATGCACAGCGTCAACAAGGCCAACTTCGCTATCCTGCACTGGTTCGGCCTGCGTTTCGAGCCGCGCTTCACCGACCTTGGCGATCAGTTGAAGGAACTCTACAGTGCCGACGATCCGGCGCTGTACGATCAGTGCCTGATCCGGCCGGCCGGGAGAATCGACCGCGATCTCATAGTCAGCGAGAAGCCGAACCTCGACCAGATTGTCGCCACGCTCGGACTGAAGGAGATGACGCAGGGCACGCTGATCCGCAAGCTATGCACCTACACCGCGCCGAACCCCACGCGGCGCGCGGTGTTCGAGTTCGACAAGCTCATCCGCAGCATCTACACGCTGCGCTACCTGCGCGATCCGCAACTGGAGCGCAACGTTCACCGCTCACAGAACCGCATCGAGTCCTATCACCAGCTACGCTCAACCATCGCCCAGGTCGGCGGCAAGAAGGAATTGACCGGGCGCACCGACATCGAAATTGAGATCAGCAACCAGTGCGCCAGGCTGATCGCCAACGCGGTCATCTTCTACAACTCGGCCATCCTCTCGCGGCTGCTGATGAAGTACGAGGCGAGCGGCAACGCCAAGGCGCACGCTCTCCTGACCCAGATATCGCCGGCGGCCTGGCGGCACATCCTGCTGAACGGGCATTACACCTTCCAGAGCGACGGCAAGATGATCGACCTGGATGCGCTCGTGGCGGGGCTGGAGCTGGGATGACGGAAATTTCGGCGGTTCTGGCTTAGAACCCCGTTCTCCAGCATCGTCATGTGTTCAGTCGCTGCAGCACGCAGCTTGGCTTTGGTTCGCACCGGGACTTTGCTGCCAATTGCTTGCTTCAAATCGGCATTGAGCCGCTCCTCCGGGTTGAGCTCGGGGCTGTAGCTCGGCAGGTAAAACAACTCTATGTCCTCTTTGTGCATCGCCGCCCACTCCTTGACCGGCTTGCTGTGGTGCACCCTCAGGTTGTCAAGAATCAGAAAGATCTTCTTGCCCTGCGCGTCCTTGATCAAGGCCTGCTTAAACTCGATCAGCTTGTCGGCATTGAACGCCTCATCAATGATCATCCAGCGCGTCTTACCCTGGTTCGTGACGGTGGCAATCATCGAAAGCTTTTGCCGTGTTCCACCCACTGCCCGCGTCACCGGTGTTTGACCGGCGGGCGCGTAACTTCTGCCACGCACATCCGTGTTGACCAGGGCTGTTTCATCGCCCCAATGGATCTCCGCGCCTTCACGCTTGGCTCTGGCCTCAATGCCGGGGTATTCATCTTCGAGCCACGCCTTGACGGCCTCAGGTCGCTGCTCGTAGGCTTTCTTGATCGGCTTTTGCGGCGTAAAACCCCAACGTGCCAGATAGTCGCCCACCGCCCGCACAGATAGCTTGATTCCCAGATCGCGTTCGATGAGTTCGCGCACTGCGGGCCGGCTCCAAAGCGCAAACTCCATCTTGATCTGCTCAGGGCGTTTGTCGATGATGGTCAGTCGAATGACGCGCTCTTGCTCAGGTGTCAGGCTGCGTCCACTACCTGGTTTCTTGCCCCTGGCGTGGGGCTTGAGTGCCGCCGCCCCACCTTACTCGAACAGGCGCAGTGCCGCGTTGACACCAGACCAACTGAGCCCGGTTTGCTGGGCAATCTGCATCACGCCGACTCCTTTTCGATGCAAGCGGATAACCTGCTTGCGCCGTTCTTGCTGCACTTCCCGCGACTGCTTGCGTGCATCTTCTCTTTCCATGAACTTTGGAATCAGGCAGCCAACAAAAGTTCATGAATAAATTATGCCGTGTCTATAGTGGGCAAGCAGGTTGGCGAGACCCACCATGCCGGGTGGGCCGTTGAGTTCGACCTGACGGCGCACGAAGACGGACGAGCAAGAGCGCGTCAAAGGCTGCTAACGCTGACATGTGATCTCCTGTTTTAGCCGCGTTCGACGATAGTCCGGGGCGGCAAGCTGGAGAGGCGCGGCTGAGTGCTGCTTTGCACACCGGATGCAAAACGTAAAATGCAACGTCCTCAAGCTCATTCGAAAGCAAAGACCCAGTTCATGTCGTCTACCTTACCCGCCTGCCCTCAATGCCAATCCGAGTTCGTTTACGCCGACGGACCGCTACTGATCTGCCCCGAGTGCGCCCATGAGTGGTCTGCTGAGTCCGAGCCGGCACAGGTGGAACCTGATGTAGTGATCAAGGATGCCGTTGGCAATGTGCTTCAGGACGGAGATGCCGTGACCGTGATCAAAGATCTGAAGGTCAAGGGTTCATCGCAGGTGATCAAGGTTGGTACCAAGGTGCGTAGCATCAGGCTCATTGGCGGCGACCATGACATTGACTGCCGGATCGACGGCATCGGAAGCATGCAGCTTAAGTCTGCCTTTGTTAAGAAGGCCTAACTACTGGCAAAGCAGCGGTGACATCTCAAGTGCTGGCGGTCAAACCCTTGCCCTTTCCCGTCGATCCCGCGATGATCAGCCTGGCGCTTGATCAGTCGTTCAATGCAGTCTTGCTGACTGATGCGAATCTTGGCAAAGATGGGCAGCGTATTGTTTATGCCAACCCTGCCTTCTGCCAGATGACTGGATACACCCAGCAGGAACTACTGGGCCGCACACCCCGGATTCTTCAAGGCCCGGCTACGAACCCGGATGTGATCGGGCAACTGCGAGAAAGCCTGCGCGCGGGCACCTATTTTCACGGCTCGACCATTAACTACCGCAAGGATGGGCGCCCCTACACTGTGGAGTGGAATATTTCCACCGTTCGCAACGCTGAGAGCGAGATCACCCATTTCATCTCGGTACAGCAAGACGTCAGCGACTTGATGGCCGCACAAAAGTCGACCCAGATTTTTGCCAGCGTGCTTAACGCCACCGAAGACGGCGTGGTCATTACCAACAGCCGGGGCATTATTGAATTTGCGAACAAGGGGTTCGAAAAGATCACCGGGTACGGCTTGATCGATGTGCTGGGCCGCAGGCCAAGCATGCTCAGCTCAGGTCACCATGATGCGGCGTTTTATGAGGACATGTGGGGCACCTTGCGGCAAGGCAACACTTTCAGGAGCGTTTTTACCAATCGCTCCAAGAACAATGCCTTGATTCACTGCGACGAGACGATCACGCCGCTGTGCAACGAAGCGGGTGAGGTAACGCACTACGTGAGCATCTTTCGTGACGTGACGAGCCATGTACTGGAGGCGAGCAAGCTTCGCGATCTGGTGCGTTATGACAGCCTCACCGGCGCACTCAGCCGGGCGGCGGGTGAATTGGCGCTGCAGAAAGCGTACATGCAGTCCCTGGGTGGCAAGGTACCCATGTCGATAGCGATGGCGGACATAGACCACTTCAAGCAGGTCAACGACAAATGGGGCCATAGTCGCGGCGACACGGTGCTCAAGGCAGTGTCGCACAGCCTGATCGCCACGCTGCGCGCCAATGACAGCGTGATCCGCTGGGGCGGCGAAGAATTTTTGCTGATCTTCAGTGGCTGTGGCCTCGAACAGGCGCGGCCTCTGGCCGAGCGCTGCCGAGATGGCGTGCAACGGACAACCA
This sequence comes from Ottowia caeni, assembly GCF_050821495.1. GTDB lineage: Bacteria > Pseudomonadota > Gammaproteobacteria > Burkholderiales > Burkholderiaceae_C > Ottowia > Ottowia caeni. The sequence goes on along the minus strand of NZ_CP151080.1, from coordinate 2,301,014 downwards.
CCGATGAGGTCGGCCAAGTCACGGTCTCCATCGGTGTGGCTGAGCTGCAGCTTGGGGAAACGGTGGCGCAACTAATCGAACGCGCGGACAAAGCGCTGTACGCTGCCAAACACGCAGGCCGTAACCAGGTGCAGGTGTCCAGCGAAACTCAGGCCGAGTACTCTGCCTAACCAAGTATGGACTCAGTGAGTCGCCTTTCTTTATTCAATTCCTTGGTGCAGGCCGTGGGCGGTTGAATGAAGAATTGAGTTTGTTTAACTCAACAACGCCATCAATCGCCCAAGAAACCGATCCCGCAGGTCGAGAAGATCATCCACTCGCGCAAGCGCCTCTTCCGGGTGACCCCGCTGTTTCAGTTCGATCAGTCTGTTGGCCTGCTCATGAAGTTCCAGGTGCTCGGAGAGCATCACCTTGAGCTCCAGACCGCGATCCTGTTTCATGAGCTCCTGCAATTCCATCCATTGACCGAGCCTACAAGCCTCAGGGTGCAGCAACGGCGGAGACGACGGGTAATCTTCCTGCAAGTAACTGATGAGTCGCTTGATCCAAGCCCGATGCTCAACCCAGGCTGAAAGCATGGGTAAACCCTCGCGCCCAACGGGCTCGAGGTCCTGCCATATCGGGTCGGGAACCCATGTGCGCACCCATTGAGCCACCTCCCCTGCCGGCATCGGGCGGGCAACGGCGTAGCCTTGGGCGAGTTCGCAGCCCAGGCGCAACAATATTTCACCATGTTCCCTTGTCTCAACGCCCTCGGCGATCACACGGCGCCGGAAAGCTTTCGCTAGCCCGAGAATGCCTTCGAGAATGGGAAGATCATCCGGCTGGTCGAGCATGTCGCGCACAAAGCTCTGGTCGATCTTCAGAAGCTGCGCGGGCAGTTGTTTCAGGTAGGTCAGAGACGAATAACCAGTGCCAAAGTCGTCCAACGCGAAGCCGATGCCCATTTCACGGCAGGAGAGAATCACCTGCGAAACCAGAGCGATGTCGTCAAGTGCGTTCGTTTCAAGAACCTCAAGCTCCAGATCATCGGCAGCAACCAAGGGGTGCGCGGTCTTGAGGGCACGAAGCCGATCGACAAAATTAGGCTGCTCCAAATGGATGGCGTCGATGTTGGCACTGACCTGGAGTTTCAACCCGGCGGTCTTCCACACTTCGATCTGGGTCATGACGGTATCGAGCACCCAATCACCCAGGTCGATGGCCAGGGGTTGATCCGCCAAAAGAGGCAGGAAGGCGGAGGGCGGGAGCAATCCGCGTTCCGGGTGCTGCCACCGGATCAAGGCTTCGACACCCAGCACTTCTCCCGTACGCATGTTTGCCTTCGGCTGGTAGTACAGCACGAACTCACGCTCCTGAAGAGCCCTCTTCAGTCGCTCCAACTCTTCGTGGCGGCCACGCACACTGCGGTCGTGCGCTGCATCAAAGACGTGGTAACGGTTTTTACCCATCTGCTTGGCCTGATACATCGCCTGGTCAGCCTGGCGCAGCAACTGCTCGGCGTCGATCGCGTCGTCTTGCGGGTAGTAGGTCACGCCCAGGCTAGCCGACACTTTCACGGAGATGCCATCAATCTGAATCATCTCCGAAACGGCGGCAAGCAGTCGAGACAGTAGCGGCAAGGCGGCATGCGCGCTGGTTAGATCCAGGTAAATCGCGACGAACTCATCGCCGCCCAGACGTGCCAGCGTATCTACCTCCCGCAGCGCATGCTTCATGCGAACGGCCAGCGCCTTCAAGAGGCGGTCGCCAACATCATGGCCGTAGCGATCGTTGATGGTCTTGAAGCCATCAAGGTCCAGGTAGGCGATGGCCAGCGTGGTCTTGCGCCGTTCTGCTTGGGCCAAAGCTTGACGCATCCGGTCGGCCAGCAAAACCCTGTTAGGCAAGCCAGTGAGGGTGTCGAAGTGGGCAATATGCTCTAGTTGCTGCTGGTGCAGTTGCCGTTCGGTGATGTCATGCCCCACACCCAGCACTCCCACCAGATGACCGTCCCTCGTGCGCATCGGCAACTTGGTGGTTTCCAGCAAAATCCGCCGGCCGTCGCTGAGGTAGGTGATCCATTCCTCGTATCGAATAGGCTCCCCAGCCTCCATGGCGTCCTGGTCGTTCTGGAGGAACTTGTCGGCAAGTGCAGCAGGTACGAAATCGTGGTCGGTTTTCCCGAGAATGTCTCGCTCGGGTGCACCGAAGAAACGCTCGAATTCCCGGTTGCAGGAGAGGTATCGACCATCGACATCTTTGAGCCAGACCAGATCAGGTATGGCGTTGATCAGGGTGCGAAGATGCGCCCGCTCGATCTCAAGGGTTTGCTGAATTTGCTGTCGCTCACTGATGTCTACTCCCACGCCCAGCAGATAGGCATACTCGCCAATCGTGGTGCGTTGAGTAGTAAAGAGATACGGCAGCAGTTGCCCTTCTTTGGTGCGAAAGTGGGCCTCCACGTCTGCCGCACCCTCGCTGAAGGCTTTCCCCATACTCTCCTCCATTCGGCGCTGGTCGTCGCCGGTGAAGAAGTCCCGTCCTTTCATTTGCGCGAGCTCTGAGTCGGTGTAGCCGGTGATCTGCCCGAACTGGCGATTCCAGCGCACGAAGCGCCCTCTCGAGTCGAACATATAGAAGACGCCCGGGAGGGCATTAAGGGTCTCTTCCGAAAACTGCTTCTCGTGGCGCAGCTCGGTCTCGGCAAGCATCCGGTCGCTGATGTCTTCCACCATAGCGAGCGCGTAATCAAGGCTACCGTCTTGCTTGCGCACGGCACTGGCCGCCAAACGCGAATACACCCAGTGTCCATGCTTGTGGATGAACCGCTTGTCCATCGTGTAGCTCTCGATCTCGCCAGCCAGCATGCGCTCAAACTGCACCAACTCAGCTGCCAGGTCATCGGGGTGGGTGACCTGATCCCAGGTCAATCGGGCGAACTCTTCCTGCGAATAACCCAAGGTTTCACAGAGAGCGTCATTTACTTCGAGCCAGCCCTTGTTGGGGCTAGTGATCGCCAGCCCTACGATCGAATAGTCAAAATAGGCGTGAAACCGCTGCAGGCTGGCCCTTTCTTCGGCGATACGTGCCTCCTGAGCGGTTTGCAGCGCAGCTTTGTCGAGAAGTTGACGCTCGAAGTTGCGAAACATCAGACACAGCAGCATGGTGGCAGGCGGGTAGAACGTCAGGAGCGCCCACCAGCCTCGCTCAATGAAGGCATACCCTGCCCCGTTCGGGATCTGGGTAAAAGCTGCCAGCTGCATTAGTTGCACCGCAACCCCCAGCGCCACATAGTCGAACCACAACGGGCTTCGCTGACGTCGGCTCCACCATGCTCGGGCAAGCACACCCAGACAAGCCGACAAGAAGGTGACCGTGATGCCAACCGCAGTGCCGCTGCCGCCGATTTCATAACGATAGAACGCCACCATAACTGCAGCAACCACAGCCGATACGCCTCCACCCACGACGCCGGCCACAGTCAAGACGATGGTTCGCCCATCAAAAATAACCCCGGGCAGCAACGTGAACGGGTTGGCCATGCCGAGCATGGCCACGCCTCCGAACAAGAAGCCGAGTACCAGTTGCCGGTTCTCTGGCTTCTTGTACCCGTGCGAAATCACCACTTGTCCGGCGGCTACCAAGGCGACCAGAAAGGCGACGTTATTGATTAGGCTGGCCAGCATGCGTCAGAAACAAATTCTTGTAATTTGCTTCATCTTAAGCGGGACTGCACTGCGGCTTCAGACTTTTCCTTAGCCTAAAACCAGAAAAGCGGGCCGAAACCCGCTTCTGGGCGCTTATTGGGTTCTGGCGTTCGAAATCCCGACAAGTCAGCCTCAGGCCGCGCGGCGACGCCAAGCCAACCACCCCAACAAGCCAGACAACAACATCAGCCCCCAGGCTTCCAGCGTGGGTACAGCTTGTATTTCAGCGGCAGCCCGGCGGAAGCTGGCCGCGACGGTGCGGTCGGCTGTGACGTTCTCCAAGATGCAGACCGGATTCGTGCCTGAGCAGTCTCCAGACCAAGAGTTGAACAGGTAACCCATGCTGGGAGTCGCGGTGCAAACACTGCTGCCGCCGGAGGGAACCGTCGGCGGCTCGCAGGTAACGCTGCCGCTGGCGGGGTCGTCTACGCTCACTGCAACATTGAAGGCCTGAGCGAAATTGGCCGTGGACAATTTGTCGGAGGTGATACCGCTCAGGGTACAGACTGGGTCAGTGCCACTGCAGTCGCCCGCCCAACTTGTGAACACATATCCCGCATTTGCAGAGGCGGTGCAGGTGCTGCTGCTACCAGACAGCACGCTCGCAGGATCGCAAGAGGCACTCCCACCCAACGGGTCGTTGACCGCGGCCGTTACGTTGTAGGTAGGGACCGTGACCGCGGCACTGGCACTGGCCGACAAACTTCCTGAGGTCCAGGTAGCAGTGTTGGTGGTGGTGGTGCTGATGACGACTGGGACACTCAAACCCAGCGTGACGGTGTCGATACTGGCCCCAGGCGCTAAAGTGTGGTTCAGACCACTGAAAATGGTGCCGAGTTGATCGTCGACCAAAGAATGGGTGCTTGCAGTGGTGGTGCCGACGTTTGTGACCGTGTAGCAGTAGTACACGGTCGTCCCAGAGTCTACTGAAATACTGCTGGTAGGTGCGCACACCCCTGGGGTCGTGCCCACAGTCTTGGTCAGGACAAGGGCCTGCGTAGTACGTACCACGGCGGCCCAGCCAGGACGAACCACTGACCCATCGGTACAAAAAGCAAACGTAATAGAGTTACCGGTAGATCGAACAAGACCCGGCCCGGCGTTGCCGGGTAACCCTGTTCCCCACCACGCTCCCGGCACCCCACTACAGAACGAGGGGCCATTGCCTGAACTGATCTGGGTTGCTGCCGTACTAGTCCCGTCGAAGATGTAGAGCGCGTCCCACCATTCTTCAATCGAGAGGGGGCTAAAGGTTACGTCGATGGTTGTACCAGGTGCAGAAACGAAGGTAACGACACTGTTTGCAGCGTTGCCGGAGTTGTAATAGAGCCCTGCTGGTCCGCCGACGTCGTAGTAATTGAAATAGGCGGTGTCCGGCCCTGAATTGAGTGTGTAGGTGACCTGCCCCGTGTTGTAGTTGTGATTGACCGAGGTTTGACCGAATGCGGAAACCCAGCCCATTAACAGGCCGACCGTGATCAGAAATACGCGAACAATTTTCATGACTCCCCTATCTGCAACTTTTTTTGCGTTTTCAATTAGAAAAAATTTTATCAGGACCGATCCAATCAGCGAGAGATATTTATTCACGAAGTCAAAGAGCGTGACCAGGGGAACCTCTGCATAACACCTTGCGCGGCCGACTCGATAAACTTGGTTCAAATGTGACGCTTATTGCTTCTAAAGTATTAAATTACCTATTTTAGATTATTTTTTTATTAATAATTGACTCATGAAATGACAGAACTTCCAGATTGCATCAAAAAATAAACCACACCCGATGTAGCCAACCGATACATTAAACTCATTAAGTTGCCATCAATCAGACATCATTTTGTAACCTCCATGGCTACACTGGAACCGTCTTTCAATCCATGGAGAAAATCATGAAATTTGCCTTGATCGCTCTTGGCACTGCTGCCGTGCTTGCAGGCTGCAGCAGCATGGGCACCTCGCCCTCCTCCAAGGCGCCCAGCACACCGACCCAGGCGGCAGACGGCACCTTGATCGGCCCGACCGGAAAGACGCTGTATTTCTATAGCAAGGATGCCAAGGGCAGCGGTGCTTCTGCGTGCTACGACACGTGCGCGAAGAACTGGCCCCCGCTTGACGTGACCGCGACGGCGACCCCGATGGGCGACTACAACATCATCATTCGCACCGATGGCAAAAGGCAGTGGGCCTACAAAGGCCAGCCACTCTATTACTTCGTCAAGGATGCCAAGCCAGGCGACAAGACTGGGGACGGCGTGGGCGGCAACTGGAAAGTTGCGAAGCCATAATCGCGGAAGAACGCACTACCGATTCAAGTTCAGAGATCATTGC